>DUMZ01000003.1 GCA_012839565.1 Anaerolineaceae bacterium
AAAGTGAACCATTTAAACTTTAAAAGTGAACACCTCAAGACAGGGGATAATTTATGAAAAAAGAGGTTTACCATGGCCCAGATCCATAAGCGATTTACCCTTGAACAGGTTAAAGTTCTTCTTTCATGGTAAACCTCTTTTTTCATAAATTATCCCCTGTCTTGAGGTGTTCACTTTTAAAGTTTAAATGGTTCACTTTTGAAGTGTTATCGGTTCACTTTTAAACTTCTGCTGACATAAATTGACGAAAAACTTGACACACACAATCTACACGCGCTATAATCAAAAATTGCGCAATTTGTATTAACGAGTAAAAAGCTCTGGAAAAACGCAATTTCCAGTGGGCTTTTTATGTCTTAATTTATCCTCATCAACAGGAGGTATGAGTGGAAGCTAAAGGAATGGAAGCACTTCGTATCAATCTAGCCTCACCCGAGGTCATTCGCAGTTGGTCTTATGGTGAAGTATTAAAGCCGGAAACAATTAACTACCGTCGTTTACGGCCTGAGAAAGACGGTTTGTTTTGTGAGGCTATTTTTGGACCAACACGAGATTGGCAGTGCTATTGTGGGAAATACAAGAACCCAAGATACAAGGGAATTGTTTGTGATAAATGTGGTGTAGAAGTAACCAGGTCATCTGTTCGTCGCGAACGCATGGGGCATATTGAACTTGCCGCGCCAGTGGCGCATATTTGGTATACCCGCAGAATTCCTTCTTATCTGGGTTTGATGCTTGATATTTCCCGACGGAATTTAGACAGAGTTTTATATTTCGCGCAGTATATCGTTACTTATGTTGACGAAGACGCGCGCCAAAAGGCCTTGAAACGCCTTGAAGATGAAATTAGTATTTCTGAACATGAATTGTCCGGCCAGCTAAACGAAGAAATTATTGTGCTTAAAAAAGCCCGTGATGCACGTGTGAAGGAAATTGACGCAGAAATCGAAAGACTGAATGCAGAATATGATGAACGTGTGGCGGGTCTTTTTGGCCCTGCGATCGCGGAAGGTCAACGCATTGAACGCGAACTAAACGAAAAGATTGGCAAAACCATTCGAAAAGCAATTGTTTTTAACGCAGACAATCAGGAAAAGGTGGTTGTTGAGCCTAATACCGAAGTCGTATCTGCACATATTTCCAAGATTCAAGAAATTGTTTCGGAACATACCAACAAACTTGAAGAATCTTTATATGCAGAAAAAGAAACCGCTTTACGACGCCTGAACAACGAAAAGGCTGAAGTACGCGCAAGATTTGAAGAAGAATCTGCCCAAAAACGTGCTCAATTAGACGACCAGGAAGAATTAACCAAAACTGAAAATGCGCAACTTCGTGATGAGCTCTATGAACTTCAGCCATTTACTTTCCTAAGTGAATCACAGTATCGTGATTTGAAATCACGCTGGGGAAATGTGTTTAAAGCAGACATGGGTGCTGAAGCATTTCATGACATCTTGAAACGCCTTGATATTGATGCTTTGGCTGAAAGTTTGTGGCAAGAAGCAAGAACAACACGCAGCAAACAAAAACGGAAAAAAGCGACCAGCCGACTAAAAGTCGTGGAAGCCTTTAGACGATCAAGTAATCGTCCTGAATGGATGATTATGACTGTTTTACCGGTTATTCCGCCTGACTTGCGCCCCATGGTGCAATTGGATGGTGGACGTTTTGCTACATCTGACCTGAACGATCTCTACCGCCGCGTGATTAATCGTAATAATCGCTTAAAACGCTTGCTTGAACTTGGCGCACCTGAAGTCATCGTGCGAAATGAGAAGCGCATGCTTCAGGAAGCAGTCGACTCATTGATTGACAACTCACAACGTGGTCGCATGTTGTCACGTCGCGGACGAAGGGAATTGCGCTCTTTGAGCGATATGCTCAAGGGTAAAAAAGGACGCTTTCGCCGCAACCTTTTGGGTAAACGTGTGGACTACTCTGGCCGTTCAGTAATTGTGGTTGGTCCGCATTTGAAGCTTTATCAATGCGGTTTGCCTAAATCGATGGCTTTGGAGCTCTATCGACCCTTTGTTATCGCGGGTTTGGATCGTCATGGTTACACTACAAACATTAAGGGCGCTAAACGTTTTATAGAACGCAACAGTCCTGAAGTTTGGGAAGTGCTTGAAGAAGTTATTCAGGACCGACCTGTACTGCTCAACCGCGCGCCTACGCTTCACCGTTTGGGTATTCAGGCTTTTGAACCCGTGCTAATTGAAGGCAGTGCGATTCAGTTGCATCCATTGGTGACAACTGCTTTCAACGCGGACTTTGACGGTGACCAGATGCCTGTGCATGTGCCACTGTCGGACAAAGCAGTTGCTGAAGCCCGCGAATTGATGTTAGCAACCAAAAACCTGCTTAAGCCTGCCAGTGGTGAGCCGATCATCAGTCCTGGAAAGGACATGGTATTAGGTGTTTATTATCTGACCATGATAGATGACGCCCCACAAAAAGGCGATGGACGTGTATTTGGCGATATTGACGAAGTTATCCTGGCTTATCAGCTTGAACAAGTCCATGTGCATACAAAAATCAAACTTCGCGCCAGGACCTGGTTTGATGATGACCATAACCGAATGAGTAAACCTGAAATTCGCATCATTGACACAACGGTTGGGCGTGCTATGTTTAATGATATTTTGCCTGATAAAGCTCAGTTTACAAATATGCCCCTGGATAAGGGCGGTATCCGAGACTTAATCGAAGATATCTATGAAATCGATGGACAGGAAGAAACAGGAGTTGTTGCCGATGCGATTAAGGATATTGGTTTCCGCTATGCTACACAAAGCGGTACAACATTGGCAATCGCAGACATCACTGTTCCGCCTGAGAAACCTGCTTTAATCAAAGAGGCGTTACTTGAGGTTGAACAGGTTCAAAAAGAATACAAGCGTGGTCTGCTTACCGAGCAGGAACAAAACGAACGCATTATTGAAATTTGGCAGGATACTTCCAAGCGTGTTTCTGACGCTGTTCGTAACCATATGGATCCCGTTGGTAATCTTTCCACCATGGCTATTTCTGGTGCTACCAAGGGTGGTTTTGGCCCTATTGCCCAAATGGCGGGTATGCGTGGTTTGATGGCCGACCCCAGTGGTCGTATTATTCCTATGCCTATTCAATCAAGCTTCCGCGAAGGTTTGGACGCATTGGAATACTTTATTTCCATTCACGGTCAGCGAAAAGGTTTGGCTGATACCGCTCTACGTACGGCAGAAGCAGGTTATTTGACCCGACGTTTGGTGGATGTTGCCCAGGATATCATCATTAACAGCGATGATTGCGGTACGCATGAAGGCATTACGCTTTATGCTGATGACAAGAGCGCTGGATTGCCTTTCCGTGACCGTCTGCGCGGTCGTGTTTCGGCAAACCGCGTTATTCATCCTGAAACGGGTGAAGTAATCGCCCAGCCAAACGACTTCATTACCAAAGACCTGGCCCGTAGAATTGTGGCCGCGAATGTAAAAGAAGTTAAAGTGCGTTCTGCCCTGACTTGTGAACTGGTGCATGGTGTTTGCGCGAACTGCTACGGTGAAGATCTTGGCCGTGGCAGAATGGTTGAGCTTGGCGCCGCGGTTGGCATCGTTGCTGCACAGTCGATTGGTGAACCGGGTACGCAGCTTACGCTACGTACTTTCCACACTGGTGGTGTTGCAGCAGGTGGCGATATTACGACTGGTTTGCCACGTGTGGAAGAACTTTTTGAAGCACGACGCACACCAAAGGGCGAAGCAATTATTACTGAAATTGCGGGCACCGCTTACATCAAACAAAGTGAAAAACACCTTGACCAACGTTCTGTTCAGGTCGATTTTAGCGAAATGGTTCCCGAACCGTATGAAATTTTGGAAGGTTGGACCATTAAAGTTGCTGACGGACAGGAAATTGCCAGTGGCGACGTGATTGCTGAATTGGACGAAGCAACGATTAACGCTACTCATGGTGGTAAAGTACGTATTGAAGGCACCACAGTAATCGTTTCATATGAGAATAAACTTTCGGAAACTTACGAAATTCCGACAAACTCACGTATCATTATTACGGACGGTCAAAAAGTTGAAGCTGGTCAACAGTTAACTGAAGGTTCCTTGAACCCACATACTATCTTGAAGATTAAAGGGCGCGAAGAAACAGAGCGATACCTGTTGCGTGAAATTCAGCAAGTTTACCGTACGCAGGGTCAAAACATCAACGATAAGCACTTTGAAGTGATTATCCGAAAGATGCTTAACAAAGTTCAAATTACCCGCCCTGGTGATACCGATTTCCTGCCTCAGGATTTGGTTGACCGCCTGGAAATTCTAAAACTCAACGAAGAATTATTGGCTAAAGGTATGAAACCCGCGCGCTACAACGAAGTGCTTTTAGGAATTTCAAAGGCATCTTTGAGTACTGATAGTTTCCTTTCGGCAGCAAGCTTCCAGCACACCATTAAAGTTTTGGCTGGTGCGGCGATTTCTTCAAAGGTCGATCCGTTGTATGGTCTGAAAGAAAACGTTATTATCGGCAAGTTGATTCCTGCTGGCACGGGCTTTAGACCAGGACGCTTTGATATTGATAAGCAAGACGTTGAAGAAGATGCTGATGCAGACACCCACGAACAACTGGCGATGTTTGGTGATGATGAAGATATCGACGAACTCTTTGATGACGTGGATTACGATGATGAAGACACGGACGAAGACTACGACGAAGATCTTGACATTGATGAAGATGAAGAACTGGATGTGGATATCGACTCGGATGAAGATTTTGATGAGGAATTGACATTTGATGAGGACGATGAAACTTACAGTGAAGAGGATGACGACGAAAATTAATCGTCCCTAAAGCAAGAAGAAAAACCCGGAATGTTTTCGCTCCGGGTTTTTTTATGCTATATTTAATCAGCCCGGAATTGCATTCAATCCAAAGAATTACCTATAAGGATTAACTATGAGTAAAAGTGATGTGAAAATCGTTAATATCAACCACGAGATGCAACAGAGTTATCTGGATTACGCGATGAGTGTTATCGTTTCGCGTGCTTTGCCAGATGCCAGAGATGGTTTGAAACCAGTCCAAAGACGTATTCTTTACGCGATGTATGACATGGGAATTCGTGCGGAAACACCCCATAAGAAATCGGCGCGTATTGTTGGTGAGGTTTTAGGTAAATATCATCCACACAGTGATTCAGCGGTATACGATGCTATGGCGCGTATGGCTCAGGATTTTGTGATGCGTTACCGCTTTGTGGATGGGCAAGGAAACTTTGGCAGTATTGATGGTGATCCACCTGCGGCAATGCGGTACACCGAAGCCCGGCTTAGTGCCGAAGCCATAGAAATGTTAAGTCAGTTGGACATGGATACCGTTGACTATAACGATAATTTCGATGGAACGCTAAAAGAACCCAGTGTTTTGCCAGCGGCTATTCCAGCAATGTTGGTGAATGGTGCATCAGGTATTGCTGTGGGTATGGCAACGAATATTCCACCGCATAATTTGGGAGAAATTGTTGATGCTTTGGTCATGATGTTACAGAATTGGGAAACGCTAGACGATATTACCATTGAAGAAATTATGCAATATGTCAAAGGGCCTGATTTTCCGACGGGTGGTTTGATATTGCAAGATGAAACTAGCGATTCTTTAGCTCAAATCTACGGAAGCGGGAATGGCATTGTGCAAATGCGTGCAAGGGTTAGGCTTGAAGAATTATCGCGTGGGCGGGTGCGCATTATCGTCTCAGAATTGCCTTACAACGTGAACAAATCAACGCTTATTGAGCGCATTGCCGAGATTAGCCGTGATGGGGGCTTGGAAGGAATCTCGGATTTACGCGACGAATCTGACCGCCAGGGCATGCGCATTGTCATTGATTTAAGTAAAAATGCAGACCCTGAAAAAATAATGGCAACTTTATACAAACGCACGCAGATGCATACGTCGTTTGGTGTTAATATCCTTGCTCTCGTTGATGGCAGTCCACACCGTTTGCCAATGAAACAAGCTTTACGCGTTTTCCTGGATCATCGCTTGGAAGTTGTACGTCGTCGAAGCGAATTCTTACTTAAGAAAAACAGAGACAGACTTCATATATTAGCCGCGTTGCGCATAGCTATACAAAATATAGATGAGGTTATTCGCATCATCCGTAAATCTAAGACTGTGGATGATGCACGACAAAGTTTGATGACTAAATTCAAACTGGATGAGATACAGGCAAATGCCATTCTTGAAATGCCATTGCGGCGTCTGGCATCGCTTGAGCGTCAAAAGATCGAGGATGAATACAAATCTGTAAGCAAGACTATAAAAGACCTGGAGGCTCTGCTAAAATCGCCAAAGGCGATGCGAAACGTGATTATCACGGAATTAAAGGAAATACGTGAAAAATATGCAGACCCACGCCGCACACAAATTATTCGCTTTGGGGAGGGCGAAAAGGCTTCGGAAATGTTCAAACATACAGACGTGATGCCACTGGAAAATTTTTGGATAGAACTCAAAGAAAATGGCCTGATTTCCCGTACTGGCAGCGACAAACAAAGCAGATTGGGTGGTAACGATGCTCCCTGGCAAATGTTGCGCACTAACTCGCATCATGTCGTTTACCTGGTTACAACCACAGGGAAGGCGGCTGCGATTTCTTCGGTAGCTGTTCCGTCACAGTTACAGTTTGAGGACGGACAGCATACTGCTCAAATATCACCTTTGGACGAAAGCGATCTGGTTCAATCGGTGATAACTGTGCCTATGGAACGCGACGCGCTTCCGGACCGATTTGTTGTTAGTGTGACGCGGAGCGGGATGATTAAACGCTCAGAAGTTGCTGAGTTGCCAGGTGCTTCAGCCAGCAGTTTTGTTTTGGCACGAACGAACGAAGGTGACGAGATCCTTGCGGTCTTATTTACAAAAGGCGGGCAGGATATATTAATTACGACAGCGTCAGGTATGTCTATTCGCTTTAATGAAGAAGATGTACGACCGATGGGCTTGGTGGCAGCAGGTGTGAATGCCATAAAACTTGAAGACAACGATTATGTTGTTGGTGCCAGTGTGCTTGAAGAAAAGGATGAAGTGGCGTTTGTTACTCGAATGGGCTTAGCCAAGCGGGTTAGCGCGGAAGAATTCCCATCTCAAGGGCGCTATGGTAAGGGTGTTATCGCCTGGAAACTTGCCAAAAATGACGAAATTGTTGCCCAGTTGGTTGGAAAACTGACTGACCGCGGTGTTTGTCATTTTAGAAAATCTGCCAGCAAGGTATTCACGATTACAAATGCTGTCTCACGCAAGCGTGCGGCAAATGGTCAATCGATGTTCTCGCTAAAACCTGGTGATGAAGTCATTGATTTCACAACTATTCATGATTACGCACGATATTGGGAAGGTTTTGAGGACAGACCCGCGAACAATTCGCAGGAAGCAGATGACAAGGAAGATGATAACGCGAACCCTAAACAAGCTTCATTGTTCTAAGCTTTATAAGGGCGGTTAATTGAAGATTGGTTCGGGCTCTCCCAAAACTGGAAGCGGTTTGCTGATATAGATATCCCAGTAGGCTGCCAAAGTGGCGAAGATTTCCCGAAAATTCCAAAACAAGAAACGACTTCGGATATACTCGGACTGCTCAATGGGCAGTCCTTGTGTTTCTAATCCAAGCTTATCGCAAAGAAAAACAGCTCTGGGAAGATGATAGGGTTGGGTGACGATGATGATTTCATCAAGCCCAAAAATAGCTTTCGCGCGATAGCAGGAATCATAAGTGCGCCTGCCGGCATAGTCTAAAACCAAGTCTTCTTCGGGTATGCCTGTCTGGATAAGATAGTTCCGCATCGCGCCGGGTTCGTTGTAGTTTACAAAGCGGTTATCACCTGTAAGCAGGATTTTTTGCACTTTACCGTCACGATAAAGTTGGGCAGCGGCATCGAGTCTGTCGCGTAAGGGGGAGGATGGCGTACCATCACGAAGCAGGCCGGCACCTGGAACCATGACCACGGGCATCGCCTGAATATCATCATAACTTTTTATTAGGGGTTCACTGATTAGAAGCATGGCAACTCGGAAGCCACCAAGCAAAAAGAAAACGATTAAGAAAACAATCAAAAAGGTTTTTAAATAGCGCATACTATCATTGTGATTTTTCTACTGAACCAAATCCAAGAGTTGAATATCGGTAAAGTTAAGTAATTCGCGCAAGGTTCCGAAAGCATTGTCATTTTGGGCGACAAGTGCGGAGACTTCGTACTGCAAAGCGTTGCTCAAAACAAGTCTGCCCGCTTCATTGCGCGCGTAGTTAAGCAGGAATTCTGATACGCGCGTTTGCAGGGAAAGGTCTACCTGGTTTGAAGCCGCTAAGGCACGATTTGGGATGATGGGCGGTGAAATCCAAATAACCGGCAGTTTTTCGATGACGTCGGGTAAATCGGTGATGACCGCTGAAGAACTGCGCGGGTCGGCGCTGATGGCATAGGTCGAAGTAAAAGCGCAGATGCCCTGGATGTATAGCGCGCGTAAACTGGCATTGTAGCTTTGTGTTTCAACGGGCGGTTCCCAGCTGATATTGCTTTGGGCTAAATATGCCAGGGGTACCCAGTAGCCCGCCAGGGATTTGCTGTTTGTCAGACATGGTCGCATGCCAGCAAATTGTTGCAAAGCATGTTCTGGACTGCTCGTTGCGGTGTTACTGCCAACATCGAAATACTCTTTAAGTCCTGAATCACGATGTGCCAAGTATTGGATTCCGTATGCACTTACACCGAGGTTGTTTACGCCGAGAATTGAACTTACCAGGTCTTTTTGGGTAGCCAAAAGGTATTCAGGCGTCTGAAGCCAGGCGAAATGCAGTTCGTTCTTCTGCAAGGCAAGCTCCAGTGACATATAGTCCTGGTAAATCTTTCCTTCAACACTTAGTTGCAAAGCGCCAGATAACTGACTGGCAAGTTGAGCAAGACCGTCAGTTTGTTCGGTTTCGGGTGTAGGGTTAATAATGCCTATGGTGATTGGGTTATCAGGGCTGCCAAGTGCTGCCATGGTTGGGGTGTAGGTGGGCAAAGGTGTTGGGTCACCGTTTGGGAAAGGCGTTTCGATGCTGACTTGTGGTGGGGCTAAGGTAGGTTCCTGATTTGTGCCAAATCCACAAGCCACTAAACTTAGTGTAATGGCCAGACATACGACCAGCCTTGACACCCTTCGAATAGACATCATAATGAAATTTTACCTTATTTTTTAAAAACCATTTTCTCTTGCAATGGTTTTAAGACCTATTTACCCAGTTTCGTAAGGCATCAAATGCTTGAATGGCTCTCGCGCGGTGGCTAAGCTCATTTTTTTGTTTTTCCGAAAGTTCTGCCATGGTCTGATTTCGGTCGGCCAACAGGAAAATGGGGTCAAAGCCAAAGCCATTTTCTCCGCGAATATCTTCGATTATCTGTCCAGGACAAATACCATGAGAACTGTATATTTCCTGTGAATTGATGTAGAGTATCGTTGTTGAATGAAAAGCAGCCAGCCAGGGCTTGGGCGTTTCAGCCAGTCTGCCCAAAAGGTAAAAACAACGGTCACGATCAGTGGCGTGTTTAATTGGGACTAAACGGTGGGAGTGAATCCCTGGTAATCCATTTAATGCGTTGACTTCAAGCCCGGAATCGTCTGCCAGGACGGGCATATTACTGGCTTCGTGAAATGCACGCGCTTTGATTAAGGCGTTGGCAAAGTAGCTATCGCCTGTTTCAGCGACATCAATTTTGATCCCTAGATCGCTTGGTTTGATGAGTTTCAGGTTTAAATCTGCTAAAAGCGCAGAAAGTTCTTGAAACTTATGGGCATTATTGCTGGCGATGAGTAATTTTTTCATAATAGGTGTCCCAGAATCCTTTTATATTTACGGCTTAGGATGGCATGATATAATTTCGAAAACCTAAGAGATTGTACTCGTTATGGAAAAGAAAATCTATTCACTACGCACAAATGTTGGCTATTTCTACAACCGGCCTATTGGTTACAGTCGCTCTTTTCATCAGGAATATGATGAGATATTCATACAACCTGATCTGAATTTAAGAGATTTGATTGTTGATTACACGTTTTCACGCACACGTGAAGGCTTGCTGTTACAAGCGCAGTTAAGCACACATATGGAAGCACAATGCGCGCGATGTCTAACCCCTTTTTATGCGAATATAAAGTCAGAATTTGAAGAACTTTATACCTTTCCCGAACGCTTTCAGCAGGAAACGGATGATGAAACGATTCCTGAAGATGGCTATATTGATTTAGGCGTACTGTTCAGGGATTATTTGCTCATTGAACTGCCGATGAACAGTGTCTGCAAGCCTGATTGCAAAGGAATTTGTATTGAGTGTGGGCAATTATTGAATGAAGGGGATTGTGAACACACTGATAGCCGCATCATTTTTGATTAAATTTACAATATCGAAGCACGTTATGGTGATAAAATTTTGAAACACATTTAAGTGGAGTTAACTATGAATGAAAATATATTAATTGCAATTGCATGGCCATACGCTAACGCGGATATCCACGTTGGCAATATTACTGGCTCACATCTTCCTGGGGATATCGTTGCCCGTTATCATCGCTTGCGGGGGCGCAATGTACTGATGGTCTCAGGTGCTGATGCGCATGGCACACCCATTACCATCAAAGCTGACCAACTTGGTAAAACCCCTACGCAGGTTTACGAAAGCTATCAACCGCGTTTCGTCGAATTGTTTGAACGTTTGGGTATCAGTTATGACTTGTTTACATCAACGCATACCGAGAATCATTTTGAAATTGCTCAAAAGGTTTTCGTAACACTGCTTGAAAATGGTTATTTACACACCGAAATTTCAAAGCAGTGGTTTAGCGAAAAGCAACAACGATTCTTACCCGACCGCTATGTGGTGGGTACGTGTTATCTTTGTGGCGCGGAAAGACAAAGGTCAGATCAATGTGAACTGTGTGGGCAAATATTAGACCCGGAAAAACTTATTGATCCGATTTCAATCATCGACGAATCAACACCGGTGCTAAAGGAAACCGAACATTATTATCTCGATTTGCGTTCACTCGAACCAAAAATCCGCGATTTTCTGCTTGAACGCGAAGACTACTGGCGACCGAACGTGATGCGCCAGAGTTTAGGTAATATCGAATCGGTAGGCTTGAAACCAACATCAATTACAAGGGACTTGCAGTGGGGTATTCCCGTGCCACTTAAAGGCTGGGAAAACAAGGTGCTTTATGTTTGGTTTGAAGCCGTTATGGGATATCTTTCCGCGACGATTGAATGGTCAAGTCTGCATGAAAAACCGAATGCCTGGCGTGACTGGTGGACTAATCCTGACGCGAAGGCTTTTTACTTTATTGGTAAGGATAATATTACCTTCCATGCGGTAACCTGGCCGGCAGAATTGCTGGGTATGGATACTGGATTTGATGCCCATATGGGAGCAAAAATCCCGCAAACTCTTAATTTGCCTTACAATGTGCCTGCCAACGAGTTTATGAATCTGGAAGGACGCAAAATTAGTGGCTCAGCTAACTGGGCGGTTTGGGGACTGGATATTCTCGACCGTTATGACGCTGATGCTATTCGCTATTATCTGACCGTGACAATGCCCGAAACCCGTGATACGGACTGGGACTGGGAAGATTTCTTCAATCGCAATAACAGTGAACTCTTAGCGACGTGGGGCAACCTGGCAAATCGCGTGTTGAGTTTTACTTATAAAAACTGGGATGGTGTTATTCCTGCACCTGAAGAACTGCGTGATTCAGATAAGGAATTACTGCAAAAGATTTCAGATGGTTTTGATGCCGTTGCTGAAAAGATTGAAAAAGTAGAACTTCGAAACGCCTTAGGACAAATTATGGACTTGGCTACTGAAGTCAATAAATATCTTGATGTGCATGCGCCCTGGTTTGAAATTAAATCCGACCGCGCACAAGCAGAAAAATCCGTCTTTACTGCCATCCAGGCTATTGAATGGCTGAATGTCATGTTTGCACCTTTCCTGCCACACACATCCGAAGCGCTACATAAAATATTGAACCATCCTGGAACGCTTTTTGGTGTCAGCAAGCAAAAAGAAGTCAAAGATGAGCTTGGCCAACACCTGACGCTAGGCTACGAATTGCAAGAAGATTGCCTCAGCAAGCCTGGACAAGATTTGTGGCAAGCAAAAGAAATGGAAGGCGGGCGAGAGTTCAACAAGCCTACACCATTGATCAAAAAGCTGGACGCCAGCATTATCGCGGAAGAACGCGCGCGATTGGGTTAGATGTTTTGTAGGATAAACTAATAATAATTAGGCCTGTGTTGGTTTACAGACACTTGCTATTTAGATAACAAAATTAACATGGCCATCCGAGCATAGTGCCTGGGTGGCCATGTCATTGTAGAAAGGACTGATTATGGGGAAGATAGTTAGGTATGGATTCGTTATGGTTTGCGGCTAATTCATGGCGTGGTAAAAAACGTGAGGCAGACAAGAATGTGACACTGGCAGTTTTCCAAGGTCTTATCTTCTTTCTAAAATCGAATCATGGATAAAATCATTGCCAGGACAATGATAATGGACAGGATTGCAATAAGAATTTTATAAGCTCTGTTGGTGTTTCGAGTCATATTACTCCAGTTGGGTCTTGATTTGTTGTGCTAAATTTAGCGAAATGCCTTTGATGCCGGCAATATCTTCCGCATTTGCATTTTTAATGCCTTCAATGGAACCAAAGCGCTCAATCAGGGCACGTCTGCGGGCTGGTCCGAGACCGGGAATTTCATCCAGGCGGGACATCATGCCTATTTTACCACGGCGATTCCTGTGGGCAGTGATAGCAAAACGATGGGCTTCGTCGCGAATGCGCTGCAAGAGAAACAGGCCTTGCGAACCGTCATCAAGTCGAATCGAATCTGACTGGTTGGGAATAAAAAGTTTATCTTGTTTTTCTGCAAGGGCGGCAATGAAAAACTTATCTTCTAAACTGAAATTTTTTATCACTTCCAAAGCAGCCGAAAGCTGTCCTTTTCCGCCGTCAACGATTAG
Organism: Anaerolineaceae bacterium; assembly: GCA_012839565.1. Lineage (GTDB taxonomy): Bacteria > Chloroflexota > Anaerolineae > Anaerolineales > Anaerolineaceae > Mesolinea. The sequence goes on from DUMZ01000003.1 coordinate 13,050, forward strand.
CAAATCGGGCAAAAGACTAAAAGCCAAATCCTGTTTTTTGCCGGGTTCATCTTTGTGTTGCAAGGCTTCTTCGTAATTCGCAAAACGACGGTGTAGGGCTTCAACCATTGAGGCGTAATCATTTGGACCTGTAACACCGCGGATGTTGAAGCGCCGGTAAAGCTTCTTGTTGGCAACGCCACGTTCAAAAACGACCATACTGGCGACACTTGCCATGCCCTGGGTATTGGAGACGTCGAAACACTCGATGCGGTTGGGTGGAGCCGGCATATCTAATGCGCTTTGTATTTGTGCCAGAGCTTCCTTTTGGCGGTCTTTATCAGCTTTCCAGCGGGTTTCAAGGGCGGTTAGCGTTTCTTTGGCGTTTTCTGTTGCCATTTCTACTAATTCGCGCCATTTTCCGCGCTTGGGTACCTTGATTTCAACTTTCTGACCACTCCGTTTGGTGTTTAGCCATTCCCTGATGATATTGGCTTCATCGACATCTTGCGGGAGAAGGACATTTTTGGGGATAAATGCAGCCTGGGAATAGAATTGCTTGATGAATTCTTCCAAAACTTCACTGTTTTCTTCGTCGTTAGTGCCTTCAAGAATGAAGTATTCTCTGCCTATCATTTTACCACTACGAATGAAGAACACTTGCACACAGGCTTCGTTGTCGCCCCGTGCCATGGCAATGATGTCGGAGTCTTGTTGGCTATCCGAGACAATTTTTTGGCGTTCAACCACGCGTTCAATCGCGTTGATTTGGTCGCGGATGGTGGCGGCTTTTTCATAATTAAGCGCGTCTGAATGTTGCGCCATGTCGCTTTTGAGGCGCTTCATGATGGCATCGGTTTTGCCTTCCAAAAACTTGCATAAATCATCCACAACCTGACGGTAGCTTCCCTGGTCAACCGCTCCGATACAAGGGCCTAAACACATTTTTAAATCATAATACAAACAAGGACGGGTGTCTTTGCCCGTGATAGGTCGATTGCAACTCAGTACAGGGAATATTTTTCGCAACACGTCCAGGGTCTGATGCACTGCCCAAACGGATGTGTATGGTCCAAAATACCTGGATCCATCGTTGTCCATCTGGCGGGTAACGGTTAGTTTTGGAAAAGGATCCGCCCAGCTGACTTTGATGTAAGGATAGCGTTTGTCATCTTTTAATTTGACGTTGTAAAAGGGACGGTGTTGCTTGATGAGATTGAGCTCTAGGATAAGAGCTTCGAGTTCTGAACCAACAACAATCCAGTCAATATCGCGAATGGCCTTAACCAGCTGACGGGTTTTGAAGTTTTGCGATGCGGTTTTTTGAAAATATGAACGCACGCGATTTTTGAGATTAATCGCTTTTCCGACGTAGATAATCTCATCTTTTTCGTTTTTCATCAGATAGCATCCAGGCTTATCGGGCAATGTGCTTAGGATGTCTTGAATGTGCTGTTCATAGTCCATGACATCATTTTAGCATCAAGGTATACAAACTTTATAAAATAAATCGACTTGGTATAATAAAACTATGAAAATAAAAGTACTTTCTGAACAACTTGCATCTCAAATTGCCGCTGGGGAGGTGATTGAAAGACCTTCGTCAGTGGTAAAAGAGCTCATTGAAAACGCAATTGACGCCGGTGCGACACAAATCGAACTGGAAATAAAAGACGCAGGCAAAAAGCTTATACAAGTTTCCGATAATGGTGTTGGTATCCCTGCCGATGAAATTGCTTTGGCTGTATCGCGCCATGCGACGAGTAAGCTTAGCAAAGCCGAAGATTTATTTGATATTCGTACTCTGGGTTTTAGGGGCGAAGCATTGTCTTCAATAGGGTCTGTGGCAAAGCTATCCATTGTCAGCAAGCATCGCGATGCTGACCTTGGCGCAGAAGTCAGCGTTGATGGGGGCAAAACTGAAGGTGTAAAAGCAAAAAGCGCGCCTGATGGAACTGTGGTGCGGGTTGAGGATTTGTTTTTTAATGTACCTGCCCGACTAAAGTTTTTGAAAACGAATACGACTGAAAACCGACAGATAACTGGCTTAATTACGCGCTATGCCCTGGCATATCCACATATTCGCTGGCAAATGATTCAGGATGGAAGGGTGTATTTGCAAACGACTGGCAGTGGTGACCGCAAGGAAATTTTGCAGAGTTTGTTTGGTGTATCGGACGCCAAACGAATGTTGCCCATTCTTTTTGAAGATGGCGAAATGCGCATTGAAGGTTTCATCAGTGAACTGGGCCTTACGCGTTCAAACCGACGCGATATTACGTTGTTTGTCAATGGGCGCTGGGTTCAGGATGCGTCACTTACCGCGGCGGTAATCAGGGCATATAACACCATGCTGATGGTTGGACGTTTTCCCGTTGTTGTTTTGTTTATTCAAATGCCACCCGATATGGTTGATGTGAACGTGCATCCTTCCAAGGCTGAAGTGCGGTTTAAGGAAAGCGACCAGGTCTTTAGTACTGTTCAACGCGCAATCAGGCGGGGACTTTTGGCATACTCGCCAGTACCTGAACTCAATACAGCTGTTTTGTGGGGTCGTCCAGTTGAAGATATTTCCACATCAAAACCAGTACAGATGGAAGCCCCATGGCAAATGCCTGGCCAGCAGCATGAAAAAACAGAAGAATCAGAAAGGGTGCAAACTGGTTTTCAACCAGTCGGACAAACCCAAAGCTTACAGGCACCCTTATCTAGCGATTATCTGCCTGTTTTAAGGCTGGTAGGGCAAGTTGCGGCGACCTATCTCATTGCTGAAGGGCCAGATGGCTTGTATTTAATCGACCAACATGCTGCCCATGAACGGGTGCTTTTCGAACAAATGATGGCGCAGGCACGCTCGGGCATTGTGCCATCGCAGGCTTTACTGGAAGCAGCCGTGGTAGAACTGACACCTGAAAAAGCCGGCATCCTGGAAGAACGGTTAGATGTGCTAAAGGGCCTGGGCTTTGAGATTGAAAATTTTGGACCGAACTCCTTCGCATTGCGCGCTGTTCCGGCCATTTTGGCTGGGGGTGACCCGGCAGAAGCCATTTACGCTGTGGTGAATGCTTTTGAAGAAGATGAGACGCCATTAATGGCAGAAATTCAGGATTTGGTGGCTGCCAGGGTGTGTAAACGTATGGCGATAAAGGCAGGGCAGATATTGAGCCCTGAAGAACAAAAAAATCTTTTACTCAACCTGGAAACCTGTCAGGTGCCACGCACTTGTCCGCATGGTCGTCCAACGATGATTCATCTCAGCGCGATGATGCTTGAACGACAATTTGGTCGGACTGGCGCGATTTAATCACAGGAGCTGACGATGAAAGCATTATGGCTTGAAGAAAAACAATTGCGATTAAGGGATGGTGTTCCATTGCCTGAATTAAATGCTGGAGAGGCGTTAATTAGAACGCATCTGGCAGGGATTTGTTCTACTGACCTTGAAATGCTTAGGGGCTACTATCCTTTTACGGGTGTGTTAGGGCACGAGTTTGTTGGGACAGTAGTTGAAGCACCTGATAATCCAGACCTTATAGGAAAAAGGGTAGTTGGAACGATTAGCATCTATTGTGGAGAATGTTCGGCTTGTAAGGCTGGTCGCACCGGTCATTGTGAAAAGCGTAGCACCCTGGGGATTTTGAATTACCATGGCGTATTTGCTGAGTACTTTAAACTTCCCATAAAAAACTTGATTTTAGTACCAGATAGTGTCGAAGATGAAAAGGCTGTTTTTACAGAACTTTTGGCGGCTGCTTTGCAGATACCCTTGCAGTTGCATATCAAGCCTACGGACAAAGTCGTGCTGGTTGGCGCGGGGCGTTTGGGCTTGCTGATTGCCCAGGTCTTGAAATTAACTGGCGCAGATTTGAGCGTTGTCGTTCGGCGTCCTGAACCAGCCAAAATGCTTGATAAATGGGGAATCACATGGGTTTACGCCCGTGATTTGCCCGATGCCTGTGCCGATGTTGTCGTTGAGGCAACTGGTTCTGCGCAAGGCTTTGCTTTATCGCAAAGGCTTGTCCGGCCAGCGGGAACTTTGGTATTGAAGTCCACTTTTGCCGGTGATGTGCAAGTAAATCTATCAAAACTGGTTGTTGATGAAGTCAATGTTATCGGCTCACGTTGCGGACCGATGGACGCGGCACTTCGTCTGCTTGAACTTGGTTTGGTTGATACCAAATCGATGATAAGCTCGCAATTCCCTATATCTCAGGGAATGGAAGCTTTTGAGCTTGCCAAACAGCCTGGTATCTTGAAAGTTTTGATTTCTTTTGACGCATAGAAAGTTTGCCTTTATTCACAGAAAGTTGTGCTATAATATCGGCTCACGGGGCGTGGCTCAGCCCGGAGAGAGCGCTCGGTTCGGGACCGAGAGGTCGGCAGTTCAAATCTGCTCGCCCCGACAAAAGACAGGCTAAGCTTGTCTTTTTTGTTACAATCAAAGAAAACACAGGAGCGTGATATGTCCAGCGATACTCAAGTAATTTATTCAATGATGCGGGTTGGAAAGATTTATCCGCCTAACAAACAGGTTTTGCGGGATATCTCGCTTGGTTTCTATTACGGTGCAAAGATCGGCGTGTTGGGCCTAAATGGTTCCGGTAAATCATCGTTACTGCGCATTATGGCGGGAAAAGATACCGACTATTTGGGCGAAATTGCTATGTCGAAAGGCTATACGGTTGGTTTACTTGAACAGGAACCTGAACTAGACGACGAAAAGACGGTCATTGAGGTTATCAAGGAAGGCGTTCAGCCGATTGTGGACTTGCTTGCTGAATATGATGCGGTGAATGAAGCCTTTGCTGAACCTGATGCTGATTTTGAAAAGCTGATTGCCAAACAAGCACGTTTGCAAGATGAACTTGAAAAGCATGACGCGTGGAACCTGGACAGTAACCTGAAAATGGCGATGGGTGCCTTGAACTGTCCTGATGCTGACACGCCGATTAAGGTGCTATCTGGTGGGGAACGGCGTCGGGTTGCTTTAACGCGTTTGCTTCTGCAAGAACCCGATATTTTGCTCTTGGATGAGCCAACCAACCATCTAGATCCTGAATCTGTGGCTTGGCTTGAGCATCATCTGCATAACTACAAGGGTACCGTGATTGCGGTTACCCACGACCGTTACTTTTTGGATAACGTGGCGGGGTGGATTCTGGAACTCGACCGCGGACATGGTATTCCGTGGAAAGGGAACTATTCCAGCTGGCTTGAACAAAAGCAAGAACGCTTGCGTATTGAAGAAAAGACAGAAAGCAAGCGCCAGCGTACACTTCAAAACGAGCTGGAGTGGATACGGATGTCGCCAAAGGCCCGTCATGCAAAAGGACAGGCGCGTGTGAACGCTTATGAGAAACTGCTTTCACAGGAATATGAAAGAGAACGTCAAGACCTTGAAATATACATTCCACCAGGACCAAGATTAGGCGATGTCGTTATAGAAACGCATGGACTTAGCAAAAGTTATGGAGACCGTGTGTTGTTTGACGACGCGAATCTTGTTATTCCCCCTGGGGCGATTGTGGGGGTTATCGGTCCGAATGGTTCTGGCAAATCTACATTAATGAAAATAATTGCTGGCGCAGAGACCGCAGATAAGGGGCAGGTGCGCATAGGAGAAACGGTTAAACTTGCGTATGCTGATCAATCGCGGGCATTGAACCCAAGCGATACGGTTTATGAAGCAATCACCGGAGGTGCGGAATTTCTACAGTTAGGTGAGGTCACAGTTAATGCACGTGCCTATTGCGCTTCGTTTAACTTTACAGGCTCTGATCAACAAAAGTTAGTCAGTGAGTTAAGTGGTGGGGAGCGAAATCGGGTGCATTTGGCGAGAACTTTGAGCACAGAAGCGAATGTATTACTTCTCGATGAACCCACGAACGACTTGGATGTAAATACTTTGCGCGCACTTGAAGCAGCGCTTGAAGATTTCGCGGGAACCGCAATAGTCGTCAGCCATGACCGCTGGTTTTTAGACCGCATCGCGACGCATATCCTGGAGTTAGGGCATGAAGATACACCAAAACTGTACTTAGGAAACTGGTCGGATTATGAGCAATATCAGCTTAGTCTTGGCCGAGAGATGGGTATCAACCGACGTGACAGAATGCGAAGTTTAAAGAGAGACTAATTAGATACAAAACCATTAAATTAAAAAGCCGTGGTCAAGCCACGGCTTTGTTGTCGACGTTAGAATATTAAGCAATAACCTTCACATCTTGTGCCTGGGGGCCTTTATCGCCTTGCACAATCGTAAATTCAACCTTTTGGTCTTCTTTCAAGGTTCTGTATCCATCGACTTGAATAGAGCTGTAATGGACGAAAACATCTTTCGCGCCACTTTCTGGGGCAATGAATCCAAAGCCTTTTTCACCATTGAACCACTTAACGGTTCCTTTTTCACGTTCTGACATTCTAAAAAAATCCTCTCAATACTGAAATTGTTTTGTGTTACTGGGGGTTTACTTCATGAGATACGCGCAGATATGCAAACTGCCAATACGCGCTTAACTTTACTACAATCCTAAAATTGCGTCAAACAAAATCACTTATATTTGCTTTGGTGTAAGTTTGCAAAACCTGGTCTTTAACTTCCGTTGCCGAGATAATCCATGATGGATTTGGCAGCTTTGCGGCCGGCACCCATTGCTAAAATAACCGTTGCGCCACCGGTAACGATATCACCTCCCGCGAAAACGCCAGGCAGACTGGTCTGCATGGTTTCGGGGTTAACAGTGATATGTCCCTGGATGTTAACGTCAAGTCCGGGTGTATTCTTTTGGATAATGGGGTTTGAACCATTGCCAATGGCAACAATGGCGCGGTCTATGTGCAAGATATAGTCACTGCCTTCAATCGCTTTAGGGCTTCTTCTGCCGGATTTATCAGGTTCGCCGAGCTCCATTTTCACCAAACGCACGCCGGTGAGCCAGCCTTGACTGTTCCCATAAAATTCCTGCGGATTGCGTAAGAAGGTAAACTCAACGCCTTCCGCCATGGCATGTTCGATCTCTTCTTTTCTGCCAGGCAGTTCTTCTTCGCTGCGACGATAAATGATATAGACTTTTTTGGCACCAAGTCTGAGGGATACCCGTGCGGAATCAAGGGCGGTATTGCCACCACCAAAGACGGCAACAGTTTTCTCATGCATATTAAGAATCGGTGTGTCAACCTTGGGATAGGTGTAGGCTTTCATAAGGTTAACGCGGGTGAGAAACTCGTTGGCAGTGTAGATGCCGATCATCGATTCACCGGGAATGTTCAGGAAACGAGGTAAACCGGCACCGGAACCGATAAAGACAGCTTTGTAGCCCATTTCATTTTGCAGGTCCTGGATGGTGTGGGTGGCGCCAATCAAAACGTTGGCTTCAAATCGAACGCCCATCTTCGCGAGTGTTTCTACTTCGTTGCTGACGATTTCTTTTGGCAGACGAAACTCAGGAATGCCATAGCGCAATACACCACCAAAGTCATGAAATGCCTCATAAACGGTAACAGGGTAGCCTGCGCGTGCCAAATCGCCCGCGCAACTTAGGCTTGCTGGCCCGGATCCAACGATGGCAACCGGTGGCAATGTGTTCGTTGCTTTGCTTTCTATCTGAATTGACGCGTCTTCTTTCGCAAGCAGGTCTGTTGCATAACGTTCAAGTGCGCCAATAGCGATCGGTTGACCACGTTTTCCAAGAACGCAATTACCTTCGCATTGGTCAGCTTGCGGACAGACACGCCCACAAACCCGTGGCAAGGAGTTGTCTTCCTTGATGAGTTTGCCAGCTGCGATTGGGTCACCAGATTTGATTAGTCGAATAAAATCGGGGATTTTAACGGATACCGGGCAGCCTTCAACACATTTAGGCACACGGCAGTCCAAACAGCGATTTGCTTCGGCTAAAGCCTGCTCTGGGGTGAAGCCCAAAGCAACTTCTTCAAAGTTGTGGATGCGTGTTTCAATGGGTAATTCGGGCATTTGCTGGCGTTCTTTTGCGCCAGCAAGTGGATAGTCTTCGAGATTAGGTTTTTCAAGCGTGGCGATTGCTGTATCAAGGCGGCAATCTTCATCATGGTTATAAGCGCGGTTACGATAGATGATTGTGTCAAAATCGACTTCATGGCCATCAAATTCCGGGCCTTCAACACAGGTGAAACGGACTTTGCCACCAACCAACACCCTGCATCCGCCACACATGCCAGTGCCATCAACCATAATGGTATTAAGAGAAACAATGGTGGGGATACTATGGGGTTTGGTTACCTGAGTTATGGCGCGCATCATTGGTAGCGGGCCGACTGCAATCGCGCGGTCAAAGTGCTGACCGGCGTCGATTAAATCTTGCAGCATGTTCGTAGCGAACCCATGGAAGCCATAACTGCCATCATCGGTGGTAATGTGAAGTTCATCAGAAAATTCGCGAATTTCGTCTTCAAGGATGAGTAAATCTTTGGTGCGCGCACCCACAATGGAGGTCACATGATTGCCCGCAGCTTTGAGAGCTTTGGCAACCGGAAACGATACGGCTGCGCCTAATCCACCCCCGATAACGACAACATTACCAAAGTTCTTGATTTCTGAAGCATTACCCAGTGGGCCTAAAACATCTTTTAAGCGCTCACCGTCGTGCATTTCTGCCATCATGTTCGTACTTTTGCCTACTGCCTGCACAACCAGGGTAATGGTGCCTTTTTCGGGGTCCTTGTCGCAGATGGTCAAAGGTACCCGTTCGCCTTGATCGGAAAGGCGGATGATGACAAACTGTCCGGGTTGGGCTTTCCTGGCGATGTGAGGCACGTAGACGATGTAGCGGTCAATGCGTTCAGCCAGGGTTTCTTTTTTGATGATTGTGTTTAGTTCAATAGTGCTTTTTTTACTGCGTAAGGTCTTCTTTGTATCCAAGGCTCAGCTCCTCATCTGCCATGAAATGCGATTATTCAAGAACTTTGAAACACCAGTAAAAAGCCTGGTTTTCATCTGAAATAGGGTGTAACAAGCAATATTGCCCAGGCGCTAAGCCAGATGTGGGAGAGATGGTAAAGGAAGTGTCTGGGTTTTCTTCAACAGTGAAAGAAATATCGTTATTGTTTTCATCCAGCAATTTTAGTTTTGTGGGAATAAGTAATGCGTTATTTACAACGATTTTTGGCAGCCGTGCCATTATGGAAGGTATGCCATCATCGGCAGGCGGTTCGTTTTGTCCAAGCGCCATTTTGTAAAAGACATTATTAATGCTCAGGAAAACGCCATCGCCAGGGGATTGCGGGGATATCTGTGCTTGTTCTGTAGGCTCTGGTGGGATGATGTTGCGGTTTTTGATTGTAGCGCCGATAAGAATACCTATGATTGTAAAAACGATAAGGGTTAAACCGTAAATTATAATATCGACAATTGATCTTTTAGGTTTGGTTTTGAGCGTTTTGCTTTCGCGAACGATTTGTGCCTGAGATGGTGCCTGTGGGTCGCCAATAGCGTCAACTTGTTTGGCGAATGTTTCAACGTGCATGGTGAGATCATTCGGATCGGGGTATTCCAGTTCGGGTTCTTCTTCGTCTTGAGAAGATTTTTCGGTGGCTAGTTTGTTTTCGGTAACTGGGCTTTGGCTCGGCACGTATTTTTGACGTTGCAAATAGGCGATACCCCGTTGGGCTGCTACGTTATCTGGATCAAGTTCTAGCGCTTTATTAAGAAAGACGCGTTGTTTTTCTTCATCATCAACAATTCCCGCTAACCACACCCAAACTTCGGGGTTTTTGGGCTCTTCAACAACAGCGTTCTTGAGGTGTTCAAGCGCTAAACCCAGTTTTCCGGCTTTTGCCGCTTCAATTCCTTGCTGTAAAGAAGTTCCCATAGTTTGGTCCTTTGGAAAAGTGATTGAATCTAATGAAATTTTACCACAATGGTTTAAGCATGGTTATAATTGGCGTCTCAGAAAGGGATTGATATGAAAATTGGCATCCTAAGTGATACACATAATGAAATTGAAAATGTAAGAAAGGCTGTATCGGTTTTTGAATCCTTGGGGATTGATACGGTTATTCACTGTGGTGATGTGACCATACCACGGGTTTTGGAAGTGTTAAAATCTTTTCGTATCTTTCTGGCTTATGGCAATATGGATATTGACAAGGAAATGTTATCAATTACATTGAAGAAACAAGACAAGCAAAACAAAGCGGGACCATTTCTGGATTTTGAATTAGCTGGAAAACGGATACTTGTGATCCATGGTGATGACGGTTATGGTTTACGGATGGCAATAAAAAGTGGTGAGTATGACTATGTGTTTACCGGGCATACACACCGGGTTAGGGACGAAAAGGTTGGCAATACACGGGTGATTAATCCAGGCGCTTTGGGTGGCACTTTTTATGAGCCACGATCAATAGCATATCTGGATTTAGAGACTGATCAGTTGGGACGTTATTATCTAAAGTAGTTGCATATTTGTTTTAAAATATTTACGTAAGACAAATTGAAATGGAAAATGCACTTGCATTTAATTTTGAATGAGCTTATAATCGTGGTCTGTTGTACGGGGCGTGGCGCAGTCCGGATAGCGTGCTTGCATGGGGTGCAAGAGGTCGGAGGTTCGAATCCTCTCGCCCCGACACAAAAACCATCTGAGTAATCAGATGGTTTTTTCTTTAAAGAGTTGACTTTTGTTAGAAAATAAATCTATTCGACGCTTGCCCAGGCGTAAAATGTGGGGATAAAGCTGATTGCTCCGCCTCGTGCGTAGCTTTCAAAGGCTTTTAGTTTGAGTTCGTTGACTTTTTCTGTCGGCAGAACTTTTTGCAAATCATGGGCAATTATTTCCCACTCAAGCTCAAATTCTGTTGTCTGCTTTGAATTCCACTCACCGGAAAGCATGCCCATACTGACGTCGCCAAAACCAGCGTGAATAAAGTATTGCATTAAACGTCTGCCGGTGTCTAAGCGGACACCTTGATTTTGCAAAGACTCGTTTTGTAAAAAGGCAATTTCCTGAAAGATTTGTGGTGTGTCAATTCGGGCATGGTAATCCGGCTCAGCAAAGGCGATGACGGTTCCGCCAGACCGCGTGACACGACGCATTTCATTTAGAACATCAACGGGATTATCAATCCACAGGAGTAAATAGTGACAAAAAGACAAATCAAAGCTTCCGGCGGGAAAAGGAAGATGATAAGCGTTCGCGGTGGTGAGTAGAGAATTGGGAAAGTTTTGTTTCGCGAATATAGTTCTGGCATGATCAAAATCTATCCCAAATGTTAATGGTGATATGGCCAGGTTTTCGCACAAAAGCGCGCCGGTACCACTGCCAAGTTCCAAAATTTTGGAATGGGCATGCAGATTTAGTTTTTTGTAAAGATGATTGCGGAGTGGTTTTGTCCACAAACTTTGAAGGATAAAACGTTGATGCCAAAAAGCGTTATCCATGACTATAATCCTGGCACTTAGCCCAAAGAATATTCCAGTCTTCTTGAAGCAAATTACCGATGGTGATTGGTTTGTCTGATGGTATGAGCAAATCGCCATTAGGGAGAAGGGCTAAATACTTCAGGTTTATTTTATTATTAGTCGGGAAAGGAATCCTGAGTTCATCTGCCAGGCGTGGTTGAGGCATATCGTCAACTATTGAGATGCCGTGTTCGGAGATAAGCGCCTGTAATTCGAGAAAATTGATGTCTAATTCATCTTGTATATTGCTGAAGGCAAAAGCGTTGATACCCTGCGCAAACAATTCTTGCATGATTTTGCTATAGTCGAAATCTGCATCAAAGGGCATCCGTAAACAGGTAAATATGTCCTTGCTGAGAATATGCAATATTTGGGTAAGATTTTCCTGGTCACGTGGGTCCGCGTCGATAAGCAGATGGTCAAGTCCACATGCCAGGATTTCATCTATAAAGGCATCATTTTTTAGTTCAGACAGGTCTGTAACCAGTCCGCTGACAAGGCCTAATTCTTCAATGTGTCTTAACAAGTCGGGCAACTCATCTACAAACGCACCATGGATGTCCACAAGCATCACATGGGGAATACCAGCGTTAAATGCTTTTTCAAATACGATTTTCCATTCCGCGGTATTCAATATCATACTTTCTGTTGTGGGGCTAAAGTAGCAATCCAGGCGGTAAGGCGCAACGATATCGCTTTGTTCTGGATTTTCGATTTGACCCAAAATCGTGGTTGGGGGAAGGTCTTCGTGAAAAATAAAACCAGTCAGCGTTTCATAAAAGCTATCCACATCTCTTTTGATTTCATCTTTGGGGGCTTTATAACGTTGACTAATGCTTTTGGCAATCTCGGACGGATTTTGTCCCTTGATGAGAAAGTAGGCCATTTCCATCGCTGTTTTGTTGAGATGCAAAACGGTTGAAGCGTTTAATGTAAGCAGGCCTTGATGGTCGGGTTCAACGCGCAGGTGAAGGCGATAGGGGGTCTCGCCATGCATCAGGTCGTGGCTTGTGTAAAATCCAGGTTCAATTTCCTGAACGTCTTTTATTGAAAAATTAAAAAAATCAGTAAATTTTGACATGCTCGCTCCTTATTAAGATGTACGAAGTATAAGGTCTTTGAAAATGGGCTGTACCTGTTGACGGTCGCGACTTAAAGGACAACCGCCGCCGCATTCCTGAAAATAGTCACAATGTCGGCAGGCTTGTGGGGCCGATTTTCTCTCGCGGAGATTAATGGCTAATGGATGGTTCCAAATCTCATGCCAAGTATGGTCTAAAAGATCTCCCAGGGGCTCGTAATAGCTTTGGCAAGGGATAACTTGTCCATCTGGTTCAATGCACATGTTGTAATAAGCGGCAGTGCAACCTTTGATGCCAAGCTCGAGTTGCATGGGGTCAAAATGGCAATATTGCGTTGGCGTATACCAAATAAGACGCTGTCCGCTTCTGTTAGTGTGTTCGATGGCTATTTTAAGTAGTGCCGGAAGTTCAGTTTCGGATAGTCCGGTGTTGACCGTGTTGCCTCTGCCGGAATAAATGAGCGCATTAAGACCGATTGTGGGGATACCTAAACTTTCGGAAAACAGCAGATGTTCAATCAAATTACCTGCGTTGTTTTTCAATAATGTGGTGTTGGTCATGAAATAAAGCTTTGAGTTGACCACATTTTTTATCCCTTGAACGGTTTCTTCCCAGGCACCTTTGGCAAGCACCATTTCATCATGCACGCTGGCGATATGTGATTCCAAGGTAATTTGCACATGGTCTAAACCAGCGTCAATTAGACTTTGAAGGAATGCGGGGTTGGCTAATTTTCGTCCGTTGGTGTTCAGTCCGGTTACAAATCCTTTTTGTTCCGCATAGCGTACCAGTTCGGCCAGGTCATCGCGTAAGGTTGGCTCTCCACCGGTAAAAACAAGATGGGGTATGCCGATATCCCAGAGTTTGTCGATGATTTTCTTCCATTGCTCAGTATTCAGTTCAGGATAGTTACGCTCGCGGGCGTTATAGCAGTGTGAACAGTTGTTGTTGCACCGATATGTAAGCGCTAAATCCATGCGATAAGGCGCGCTGAGTTGACTTGAAAATGGCGCGATGCTTTCCAAGCCCAGGTCGCATACGGGGCATGTATTTGAATTATCAGAGATTAGCAAAGCAATTTTGGACGTGGTTTCTTCGTAGTCTTGTTTTGCATCCTTTCGGCTGATATTAAAACGTGTGGTGAGTTGTTTTATGGCTTCGGTTTCTGGGGTTTTGTTTAGATATTGCCATGCCATTAAACCAGCAGTAGGATTTAGATGAATCATCCTGGTCGCATTTACAACCAAAACACCACTATGGTTATCTTCAAGCCGAAGATGAACGCGCGATTTACCTCCATTTTCCTGGTGGTCAAACTTATAGATACCAGGCTTTGGTGGAAAGGTGAGTGTCATTTATCTGCCACCACCGGCACAGGCACATGCACAACCTGCACACGCGCAAGCGCAAGCACATGAACTGCCACCGCCACCACTATGCCAGCCTGATCCAGAACTGGTGACTTTGGGAATGGGGTTTGTTTGATTGGTTACATTACCAGTGAACACTTTTGAATCACCGATAATGCTTTTTGTCATGTTTGCGCCACCATTGATAACAGAAGCAGCGAAACTTGCCCCAGGGATACTGGGTAAGCTGAAGCTCGGTCTGGATCCAGAGGAACTCGGAACAGAAGACGCAACTTTGCCAGTGCCGGCTGTATCCGAAGCAGAACTGCTCATAAATGGACGATAACTGTTGTCATAGCGCCACCACCAACGTGGAACGAAGACGGGCGTGTCCATAAAGGTGCGTGTGGTGCGGTCCGAAAAGTCTTTATCAAGCATGGTCCATTCAAGCGTATGTTCGAATTGTGCGCTTTTAATTTCGGGTGTATTCGCGCCCTCAACCGCGCTCCATGCCCGCTGAACGATATCTTTGTAGTAAGCTTTTGTATCAGCGGCGCTGAAACCTTTCATCTTTTGCTCAAGAGATTCAATTAGGTAAACCATCAAGGCCTGTAAGCCAGTTCTTTGTGTGGGAATTTTTTCATGTGACATGGCGTTAATAAACTGTGTTTCGTAGCCATGTAGGTCTTTGGGTAATGGGTTGGTGGCTTGAATTTTTAGTGGATCTTGTTGAAGCACTGTAATGGCTTCTTTTTTCAGTAAACCGAACAGTATCATGGTTAGAACCTGGTCCAGGGGTTGTTCCAGCAGGATGGCCGCTTCAACAGCCGTTAAACCGCGTTTAATGCCGTGGCCTTCAATGGACAGGGTAGGCTTTAAATATTTTAACTTCCGTTTTTCTGTAGCTTGCTTTTGTTTTGAACTAACAAAAATGGATATGAGTATAACAGCGACCGTTGGAACTAGGAAAGTAGTGCTCCCGCAGATTCTTCCGAAAATTTGTGAGAATAACGAGTAGGAATTTGATCCAGTATCATTCTCCCTTTGTGGAAATTCCTTAAAACTTAAGATGGCTGATTCAGGAACGGCAGAAGCAGGAAAAGCAACGCCAAAGAGATATTCAGTGCGCGTGTTGGCATTGGTTGTGTGCCATTCGTACATGACACGTTTGTCTTCAAGAGTCAGCGTGGCAAAAGCGTCTTTGTCACCTGGCCAGCGTTCAGGGTAATAATATACGCCTTCATTGTCGCCTACATCGGGGGGTAAGACGATGGAAAGGGTGTAATCCGTATTTTTTGATTTATCGGCATCAGCGTCAAAATAATTAGGCATGAACTGGAAATTGACGTAATTCTCACGGTCGCCCTGGTCATACGGGAAGAGAACACCCGAAATGCCAACCACTTTAGCGAAAACGGTGCCAGTACCACCAGGTGGAATTTGATATTTACCAAGCGCCAGTTCAGCGCCATCCACATAGCTGGAATGGTTTATTTCTGGAACGAGATTTCCGTTAATTGTCGCACTGATATTGCTGAGTGAATAATCATCACTTGGCAGGCCAAGGTCGACAAAATCAATCGCATGACCGTTAGGGTCGTTTTCGAAAACCATTTCATAAAGAAGCGTAAGTGTGCCATCGGCTTCAATGATCGCCTGGACGTTGTAACGGGTTACTTTAAAACGATAACTTTGAGCATAGACACTGCTTACAGGCAAGATGATAAGCATTAGCACTGTAATTAGGCTAATGAAAAGGTTTTTTTTATTCATGCAAACTCCGTACTTAGTCTTCTGGTGTGATTATCAGCCTATAACATGATTTTACGTAAGGCAGACAGACCTTTACCATTTGGGTTCTTCAGTGATTTGGTAGCTTGTGCCACAACTTTTGCAGTGTACCATCGGCGCGCCATTGACGATAGAGATGTCATTTGTGTTAATGGGTGCACCGCAGGCCTGGCAAGTCATGGCGTTAATCTGAACCTGTCCGGGTAAATCAATATTGATATTTACATTTTGTTCCTGGGCTTGCTTTTTTGCACGATGGTTAAAGCGCGCGCCGGCATAAATGAAGGCAAAGCCAATCAGCAAACCGAAAACGCCGACAAGTAAGCGGGAATCAGGAACATCTGGAGCAAATGCACTCCAGGCGATTAGAACTGAAAAAAAGATAATAACCCCCGCAACGATATAAGAAATAATGCTTGCTGCTTTCAAGAGATACTCCTTTTGCTTTCCTTATTCTTATTTATAAACCATTTTCCGTGTTCACAGGCTAGATTATCTAGCTTGTTTAAATGTTTTGGCTACGTAATATGGTATCGAGGCTGTCAAAAGCCTTGGCAGCACCTTCAACAGTGCAAGTAACTGGATTCTCGACAACATAGGCGGGAATACCCAGCGCGACGGTCAGGTATTTGTCAAGGCCTTTCAGCAGTGATGACCCGCCACACAGCGCGACACCCCGGTCGATAATATCTGATATCAACTCGGGCGGTGTTTTTTCGAGTACGCGTTTGATGACATTCACGATTTCCTGCAAAGGTTGCTCAAGCGCGTCCACAATTTCGTTCGTACTCAGGCTGACCGGTCTGGGGAGTCCTGACACCTGGTCCTGGCCTTGAACTTCCATGGTGTGTTCATCTTCAACAGGCAAGGCAGAACCAATGCGCAGTTTAAGTTGTTCCGCAGTGGGTTGACCAATAATCAGCCCATATTTTTTTCGAACCGTGTTTATAATGGCATCATCGAGCCTTAAACCAGCGACAGGCGAGGTTTCCGCACTGACAAGACCATTCATTGAGATGATGGCGGCTTGTGTTGTACCAGCGCCGATGCTGATGACCATGTTACCGGTTGGTGTTTTGATGGGCAAATCGATGCCTATCGCTGCAGCCAGCGGTTGGGGAATAAGATAAACTTCGCGCGCACCTGCACCAAGGCCAGCTTCCTGGACGGCACGACGTTCGACACTGGTGATGCCATAAGGTACAGTGATGATGATTTTAGGTTTGAAAAACAATGTTGGACCGGTGACTTTGCGCATCAGTTCGCGAACAAAAATTTCGGTGAGTTCATACTCTGCAATGACGCCATTGCGCAATGGTCTGACAACTTCAAGAGAGTCAGGAACGCGTCCGAGCATACCCAGAGCGGTGGTGCCGTATTCAACCAGTTTCATCTCGTCAACAACAATGGCGACGATGGTCGGTTCCTGCGCTAATATTTTGTTTCCTTCAGCGATTTGTGTATTGAAGGTGCCTAAGTCTATGCCTAATTGTCTTGATAATGCCATAATCGTTTTCCTTGTAACTCGGGTTTAGTGGTCAAAGTATTGTAATGTTACTCTAAGTTTATCTTCAATGGTGTCTGGCGTGTCTTTGGGCAGGGCCTGGACTGCGGCCTGGGCTTCTACAACGCTGTATCCCAAATTGATGAGTGCTTCAATCACAGAATCGTCCACATCACTCATTCGCTTATAGCTTTCACCTGGCAGGGTGGGGACTTTACCTTGCATGTGGATAAGGATTTTTTGAGCGGTCTTTTTGCCTATTCCGGGTACTTTGCTGAAGAAATCGGGTTCTTCGCTAATAATAGCGCGACGAATATTATCCATCGACAAGGTGGAAAGGATGGCCATTGCCGATTTTGGTCCCACACCGCCAACGCCTAAAAAGTGAATGAACATGGTCTTTTCTTCAAGGCTCTCAAAGCCATAAAGTGCCAAAAGGTCTTCCCGGACAATAAAGTGTGTATGCAAGAAAATGGATTGCCCAAGGCTAAGTTCCGTGGCGGTAGCATGGGTAACAAAGACTTCAAAGCCTAAACCGGAAATATCGATAGTTATCGCGTTGTCGCTGATTTGACTTACTTTGCCACTAATGCTGTTAATCATGGTTTCTCTTTATTCCGTTGTGTTGGTTAAAAATCTCATAAAGAATTATACCCGTTGCCATGGATAAATTAAGCGAATCACATGCGCCAATCATGGGGATACGAACCATTTCATGACATAGCGCGCTGAGTTGGGCTGATAGGCCTTCGCGTTCAGAGCCAATAAGCAAAAGTGTATTATCGCTATATGGGTAGGTGAAAGCGTTTTGTTCGGCTTTATCGGACGTGCCAATAATTGACAAATCATCGAGTGCTCTCGTTATTTGCGCGAGTTGCGCGTAGTCTAGCTTGAAAATGGGCGTTGTAAAGATCGCGCCCATGGAAGCTTTGACTGCGACGGGGTCGTATGGGTCGGTTGAATTAGGCAGCAGGAACAAAGCTGATACACCGGTAGCATCACAAGTGCGCAAAACGGTGCCCAGGTTTCCGGGATTTTGAATGGCTTCTATGGCAAGATAGATGCGTTTTTGATTTTCATCGTTGAGATTTAGCGTGTTAATATCCCGCCAGTTTTGCTTTGCCAGGGCGGCGATTCCCTGGGGTTTGTCTTTGCGGGCAATACTTTCAAATGCATTAGTACTTAATTCGAGAATGTCAATCTGCTTTTTTATTGCCAGGTCAACAAGGGATTTCCCATAATCGCTTATCAGCCATTCAGGAGAGATGATGATTTGCTGTATTTCAGCGTTTGAATCAAAAGCTTGACCGACTAATTTCAAGCCTTCAACGAGAAATAATCCCGATTCACTTCTGTGCTTTGCCAGATGCAGAGAACGAAGAAATTTTACTTGTGGGTTTGATGTAGACGTGATCATATCAGCCTTGTTCATCAATCAGACGCTTGTAGCGCGCGTGGGAAAGGTGGCAAATCGCGATCGCCAGCGCGTCTGCGGCATCATCGGGTTTGGGGATTTCATCCATTTCAAGGATAAATTTAACCATCTCTTGCACCTGCGATTTTGGCGCATTTCCGTTGGATGTAACGGCTTGTTTAACTTCACTGGGGGTATATTCTGCCGGTTCAAAACCAGCCTGGCTGATGCAAAGGCTGATGACGCCACGGGCTTCGCTGACGGTCATCGCTGTTTTAATGTTTTTCTGGAAGAACAGTTTCTCAAGTGCGCATGCATCGGGCTGATATTGCCTAATTAGTTCACGTACTTGATCATAAAGACTGGTCAGGCGCATAGAAGTCGAACTCGTAGCGCTGGTGCTGAGAACACCATAGGCTACGAGTTCGGGATTTCCGGCTGGGTTTGTTTTTACAAAGCCATACCCGGTTGTGGCGATACCTGGGTCAATACCTAAAACAAGCATTGAAGCTAGTCATTTTCCATTGCGGCAATGGCTTCGTCTGTAATTTTGAGATTTGAGTAAACGTTTTGTACGTCGTCAAGATCTTCAAGGGCCATGATAGTTTTCATGGTCGAAAGGGTATGTTCCAAATCAAGTTCAATTTCATTTTGTGCGACAAAGCGCAATCCGGCTTCTTCAACCTTTAGTTTAGCGGCAGCAAGGCTGTCGTGAATGGCTTTAAAGGTTTCAATGGAACCGACGATTTCGATGAAGCCATCATCTTCGGTGACGTCATCCGCGCCAGCTTCCAGAGCAGCTTCAAAGGCTTTGTCAAAATTCTTCCCGTCGGAAGCAACAGAATAGATGGCTTTTCGGTCAAACTGCCAGGTAACAGAGCCGTTTGAAGCCAGTTCGCCACCCGCTTTACTAAGGATGTGGCGCAACTCGGCAACGGTGCGGTTGCGATTTTCGGTAACGCATTCAATGATGGCAGACACGCCACGCCCCAGATAACCTTCGTAAGTAATTTCTTCAAGTTCAACGCCGTCTTTGCTTTCGCCAGTGCCACGTTTGATAGCGCGTTCGATGCTGTCTTTGGGCATATTGTTCGCGCGGGCTCGGTTCATAGCCAGTTCAAGACTGACGTTCATGCTGGGGTCACCGCCACCAGTTCGGGCAGCAAGTGTAATTTCGCGGGCTAAGCGGGTGAACAATGCACCCTTTTTGGCGTCCGCAGCGCCTTTTTTTCGTTTAATTGTGGACCAATGAGAATGTCCTGACATAGTTCTAACTCCTAATATAGTCTTAGTTTAATGTTCAATAATTATTATACCATTTTAATATGGGTTTTATGTCCATTGTGATAGTAGATATAGTTTTTTGAATGGATTTATTTAATGATGAAAGTTGTCTAAAGTGTTTGGAATACGGTTTATATGAAAAAACGATTTTGATAAACCTTAATCTTGCGTGCGTTTGATGACCAAAATAGTTGTATCGTCGCTGGTGGGTGCGGTGGCGCGGAAGGTTTTAACATCTTGTTCAATGATGTCAAGAAGCTCTTGTGCACTGACGTCAATGGTTTTGGCGAGTGAACGCTCAAAGCGCGGGTTGCCAAAGGGCATACCATTGGAATTGAAAGTTTCGGTGATGCCGTCAGTATATAAAACACAAGCATCGCCTGGCTGAAATTGGATACTTTGGTTCTTAAGGTGAATGTCTGGCATGGCGCCCAAGGCGATGCCCCCTCTAGGCAGAGATGAAACTTCTTTTTGGGCGTGGTTCAAATAGTAGGGGGGATTGTGTCCAGCGATGCAGTATTCCATTATGCCGGTTTCATGGTGAACAATGCCATAAAAGACAGTCACAAAAAAGCCCTGGCTGGAATCAAGCTGTAATAGGTGGTTTACGCGTTCAAGTGTTTGGGCCGGAGAGATGTCTTCAAGCGCAATGGCACGAATAAGTGTGCGACTAACGGTCATATAGAGTGAGGCGGGTAAGCCTTTATCAGAAACATCAGCGATGACCAGTCCAGTATAGCCAGGCTTAACTTCAAAGGCGTCATAAAAATCGCCTCCTACATCGCGGGCTGTTTGCCATTTGACAGCGAGTTCATAACCGGGAATGGCAGGTAATTTTTCAGGCAGAAAAGTCTTTTGAATTTGACGAGCGAGTTGGAATTCACGTTCGAGTAAAGTCTGCCTGTGTTGGAAGTCTTGAACCTGATTGTTTTGTATTGCAGACGCTATTTGATTAGCAATTTCGTGGATAAGTTTTAGACGCTTATCTTTTTCTTTTAGTTGACGCACGTTAATAATGAGTAATCCGTAATTTTCACCGGGCACAGTAAGTGGCGCAATGACGGTGTGAATCTCGTCGGTTTTTGATGATTTTGTTGATGGATTGCGAGAGAGTAATTGTTGATACCAAGAGTAAGGTTTTATGACAGGTGAATTAAAAACGTCGTTTTCTGACAAGGTGTCAAATGACAAGGCAGGCAACTCATTGGACAAATCATCAATATTAGCTTGACTTGAGATTATATGTGTACGGACAATATGCGTTCCATCGTCCTTGCGTTGTAGAATTAAAATATCCTCAGCGCCAACAAAGCATGTCAATGATTGACATAAGCGGTCGAGTGCGCATAAAAGACTGCCACTGGTCACCAAATAATTGGATGTTTGAAGGAGTACGTTGGAAATGTAGCTTTCTTCCTGGCGTTCATTGACCAAATTGATGTTCTGTAAGTTGATGGCGGTTTGCTGGGCAATACCTTGTAAGATAGTGAAACGTTGTTTTCCCAGCAGATGTATCGGCTCCGATTGTTCTGCGTCGGATTTGCTGATATGCATCAAAATGCCAAGGGTTTGGTTGTGGACGACGAGCGGAAACAAATAAACGGTTTCGTTATCGCGCAGTTTGAAAGCTTTTTTAAATTTAGATGAAAAAGCTGGGGCGGGAATGGCTCTTTCAACCGGTTTTTGGCAAGTGTCCCATAAAAGATCATCGTGAAAGATGATATTAATGGGATCGTCGTCTTTTTTGGGGCTTGTTTTACCGTAAACAGCAGCCACGCTCAGATGCTGTGTGTCTGTACAAGGTAGTAAAAGGGCACCCATGCGTCCACCAACGAGCGCTATGGTTAGTTGCCCGATAGTTTCAATGAGTTCTGGAATAGTAGTCAATGTTTGGGTTGCCAGGGCGACCTGTAAGAGAATCGTCGCAACCCAGGCCTGGTCAATTGATTGAGCGCTAAGGCGTGCGTTTTCGAGGGCGACTGCGGTATAGCCAGAGAATGAGGCAGCTATATTACGGGCTTCGTTACCGTAGCGACCGAAACTGTTTTCGTGCAGGATCAATACGCCGAGCTGTTTGCCACCGGTTGAGAGTGGCGCGGCAATGGCAGAGAATTCTTCGTCCAGGTAGCCATGTTGGTAGAAAGGGTCAGTTTTGTCACCGGAAAGGCGAATGATAACCTGATCTTCATGAATGGCTTTTGAAAACCAAACGTCATCAATATTAACGGTGTAATTTTTCGGCTTTTTGATGGTGTTTGGCTGGGTACGGCTTGAAACTAATCGGAATTGAGTGGGTTTTTGATCTTCTTCAAGCGTATCAAATATCCAGATGCTTGCAATTTTACTGGGCAGTAATGCCATCATTTTTTTGAAGACGGTTTGAAAAAGTTCTTTAAGGCCAACATTTGTGGCGAGAAGCAAGGCAATATCGCGCAGGCTTTCCGCCCCTTGCCGGCGCCAAACTTCCGAACGGTACATGTTAGCGTTATTGATGGCAATAGCAATATAAGCACTTAGAGTTTCAAGAACTTCAATATCCTCAGGCCCGAAAGCGTTTTCTTTATCACTTTGCACGTCCAAAACGCCTAAAATCTGATTGCCATATGTGAGCGGAACGACAAGCTCTGAAGATGTGAGAGATTCTTCGGGTCGATAGAGCAAGTATTGAGGATCGGTTGAAACTTTGTTAGATAGTTGCGTTTTACCAGTGCGCACTGCGAGAGGGATAAGTCCTATGGGTGAATGGATGTCGAAACTGACTTTTACTTCATTGTAAAACTTTGCGCGGGAACCACTGCCAAAGGCAAATTCAACTGTTTGAGGCACATAATGCACCAGATAAATATGTACAAAAGGATAGCCAAATTCTTTGTGGACCAGAGACGTGATACGCTTCAGCAGTCGGTTTAAATCCAAGGTCTCAGAAACAGATTTGCTGACCTTGGCGATAATTTCAAGCTTTTTTTGCCGTGAGTCGTTGCTTACGCGGAGCGTGTCTGCCTCACTTTTGAAATTGAGAATATCATCAAGGGTCTGCTTAGGTCCTGGATGATTTTTGGCGTTCATTTACTGTCCAGTATTTGATTATCGTGTGGCTAGCTCTTTGGCGTGCTTGATCATCGTCAAGCGATTGAGGCCTGGCTCTGGATTTTCAAAATTGACTTCATCCATGAGTGTTTTTATCAAGAAAACACCTAAGCCTCGTTCAGCACGGATTTCAAGCGGGCTTTCAAGGTCGGGCGGGAGTACCTCAGCAGGTTCAAATGGTTTTCCAGCATCTTCAAGAACGATTTTTATTTCCTTGTCGGTTGTTTCTATGAAAAGGTGAATTGAGCCCAAATTTTCGCCACAATAGGCATGATCAATGATATTGGCACAGGCTTCATCAGTGGCTAACTCTATGCCATATAGCTCACGCGAGGAAAAGTTGATCGTTTTAGCGTGCTCAGTAACAATGTTACAAATAATTCTCACTGAAGCATAATTCGCAGGAAATGTCGCAATTTTCATTAATTTACCTCTCAGAAATAATCGTCAACAATGAATTATATCATGCCTTAAAAATTAAACGCTACAGTATAATTAATACAATGAAAAGAGATGGTAAAACACGACGCATAAATGATATGCAAAACATGGATCGGCCACGGGAACGGCTACTGACTGATGGCGTGGAAGTACTTAGTAATGCTGAGTTACTGGCGATTCTGTTGGGTAGCGGTACGCAAGGGCAAAATGCGATTGAATTAGGCGCGGAAATTTTATCAAGTTTAGGCGGTTTTCAAGGAATTCATCGACACAGTATTGAGACTTTGATGAGTTATAAAGGTGTTGGCGAAGCCAAAGCAACACGTATAAAAGCAGCTGTCGAGCTCGGAAACCGGATGGCACTTGAAGCTATCCAGCTCCAACCTGTGATTAGCAGCCCGGAAGATGTTGTGCGATTGGTCGGACATGAGTTACGTGTAAAAGAACAAGAAGAATTATGGGTTATCCGCCTGGATGTACGCAATCGCTTTTTAGGACTTGAGAAACTATACAAAGGAACGCAAGATTCAGCTACGGTGCGTGTAGCTGAGATTTATCAAACGGCTTTGCGTAAGGGTGCCTATGCCATTATGTTGGTGCATAATCATCCTTCAGGTGACCCAACTGAAAGTCCTGAAGATGTTAATCTCACCCGCGCGGTTATTGAAGCCGCAAAATATTTGGATATGTACTTTTTGGACCATATCATTATTGGCGGAACGCGTTTTAGATCAATGAAACGTCAGTATCCAAGTTTGTGGGAATAATCGATTCGAGTAAGTCGAAAAACAGATTTGGCGTTTTTGCAGTGAAGCTGACCATTGTTTTATCGCTTGGGTGGAAAAAGTCAATTTGGCTGGCGTGAAGCATCATGCGCGAGAATTTTGATGCGGGAAAAGGATTTTGCGGTGGACTATAAAGAGAATCACCAAGAATACCAATTCCTAAATGATATAGATGAGCGCGGATTTGGTGGCGATACCCTGTTTTAATGTCACATTCCAGTAAACAATACCGAGAAGAAGCTTTCATGACTTTAAATATGGAGAAAGCAGTTTTTCCATTTATAAAATCAACTCGCGTAAGGTGTTTTCTGCCGGTGTTTATAGCTAAAGGAAAGTCAACATTTTGCGATTGCCATTCAGGCCGCGGGCTGACTAAGGCGTGATAGATTTTATTGACGAGACGGTCTTTGAATTGCTGGTTTAGAAGTCGGTGCGCCTGAGCGTTTCTGGCGAGCACCATCACACCACTGCTTTCTTTATCCAATCGATGCACCATCCAAAGACGTCCAAACTTTGGTTCAAGTAAACTGCGAAGATGGGGTATATCTGGTTTGTAACCATCTGGGATAGATAACATGCCACTTGGCTTATTGATGACCAAGATATCGTCATCGACATGAATGGTTTCGATATCGCGCATCGTTAAATGTTACAAATAAAATTCTATAAATGCTTCTCTTGGGTGAGAAAACAACTCATAGAGAGAAGATCCGGACCAGCATGAACGACGATGGCAGGTGGCACAAGGTAGATGGGAATATCTTTTATACGAAGTTGTTTTTCAACAGCACTTTTTAGTTCCCTGGCACCTTTAATGTTGTCGCAGTGGCTGATAGAAAGGTGGGGATCGGGGTTGTTCTTACAAGCTTCGACAATCAGATTTATAAAACGTTTTTTAGCTTGTCTGAGGGTACGCACTTTTTCAAAAGTAGCAACTTTGCCATCATCAACAGTCAAAATTGGAACAATTTTTAATAATGTACCCACAAGTTTTGCGGCACCACCAATACGGCCACCTTTAAGAAGGTAATCGAGTGTTGGCACAATAAAGAATGCGTACTCACGCTTTAACATCGATTGAACCTTACCAACAAGCTCTTCCATGCCTATGCCTTCATTCGACCATTTTTGAGCTTGTAAGACAATTGAACCCAATCCGCCGGCTATGGTACGTGTATCGACAATTTGAATGCGGTCCGTGTCAAATTCTTTCGCGGCAATCATCGCGCTACGATAGGTGCCACTAACTTCTGCTGATGGTGTGATGACTAAGGCAGAATCGCCGGCATTAAGGATTTTTTCGTAGATAGGGGTATAAAGGGAATGAGGTGGAGCGGCAGTTTTAGGAAGTTCTTTGGCCTTGCGCAGTTTACTGAGAAAAGTTGCTGTGTCTAGTTCGGTGTCATCACGATAGGAGTCGTTTCCAAAGGTGATGATTTGGGGCAAAACCTCAATGCCTGCGGCTTTTAGCGTGGCTACCGGGATACCACAGGTTGTATCAGCGATGATTTTGATCATATTATCCTCAATAAGGTCTTTTCCGGCAAAGCCGGTTGAATAATACGAGCATAAAGACCAATAGTAATATTGTACTAAAGAAATTGCTGGTCAAACTGAAACTGACAGTTTGGACAGCTTTCTTCATTATGATTAACTACAAAACCGCAGTTTGGACACGTTTTTGGAACTAATTCACCCAAAGGCGCTCCACAAGCATTACAATGACTGACACTCACTTGGTTGGCGGTAGTGCAATAGGGACAGACGCTCCGATTGAGACGTTCTGAAAGCGTGAAACCTGTGCCAAGCTGTTTGGCCGTGGTATCTATGGTTTCCCATACTTTATCTTCAAGCTGAACAGATTCAATATCCTGTGCAATAACATCCAATCGGGTGAGAAGCGCAAAAGGGTTCCGTAATGCAGTCAGAGCTGTGGCACCTAAACTGGCGGCAAGGCCGATCCATTCCTGATTGCTTAAAGTCACACTAACGCCATCAGGCACACGCATGATATTAGCTGTGAGTGCGGTTTTACCTGCTCGTTTACCGGGACTGGTTGCAATTTGGACTGCCAAATGATCGGGATTACCAAATTTCTGGACTTGATAGTGTCCTCGATCAAAGCTTGCCATCAAACTGTTTGCAAAATCTTCAGGGTGAATATCTCCGTGATAAATCCGTGTGTCCATATTAATAAACCTTATCTCTTGCTTTCGATTATAATCGGTGTTGGAATGAAGAAAGAAGATAATATAGAGTTTATACAAAAAAAATGCCTCAAAGTCTTATTATTTGTTAGCTTGCTGATAGTAATGATTGGATTAAGCCTTTTGCCAAACTTTTCGTACCAAGTTTGGGGACAATTTCCGACCGTTTCCATGCCAACGGTGACCAGTTCGCCCAGGGGAGTCTATGTGCGGGCGATCGGCCAGCCGAACGAGGCGCTTAATGTGCGTGCCTATCCGAGTTCGACTTCTACACTTTTGGGCAGATTTCAGGTCGGGCAAGAAGCAAAAGCATATGGCTACTATGGACATTATGTTTTGATTGAATATGTTGGCGCGCCAGATGGGAAGGGTTGGGTTTGGAGGGAAATGGTAGAAGTGCATGGCGGAGAATTACCTATGCTGGAACCACCCCCAACTGAAGTTCCCATGGTGACGAAAACGATTGATCCGACACTGGCAGCACAATTTATTATTACTCAAATGCCGACTCGTCTGCCTACTTTTACAGAACCACCACCTTTGCAGATACCAACATATCAAATTGTTGATGGTGCCACTGCGACTGGTGGTATTCCAATGGGCTATATTATCGTTGTATTGGCTGGTTTAGGTTTCTTTTTGGCACTCATCGCGATATTACGACGGGGTTAAATCATTTTTGTTCTCTTAGTAAGTATCAGATTTAGGTTTTTTTAATCCGCCATATTTCGTAATTCGCAAGAAAGTATTCAAGAGCGAATAACTGGAATTAAGATCAGGTAAACATTTCTCCATCGCCCGATAGCCTTCTTCAACCAACTTTGCAGGGTCGATAGGTTCCAGGGCGCCATAATGACCAACCAAGGGTTTTACTATAACGTCGGGCTTTGTTTCTTCAAGAGAAAGTTGTGCCATTCTGGACATGGCCAACTCAAGTGATGCGTTCATTGACCGCATAATTTCACCAAAGTGGGTGTTGGCGACATGATTAAGAACTGATTTAGGGAGATATTGAGAAAAAGGAAGCCACATCTGATCTGGTTTGAAATCATGAGGCTTGTAATGTAAAGGCACTGCAACAACAGGAAGGGTTGGATCAAGACGGCGGGCTATGTCAACGGGGACTGGGTCGAGAACCGCGCCATCAACCAGGACTTCTTCTTCCAAAGATTGGCTGGGGAAAAAGCCGGGAATTGCTATAGTTGCCAAAACGGCTTTGATGGCATTGCCTTTAGTGATGATAACCTGCTCACCAGTAGTGATGCTCACAGCGGTTGCTATAAAAGGTATAGGGAAATCTTCAATGTTTTTATCGCCAATGATTGGGGAAAGTGCTTCCTGGAGTGTGCCGGTACCACCGAAGGCAACATCACCTCTACGACGGCTAAAATCGGGATTTTTGAAAAAGTCAAGAACTGTTTTTTCAATTAAATCTAAATCAGCGCCTGACGCGAAAGCCGCGCCAAACAATCCGCCCGCGCTTGAGCCAGAGATACCTTTAATTTTATAACCATGGTCCAGTAGACACCGATAGGCACCAATATGCGCGCAACCACGCACTCCGCCACTTCCTAACGCTAATACGATTTCTTTCGCCATAGCAACAACAACCTTTCTAACACTAATCTTAACTCTATTGTAAATCAAAACATATTATGTAAATGAATGGGTGATATAAAAAATCAATATCCTGGGATAGAGTAGAATCAAAGGTGCAAAGCATCTATTGTAGAGAATGCTTTTGGAGTTTACTATGGACAAGATCCATGATACACAAGCGATAAAAACAGCCAAAAAGAAAAGTCTGTTTTGGCGAATACTTGGCTATATATTCCTGTCTTTATTTCTGGTAATGGTCATTTTCTTTGCAGGCTATCAACTTTTCTTGAAACCGATGATGAGAAAGCCGATTAGTCCTAAACTAAACCAGGAACTTGACCCACTAAAAACTCAAATTGTTGCCTACTATCAGGAAGAGAAAGAAGAAGTCAAAGAAGAACTCATAAATGAAATTGAATTTCCAGAACATCTTGAAGAACCTCCGCTTTTTTTAGAAGTGGATGAATATACCGATACTGATGAGACACCACGCGTTTGCGGTATGCCCAAAGATTTGGTTTTTCTGTTGGTTGGCGTTGATTCAAAGAAAGATTGGACCTACCGCGCAGGATTAGCTGATGTCATCCGATTAATCCGCGTTGATTTTGTAAACAAGAAAATCAATATGATTGCACTTCCACGCGATATGCTGGTTGATTTCCCTGAAGGCCGCGCAAGCATTGAAAGCCCCATGAAAATCAACCAGGCTTATACAATCGGAACTGCTGGTGCCCAACAATATCTCGGTGAAGGGAATGGCGCGCATTCGCTCGCGGAAGCCATTGACTTCAATTTTGGCGTTAGTGTTGACCATTATATGGTCGTGAACTTTAAATTTGTTATTAATGTGATAGATGAAGTTGGCGGTTTGGATGTTTATTTGCCTCAGGAAGTCGAAGACGATTATTTTGGTTATTATCCTGCTGGGCCGCAGCATCTTGATGGGATCGAATCTTTGGTTTTGATGCGCATTCGCATGAAATATACAGACGATTTTCGGGTTGGAAATCAAACGATTATCCTGAAAGCTATGTTTGAAAAAATGAAAAGACCTGGCATGATTTTGAGATTGCCAGGTTTAATCAATCAATTTCGGGAAAATGTTTTGACGGATTTGTCGGTTGAAGAATTGATTCGACTGGGTAATTGCCTCTTAACTGAATTTGAAATTGAGGATATTAATGCACGGCAGTTTACAAAAGAACATATTAAACCAGCACGGGAATACATTCCATCTATGAAACTATATCTTTTCGTCTATAAATGGGGTGATGAGGCAGTCGAGTATATTCACAACACGCTGATGGGTAAATAAATACGTTGTAATGTTATCAAGCTGCTAAAGATGAGGTCGGGAATGTATAATTGCACCAAGGAGTTTAAGATGCAAAATAAGGTTATTGGTTACATCGGTTTAGGCACGATGGGCAGTGCTATGGCGGGACATTTGCTTTCGTCAGGATTCCCATTGATTGTTTGGAATAGAACAGCAATAAAGGCACAAGCATTAATCAAAAAAGGCGCGATATGGGCTGAGAGCCCTGCAGTTTTGGCTGCTCAGTGCGATGTGGTGTTTATAAATGTATCAGATACAAAGGATGTGCTTGAAGTTATCTTTGGTGAAAATGGCGTGGCACAAGGCATCAGACCCGGCACAATATTGATTGATAACTCGACAATAGCGCCGACTGGAAGTCGCGAAATTGCCGATAAATTGTCGAAAATAGGTGTACGGTGTTTGGACGCGCCAGTTAGTGGAGGTGACATTGGCGCGCGAAATGCAACTTTAACGATTATGGTTGGCGGTGATGAAGCTACATTGGAAGAGGCAAAACCCTACCTGGAAGTTTTAGGAAAAAAGATTACACATGTTGGGGGACATGGTGCAGGTCAAATTGCTAAGGCTGCTAATCAAATTATGGTTGCTGCACAAATGGTGGCGGAAGCGGAATTGATGATTTTCGCCCAAAAAGCTGGTGCAGATCCTGCTAAAGTTGTGGAGGCTATCAATGCCGGCGCTGCACAGTGCTGGACTTTGGACGTAAAAGCGCCAAAGTTATTGAATGGCGAACGTGAACCTGGTTTTAAAGCGACATTGCAAGCGAAAGATATGAACATCGCAGTGGAAACTGCCAGGGCTTATCATATGAATCTTCCGGCTACAGCATTACACACACAACTTTACAATGGTATGGTCGCTATCGGCGATGGAGACTTAGATAATTCAGCGATTATCAGCATGATTGAAGTTATGAATGGCGAAAAATTAAAGTCAAAAGAGTCTAATTAGGGTCATAATGATGTAGCTGACAATTGCAATAGTATGAAAAAAACTCTATAATGGATTGGATTTATTTTCTTGGAGGAAGATATGGATTTTGACTTGATTAAACCCCTGTTGAAAGAAGATGCCAAAGGAAAAATTGTTCTTTTGGTGATGGACGGTTTGGGTGGCTTACCCCTGACACCCGACGGCAAAACTGAATTGGAAACTGCCAAAACACCTAATATGGATAAACTTGCCAGCCAGGCTGAACTTGGTTTGCATCATTCTGTTCCCTTTGGTATTACACCTGGAAGCGGACAGGCTCATCTGGGCTTATTTGGATATGATCCTGTTGAATATGAAATCGGTCGCGGTGTTTTGTCAGCTTTAGGTATCGATTTTGATCTTGGCCCAAACGATGTAGCGGCTCGGGGCAACTTCTGCACGGTCGATGAAAACGGCGTTATTACGGATAGACGCGCTGGGCGTATTCCCACAGAAGAAGGACAACGCTTATGCAATTTGCTTAAGGAAAAGATTAATTTGCCTGGTGTAGAACTCTTCTTAGAGCCTGAAAAGGAATATCGTTTCGTCTTTGTTTTGCGTGGTGAAGGCTTAGATGGTCACGTTAGCGATACAGACCCACAGGCTGTTGGAAAAAAAGCACATATCGCTGAAGCACAAAAACCAGAAGCGGAAAAGATGGCAGAACTGGTACGTGAATTCGTCCGTCAGGGAAATGAAATTCTCAAAAATGAACATCCTGCCAACAGTTTTGTCTTACGTGGTTTTGCCGGAATGCCAAAATGGCCTAAATTTAACGATATCTGGGGATTGAATTCTGTGGCGATAGCTATGTATCCGATGTATCGTGGTGTCGCGAAAGTTGTCGGTATGACGGTTTTACCTCCAGCTGAGTCGATGAGTGAAGAAATTGATATGTTGGAAAAATACTGGAATGAACACGATTTCTTCTTTGTGCACATCAAGAAGACTGACAGTTACGGTGAAGATGGTAATTTTGATGGAAAGGTTGGCATCATTGAGGAAGTTGATGCCTTAATCCCCAGAATTATGGCACTTAACCCAGATGTTTTGATTATCACGGGCGATCATTCAACACCTTCAAAACTCAAGGCGCATTCATGGCACACTATTCCGACGATGATTTGGTCCAAAAATGCACGCCCAGATGGTATAAATGAATTTGGCGAACGAGCTTGTTTGCGTGGTAGTTTGGGATCACGCTTCGACGCGAATGATTTGATGCCTCTGGCTCTTTCACACGCTTTACGGATTGAGAAATTCGGCGCCTAAAGCAAATGTATTAAAACTAAGAAAAAAACGCCTTGCGACCCTGCAGGGCGTTTTGCCTTTAAAGAATAAGCAATATTCATGCTACAATTTTGAACAAGGAAAACAACTATGAATCGCGAAGACAAGAAAGAAGCTAAGCTGTGGCAAGCACTGCCTGATGGTCGTGTGCGATGCGAATTATGTTCGCATTACTGTATAATTCCAGAAGGCAAGAAAGGTATTTGTAAGGAAAGGCAAAATATTGGGGGCATATTGTATAGCTTGAATTTTGGGCACTTGATTGCTGCCCATCTTGACCCGATTGAAAAGAAACCTTTGTATCACTTTTTGCCAGGTAGCAGCAGTTTTTCTTTAGCTATGCCGGGATGTAATTTGCGTTGCGCGTGGTGTCAGAACTGGGACATTTCCCAGGCGAATGAACGCAATGACCCAAGCCGATTGAAATATGTGCCTCCTGAAGACGTTTTTAAACAGGTATTACGCTTAAAAGCAAAAAGTATTGCTTATACATACACTGAACCGACCGTTTTCTTTGAGTACACTTTGGAATTGTCAAAAATGGCGCGGGAAGAAGGTATAAAGAATGTTTATGTGAGCAATGGATTTATGTCTGAGCAAATGTTAGATTTGTATTTGCCATGGCTGGATGCAGCGAACATTGACATAAAAGCTTTTGATGATGCGGTTTATCGGAAATATACTGGCGCACGCTTGCAAGCAGTCCTAGATAATTGCAAACGCATCAAGGAGGCTGGCGTGTGGTTGGAGGTGACCACATTATTAGTTCCAGGTGTAAATGACGACCACAAACAGATTGAAGGGCTGGCAACATTTATCCTGCAGGAACTGGGCGAAGAAACACCCTGGCATATCAGCCGCTATTTTCCACAGGCACAGTTTAATAAAATTGGCGCAACACCAGTAAAAACGGTGTTTGAAGCGATGTCAATTGGAAAGTGTGTCGGACTAAAACATATATATGCTGGCAATATGTCTGGTGCAGCGGATACTTATTGTCCGTATTGTGAAACAGCGCTTATATTACGTGACCGCATTTTTATGCAGGAAAACCGACTTGAGAATGGTCACTGTCCTAACTGTGGAAGTAAAATCGCCGGCGTATGGTAGTACCGGCGATCAATCGTTTGTTCTCGATAGGGATTAGATCAGTTTGGCGAATTCGCCTTCCCATACCATGTCAGAAACAGTGAGCATATAGGGCTGGAACCATGTATCAGCTTCAAAGAAAGGCACATGCCTGCGTAAAAGCTTATAGGCTTGGCTTGTTCCATCACCCATGGTGGCGTTCGGTAAATCCTGCAATCTAAAATCAACCGCCTGGCAGGCACTCATCAACTCAATGGCAATAATTATGGCCACATTTTGCATAACTTGGCGACAATGCACTGCAGCGGTTGCACCCATGGAGACATGGTCTTCAACATTGCCGGAACTGGGAATGCTGTCTAAACTGCTGGGATGGGCCAGTGATTTATTCTCGGAAGCCAAGGCCGCGGCAGTGTATTGTAAAAGCATAAAGCCTGAATTAACACCACCTTTAGCTATCAGGAAATCCGGGTAAGTATTCGATTCAGGTTTGCTGTCAATCAGTTTGGCGATGCGTCGTTCAGACATGTTCCCTAAATCTGCAAAAGCGATGGCAAGATAGTCCAAAGCTAGCGCAAGTGGCTCACCATGGAAATTGCCACCAGAAACGATAAATGGCTGGTCATTTTCATCCCAGAAGAGAAGCGGGTTGTCGGTAACGGAGTTGAGTTCGGTTTCAATAACGCCACGTACAAAGGACAATGTATGGCTAACCGCGCCATGTACCTGTGGAACACAGCGTAATGTGTAAGCGTCCTGGATATTGGTGGGGTCATCGGGGCGGGTGAGATTACTGTTTTTCAGTAAATCACGCATCATCGCAGCAGTTTCCATTTGACCGTTTTGGGGGCGAATGGCGTGGATTTGGTGCGTGTAAGCCCGAGTGGTACCGTTTTGGGCTTCCAACGTAATAGCAGATGCCAGATTGGCAGTGCGCATGATGTTCTCGGCGTGATGTACCATGAGTGTGCCGATAGCAGTCATCAAAGTTGTGCCATTGGTGAGCGCGAGTCCTTCTTTGGCAGCCAGGCGAACTGGACTAAGTCCGAGTTCATTGAGGACTTCCTGAGATGGACGTAATTCACCTTCAAAGATGACGTAACCTTGACCTATCAGTGGCAAAGACATGTGGGCTAAGGGTGCAAGGTCGCCACTGGCGCCAAGTGAACCTTTTTCTGGAATGAGTGGAAGTACATTATGGTTTAGCAGTGAAAGCAATAACTCTAAAACTTGCAGGCGAATACCCGAATGACCTTTTGCAAGGGTGTTGGCGCGGATGAGCATCATAGCCCGGGTTGTGGCTTCATCAAGCGCGTCACCAACGCCGACCGCATGGCTAAGAATAATGTTCTCCTGCAACTTTTCAACATCTTCAAGTGGGATGAGGCGGTCTTTAAACGCGCCGAAACCCGTGGTAATGCCATAGGCAATTTGCCCGGTTTCGATGAAGTTTGCGACCGCTTCTGAAGCCTTGTTGATGCGTTCAACCGCTTCATTGCTAAGGTTCACATGGATTGCGGGGTCGTGGGCGACTTCGATAACTGTTTCAATCGTGAGAGATTGACCGTCAATAATGACTTGTTTCACGTGTCTATCCTTTCGTTGAAGCTTATTCTTCGATAATTTCAATTGTTTTAATGGTTACAGCAGGCGCACCGCGAAGTCGTGGATCGCGAGGGGGAATGGACATGAGCACGTCCAAACCTTCAATGACTTCTCCAAAGACGCTATGTTTGTTGTCCAGCCAGGGTGTAGCTACGTGGGTGATGAAGAATTGCGAACCGTTTGTGTTGGGTCCTGCATTTGCCATCGATAGGACGCCAGGTTTGTTATGACGTAGTGTTGGGTCAAATTCATCGCGGAATTTGTAGCCAGGACCACCCATGCCTGTACCAGTAGGATCGCCACCTTGTGCCATAAAGTCGTTGATAACACGGTGGAAGATGGTGTTGTCATAAAACCCTTCATTCGCAAGGAAAACAAAGTTGTTAACCGTGTTGGGTACCTTAGTGGCGAAAAGTTCGACTTTTATGTCGCCTTTATCCGTTTTGAATGTAGCAAAATATTTTTTCTTTAGATCAAGTGAGAAGTCAGGTGCTTTGTTCCATTGTTTCGCTGGCATAGTTTATCTCCGTTTTAGGTTTTCTTGATTATAACAATATTGTCACGTTTCAACAGGAATTAATCAGCTGCTGGTTTCTTCACTGGTTTAATGACAAAGTATGTAAGCTTAAAAACGACTTTATATTTATCTCAAGGAAAAGTATAATGAAACTATGACAAGTAATAAATCAAGTAATCTTTCAATTATTTTATACGTCTTAATTTACTTACTATGTTTGACGGTGATTTCATTACATTCTATTGCCGGATTGCATATATCGGCGTATTGGGGACGTGGGTTTGACGCTATGAGACTAGACACCAGCATGATTAATGGCGTTGAGATTACTTCCTGTAAATGCCCGATGTTTTTTGATGAAGAAGAAGGTACAGAAGTTTATATTTCGATAAAAAACAAAGATACCCGCCGACAGACTGCGGGAGTGGTTTTGCTGATATCTAAATTGGGTAAGCGATATGACCAGTTGCAAATAGCAGAAAGAATGCATCTGGATGCGGGAGAGAAACGGACTCTTAGCTGGCAGGTGGATACTACAAACCTGGTTGATGAAAAGGTTTCGTTACGTTTATTCCTTGGGCAATCCCCTGATCATCCCGCACATTCATCGCGTGCATGTTTGATATTACCCTGGCGGGGTCCTTTTTCAGCAAATTTTATGAATACCTGGGCATATCCATTGTTAGTTTTACTGTTTATTCTTAGCGCAGTATGGGTATATTTAAAATCCGGATTAGATTGGACAAATCGAAAACGATTTTTCTTTTTCCTGTTTGCAAATGTTGTCGTCATCCTTATGTTTTTATCAATAATGATAAAGTTCTATAATATGGTTTTGGTTGCATTACCATTTCTTGTGCTTGGCATTATTGCAACTTTGCAGACCAGTCCATACATACCGGTAGAAGAATACGAAAAATATATTAAGTCTTAATCCTTAAGATTTGCATTAACAGCTTGTATAGCTATCTGATGAGAGGCCACTGTCAATAAAGAGATTAGCATAAAAGATAAATTATGCATGTTATCAACAAGGACTGGTATAATAAGCCACATCTCATAAAGAGACTGTCTTGAAAGGCGGATTGCGTGTTAAAAAACAGTAAAAAGCCGAATCTATTAATGTTTCAACCCAAAAGTTCAACAGCATATTTAGTTGATAGTGCAACTAACCGTAAGTTTTTTATTGTGAAAGGAGTATGAATGAACACCGCGCAAGTTATGAAAAATGACCTTGATTTATACAAGAGTATTTCCTGGCAATTATTGGAAGTAACTCAAAACGCAGCTATTGCAGCAGCCAGGGCTGCTGGTCACGGTGATAAAAATTTAGCTGACCAAGCTGCAGTTGATGCCATGCGAAAAACTCTGGCAGGTATGAAGGGTATTCGATCGACTATTAAGATAGGTGAAGGCGAACGTGATGAAGCACCTATGCTGTATATCGGTGAGGAGCTAGGCGAAGGTATGATCCATTTGGATATTGCCGTTGACCCTCTGGAAAACACAAACGCCACTGCTAACCTTAATTCAGGCGCGGTGTGTGTGTTGACCGCTGCGCCGGCAGGAGGTCTGGTGACCGCTTCGGATACCTATATGGATAAATTGTGTGTTGGGAAAGATGCTGCTGATTATGTCGATATTCGGCTCGCACCAGAAGAAAACGTCTATCGGCTTGCGAAAGCGCTAAAGAGGAGAGATAACCGGGAATTAACCATCACGGTTTTAGATCGACCCCGTAACGAAGAATTAATTAATCGCTTGCGGGCTACTGGCGCACGCGTACGTTTAATTCTTGATGGTGACCTGATGCCTTGCATTTTCTCATGTTTCAAAGGTGTTGGTGTGCACGCGGTGATGGGCATCGGCGCTGCACCAGAAGGTGTGATTTCTGCTGGTGCGATCAAGCTTTTGGGTGGAAAAATGCAGGCAGTTTGGAAACCAAAAAATGATGCAGACCGCGAAAGACTAGAAGAAATGGGGATAAAGCTTGATGAGGTCTATTCTCATAACGATTTAGCGCCCAGTGATGACATCATCTTTTGTGCTACTGCGGTGACGCCAGTATTGACGACATCCAAGGCGGTGTTGGAAGGTGTTAGCTTCTTCCCAGGTGGTGCTAAGACGAGCAGTTTGATCATCACCAAACACTTTATGAACTTTGTACCTACAACACACGTCTTGAACCGGCAAACTTTTGACCAGGAAAAGAGTGAATTTAGGCTTTACTAGCCAATAAATTGCAAACAAAAAGAACGCAGCTTCGCAGGAAGTTTTGAAAAGCTGCGTTTTGATTTAACAATGGTATACTATCGTTTCAAAACTTATTCGAGGTTGATTTATGAAAAAAGCGTTAATCACAGGTATTACTGGTCAGGACGGATCTTATTTAGCCGAACTGCTTTTGAGTAAAGGATATGAAGTGCATGGCATCATTCGCCGCGCGAGCACTTTTAACACGAAGCGTATCGATCACTTGTATCAGGACAGACATGTTTTGGCTGGTAACGCCAGTTTGATTTTGCATTATGGTGATATGAGTTCAACGGGTTCGCTCGGCGATGTGATTTATGACGTTAAGCCTGATGAGATTTATCACCTGGCAGCGCAGAGCCATGTGCGTGTTTCGTTTGATATGCCTGATTACACGGGTGATGTGACTGGATTAGGGACAACCCGCATGCTTGAAGCTGTTAGACGTTTAGGAAAGGGCACCCGTTTTTATCAGGCTTCAACCAGCGAGTTGTTTGGTTCAGCAAAACCACCTCAATCCGAAACGACACCATTTCAACCACAAAGTCCTTATGCAGCTGCCAAGTTGTACGCTTACTGGATGGTGAATATGTACCGCGAAGGGTATGGTATGTACACCGTAAACGGTATTTTGTTCAATCATGAATCCCCACGTCGCGGTGAAACTTTTGTAACACGAAAGATTACCCGTGCGGTTGCTGCAATATTGGCTGGAAAGCAAAATAAACTATTCTTAGGCAATCTCGATTCCAAACGCGACTGGGGCTACGCGCCAGAGTATGTCGAAGCAATGTGGATGATGTTGCAAAGCGATGAACCGGACGATTACGCGATTGGTACGGGTGAATCACGTTCTATTCGTGAATTCCTGGATGAAGCGTTTGGTTACGTAGATTTGGACTGGAAACGCTACGTTGAAATTGATCCACGTTATTTCCGTCCGACCGAAGTGGATTATTTACTGTGTGATCCCACCAAGGCGAATACTAAATTAGGCTGGAAACCAAAGGTGCAATTCAAAGAGTTAGTGCGCATTATGATTGACGCGGACATGGAATTGATGGGTTTGACGCCACCAGGGGAAGGCCGTAAGATTGTTGAAGAAAAATTTGATGGCTGGCATCATTGGGATGAACAAACCATCAGTATGGAAAAGTAAAAGCAAATATACAATAGCGATACACTTATTTTAAAAATATTTGCTATAATATGCGCTTGGAGTAGTAAAGCTTTATCCGCCCGACAGAGATGAACTTAATGGCTGAGAAAGTTCACGGGGAAGGAAAGTTTGAAGTCGCCAGGATTGACGACCGAAGAAACCGAAAGGGAGTAGAACGGTCCGGGAGAGCCCGATAACGCTCACCCTGAGTGCGGTCTAAAATAGACCGAATTGAGGTGGTACCACGGAACTTCGCTTTCGTCCTCAAGTGACGAAAGCTTTTTAATTTAACTCGCTTATTTGAAATTTATTACAGACAAGCGTGAAAGAGGATAAGATGACAGAACTGCCAAAAACTTATGATCCTAAAGTTTATGAAGAAGATATTTATAAGCATTGGGAAGAAAAAGGCTATTTTAAGCCAACCAACGACCCAAACTTGCCTGGACATGACCCAAACATTGAGCCATTTGTTATCGTCATTCCACCACCTAATGTAACCGGCGCGCTTCATTTGGGGCACCCCATGTTTGTGACCATTGAGGACATTATGGTACGTTACCATCGGATGAAAGGTGTGCCAACCCTTTGGGTGCCAGGTACCGACCATGCTGGAATTGCCACACAGTTGCAGGTTGAAAAACTTCTGGCAACCGAAGGCACAAGCCGTCAGGAACTGGGCCGGGAAGCATTTGAAGCGCGTGTTTGGGAATGGAAAGAAAAGTATGGCGGCGAAATTTCGAGACAACTGCGTCGATTGGGTGCGTCATGTGACTGGGAAAGAGAGCGTTTTACGCTTGATGAAGGACTTTCAAACGCCGTGCGCGAAGCTTTTGTGCGACTATGGGAAAAAGGGCTGATTTATCGTGGCGCGCGTATGATTAACTGGTCACCAGGTTTACAAACAGCGGTTTCTGACCTTGAGGTCGAGTATTCGGAAGAACCCGGCAAGCTTTATTACTTCATGTATATGCTAGCGGATGGGTCGGGTGATTATTTGCCTGTGGCAACCACACGTCCGGAAACTATTCCTGGTGATACCGCTGTAGCAGTTCATCCTGAAGATGAAAGATTCGCTAAATTTGTTGGCAAAAAGGTTCTTGTGCCAAGTTTGGGACGTGAGATACCTGTTGTGGCTGACGATTATGTGGAAAAAGAATTTGGTACAGGCGCGTTAAAAATTACCCCTGGTCACGACCCGCATGACTATGAAATCGGTGTGCGTCATAATTTGGAACTTATCAACATTATGAATAATGATGCCACGCTTAATGAAAACGCTGGACCTTATGCAGGAATGGAAAGGTTTAAGGCACGTAAGGCGATATGGGCTGACATGCAAGCCGATGGTTTGGTTATCAAAGAAGAAGATTACCAAATGAATGTCCCCCGCTCGCAACGGGGTGGCGAGATTATTGAACCGCTCATTTCTACGCAATGGTTCGTGAAAATGGATGGTTTAGCCGAAGCTGCTGCTAAAGCCGTCAATAACGGTGAGATTCAGTTTGTTCCAGAACGTTACACAAAAGTATTCCTAAATTGGATGAACAATATTCAGGATTGGTGCATTAGCCGGCAACTGTGGTGGGGGCATCGAATCCCAGTGTGGTATTGCCAGGCATGTGGCGAGATAATCGTAGCTCGCGAAACGCCAAAACAATGTACTGGGTGTGGGTCATCAGATTTACACCAGGATGATGATGTACTCGATACCTGGTTCTCATCTGGTTTGTGGCCATTTTCTGTTTTCGGTTGGCCAGAGGAAACACCCGATTACAAATATTTCTATCCAACAAGTATCCTGGAGACTGGTTATGATATTTTGTTCTTCTGGGTTGCACGTATGGTGATGGACGGCATAGAGTTTACAGGACAGGTGCCATTCCATACGGTTTATCTGCATGGCATGATTCGCGATGAAAAAGGCCAAAAGATGAGTAAAACCAAGAATAACGTTATCGACCCACTTATTTTAATGGATGAATACGGAACGGATGCATTGCGGTTTACGTTGCTGGTGGGTTCATCGCCAGGCAATGATCAAAATGTTGGCGTTAAAAAGGTTGAAGCCAACCGTAACTTTGCTAATAAAGTTTGGAACATTGGACGCTATGTCATAAATGCTATTGACAGAATTGAGACAAAAGCAAATGATGAGCCGGACTGGACTTTAGCTGATGGTTGGATTTGGGCACGCTTAAAACAAACGGTGAACAGCGTTAACTCACTTTTTGAAGCCTATCAATATGGCGAAGCTGGCAAACAGATTTATGAATTCTTGTGGAATGACTTTGCCGACTGGTATGTGGAAGGATCAAAACGTCAGCTAGCAGAAGGGGGCAACAGATCTGCTTATACCGCGTACACACTCGCATTTGTATTGGATACGATGTTGCGACTCTTGCACCCCTTCACGCCATTTGTTACTGAGGCGCTTTGGGGATATCTGAAGAAAGCTTGCAAAGAATCTGGGTTGGTTTACACACCAGACGAAGGCTGGGTGGATGATTTGATGATCGCCAAATGGCCTGAAGCGATGACCTTGGACGGAAAAGAGAACGAATATTTGCGGGAATTTGGCTTGGTGCAGGACATTGTAAGGGCGATTAGAAACGTTCGTTCTGAATATAGAATTGAACCAAATAACAAGCTAAAAGCAGCTATGGTGTCAGAAGAATTGATTGCTTTATTGGAAGCACAAAAAGAAGTCATTGCTGATTTTGCTCATCTTGACCTAGATAGTTTGAAAGTTAGTGCATCACCGATTGACGCCGAAGGTTTGACAGCTTTGGTTGTGGATAGGGTTGAAGTATTCCTGCAATTGAGCAATGATGGCGATGATGAAGCTGACCGAGAAAGACTGACAAAAGAGTTAGAGGAAGCTGAATCACACATTAAACGCCTGGAAGCTTTGTTGGCAAGTCCATTCGCGCAAAAAGCGCCTGAAAAGGTTGTGGCTGGGGAACGACAGAAACTGGCTGACTACCAGGCAACTGCGGAAAAATTACGTGAACGCTTAAGCTAGTTTAGAACTACACAAAATGATAACGCCCAGGATGTTAAGACCTGGGCGTTTGGTTTTCAAGATGAGATGCTTGCTT
>DUMZ01000004.1 GCA_012839565.1 Anaerolineaceae bacterium
GGCCATGGTAAACCTCTTTTTTCATAAATTATCCCCTGTCTTGAGGTGTTCACTTTTAAAGTTTAAATGGTTCACTTTTGAAGTGTTATCGGTTCACTTTTAAACTTCTGCTGACAATTTACATGAAAATCCTTGACCGAAGCCGTTAAATCTAGTATCATGAGTTGGTTAATATTTAGAGAGTAGGAGTGTAAGATGACCCCATTACCAAAGCAACGATCAACTTCCGGCCGACGCGACCGCCGTCGTTCCCATGACGCCCTTAAGGCACGCAATGCCGTGAACTGCCCCAACTGTGGCGAAATTCGCTTGCCCCATCGTGTTTGCAAAAACTGTGGCCACTACCAGGGCCGCGAAGTTTTCGAAGTCGAAAAATAAGCTTTTTTATCTTTTTTAAAAAAATCAGACCAGCGGAATTCCACTGGTCTTTTTTGTTTAATCGTTGTAGCTAATGGCAGCAACATCAAACGTAAAACCTATATGGCATACTCCCTGAAATAAGGCAAAGTCTCCTTAGGCAATCGTCCGTAAATCAATATACCTTCTTCCAAATGCTCTATGTTAATCACATTTCCGCGTTCATGGAAAATTGAAACGAGTTTTCCCTCAGAATATGGCAATAAAACCTTCACCATGGACTGCCCCGTAAAGAGTTCATCAGCAATCGCTTCCTGCAAAGCTTCAATACCTTCACCGGTTTTTGCGGAGATGAAATAGGTATCCTGCCCCGCATCTTGTTCCAAATCATCTAACGTTTCCGCATCCAAAAGGTCAATTTTGTTGTAAACCGTCAGGATGGGTATCTCTCCGGCATCGATTTCCCGCAGTGTTTCCAAAACCGAATAACTTTGTTCCAAGTAATGCTCGTGCGATGCATCCACAATGTGAAGCAGCAAATCAGCCTCGTTAATTTCTTCCAGCGTGGCACGAAAAGCTGCTACAAGCTGTGTGGGGAGTTTTTGAATGAAGCCCACCGTATCAGACACCAGTACCTCCGTTCCGCCCGGCAACTGAAGCTGGCGAATGGTTGGGTCAAGCGTGGCAAAAAGTTGGTCAGCCACATAAATCTCCGCGCTGCTTATCGCGTTAAGTAGCGTCGATTTTCCCGCGTTGGTATATCCGACCAAAGCCACAATCGGAATATTGCTTTTCTTGCGTTGACTGCGATGTCGGGCACGGCGTTCGCGTACTTTTTCCAGTTCATCTTCCAGCTTTGTAATTCGTTTTTGGATTTCCCGTCGGTCCGTTTCCAGCTGCGTTTCACCAGGCCCGCGCAAACCTACGCCCCCCACACTGCCCGTTCGTCCACCGCCACCGCCGGCTTGTCTGGCAAGATGCGTCCAGGCGCGTGTCAAGCGTGGCAGGCGATAATGCAACTGCGCCAGCTCCACCTGCAGTTTACCTTCGGCCGTATCAGCGTGTTGCGCGAAAATATCCAAAATCAAGGCTGTCCGGTCAATCACTTTGACCTTATTACCAAAGACTTCCTCCAGTTCGCGCTGATGGCGTGGCGAAAGCTCGTCATCAAAAAGCACCATATCGGCGCCAAGTTCATCAGTCAAAAGTTTTAGTTCTTCGACTTTACCTGAACCGATATAAGTTTTGGGGTTGGGATTGATTAAATTTTGGCTTATCTCGCCAACCACTTCTATTCCCGCGGTTTCAGCTAAAAAAGCCAGTTCTTCAAGCGAACCTTCCAGGTCTAGTACAGCTGAGTTGTTTTTCCCCAGCCAAACGCCGACCATAATCGCTTTTTCTAGTTCTTCTTCTGTATAAAATAAATCTGTCAAATGCTTTCCTTTGTTACGGACTTAAAAGACTTGCAATCTTTACTCTTATTATAGCGTATTTGACAGATTTCTTTGGTATAATTCTTGCACAAAGGCGACACCGTTTCAGGAAGGATTAAGATGTTACAGATACCCCATCAACAAATCACAACCACAACTTCTGCACACCTGGCACAGACCATGACTCTGCTTAGTTTAACCGGTGGCGAACTTCAGGAAAAAATTGAGTCCGAACTCGCCTCTAACCCCGCGTTGGAACTGGTGGAAGAACGACGCTGTCCCATGTGTAAACGTCTGTTGCCTGAAACAGGTGCCTGCCCTATTTGCAGCCAGCCAAAAAGCTACGATTCCAACGAACCGATTGTGTTCATCTCACCCCGCGAAAGCTTCTATACTGGCACCACAGGAAGCACCGAACAAATCCCTGAAGACCAATACGTATCACAATCCGTTGACCTTTCCACTTACGTCTTGCGTCAGGTTGCCGCAGAATTAGCCGTTGAAGACCGCCTGATTACCGCCTACATTCTCAACCATCTCGATGAAGATGGCTTTCTCACCACAACCGTCATGGAAATCGCTCGATATCATCATCGCCTGCCATCTGAAGTTACCGAGATTATCGAAATGCTTAAAAGGTGCGACCCCGTCGGTGTTTGTTCTTCCACCCCACAAGAAGCGATGCTTGCCCAAATTGACGCTTTAGCAGAAACAGTTAAAATTCCAGAACATACCCGCGAAGTTGTTCAAAACTTTCTGCATAAGCTCAGTCAGCAAAACTATGCAGAAATTGCCAAAAAACTGGGCACGACCAGTCAGCACATCCGAAAGATATCTAACTTCATCACCGAGAACCTGAACCCCTTCCCAGGGCGCGCGCACTGGGGAGACGTGCGCAACCCCAGTCCTATAGCACCGGATGTCTTTCATCAGCCTGATGTGCTCATTTACTATCTCAACGA
The DNA here is from genome assembly GCA_012839565.1 of Anaerolineaceae bacterium. Taxonomy (GTDB): domain Bacteria; phylum Chloroflexota; class Anaerolineae; order Anaerolineales; family Anaerolineaceae; genus Mesolinea. Next base: position 2,753 of record DUMZ01000004.1, read on the forward strand.
AAACCCAAAGAACCCACTCGTGGTCGAAATCATCCTGCCTGTTGGTGGCACATTACGCGTCAATCCGTTATTCAAATCTTCAATGAAACAAGCTGACAAAGACAAAACCGACGAATGGCGCAGTGACATCGAAAAAGCGTCCATGCTCATCAAATGCATTCAGCAACGCTCAAACGCCTTGCGGCTTTTGCTTGAAAAAATCATTGTTTACCAAAGAGATTACATTCTCCACGGCGACAAAGCCATGCAGCCACTCACCCGCGCCAAACTCGCCAAAGAACTGGACGTGCACGAATCCACCATTTCGCGCGCGGTCTCGACAAAAACCGTGCAGCTACCCAACAAACGCATCGTGCCGATGGCCATCTTTTTTGACCGCAGTCTTGCGTACCGGGCTGAAATAAAATCAATCATTGAAGAAGAAGAAACTCCCTACAGCGACTCTGAAATTCAAGCTCTTCTCGCTGAGAAAGGGATAAATATCGCGCGCAGAACCGTCGCCAAATATCGCTCCCTGGAAGGCATTCTGCCAGCACATTTGCGCCAAAAACACGGACATCAAAAGGCATAGAACTGTGCAACAAACAAAGCTTCCTTTTCAAGCTGTTTCTTATCTGTCAGAACTTGACTTTCTTCAGCAATCTAAAATTCTTGAACTTCTACCAGTCGCGACGGTAATCTACAAACGCGACACAGACGCCCTGCTGTATGCCAATCAAAAGTTTTATGAACTCACACGGTTCTCAGAAGATGAGCTTTTTGGCATGCAACTCAGCGACATTATTCCCTACGAAACCGACACCAACATCACCAGCACCGATGCCCGTCCGACAGCGATTCGTATTGCCAACGGTGACATTTTGCAAACCGCGATGCGCGTGACGTCCATCAACCTGACCAACACCATCGTGCTCCTGGCCTTTTATCCACCCGATTTCGAAGTCACCGAACAAAAAGAACCACCTGAATTTCACATACCCTTGATGATGGACCATTTCACCATGCTCAGTCAGCTTGGTGAACAAAACTCGTCAAAAAGTCTGCTCTTCGCTACGGCCAGCATTGTAAAGTCTGTTCTCAATGCCCCGATTACCGCACTTTATCTATCACAAGAATCAGAAAATGGCGCGTTTACAAAAGCAAACCTGCCAGAAACCTTCAACTGTCAGCAATTACCCCAAAAAATCAGCATAGGAACAGGTCAGCTGCCCGTTTACGACTTCCTTTGGCTAACAGACAGCGTACCCCAACATATGCTTCACGAGTTCACATTAGCCAAAGACTACAGCTATGCCGTCATCTTGCCTGTCCGTGATGAAAACCATTGTCATGCGGTTATCTATGCCACAGGCATTACTCCCATTCCCACCGTCGAAACGATGCGCTTTTTGTCCCTGCTTGCTAATCAAAGCGTGAGTATCCTGGCAAAAATCCACGCGCTCGAAAATGCCACAAAACGCCTGAACACCATGCGCCATATTGTGCAAATCGAACGCGGCATCACAGAAAACATGAACGAAGGACTTATCGTTCTAACCCCCGACTTGCGCATCGCGGAAATGAACACCGCCGCGGAAATCATCCTGGGCTACGCCAGCAAAGAAGTCTTTCTGGAAGACATCGAAATGGTGCTCATCGGCAATGAAAACCTTGCCACGCACTATAAATCTGCCCAACAAGGCATCAGCACCATCGCTGGCACAAACCTAATGCTCAACGACCGGCGCGGAAATGCATTTCCCGCTCAACTCACTTGCGTGCCCATTATCCTGGATGGTGAAGTCAAAAGCATCATCATTTTACTGAGAGACCTAAGCCAAACCGAACAGTTGCTTCAGCACAGCAAACAACTGGAACAACGCGCGTTTCTTGGCGAAGTTTCCGCCGTCTTCGCCCACGAAGTCAAAAACCCCATCAACAGCATTTCCACGGGTTTACAGTTCATAGGCATGAACATGAAACCTGAAGATCCGCATTATAATCTTGTCATGCGCTTACAACAGGATTGCCAGCGGCTAACCCATCTCACCGATTCAACGCTCACCTTTGCCAAACCAGTCGAATATCAGCCCTTACCCATGAACATAAGCGCGCTCTTGGAGAACATCCTTGAACGCTGGGCGCCCCGCATGACACGCTTAAATATCAATTATCTTTTTGAATCCGAACCTAAAAACGCGATTGTCCTGGCTGATGGACGTGCCATTGAACAGGTTTTTGTGAACCTTATCAGCAACAGTATTCAGGCGATGGATTCAGAAGGTGGCACGCTAAGTATTCAAATCAGCCCCGCCCAGGACAGCCAGCCCCCGCAATATGAGATTACCGTCGCTGACTCTGGCCCAGGCATCCCTGATGACATTATTAAACATATTTTTGAACCCTTCCAAACCACAAAAACAACCGGTACCGGACTTGGCCTGGCCATCACCAAGCGCATTGTGACCGCGCACAAAGGCTACATCTTTGTTGAAAGCTTCCCCGGTGGCACCATGTTCCGGGTTTTATTGCCCATGTCAGACATAAAGGAGAAAAATGACAACTAGTATTTTGGTCGTTGACGATGAAGAAACCGCACGAATGGTAATAAGCGAATTTTTACGCTCAAAAGGCTACGAAGTACTTGAAGCCGGCACCCTTGGCGATGCCCGTATTATCGTGAAAGAAGGCAAAGCCGACGTCATTATCCTTGACGTGCAGCTGCCAGATGGCTATGGCCCCCACCTGCTCGACGAAGTCGCCCGTCTACCCATGCGTCCGCAAGTGATCATCATCACCGCGCATGGCGAAGTGAGCATGGCGGTCGATGCCATGAAAGCCGGCGCGCAGGATTTCATCGAAAAACCCCTTGACCTCATCAAGCTCGAAGCCGCTGTAAAACGCGCCAACGAAGTCATCAGTATGCGCCGTGAACTAAACCACTGGCGCGCATCCCTGGGCAAAAATCTTGAATTTATCGTGGGTTCATCGCCTCAAATGGCGCACGTTGTGGAACTCGCCCGTCGCGCTTCTGAAATGTCCGTTTCCGCGCTTATCACCGGCCCAACTGGCACCGGTAAAGAAGTTCTCGCGCGCTTTATTCATCAAAGCGGTCCGCGCGCTGGTAAGCCTTTTATTGACATCAACTGCCCAGCCATTCAACCCACCATGTTCGAATCAGAACTTTTCGGTCACGAAGCCGGGGCCTTTACCGGCGCTACCCAACGGCGCATCGGTTTGATGGAAGTCGCGAATGATGGCATCTTGTTTTTGGACGAAATCTCCTCAATGCCCATGGACCTGCAGGCAAAATTCCTGCGCGCGCTTGAAGAACGGGCTTTCCGTCGCGTTGGTGGCACGAAATTAATTGACGTCGATGTGCAAATCATCGCTGCCAGCAACCGCAACCTGCGCGAGATGATTGAAAAACACGAATTCCGCGAAGACCTTTATTACCGCCTCAAGGTGGTTGACCTAGACCTGCCCACACTCGCTGAACGTAAAGATGACATCCCGGAACTCGTCGGCTACTTTGTGCGTCGCTTTAATATGCGCCAGGGCTCGAACATTCTCGACGTCAGTCCACGTGCCATGGAAGCTATGATGAATTACAACTGGCCCGGTAACATTCGCGAATTGAGCAACACTATCGAACGGGCAGTTTTGTTCTGCGATGACCCCGTCATTGACATCAATCACCTGCCTTTGGAAGTCGTCAACTATAAGAAAAAGCCTTAATACAGGCCTTGATTGGCATATTAGTTGCAACATAGTAACTGAAGGACTTATAGAGGAGTTACTATGTTAGAAGACAATGTCCAAATCATCATTACGATTGCTGGGGTAATCTTTTTACTGGGTATCGTTTGCCTGGTTATCAGCATCATCATTTTGGCAAGACAGGCCATGAACAGAAACATTCGCACCATTGCTGAGTCAACCGCCAAACTCGCCCAAAAAGGTTTGACTGACGGTGTTTCCGGTTTGGTCGGCAACGCCTCCATGTTGTTGAGTTCGCTGAATGATCTCACCCAGTCAAACACTGGCATCGGTATTTTCTTTGTGTTTTTAAGCCTGGTACTGTTGGCTGTTGCCTATTTCCTGCTAAAGCCGATTTTGTTCGTCGCGCCATAATTCAAGGAGGGCAAAATGGCTATTCAATGGTTTTTAAATCACCTTAACGAAACCTTCGAGACAAACATAAACCGCAAGATTATCCAGGCTTACAGGCAAGACCCCCTGGTTTGGAAAGCGATTGCAACAATCGAACACCCTGAAGACTGGATTGCCTTAGCAGGCAATAGTCTTTTTAACTGGCAAGTATCCAAATTCGCGCTTTTCACCTTGCGCCCTGATCTTCTCAATGAAGATTACCGCGATTTGTCCATTGACCTTCCCGAAGAACTGCAACACAAAAGCGAACGCCTGCTCGAAACTATTCGCACCACTGGACTGGAACCAGGCAACTTGTCCGACGCTATTTATCTCGCTTTAGCTTTGCGGAACTTCAGACTGGAACATGATGGCTGGTTTGAACTGGCTGATTTCCTTGGCACAGTCAATAAACGTGCTGATGTATGGAAAACCGCTTTTGTCATTCTTCCCGCCTTTGTTCCCGACCTTGAAGATGCTTTCATCGCGCTGATAGACAACACCGAGCCAGAAAGCATTGATGCCATCACAACGCTGATTTTACACACGGTAAACACGCTATTCCTTGACGAAAACCAACGATATCAGCTCTACACCACCCTTGCCACAGACGCGAGCATTGACTTTCAACTTTCCTTGCTCAAAATGCTCCCAAAATATGAAATACAAGCTTTCATTCGTCTTTTAGCAAGTCATTTATACGACCTGAACCCAGAAAGTGATGAAACCAAGTCGGATTTTGAAAAAATCAATCTTAACCGCAAACGCGCGCTTTTGGAACAGTATGCTGGCCTAAACGATGAATCAGCAGAAACAATTCAATCCGTTCAGCAGGATTTTCAAACCTTACGGGCATCATTCCTAAATCAGCTTGCTAAAGATTTGGAAAAAACGCAAGCCGAAGAAGCGCGCAAAATCTGGGAAGAAGTACTCAGTCTTGACCCCGACAATGAACACTACATCAGCGAGTACGCTGAATTTCTCATTTACGAAGGCGACGTGCACCAGGCCTTGTACTTGCTCAACACGCTGTCCGACCGTTCAATCATAAAACTTTATGCCTGGCGTTACCCTGCTTTTGCTGCAATTTCGCCAGAAAGCGAATATATTAGCGATGCAGACCTAAGCAGCAATCTCCTTTCGTCGCCACCATCGCGATTTTTAGCGAGCTCTGACAAATTCCACGCTGCCCGGGTTGCCTTTGAAAGCAAAAATTACGCTTTAGCCCTTGAATTTATCAACAAGGCCCTGCTTGAGAACCCCAACCACCTGGACACCATCAAACTGGCCAGTAAAATCAACCAGCATTTGGCGAATTTACAGGATGCGATTCAAAACCTTGCTCTCCTTACCTTTATCGAAAATGAAAATTTAGAACACAAACGGGAACTCACCCAACTCTATCTCCAGGCGCACGAGCCCCAAAAAGCGCTCGATACTTTTGCTGAAATTATTAATGCCAGCACGCATCCCAGCCGAGACGACTCGCTTTATTACGCACAACTGTCCATCACCGCCGAACAAGCTGAAATCGCCATCCCGATTGCGCGTAATTTCCTGGCGCAAGACCCGCTTGATGGCGAAGCCATGGTTATTCTTGCTGAAGCCTATCTTAAAAGCGGCCGTACCGATGAAGCCCGCGAGTTACTAAGTCAAGCCAGCGCGCTCGCGCCAGAAAAAGCAGCCAGCTGGTTAGCTTTGGCACGCATTTGGGCTATTCTTGGCGAAAACAGCTCCGCGCTCAGCACCTTACAAAAAGCGCAGATCGCTATACCTAATGACCCGCAAATCCTGACCGCTTTAGGCAAGTTCTATTTGTCTCAAAATCAATCATCCGAAGCTGTTTCAACACTCAAGCAAGCCATTCAGCTCAACCCGGATAACCTTGAAGCCAGCATCGCGCTGACTTCCGCGCTGCTCAAGCAAGGCTACATCGAAGACGCCTGGGACACCATTCAAGCCTTCGAAAACGATTACAGCCACAATGCCCAACTCGCGCTGGTCCTGGCTGAAACACTGGCAGCCAAAAGTGAGCGCCTGCGTGCCAACAACATTTTCAAATTCGCCTGGCAAAGCCTGCGCTCGAATGAAGCCTTGCTGGCATACATGCAAAACTTGGTTTACCAGGTTGATGTCGATGACGACGCTTCGCAAGCCATCAAAGAAGATTTGCGTCTTTTGTTACCCACACTCCAGGACCGCAATGCCACCTATGATGCCAGTTTTGAAATGAAATTACTCGAAGCTGACGTAAAAGCCAGACTTGGTGAACTAAACGAAGCTTACGAAGATTATCTCTACTTGCTCGACTTACCCGAAGCGAAAGCCCCGCGTTTCTACCAACACTTGCAACGTCAGATAGGCCTTGTCGCGCTTGACTTGGGCTATGACGATATCAGCATGGCATCGCTGCAGGAGGCCATCTCCTACAACCCCAACGACCTTGCCTCCCGTCATGCTCTTTCACATGCATACCTGAAATCCGGTCTCAATGACAAAGCGATTGAAAGCGCCCAAACCGCTCTGGAACTTGCCCCCACCGACACTCACAACGTGCTTTGGTACAGCAAGTTCATGCAAGCCAACCATCGCGTTCATGATGCCATTCAAGCCTTAAAGGACGCGATTTTCCGTCGCCCTGAAGAACAAATCTTACATCTTTCACTGGCGCGGGTTTACCTGGCCAATAACGCCGTCGATGAATCAAAAATCACCTTGTCCAAAATGCTGGAAACATCCGACATCCCCACCGAAGATTACCTGCACATTGCCGGGCTCTACGCGCGCATGAACGAAACCCAGCTTGCGGTGGATATCTTACAACGCGCTATCACTGAAAATGAAAACCCCAGCTTTGTTGAAAGCTGCCAAATCACCTATGCTTTCCTTGAGCATCAGCAAAACAACATCGCCTTAAACTTCCTTGACCATATAAAACAAAAACACGGTCAACAGGCTGGCTATGCGATGCTCCGTGCTGACGTCCTAAGCGCCGACAAGCAATATCTTTCTTCTCTGGAATCCCTGGAACCCTTATTGCGCCGCCTTGAGAGTGGCGCCATTGAATGCATTCAAAGCGCTTTCATACCCGAAGAAAATTCCGGCATCCTGCCACTTGACACGGAAGGTTTATACCTGCGTGTCGCTTACCTGAACCGCTTGCTTGCGAACTATGAGGTGGCTGGTAAATATGCCAAGCTCGCCCTTAAGACAAACGAAAGCAACAAAAACGCCCGTATTCTCAGCCTGGATCTGGCACTCGCTTCCTGCGATAAAGCCAGTCTTGACCAAACCCTGGAAGAGTTAAACCGCAAAGAAAGTCTAAACGAAATCGAACTTGAATTAGCCCAACGCCTGGCTCTGGACGCGCTTTTGGAAAAGGATTTGACCAAAGCCAGTCTGATATACGAACAATTTCTTACGCCAGTTGAAGAAGAGCTCATCCCCATGGCGACGAAAGCGATGATTAGCGAACATGAAGGTCAGGCACATCAGGCAATGGCATTCATTCAAGTTGCCAAAGAAGGTTTTTCAACAACTGATAATTCAGGCGAAAAGCCACTGGGCTTGGCTGAACAATTCAGCAAGGTTTGGCAATCCCTGGCACTTGCCCTTGTAGCCTGGAAACTGCAGGACTGGTCATTCGCTAATCAGCTTTTCAGTCAGGCAACACATATTTGTAAATCAAATCCACGCTTGAACCTGGTCTTTGCCGATTACCTGGCAGATAAGGCCCGTATGCAAAGAACTTGTCTCAATTTGCGGGTTAAACGCCATCTACCCCAGGCGTTCACCTCCGACAGAAGTGATGAATCGGTCTTTGATGAGCAAATCGCGCTAGCCAAAGCCAACTTAGAACCCAGTCTCACACAAGCCATAGAAATCATAGGCAAAGCACAGTTTGCTGGCCACCTTGATGACAGCAGTCAGCTTGACGCACGCGTTAAAAACAGCCATATCGCTAAACAAGCCATCGCGGTGCTCAAAGACACCGTCAGTATTTCTAAAATTCTGGCCATGTACCCGCATGATAATGAACTCCAGTTCCAATATGCCCTGCAAAATATCGACAAACAAGCCGATTTAGCCTGCGAGATACTCAACAGCATTCCCATTAAGCCCAACCTTCAGGCTTTGCACCATGCTGCTTTAGCATTAGCGCAAGTCAGCGAACCTGAACTTGCCGAAGAAGCCATCAACCGTGCCCTAAACATTTGGCAAGACGAAGCTGAATGGTTTATCCTGCGCGCAGAAATACAGGAAAAACAAGTCAAACTGCAAGACGCCACCCAAAGCGTAAAACTTGCCCTTGAACTGGAACCCAATAATCCAGGCTACTGGCAATACTTAGGCGAACTTGCTCTGCGTGAAGGTGATCTCCACACCGCCCGCAACCATTTTGCGAAGGCCAACTCGCTCAAATACAACACGATTCCCGTCATTGAAGCCCTGGCAGACATCAACCGTCAACTCGGTGATTACCCGGAAGCCATCGCATATTACAAAGAACTGCACATTCTCGAACCCAATAATGACAGTTATCTAGAATCTTTAGCCGAACTTTACTTCATCATTCAGGACTATGATTTAGCCCTTGAAACTGCTGATAAAGTAATTAATCGCTCGCTCAACTGCGAACGAGCGTTGAAAGTAAAAATTGAAACACTCATCTCGCGCCAGGCCTTTGATGAAGCCAAAAAGCTGGCAAATGATGCTATGTTGATTGCCAAAGACCCTATCACCTTCGAAATTTATCGTATCAGAATTGAAGCGCGCGAGAACCCTGCCAACGGCTTGCGCATGGCAACCAATCTGGCGCATGAACATCCTGATTATCCAAACGTGCTTAATCTGCTCGCGCAATATCAGATAAGCCTTGACCAAAAACAAAACGCAGAAAAGACTTTGATAAGAAGCTTACAACTGGACAAAAATAACCCCGAAACGCTTCTCGCGCTTGGCGCTCTAAACCGCCAAAACAACAGCCACGAAACCGCGCAAACTTACCTCAAACAAGCGGTTGAACTCAACCCAAGTCTTATTGAAGCCTATTTGGAACTCGGCCAAAGCCTGCAAGACCAGCGCCTGAACGACCAGGCCCTGCAAGTTTACAACAAGGCCATTGAACAAGTTAGCAAAGACCCCCGACCCTACGTGCACGCTGCCAACGCTTACAAAGCCAGTCGCGATTTCCGTAGTGCAGAGTTGATGCTCAAACAGGCTTCTCAACTTGCCCCCAGCGACCAAAGCATCCGTCGTCAGCTTGCCGCGGTAGTTGCACAAAATCTACTCGATAACCTACAAGAGGCACCGAAAAGAAAATGAGACCATATCAATCCCAAAACACCGATGACATCATGATAATCCGACGCAGCAAATTCCTGACGCTCGTACAGACAGCGATCACCAATCGCGAGTTCCAGTTTGTTCGTCAGGCTTGTTTAATTTGGATGGCAAGTTATCCAGGGGACTTGTTGGTCAATTTCATCTACGCCTCTGCTTTAGTCGAATTAGGCGACACAGAAATGGCACTTGCCACGCTGGAACGTCTTCTCCGCTTTGACCCGGAATTTACCGAAGCGCTTAGCCTTTACTCCCGCCTTTCAGGAAAATCCAATGTCGAAAACGAAACCGCGCTGGCATATCTCACCCGCAGTGTCAGCCTAGACAAAACCCTGTCTCCCTGGCTTCCCGCGCTCAACCAAGCGCGTTCTGAATTTGAATCAGGCGACTATAACGCCGCGGAAAAATCCGTGCTTGAAAGCCTTGCCCAAAACCCATCTTCGCCCCTGCCAGCTATTATGCATTTAAACATCGTCTTGCAAATGAGTAACGCGACATTGTTAAAGACACTCACCGAACTCTACTCAAGTCGCTGGAAAGATTGTTTGCAAATCAAAATCTTCTCCGCGCTCGCTGATATGAGTAACGAAAAAGATTCAGCAGGCGTTGAAAAACTACACTGGGCTGCTGCCCATGACGTCAGCGGACAGGTCGTGCACCGCTTGCTGGGCCCAAACCATGTCTATCAGCCTTTGTGGCCTGAAGACCTCAAAGTCTATCTCGACCTGCCCGTTCCCGCCAGTGTTGCGGCAGACCTGGGATGGAACATCCTGGCAACTGCTTCATCTTCGTCACACAGTGCCCCTGCCACTCAACAAGTGTCAGATACGGAAGCCACGCAAGCCATTGCGCACAGCACAATGTCCGCGGAAGATGCCCTTCAGGCTTTACTTTCAGAACAAGCCACCGTACCAATTAAGCCTTCAAATTTGCTTAATATATTACAAAGTGATGAAAATGTCGCCGTGGATTATTCTGAAATCCCCACAGCTTCTTTCTTCAAACAAGACATTGCCACACCGCCCAGTAATGTGGCATTCAGCGAACAACACTTTGAAGAAAGTCTCTTCACTCAGGAAACCCGCCAAACCGTCGCCACACTGGACGAAATTCAATCTGACTTTGACCAGGTGACGCGAAAAATTCACCGCCCGGAATTGTCCAACGCGGATACACGCTTCCCAAGTTATGTTTTGTTCACCAGTCGCAAAAACCTCGCCAATAAGTACGGCGAAAACACCGCCCAGGTCATTATCGACTCTATCAAGAGTCTCTCAGCTAAAATACTCGCCCTGCCGGGCTGGAACAGTACCGTATTCATTCCCGATGACGCGGAAATCAGTACAGAACTCGGCACAACGCAAATCGAAAGCTGCGATGCCAATACCCTAAAATCTGCTTTGGTGGATTTGGACGCGAAACTCTCCCAGCGTGGCGAGATGATCGGCGCTTTGCTTATTGTCGGTGGTAATGATATAGTACCGTTCCACCTTTTGCCCAATCCAACCGACGACAGTGACCCCAATGTTCCATCCGACAACCCTTATGCCACACTTGACGATAACTATTTCGTGCAACAATGGCCTGTCGGTCGGCTTCCCGATGAAAAGGGAAAAGATGCTGGTTACCTCATTGAACAGCTGCGTTTTATTAACAACGAATACGCATTGAAACGAAAGTCCAAAAAGAGTGCCTTTTTCAACGTACTTAGCAGTCTTTTTGTAACCCTGTTTTCGTGGTTACGCGTCTTTGGCACAAAGCCCAGCAACGTTGAAAGCCTGGGCATCAGCGCGGAAGTCTGGAAACGCGCTTCTGAAGGCGTGTACGGTGTTATCGATGACAACAAGCGTCTGCTCACATCACCTCCAACCAACAATAAAAACCTGCTTGAATCTCGCAAAGCCAGTTCACAATTCGCTTATTTCAACCTGCATGGTCTTAAAGATACGAATGAATGGTACGGTCAGCGTGATTTAAGTCGCGAGGGCACTGACCTCGAATATCCCGTCGCGCTTAACACCAAGAATTTCACTCAAGAAAGTGGCGCGCCTGCCATCGTGCTTAGTGAAGCCTGCTATGGTGCCTGGGTTTTTGACAAAAAAGTCAATGATTCCGTTGCTCTCAATTTCCTGTCACGTGGCACACGTGCCTTTGTTGGCTCAACGGTTATCGCTTATGGCGCGCCAGGCAAGACCCTCGTTGCGGCTGACCTTTTAGCTTATCATTTTTGGTCGCACGTTAAAAAGGAAGTCGCAGTAGGCTACGCGCTGATGCGTGCGAAATTAGCCCTTGCCAGCAAAATGACTGCTGACCAAGGCTTCCTGGACGGAGAAGATCAAAAAACCATTCTCTCCTTCGTCATTTACGGTGACCCGCTTGCCAGCAGTAAAGACATCAAAGAAATCACTAAACCCATCGTTCGCGTGGCAACATCGCCCGTGATTAAGACCATCAGCGATTCACGTCCAGATATGATTATCAACCAGGATGAAATGCCAAATGAAATCCTGAACAAAGTCCGTAAGGTAATCAAATCCTACATGCCAGGCATGGAAGAAGGAAAAATGGCGATCAGCCCGCTCCTGGGTGTCATTCAATCCACCTCCGACCCTGCTACAGATAAAAAGAATACCCTGGAAGCAATTAAACAAAGCCAACGCTATGTGGTTACCGTGAAGAAAAGCCACGAGTATCGCTCTAAAAACTTTGACCAGTTTGCCCGTATGACCTTCGACCAAAAAGGCAAAATGGTCAAGCTTAGCACCTCCAAGTAAAACAGATTAGGAGACATTAAGCCATGCTTAAGACGAAAATAATTGAAATTTTCATGCTCATTCCTTTTCTAAAGAAGGTATTGACAGATTCAAACGCGGAGGAAGTTCGTCGCGTGGAGAATATACTCATTGAGCATAAGATTCCCTACCGCATCAGAACCTATAAAACACGTGGAAGCATCGGCATGGCATTAGATACCAGTTCTTATGCGCGTTCGAACCTGGCTATGTATAAAGGTGCAAGCAGCCCATCAATAAGCTATGGCATTTATGTCCGTAAAAAGGATTATCAGCGAGTAATGGATTTAATCAGCTAGGTTGTCAATTAAGTTTTCTGCTTCAGCACCAAAGCCTAAGCGAGCGTTGAAATCGAAAGACCAGCCCGTTTCGCGGGTATATTCTGGATTCTGTTCACCTTCTTCGTAAATCAACAAGCGCGCTTTTGAACGTAATCTGCCAAATTTATCATAGCCAGGGGTTGGCATAATCACATTACGAAAAGTTCCGCTGTTTAAATAATACTTTTCAACACCATCATCCACGCTCAACAAACGGACTATCGCGTTATGCGTATGCCCAGTTACCAAACAACGCAAATCATTGTCATTTTGTTTTAAAAATTGTTCTTTCACAATAATATCCATATCGGCATCAACGCCTGATTTTTTCGCGGCTGGATTAACAAGCGCGTTAAACATCCAAATCGGCATTCCCCGTCGCCAAACACGGGCTTTTAAAATACTGGCAATCGCCTTTGCGCTAAACCTTTTGAAATTGCCTAACAAGACAATATCCTCAGCTAAATCGTCATTCTTCGCGATATCATCCAAGAGATCTCTAAAAACCGGTTCAATAATCAGCCAAATTTCTTTGGTACTCAAGCCTGGTGTTGAAAACAAAAAGCTCATGATTGCCCCATTCGGACGCACGTTATCAAAGTCAATCAGGCGTTGGTACATCCGCTTTAAATGCGTATCGCCCAGAATCTCATCATCACCGTAACGTTCCCGGAAAAGCAGGGGTAATTTACTGGCTATTTCCATCGTTACAATGTCCCCCAAAACAGGCATATCGTAATAGCTTTTGTCAATGATTAAGGGAATTTCAGGCCACAAAGCCAAATTCGCGCCAAAATTTGTATGGTCGTACTCATGCCCATGACGCACTAATACCCGCACTTCATCATCGCGATAATGCAAATACTGGTTCGGGAATGGCTCATCGCTTTCCGGAACACCAAAAAAAGCACGGACTTTGTTGCGTATTGCTACTGACGCGTTTGCCAGACGGTCATGATTGCCTGGGACATAGTGAATATTTACGGGCAAATTGAAAAGCTCAGGTAAGCTTTGGAACACCTTGGCAGTATCCCCAACCTTGGGGTCAAGAACAATCGCATCGAGAATGTCTAAGATACGTCGTTCATGTGGAGAACCCGCGGTAACTTCGTCATTATGTACATAAGGGCGCAAGTCACCCTGATGCCACAAAACAGAACGTGTAATTTCAAAAATATCCCCCGCCAGAACAAGATCGATGTGTTTTACATCACCATCCTTGATAAGTTCAGCAATTTCCCGGAAAAAAGTACGGTAAACCCGTCCAGGCAGGTTGAGATTACTGCGGTTAATACCTAAATTGTAAGGGCTTGTGTCAGCAAGGTGTAAATCTGAAAGAATGATTAACAAGGTTTCCGCTCCATTTCTCTTAGCTGCATTCCAACTTAGAAAAATTGTAGTCGATTATTGTTCAATTTCCATGATAAAAGGGCCGGATTCGATGCTTCCTAACAAGAACTTTACATTTTCACCTGGGCTGAATGCCAAAACCGGGTATGTCCAGGTCAGTTCTGTGTAAAATTCCTGCCAGTTTTCTCCAAAGTCATCGCTATACACAACAATCCCATTCCCGCCTGCCAGTAATTGCTTTGGCTCATTTGGATTTTGCGTAATGCTTAGCAAGCCATCAGGCACTTGATACACCAGCTTCCACGCTTTATTCGCAGCATCCCAGCGATGTATTCCCATCTCTCCAACCGCTAACAGTGTTTCATCTGCGAAAAGCAACTGATTGATTTGTGCACCATTTAAGCCTTGGCTGCGTTCAAACCATTCACCTTCAAAATACTGAAAAACCTGGCAGTCATTTTGAGTTCCACAAGCAGAAACCCAAAGCGACTGTGTCTTCTCATCAATCGCCATTGTGTAAACAACTTTTCGATCAAGTCCTAAATACGTCCATCTGTAAGCATTTTTGAGCCAAACGCCATTATCCGTTCCAAGATAAAGCAAATCACCCAGTGACCCAAAAGCGGTTATTTGCAAATGGTTTAAGTCACCAGTATTTTCCAGCGCGTTGTCTTGTGGTGCCAGGCGATACGCCTGCTCAACAAATGGCTCTCCCAGGCGGGATGCCTGCCAGCTTTTCAGCGCGTCCACATTCCCCGCAAACGCCAAAGGCAAGATCACAGATTGCCATTTATCACCATCTAAACGCCATAAGCCATCTTGCGCGACTGCCCAAAGCGACTTGCCATCATTGTGTAAAACATTTATCTCCAGACTTGCCAGACCAGAATTAACCGCCTGCCAGCTGTTTTCGGTAGGCACATAACGGTACACGCCCATACCATAAATAGAAACATACAAGGCATCCGGATCATCGCCTAAAGACTGTATCCCCGTAACCGAATACAGGCGCAAGTCGTCCATAATCGTTGACCAGCTCGCGCCCCCATCGCGGGTACGCACCATGCCTGAATATTGCGTTGCCATAAACCAGGTTTGGGGATAGTAAGGTGAAATCGCAATATCATTAATATGGCTGCCATTCCAGCCTCGGTTTTGCCATGAACCGCCGCTGTTTTCACTAACATACAAGCCGTTGGTATAGGTCGTCGCGAAGTAACGGTTACCGTAGGCATCGTTTGGGTCAGCTTTGATTTTCGTAATTTTTGCGCTATCGGGCAAACCAGTTCGCGAAGATTGCCACGAGGCCCCTAAATTTGTGCTCTTATAGATGCCTCCACCTTTCCAAACACCACCCAGAATCACGTTTTGGTTAGCCCTGTTCATCGCCAGACCGCGCGCGGACAAGTCACTCACGCCCGCATTTATCGGCGAGAAATTGAGTCCATTATCCACACTGCGATAAAATCCATGTTCATGCGCTGAAAAATAAACCGTATTAATCCCCGATGGATGAACTTCAACTTCGTAGAAATAATCCAAAGAGTCAAACCAGTCCCCGCGATAAACAACCCGCCAGGTTTTGCCCGCGTCAGTCGAACGGCAAATATAGCCCATTAAACTCCTGTCAACACGGGATGTAGTGTAAACAACAGATGGGCTGGTGGGGTCAATCGCGATATCGTAAATGATATGGTTTTCAAGCACGCCACCACTCCACGGAATCCAGTTCAAGCCCCTGTCCCGCGAAAGGAAAACACCATTGCCATAGGTACCAGCGTACAGAATATTAGAATGGCGCGGATGAATGGCGAGTGATTGTATTTTTAAATTTGGCAAACCGTTATTCCTGGCATACCAGGTATTGCCTTGATTAAAACTGATAAACACGCCTGCTTCATAGTGCCCGCCGATGACCACATTGCTGTCTGATGGATCAGTCAATACCGACGTAAACGTTCCCCCAATCGGACCTACTGGGTCAAGCAATGCATTGCCATTTTTCATAATCGGAAAACTGTAAATATAAAGCCGATCAACACCCGGTTCGGCTGCTTCAGGCTGACTGTCTTCCGCATCCGCATTTGCAAGTGCATACGGCGTATCACCGTTAAAAGAAAAGAACGCCAAAGCCAGCATTATGGTCAGCAATAATGTAAATAACTTCGCGTTCTTCATAGGCATTCCCTGGCAATTAAAGTGCAAGTAGAATGCCAGGTATTATGTATAAACTAGCCTAAAACGTCCTTAAATGCTTGCAGACACTGCTCTACACCTTCATCGCTAATTTCCAAATGCGTCACCATTCGAAACTCTCTTGGTCCCACATCCATAATCAAAATGCCTTTTTCAGCCAGTTTCTTAAGGAAGGTTGGCGTATCAATTTCCGCAGTATCATCCAAAGCAAAGAAAATAATGTTTGTATGGGGTGTATCCCGCGTTATCTGCACGCCTGGGAGTTCTGAGATGCCAGATGCCAGCTGTTTGGCACGTACATGGTCAATGCGCAAGCGTTCCACGTGATGCTCCAGGGCATAGATACCCGCGGCGGCGAGGATACCCACCTGACGCATGCCCCCACCCAAAATCTTGCGCAATCGACGTGCTTTTTGGATAAACGCTTTTGTACCACTCAACATTGAGCCAACCGGCGCGCCAAGTCCTTTGCTGAGACAAAAAGTAACCGAATCAGCTTCCTTCACCACTTCGGAAACAGGCATATTTAATTCCACCGCGGCATTAAACAAACGCGCGCCATCAATATGCAAACCCAAACCACGGCATTTACAAAACTCAGCCACTTCGGATACATAGAAAGGATTCAGCACCGCTCCACCGCAAAAATTTTGCGTGTTTTCGAGAATCACCAGCTTAGTAATAGGCTCATGCACATCAAAATGATTGCGCACTGCAGTCTCAAGACCCGCCAGCGGAATACTGCCATCAGCATCGTTGGGCACAGTAAACATCGACACACCACCCAAAACCGAAACACCACCGGCTTCATGCAAAAAGGTATGGCCCTGGGTACCCATAATCACTTCGTCGCCTCGTTGGCACTGCGCCAGGACAGCAACCAGATTGCCCATCGTGCCCGAACTAACGAACAGTGACGCTTCCTTTCCCAGAAGCTCCGCGGTCATTGCTTCAAGTCGATTGACCGTTGGGTCTTCGTGGTAAACGTCATCACCAACGACAGCTTTTGCCATCGCCTCGCGCATGGCGTCGGATGGTTTGGTAACGGTATCTGAGCGAAAATCGAAAGTTTTCATTAGTTCATTTTCTCCACTGTTTTCAATATTTCCTTGAGATCATCGGGCAATGGCGCGACAAACTCCGTTATTTGTTTATCACCCGGCAGAATGATACCCAGTTTGTTGGCGTGCAAAAAGAAACGCTCAATGGGAACGCTCAACTTGCGTCGCCCATAAACTCTGTCGCCCGTAATCGGCGCCTGAATGAATGCCATGTGAACCCGGATTTGATGCGTCCTTCCGGTATGGGGTTGCACTTCGACCAGGGTATGTCTTGGGTAAGTTTGTATCGTCTGATATTCCGAAATTGCCGCGCGGCTTTGACCGTACTTCACCGTCATACGCTGACGATGGGTATCATCCCTGCCAATATTTGCTTCAATGCGACCGCTGGGTGTCGGCGGATGACCATCAAGCAAGGCAAGGTATTTCTTAATAACTTTTCGACTCTTAAATTGCCTTACCAGCCATTTGTAACTCGAGTTATTCCGCGCGACAATCAATACGCCGGAAGTGTCTTTGTCCAGGCGATGCACAATACCTGGTCGCCCTGCTTCGCCTGCTTCGCGGAGTTCGGGCCATTTATACAACAAAGCGTTGACCAGGGTGCCACTGGGATTGCCTGCACCCGGGTGTACCACCATGCCGGCATTCTTGTTAATCACAATAACATTTTCATCAACGTAAATGACGTTCAGCGGGATATTTTCAGCGAGTAGAACATCCTCACGCTCAAGCGCCAAGCTAATCTCAACTTTATCTCCCGGTTCCACGCGGGTAGACGCTTTCAGGCATATCTCACCATTCAGCCTTACCTGTCCGTCAAGGATAGCAGTCTGGGCACGCCTGCGCGAAACATCTCTTAGAGTATCACTGATTAACTTGTCCAAACGGCCCGCTTCAGCAGCCTCAAAAACATGCTTTTCAAAACTGGGACTCATTCAGTGTCCTCAACTTTGTAAACAACTTCCTCAATTTCTTTATCAGTCGCGCATTCTTTGCAGGTTTTCTCGGTCTGCTCTTCTTCTTTTTGCTTTAGGGCTTTTCTTTCTTCCAGCATATATTGAATAGCCAGCAAGAAAACGCCTACCGTCACCGCGGAATCCGCCACATTGAACACCGGAAAACGCCCGAAGGACAAAAAGTCAACGACATAGCCCAGCTTAATCCGGTCAATGATGTTCCCTATCGCGCCAGAAAGGATTAACGCCAGCGACACTTTCGCCAGCCACGCGTTCGCTTTAACCAGCTGATAATAATAGAGCACAGCAATCACAATAATGATGCTCAAGACCAGCAATACCGTATTAGCGTTTTGAAATAAGCCAAAAGCGGCGCCTGTATTCCGCCAGTGAATAATCCTGAAGAAATCGCCCAAAGCTGGTATCGGCGCGATGCCCTCACCCACCTCAAACTTATGCATAACCAAAAGCTTCGTCCACTGGTCCAACGCCACAATCAGCGTCATGACAACAATTAAAAATGCGTTATGTTTGACCTTTTCTTTCATTCACGTTCAACCTTTTCAAGCGCAATTATTATGTCTTGCTCGTCAAAGCGATCTTCAGCGCTGGCAAGACCTTGTGGGTTCTCAGATGATTCTAACTCAAGCGCCAAAGTCTCGCTGGTAATATAGTCCCGGTTAGCTTCAATTGCTTCAGCTAATCGCGGGCTTGCGGCATAAGTCAAGCGAATTCTATCGGCGATATCCAAACCAGCGTCCTTGCGCAAAGCCTGCACACGACGCACTACCTCGCGCGCCATTCCTTCGCTAATTAATTCTGGCGTTAAGGTCGTGATCAGTGCCGCCAAATACGCGCCATCCGCAGCGACCTCATAACCCGCGCGCGATTCGGTGATGACTTCAACCTCATCGGGTTCGATGTCATAATTCTGTCCATCAACGCTTACCGTGACCGACTGACCACTCAGGAAGCGTTCAGCACTTTCACGGGCAGGCAAAGCGAGAATCGCCTGGCGAATCTTCGGCGACAGTCCCTTATATTTTTGTCCCAACTGTTTCGGTAAAGGATTCAGCCGATAGCTAAGCGCGTCATCACTTGTCGTCAGCAAACTGACGGATTTCACATTCAGTTCATCTTCCAAAATATCCGCAAATTTATCAACAACGTCCGTTTCATCAGCACTGCCAACCGCAAAGGCTGCTTCGGAAAGGGGCTGACGCACCTTTACACTCGATTTTGCTCGTGCTGCGTGACCCAACGACGCCAGCTTCATCACCACACTCATGTCATAGTTGAGTTTTGTATCGATTAAGCTTTCATCATATTCGGGCCAGTCAGCCAAATGCACCGACTCGAAAGCGTTTTCATCAACCGAAACAACCAGGTTTTGATAAAGTTCTTCCGCCAGGAAAGGCATCGTCGGTGCCAGCAACTTCGAAAGCGTCACCAAAGCCTTATAAAGCGTTTCGTAAGCAGCCATCTTATCCGCATCAGCACCACTCTTCCAGAAGCGACGCCGTGAACGGCGTAAATACCAGTTTGAAAGCTGGTCAACAAAAGCCTCAATGGGTCTTGTCGCGGCGATGACATCGTAGTTGTCAAAGCCTTCGGTGACCTCACGAACCAGGCTTTCCAGCGAAGAAAGCAACCATTTATCCAAATCAGAATAAACTGCAACTTCGCCACTGCCTGGTTTCCAGTTATCCAGGTTAGCATAAGTCACAAAAAAGCTATACGTGTTCCATAGGGTAAGCGTAAACGTGCGTAAAACCTCACCTACAAGCTCAATGCTAAAGTTGCGCGAGTTGGCGGGTGGTGAAGCGGTGTACATGTACCAACGCGTGGCATCCGCGCCATGTTTGTTGATAACATCCCATGGGTTGACCACGTTGCCAACATGTTTGGACATCTTCTTGCCTTCGCCATCCAGGATATGTCCATAACAGATGACATTTTCATAGCAAGTGGAATCAAAAACCAGCGTGCTAATCGCCAAAAGGGAATAAAACCAGCCACGTGTTTGGTCGATGGCTTCACAGATAAAATCTGCAGGATATTGTCCCTTAAATTCATCTGTATGCTCGAATGGATAATGCCACTGCGCCACAGGCATCGCGCCGGAATCAAACCAGACATCAATAACTTCTGGCACACGGCTCATGCGTCCGGTCTTACATTCAGGACAGGCGAAATGGATATCATCAACATAAGGCCGGTGCATATCCAGCTCACTTTGGTCTTCTCCAGTCAGCTGGCTGAGTTCATCAAGAGAACCAACACAATGCTCATGACCACAATCTTCACATATCCACATCGGCAATGGTGTCGCCCAGTAGCGGTTACGTCCAATCGCCCAGTCGATGTTGTTTTCAAGCCATTTTCCAAAGCGTCCATCTTTAATGTGCTCAGGAATCCAGTTGATGTCCTGATTAATTTCGACCAAACGATCCCGCACTGCCGTGGTTCGGATAAACCAACTGGGTCTCGCCATATAGAGCAATGGTGTTTTGCATCGCCAACAGAAGGGATAGTTATGCGTCATGCGCTCGCTCTTTACCATCAAACCTCTGTCAAACAGATTTTTGATAATATCAGGGTCAGCATGTTTCACAAATTGACCCGCCCAGGGCTCAACTTCATCAACGAACTTACCATCGTCATTCACCGTGATGAGCACTGGCAAATCATAAACTTTGCTGACTTCCATGTCGTCCATACCGAAAGCCGGCGCGATATGCACCAATCCGGTACCATCCGACGTGGTGACATACTCCGCGTTGACGATATAGTGCGCGTCCTTTTTCAAGGGCATAAACTTGAAAAGCGGCTCATAACGCTTGCCTTCAAGCGCTGAACCAGGAACAGTTTTGTGAACAGTCAGTTCTTCTTCTCCAAAGACCTGGGGAATAAGCTCTTTAGCCAAATAATAGCGTTCTTCCGGCCTGGCGACTGTGCTCACCAAGGCATAGTCAACCTCAGGATGCGCGGCAACCGCCACGTTTGAGGGCAAAGTCCAGGGGGTAGTGGTCCAGACCAGCAGCCAGGTGTTTTCCTCATCCAAGACCTTCATGCGCACTGTGATACTCGGATCTTCCGTGTCCGCGTAACCCTGCGACACTTCATGGTCCGACAGTGGCGTACCACATCGCGGACAGTAAGGTACCACCTTGTAGCCCTGATAAAGTAAATCCTTCTCCCAAATGGTTTTCAGCAGCCACCAAACCGACTCGATATATTCGTTTTTATAGGTGATATAGGCACGGTCAAAATCAACCCAATAAGCGATTCGCTCGGTGATTCTCTCCCATTCCTGAATATAGGTAAAAGCGGATTCCTTGCAAAGCTCGTTAAACTTGTCAATGCCATAGGCTTCAATTTGGCTTTTGTTCGTGAAACCGAGTTTCTTTTCAACTTCAATTTCGACGGGCAAACCATGGGTATCCCAACCACCCCGGCGGTCAACCCAATAGCCACGCATTGTTTTATAGCGCGGGAACATGTCTTTGTATACCCGCCCAATCACGTGGTGAATGCCTGGTTTTCCGTTCGCGGTTGGCGGGCCTTCGTACATGACGAACGGCTTGCGGTCACGACGACAATCGGAAGATTTCTTGAAGATTTCTTTTTCTTTCCAGAACTTCAACTGGGCTTCTTCAAGCGCGACACTATCCAATTTAGAAGATACAGCTTTAAACATACAGCCTCCATTTTTACGCCATTACATTTCGTTTCAGCTCATTTTTGGCTAATAAATGAACTGTTATTTCACTTTCCAAGGATGGGAAAACAAAAAAGCCCATCCACACTGGGACGAGCCGACTTCAGCCCGCGGTACCACCCGCATTCCCAGCACTGCTGGGCACTCACAGTTCACCATCATGAACTTTGTCAGGATAACGGTAACAACTCCGGCTCACTTACTATCCATTTGGATTTGTTCAGTTCGCGACTCGGGAAGGATTTTCGACTACTTGTGTTGCCCTGGCTCACACCATCTCAGGGTCGCTTTCAACCAGCAATAGCTTACTCGTTTCCGTCTTTGCCTTTCGGGCGTGAATTATGCCACAAGGATGGCTTTGGGTCAAATAATTTACGCAAAATTGAAGGCTATATTAAATTTGATTGGCAATAGATAACAAAAAACCCCGAAAACAAATCAGGGTTTTGCTGGGTGCCTGATGGGGCTCGAACCCACAACATCTTCAGCCACAGTGAAGCGCTCTGCCATTGAGCTACAGGCACCGTATAGGAGTGCTATTCTAACACAGCATCCCAAAAAATAACAAGGTTAAGACTCAAATTCTATAAAATGCCTAATCCTCAAACCGTATACTCCGTATCAAAGCTTCAACCTGCGCCTCCATTTTATTTGCTGAGTTAGCAAATCTCGTAAACGTTATCGTTAGCTTTAGATTGGACTGACCTTTATCATCACCTACCAGGTAGAAAATACCATCAACTTCAATCCCCTGGCTCTTATAACGCGCGGGGATTCTTACAACAGTTAGCCCAGAATCAGTTTCAAAGAAAGAATACTCTCCCTCGACGAATTCTTCCATCAACACCTTTGCGCCAGCGATACCCAGTTTTGCGAATTCTTCCGTACTGCCTTTGTAGCTTTCAGGAACAAAAACAAGGTTCACACCAAGGTTTGCCTGGTCAGTAGCCATGAGAATCTTGGTCGTGACGCCTGGAAAATCGTATAACTCCCAACCTTCAATGGGAATATAGGAGAATTTTGCATCCTCTTCATAATGACGTCCTTCTTCCCGTTCCGGTAGGGGCTCCAGTGTTGGGCTAGGGTCAGGTGTAGGACTTGGCTCTGGCGTGGGGCTGGGCTCTGGCGTAGGACTGGGTTCAGGCGTATTCGTCGGTGCTGTGGTTGCCGTCGGTTCTGGTGTTGGCGTAGGTTTTGGTGCAAACAATGAACAAGCACTCAGTATCAGAAGAACAGTCAGCAATATAAATATTTTCTTTCTCATTCTTTTCTCCTCAGAAAAAGCTTTCAGAATTCTATCAGCTTAAAACGCTTATCAGGTCCTTCCGTTGCACTTTTTGCTGGTCACCGGTGGCCAGATCTTTCACAACCACCAGTCCTTTTTCAATTTCTGATGGCCCGAGCACCAACACGCGCTTGACACCTATGCGGTCAGCATACCTAAATTGCTTACCCAGGCGGTCTATTTCACTCATCACAACCTTAAAGCCTGCCTGGCGCAGCTCTGCGAGCAAGGCCAGGGTCGCTGGTAAACAATCTTCATCAAAGATGGTCATAAACAGTGTTTTTGGGTCAATGGAATCAGTAGGCAAAAGCCCATACTTCTCTAAAACCAACATGATCACCACATCACCCATAGCAAAACCCACACCTGGTGCCGGCTTGCCTCCCACATCAGCGACCAAATCAGCGTAATGACCGCCTCCCAAAATGGCTCGGAACTCACCTTCAGTTTCATGCGCTTCAAAAACAACGCCCGTGTAGTAATCCAAACCCCGAATAATGCGCGGGTCGTAACTGATGTACGCGCTTTCACCTAAATCGTCCAGGTATTGAAAAACCTGCACTAAACGCTCTGAATTTCGCCACAGTTCTTTGTTCTCAAACAAGGTTTTTAAGTCCGCTAGTTGCGTTTCGTTCAGCCCGGCATCCAAAACAAGCTTGTCCCAAACATCCGCGGGCAGTTTATCCAAACGGTCAATCAAACGCAAAACCTCGGGTTTTTGCGCATCAGTTACACCGATTTTGCTCAATTCAGTGTTCATCAACTCGCGGTCATTTACATGCAACTGAACATGCTCAGGCGTTAAACCAACTTCTCTAAAAAATCGCGCTGCCACGGCGAGCAATTCCGCATCAGCAAGCACGGAATCTGAGCCGATTTGGTCAATGTTCCACTGGAAAAATTCGCGCGTGCGCCCCTTTTGCGGGCGTTCATAACGCCAAAATGGGCCAAAAGACCACCAGCGCAATGGGAAAGTGAGTTGATTTTGCATGGATGCCACCATACGCGAGACCGTTGGCGTTAATTCCGGGCGCAAAGTGATAGGGTCACCACCCCGGTCTTCAAAGACAAATGCCTGCTCTTTGACCAACTCCTCACCAGACTTGGCAGCATATAAATCGATTTGCTCCAAGCATGGGCCATCATACTGCTGATAGCCAAACGCCTCGGATGCCACGCGCAGTTTTTCTATCAGCCACTGGCGCTGTGCCATCTCCTGTGGATAAAAATCGCGGGTACCTTTAACTTTCTGAATTATTTTGCTCATTCATAACCTCTTATTCTTGCTGTGCAAATTATAACACCCGATATTAAAGTATTTGTGTAATAGTTCAAAATGCCAAAAGTGTAATTTTAGTGTAAAATTCAATTGCATAATAACTGACGTGTAATTCATGCCGTCAGCGAACAAATAAGGAGCGTATACTAATGAAATACAAACTACTCGCTATCATAATCACCGTCATGCTTGTTTTGACGGCATGTGGTCCAAAAGAAACTGTTAAACCCACTGATTCTGTAAGCGCTTTTCCCGTTGTCGTGGATAGTTCCCAGGATACCTATCCAGCCGGAGACGCAGTAGACACCGCCACGGAAGATACTTATCCCATCGCCGAAACCATCGCACAAGACATATACCCTGTTAGCAGTGGCGAAGCGATTTCCATCACAGTCTTGGCCCCCAGCTCAACAACGTCTATCCCTATCCTTTTAGCCACAAAATACCTGCCCGGAATGACGGTTGAAATCTTCGACAACCATCCCCAGGCTCATGCCCAGTTTATGGCTGAAGATAATCTCGTTTTGGTGACTGGTCTTTCAGTCGGTGTTGATATGTTCAAAAACGATGTTCCCCTGCAACTCATCAATACCAATGTTACCGGCCTTTCTTATATCGTAAGCTGCAACCTTGAAATCAATAGCTTTGCCGATTTGGCGGGTCATGAAATCTACCTGCCTTTTGAAGGTTCACCCCTGGAAGAAACCACCCGGTTTTTTGTTGAACAAGCTGGTTTGCAGTACGGCGTTGACGTCAAACCGATTTACGCGCCATTTGACACTTCCACCGCGCTCATCAAAAATGGCGATGATGCTATCGTCGCCATGCCCCAGCCCGCCGCGACAGCCATGGCCGCCCAGGAATGTGGTCACTTAGGTGCCAGTTTTTACGACACCTGGAACGCCATCACCGGCGATACCGATGGCTACCCGCAAGTTGGCGCGTTTGCCAAAGCTGAATTTGCCAGCGCGCATCCTGAATGGGTGCAGGCTTTCAACCAAGCTGTCGCCAAAGCCATCGCTGACCTCCAGGCTAACCCCGAAGCCGCGGTGAACGAAGTTGCCGATAAATTCTCATTCCCTGCACCCATTTTGCTTCAGGCTCTGCAGGCGACCAGGTTCACAGTTCAATCTGACCAGTCAATGAAAGATTCCGTCATTCATTACTACGTAACGATCGGAAAACCACTGGATGAAAGCTACGAGGCGTTCTTCTACGCCCTTCCTTAATGAATTAATCGGGTTTGGACTGCTCATTATCTTATGGGCAGTCCTTTCCATGTTTTTCCCCGTTTACATCATTCCCTCACCAATCGAGGTCTTTAAAGCCACACCAGAATTCTTAAACGCCCAGTTTTTTAGCGCGATGGGTATCACCCTGTTGCGCATTGTTGTGGGCTTTGCGATTTCATTTTTCATCGGTACTGGCCTTGCCACCCTTTTTGCCGGCACAAAACTCTCCGAGCAACTCAGTGCCATGGTGCAGGCTTTTCAGGTTATTCCCGCGGTAACGGTAGGCGTTATTTTAGTCATCATTTTTGGCGTTGGCAGTGCGCCACCGATTATTCTCATCACCTTAATGACCCTTCCCTTGGTTTTTATGAATACCCTGCAAGCCCTAAAATTCCCAGACCCCAAACTGCTTGAATATCTCGACTCCATCAAAGCCGACCGCAAATTGCGTTTTTCAGCGCTGATGAAACCCCAAATCATCAAAGTTACCCGCACCAATCTCATTTTGGGCTTTAGTATGGCGTCCAAAATTGCTGTTACCGGAGAATTTATCGGCTCGCAAGACGGACTAGGTTATCTGCTCAACAAGGCCCGACTCGTTTTTGCGATGAAAGAAGTCTTTTTCTACATCTTTTTCTTCATTGTGCTTACTGTTTTGTTTCAGGGATTAGTGGAATTGATTTACGCCACATCACTAAGGAAATACACCTATGGCGACTAACACCCAACAAAACGTTGTTTTGGAAGCCAATTCCATTAGCAAGCAGTTTGATAACGAAATGGTTATCAGCAACTTTAGTTTTAAGTTACTACAGAATGAGAGACTTCTTCTCTTCGCGCCCAGTGGCGCGGGCAAAACAACCCTTTTGCGCATCTTATGTGGACTGCTTGAAGCTGATTCGGGCTCTTTCAGCTTTCCTGGCGGCGCTGAACCACACATCGTTTTCCAGGAACCACGCCTGTTCCCTCACATGACGGTTGATGAAAATATAAAGCTGCCCCTCAAAAGCCCCCATTTCGCCAGCAAACCCAACGCCTTGGACCTGCTGCCAGAATGGTATCAGCTAAGTGGCTTACACGAATACCAGGGCCACTACCCACATACGCTTAGCGGAGGTATGAAGCGCAAAGTATCTCTCCTGCGCGCGCTCATCACCCTGCCAGAACTTCTTATCCTTGATGAACCTTTCCAGTCCCTGGATAAAAAATCGCGTGAAATTTTTGTGCATTCTATCTTCAAAAACATCCCAAATCTGAGTATTTTATTCACTTCACACGATATCTTAGACGTCGAGATAACTGCCACGACGATTTTATTAATAAAGTCCCCTAAATTACAGAATCCGATTATAATAAATCCGGCTGAGTTTGTGAGTTCGCTCACAAATTAGTTTTTGCACGTAAATTAACCGAATTTATTCGGAAAAATTTTTGAGGAGAAATATGACCGAACAAAAAAATCCTTGTTGCACGGGGTCCAATCCGGGTTATGCCGAGTTGGGCGCCTATATCGACGCGCTCAAGATTGATCCAAAAGATCCTGAGCGTAAAGAAATGCTTATCATGACCTTGCATAAGGCTCAGAGCATTTTTGGCTACTTACCTGCTGAAGTTCAGAAATTCGTTGCCAAAAAATTCTCTATCCCCCATGCTGACGTGTCTGGTGTGATTAGTTTCTACAACTACTTCACCACCACCCCCAAAGGCAAGACAAACATCAGCATCTGCATGGGCACGGCTTGCTACGTGAACGGCTCAGAAAAAATCTTGCAAGATTTCGAAAAAGCCCTGGGCATTAAGTCAGGCCAGGTTACTGCCGATGGTCGCTTTTCAATTGAGTCACTGCGCTGTGTTGGTGCCTGTGGCTTAGCCCCTGTGGTTTTGATTAACGAACACGTCTACGGCAAAGTAAAGCAAGGACAAGCAGAGAAAATCATTGAAGAATATCTCATCGAATACGGTGAGCAAGTTGAGGTGCAATAATGACAACCCGAATTGAAAGCTTTGAGCAACTCAAGCAAAAATACGAAGAATACAAGAGCCTTGTAGAGGTTCGCGCCGATCTCGACTACGACGGTGATCAAAAATTCATCCTGGTTTGTGGTGGAACAGGTTGTGTCTCTTCAAAGAGTTTGCAAATTGTTGAGAACTTCAATAATCTCATCAAAGAACATGGTGTTCAAGACAAAGTCCGTGCCAGCATTTCCGGCTGTTTCGGTTTTTGTGAAAAAGGACCCATCGTCAAAGTCTTCCCCGAAAACGTCTTTTATGTGCAAGTAACACCAGACGACGCCAAAGAAATCTTTGAAAAACACATTATGAACGACGAAGTCGTTGACCGCTTGCTTTATGTTGAACCTGTTACCCAAAAAAGCATGCACGACTCGCTCGAAATGCCCTTCTACAGACGCCAAATGCGTGTCGCTTTACGCCACTGTGGTTTGATTGACCCCGAAATTATCGAAGAATATATCGGCGTCGGTGGTTATCAGTCCATGGCAAAAGTTATCACCCAAATGACCCCTGAAGAAGCGATTGAAATTATGAAACAATCCGGACTTGGTGGACGTGGTGGTGCTGGTTTCTCAACTGGCCGCAAATGGGAATTTGGTCGCATGTACCAAAGTGATCGCAAATTCGTCATCTGTAATGCTGACGAAGGCGATCCCGGTGCCTTTATGGACCGCTCCATTATGGAAGGCGACGCCCACACTGTAATCGAAGGTATGGCTATTGCAGCTTACTGTATCGGTGCTGATCAAGGTTATGTTTACATCCGCGCTGAATACCCCTTGGCTGTCAAACGTCTGCAAATCGCCATCGACGAAGCCCGCGAACTCGGTTTGCTAGGCAAGAACATTCTCGGCACTGATTTCAGCTTCGACGTTGACGTTCGCCTTGGTGCTGGTGCATTCGTTTGTGGCGAAGAAACCGCGCTCATTCAGTCCATCCAGGGCAACCGCGGTGAACCAACCACAAAACCACCTTTCCCTGCAGAAAAGGGTTTGTGGCAACAGCCAACTGTCGTGAACAACGTTGAAACCCTGGCTAACGTGCCCGTCATCTTTGATAAAGGTCCCGAATGGTTTGCCAATATCGGTACTGAAAAATCAAAAGGCACCAAGGTCTTCGCCTTGGCTGGTAAGGTCAACAACGTTGGTTTAGTTGAAGTCCCCATGGGTACTACACTCCGCCAATTGATTTTCGAAATCGGTGGTGGTGTGCGTGGTGGCGGAAAATTCAAAGCCGCTCAATCTGGTGGTCCTTCAGGTGGTTGTATCCCCGAACAATTCCTGGATACTCCCATTGACTTCCAATCCCTTGGTCAAATCGGTTCAATGATGGGCTCCGGCGGTATGATCGTCATGTCCGACAGCGACTGTATGGTCAACATTGCCCGCTTCTACCTTGAGTTCATCGTTGAAGAATCCTGTGGCCGCTGTGTGCCCTGTCGTGTTGGTACCAAGCGCATGCTTGAAATTCTCACCGATATCACCAAAGGCAAAGGCACCCCGGAAATGCTCGTCGAGTTGCAATCTCTCGCTGAAACCATCAAGGACACCGCGCTTTGTGGTCTTGGCCAAACCGCGCCAAACCCCGTCCTAAGCACCTTGCGCTACTTTATGGACGAATACAAAGCCCACGTTGAAGAAAAACGATGTCCTGCGGGTGTTTGTACTGATCTCTTGCACTATGAGATTATCCCTGACAAATGTATCGGTTGTACTGCTTGTGCCCGTACCTGCCCAGTGAACTGTATCTCTGGCGCACCCAAGCAAGTTCACGTTATCGATCAAGAAAAGTGCATCAAGTGTGGCAATTGTCTCGTGAAATGTCGCTTTGGTGCGGTAGTTCGTAAATAAGGAAAAGATATATGATTACTTTAACTATTGACGGTAGAGAAGTATCCGTACCAGCTGGATCAACCATCCTTGACGCAGCTAAGAAGCTGAACCTGAAGATTCCCACCTTGTGCTACCTGGAACTTGAAAAACTTCACTATAAGAACCAAGTCGCATCCTGTCGTGTTTGTGTGGTCGAAGTTGAAGGTCGCCGAAATCTTGCTCCCGCCTGTGCCACCCCTGTGACACCTGGCATGAAAGTCATCACCAATTCAAAACGTGTGCTTTCAGCGCGACGCAAGAACCTTGAACTCATCATCTCGAACCACCCCTTCACCTGCCTGACTTGTCTCAAGTCCACCGAATGCGAACTCCAAACCATGGCATGGGAATATGACGTTCAGGTGAAATATCCCAATGGCGAACGCATGCGCCACAAGAAAGACCATTCCAGCGCCGCGCTTTTCCGCGACCCGGACAAATGTATCATGTGTCGCCGCTGCGAAACCATGTGTAACGAAGTCCAAACCGTTGGCGCGCTCACCGCGTTCGGTCGTGGCTTTGACACCATTGTTGCACCAGCTGAGAAAAACGAAATCGTCGACTCACCTTGTGTTTACTGTGGACAATGTGTAACCGTTTGCCCCACTGGCGCGCTTATCGGTCATAGCTATGTCAACCAGGTCTGGAACGCACTCTTTGACGAAACCAAAAAGGTTGTCGTTCAGGTTGCGCCTGCTGTCCGTGTTGCTTTGGGTGAAGAATTTGGCTATCCCGCTGGCGAAATTGTGACCGGTAAGATGGTCGCTGGTTTGCGCAGACTTGGCTTTGATGCAGTGTTTGATACCACCTTTGGCGCTGACCTGACCATCATCGAAGAAGGCACCGAAATCATCGGACGTGTCACCAAGAATGAAAACCTGCCCATCCTTACTTCATGTTGCCCCGGTTGGATTAACTTCATTCGCTACTACTATCCCAGCCTGGAATACATGCCCTCCACTACCAAGAGCCCACAACAAATGACCGGTGCCATCATAAAGAGCTACTATGCTGAAAAGATGGGTTGGGATCCCAAAGACATCGTTGTGGTTAGCATCATGCCTTGTATCGCCAAGAAATACGAAGCTTCACTGCCCAACCAGGAAAGCTATGGCATCCGCGACGTGGATTACTCCTTGACCACCCGCGAACTTGCCAAGATCCTCAAAGAAGGCTCTGTTGACTTACGCTACATCGAAGAAGAAGACTTCGACTCACCTCTCGGCGTTTCAACTGGCGCTGGTGTCATCTTCGGTAGCACCGGTGGTGTTCTTGAAGCCGCTTTACGCAGCGTCTATGAACTGGTTACCAAAGAAACCCTTGAAAACGTCGATTTCGTCGCTTTGCGTGGCCTTGATGGTGCCCACGAAGCCGTTGTTGACCTTGGTGTTCGCAAGATTCGTGTTGCGGCCGTTTCCGGTTTAGGTAACGCCCGCAAGATTTTGGACAAAGTCGTTTCTGGCGAAGAAGTCTTTGACGTCATCGAAATCATGGCTTGCCCCGGTGGTTGTATCAACGGTGGCGGTCAGCCCTACGCCAAAGATCGCGACGCTGTGCTCCAAAAACGCATGGAATCACTCTATAAACTCGACCGCGAAGATAAACTGCGCAAATCGCATGAGAATCCTGAAGTCATCGCGCTCTATAAAGACTTCCTTGGCGAACCTGGTGGTCACAAAGCACATGATCTCCTGCACGTGGAAAACTTTGAAGCAAGCGTTATGAAAGAATGGGAGCAGTTTTAGTTCCATTCGCTTCTAAGTAAAATTTAGTATAGAAAAACTCTCCTTTGATATTCAAGAAGAGTTTTTTATTTAATGAACAAAATTGAACTTAGACATTTCAAACTACCAAGAGATTTACTGGCATTGACCCTTACTACACCAGGGAAAACCATCAAAGCTGATTGTGCAGGATAACGGAGTCCAGCCTTGACGTACTTTTTTGCTGATTTATACTTAAGCAATAACTGTAGACAAGGACTAATTATGAAAATTGACTTTGAAGAAACAACCGACGACCTTGCCAAACGCATTAACATCCACGAACAGTATGGCAGTCGTGATATAGATGCATGGATGCTGGATGTGCTCCAGCTTCAACCCGATAGCAAAATCCTGGATATAGGTTGTGGAGCTGGCAAACAATGTTTTTCCTACTTCCATTACCTGAATGGCGATGCGGACATCACCGGCACAGACGTCTCGCGTGATCTGCTCAACGAAGCAATCGAGAAAAACAAACAAACTCATAACGCAATCAAATTCCAGTTAATGGATTTCAACCTGCCCTTCTTAATGGCAAGTAATCAGTATGATTTGGTATCAGCCTGTTTCGCCATCTACTACGCCCAGGACATCCCCTGGACACTTGCAGAAATGCACCGTGTGCTCAAACCAGGTGGCAGGCTTTTTACTACCGGCCCAATGCCCAGCAACAAGCAACTCTTTTACGACATCATTAAAGAAGCCACAGGCAAAGCCATCCCGCCCATGCCAGGCAGTTCGCGCTACGAACCGCAAATCTACCCCACCATGCAAAGCCTGTTTAGCAAAGCTGAGCAACACATTTTCGAAAACCCGCTAACGTTCACCAGCGTTGAACCCTTCATGGTTTACACCCGTGCGTCAATGTCGGAAGACCGCAAACTGTGGAACACGCTCTTAAATACGCACGAAGAATTCGAACAAGTCATGCAAGCCATCCAGCAAGTCGCCCAAAAGCGCCTTGCCAAAGATGGTGTTTTGGTCATGACTAAAGTCGTCGGTGGTTTTTTGGCAACGAAATAGAAGGAAAACATGATGAACAATATGACATTTTACGGAAAGTCACTTCTCTTTATGGGCGCGCACCCTGATGACATTGAGTTAGGCTGCGGGGCGTTTATTGCTGGCATGGTTGGAAAAGCGGACATCTTCTGTTACACCTTTTCTGACAATCAAAAAAACCCTGACCTGCTCAATCTGGTAACAGAACACGCGAACAGTATGCGTGCTTTAGGCTTAAAAGAGAATCAATTTGAACTCGGCACCTTTGAAACACGTCGTTTTCCTGACGCTCGCCAGGAAATCCTTGAAAAAATGATTGCCTTGCGCAAAAAATATCAACCAAAAATTGTCTTCGTACACACCGCGCAAGACTTGCATCAAGACCATCAAATCGTCACACAGGAAGCAATGCGGGCTTTTCGCGGTACCACCGTGTTGGGATTTGACGTTTTGCGCTCTTCTTATGGTTTCTTCCCCCATTTCCTGACCGAAGTCAGCGAAGAAGATTTAAATACAAAAATAGCCGCCCTGGCTGAATATAAGACTTACCAAGGCCGCTATTACTTTTCACCTGAAATCATCCGTGCCACTGCTATCCGCCACGGAGCACTTGCTGAAAGACCTTTTGCTGAAGGTTTCGATATTATTCGAATCGTTGCAAATTTTTCTGAGTAGGACTTAATCGTCCCACTTGCTTTACTTACGCGCGCGACTTTGGGGTGATACCCAGGGTCGCACGTTTTCTGAATCAAAAGGAAACCACAAGATATTGTCCGGAACCATCCAGCCATCTGTCAGATAAATCTTTTGGTTTTTAAATTGAACAGCGATGAGTTTATTCTCAACCTGAACCACCGTACCACGCACCCAGCCACGTATGCGTTGGCCTTCTTCATCTTCATGGTCACAATTAACTTCTACACGATCACCAATGTTATAAATCTGGTCATCCTCTGGTGGTCGCATAAAGTGTCCTGTTCTTAACATATAAGCTCCTTTCTATCAGCCATTAGGCATGATTTCTGTCAAACTTTTCAGATATTTGTTCGAGTAGTTTTTTGCTCAACGCTTCATCGTTCGATTTCGCCAACACTTCCGCAAAGAAACCTTCCACGATTAATTTTTCGGCTTCTCTCATCGGAATACCCCGGCTCTGAGAATAAAATAACTCATCATCATTCAACCTGCCAACTGTCGCGCCGTGCGAACAGCTAACATCGTTGGCATTAATCTCCAAGCCTGGAATAGTCTTAATCTCCGCGCGGTCATCCAGCAAAAGATTGCGATTGCTCTGATAAGAGTCTGTTTGTTGGGCAACATGATCAACGTAAATCATCCCTTCCCAAATCGCTTTGCCACTGCCAATCGCGGCACCTTTATATAACAGATCACTATGTGCCTGGGCAGTGAGATGATTTTGTTGTGTGTCTATATCGATTACTTGCCCACTGCCACTAAAATAAGCGCCATTCATCAGGGTTTCTGAACCCGGTCCAAGTAAATCGACCGTGATAAAACTTTTTGCCACGCGAGACCCCAGGGCAACGTAAGTCCAATTAAGGTGCGCGTCACGATGCACATGGGCATATTCGCGACTGACATATGAAACATGCTCACCTAAATTTTGCACTTCCATCAGCTCCAGTCTGGCACCTTCATCCAGTTGAATTTCGAGCTGAAAGTTCAGAAAAGCTTGTAAGTGCTCATGCGTATCGCTTTGTAATTCAAACACAACTTTTGCCTGTGCGCCTTTATCAAGCTGGATAATTGCCCGGGTATTAGCTGCACTGCTATGCGCATTCAACGTAATTATAACATGAACTGGGTCTAATTTCTGTATCTTTGCGGGGATATGAATATAGCAAAGTTCTTCACTCAATGCAGCGTTTAATGCACTATAAGCGTCCGTTTCTGGCTGGATGAGTAAGTTTTCTTTACTATCAGCCTTGAGCACACTGGCATTGATTTCCTGATTATCTGATGAAAGAATCGTAATAACTGGTTTTTCAACGTTGAGTTCATCCAAGTCAAGATGGGCAAAATTAATCCATTTCCAGTCTTCATTCTTTCGCCCTGGAAAAGACAGCGATCGTGCTAACTCCCACGCCGAAATTTGCTGCACGTTTTCTTGCCAGTGCTTTGGCCAGCGCAAATTTTTCATGATACTGCTTTTTGTGGAATCGATATTCGTCATAGCCTAACCTACCGATCCAATCATTTGAAGCTGAATTAAGCGGTTCATCTCGATGGCATATTCCATCGGCAACTCTTTTACCAGGGGTTCAATAAAGCCCGAAACGATCATGGTTGTAGCTTCTTCATCCGTCAGACCACGACTGTTAAGATAAAACAGTTGCTCTTCGCCAATGCGGCTTACCGATGCCTCATGTCCGATGTTCACGTCACTTGAACGGATATCAATGGTTGGATAAGTATCCGACACAGATTCAGGGTCAAGCAATAAAGCGTCACAAACAACCGAAGAGTTTGCCTTATCAACATTATTGGCTACGCGCACCAAGCCACGGTAAGAAGATCGCCCATTACCCCGCGAAATCGACTTCGACGTAATTTTACTGCTCGTATTTGGCACAAAGTGAATCATCTTTGAGCCCGCGTCTTGCACCTGCCCTGGCCCCGCAAAAGCGACGGAAAGCACCTCGCCATGCGCGCCCTCCCCACGCAGATAACAACTTGGATACTTCATGGTCACCTTTGAGCCAAGGTTGGCATCGACCCATTCCATCGTGCCATTTTCAAAAACCACCGCCCGTTGGGTGACCAGGTTATACACGTTGGTAGACCAGTTTTGAATGGTCGAATAGCGCACACGGGCATTCTTTTTAACAACAATTTCGATGACACCGCTATGGAGAGAATCTTCCGAATAAATCGGCGCAGTACAACCCTCCACATAATGCACCTGCGAGCCCTCATCAGCAATAATCAAACTCCGTTCAAACTGCCCTAAGTTAGGATTGTTCAGCCGGAAATATGCCTGAAGTGGCAAATCAACTTTTACCCCTTTCGGGACGTATACAAACGAACCGCCCGACCAAACCGCGGTGTTTAGCGCGCTGAATTTATTGTCCTGATATGGCACCACTGTTCCAAAATGTTCTCTAAACAGCTCTGGGTACTCTTTGAGACCATTTTCAATGCTCAAAAAAACAACACCTTGTTTCTCAAGATTTTCCTGAATACTGTGATAGACCATCTCGGAGTCATATTGTGCGCCAACACCCGCCAAAAACTTTTGTTCCGCCTCAGGGATACCCAGCTTATCAAAAGTGTTTTTGATAGTATCTGGCACGTCATCCCAGGATTTTTGGTTTACTTCAGGTGGTCGAACATAGTAGTAGATATTGTCCAGGTCCAAATCACTGAGATCTGGTCCCCAGCCAGGCATGGGACGGTTGATATAGTGCTCGTAGGCTTTTAGGCGAAGATTTAACATCCATTCAGGTTCTTCTTTAAAAGCCGATATCTGCTTCACAATCTCGCGGGTCAAGCCTTTTTCCGGCCTAAAACTCGCGATATCGGGGTCACTAAAGCCATATTGATAATCAGCCCCAAGTTCGTTTAGAAAGTCTTGGTTTTTTTGATCACTCATTCTTATCCAAACTTTCCTTATCCGGTTTTCCGCGTGTCAGGATACTTGTCGCGAATCCAGTCATAGCCTTGTTCTTCAAGTTTAAGAGCCAACTCCGCCCCACCTGATTCAACAATCGCGCCACCATACATAATGTGGACAAATTGCGGTTGCATATACTCCAACATACGTTGGTAGTGGGTAATGAGAATAACGCCGAGAGTATCGGATTGCAATTGATGCACACCATCAGCGACAATCCGCAGAGCGTCAATATCAAGCCCTGAGTCAGTTTCATCCAAAATAGCGATGCGTGGCTCAAGCATTGCCATTTGCAAAACTTCAGCACGCTTCTTTTCACCGCCAGAAAAACCATCGTTAAGATATCGTGCGCCAAATGCGTAATCCATCTTGAGCAAATCCATTTTCGAACGCAATAAACGTCTGAAATTAACCAGGCTTATGCCCTTATCTTCTGGATTGAGTGCTTTTGCCTTGGCGTTTAGTGCAGAGCGCAGAAAATTTGCCAAAGTAACGCCAGGAATAGCAACCGGATATTGAAAAGCTAAAAACAAACCTCGTCGTGCCCGTTCATCGACCGACATTTCCATGATGCTTTCACCATCAAGCAAAACATCACCTTTGATAACTTCGTAGCGCGGATGCCCCATCAGAGCGTACGCCAGAGTCGATTTTCCGGTACCATTGGGGCCCATTAGTGCGTGGACTTCACCGCCATTGACGGTAAGATTGAACCCTTTTAGGATTTCTTTCTCACCGATATTGACGTGTAAATCTTTTATTTCAATTTTTGTCATAAAACCTCATTATTTATTTGGTTTTTACCACGCCGATTATAGCAAATCGGCAGGTGGAAGTCAATTTCTTGTATTATTTACTATATTTTTATGCTATTAATTCGCGTTGCCAATCAACACGATTTGTAAATGTCTGCACACGATTAGCCTTTAAAGCCCCGTTCTTGCTTTGTTTCACTTGAAAAAGTAAACCTTTGTTTGATAATTATCATTGGACAAGGTTCTCAACATGGGTATAATATCGGTGTTTAACAATGGCTATTTAATGCTATTACCAATTCTTTCCGCCAGGAAGAAGATATTCAATGAGGAGATTATCATGTCCGAGAAAAAAAGTTTGAAAGATATCATCAAACCAAAGAAACAGGAAAAGTCGCTTGCGACACCCGAGCCCGCCCCAAAAGAAACCCTTACAAAACGCGAAGCAGTTCGCCAAAAGTTAGAGGATTTGCCCAAAGAGCCTGCCAGGACCCACGTCGTAGCAGAAGGCGAAACCCTTTCGCACATCGCTCTCAAATACTATGGCAAAGCCACGCCCCCATATTATCAGCACATCTACCAACACAATCTCGAAGTTATTGGCGATAACATCAACATCATCGTCCCTGGTCAGGAATTGGTTATCCCTGACTTGCCAGACGAATTAAAGTAAAAAAAGTATCAAGGAATAATTATGACCAAAGAGCTCGACCTTGCTCAAGTTTTTAAAGCGGTATCCAAAACACTCGTCGAAAACCAATCAAGCTTAGATGAAGCGGATACCGTCAATCACGACCACGGTACAAACATGGTCAACACCTTCAAACTCATCGAAAAAGCTGTCAAAGCCAAAAAAGATGGTACAACCACCGAACAACTGGCATATGCCAGCCAAATGCTGCGCGAAAAAAGCACCAGCGGCTCTGCAATGCTCTACGCCGATGGACTTGAAAATGCGGCAAAAGAATTTGAAGGGAAAACATTTGACCGCGAAGGTGTCGGCACCCTGCTCAATGCCTTGATGGGTACACCCCAAAACCAGGCACAGGAACAAACACCATCTGCACCACAAGGAAACGATTTCCTTTCCACACTGATTGGCGGAATGGCCAGCTCACAACAAACTTCCCAGGGAGAACAAGAGCCGACTTTCGCCCAGGTTCCAGATTTGATTGACGCCTTAGGTGGTCTCACCTTCACCCAGGAACCTGTCGCGCAAGAAGCTGAACAAAACCAGGAAAGCGACCAAACTTCAGCAATTGACCTTGTTGGCTCGCTTTTGGGAGGACTCGGTCAAACACAACCTGCGAAACAGGAAGAAGAACCCAAACCAAGTGGACTTGGTGGTCTTTTGGGCAACCTCCTTGGTGGAGGAAAACAACAAAGTCCGGCATCTTCTGGCGTTGGCGGATTAGGAAACCTTTTAGGCTCACTTTTAGGTGGCCAACAAAGCCAGCCTTCGCAACAAGCTGGGCAAGCAGCCTCTACCGCTACAAGCTTGCTTTCAGCTGCCCTGGCCTACTTGGCAGCCACGCAACAAGGCAAAACACCCTTTGAATCCATCCTGGAAGCAGTTGGTACTGCAACGCGCTTTAGCGACCGCCAGGACCGCACCCAATCAGGCGCGCTTGTTGCTCAGACATTAATTGGATTGCTATCCAAGTAGTCACATTAACGACCATAGACAAAAAACCGCGCGAATTCGCGCGGTTTTTTATTATTATTTTTTATTCTAACCCTGACTGTTTTTAGTAGAATACGGCTCGGTCCATGCCTTTAGCCTGCAAAATCCAATCAGCAACCATCGACTGGCTTGGTGGACGGCGAACAAGATTCTTTTCATTGTTCACTTCAATAATTTTTGCGTAGAGATTCTCAGGGTTGCGTGTTGCCAGTTCAACAACAGTATCCACACCAGCTTCTTCAAGCAAATCAGAATACTCTTCGCCAACACCCTTGATACGATAAAGATCAGCGTGATTAACCCATTCGAGAATAAGTTTTGAACTAATACCTGTTTGTTCTGCAATCTCTTCTCGTCCTTTTGGGTATGCACCTGCTTTAAGCAGGCCTTCAACGGTCTTAATGCCAATAGCGATCAGTTTTTCGGCATAGACAGGTCCAATACCTTCGATATCAATAATTTTAGCCATTTTTACTCCTTGTGACATAAAGTGTTTACACTTAATTTTGATTATAGCACTAACCTAGCAGATTACGTAATAATTTACATTTGTATACTTTCCCATTATGGATAATTATAAATTATACATTAATAAGCAACTTTCATTTTATTCTGGTAGAATTGAAATAAGAAAAATTTTACATGGAGCACTAAATTGAATACAAAAAATCGCATTTTGAACACATTACTTATTAAACAAGAAGCCTCAGTTAACGATTTAGCAGAAGAATTAGGCGTGAATGGCATATCCATTCGACACCATCTTAAAAACTTTGAAAAAGATGGCTGGGTCGTTAGTCGGGAATCACGGAAAGGCCAGGTTGGACGCCCAAAATTTATTTACAGTCTCAGCAGTCTTGGCATGGAGCAGTTTCCTTCATCTTATGTGGAATTTTCATCAATATTAGTCGACGAGCTTAAAAACCGCCTGGATGATGAGCAACTCAACGCGCTATTCAAAGAAGTTGGTCTGCAATTCGCCGAAAGAAACCGCCTTGAACGCCGCCATCGCAACTCACCCAAACGTCTGTCTTACGTCGTTGAAAATTTAAACGAGCAAGGCTACATCATCGAAAAGAAAGAAATTGATGGTGAAATCGTCTTTACTAACTACCATTGCCCCTACCGCTATGTTGCCTCAGCGACCACAAACCTTTGTTGCCTAGACAAGACAATGCTCGAAGAACTATGCGAAAGTGAAGTAGAAATCACGCAAACTATTGCCAAAGGCGACCCGCATTGCACCTTCATCATCAAAAACAAATGACCCTTAGCAACAAACCTGACTGGAAGATAGACAAAACCCACCCGGAACTTGTCGAAAGTCTCGTGTTGGGTTTATCTGCCGTCCTTGACCCGGACTTGGGCTATTCTGTCCTGGAATTAGGGTTGGTGCGAGACATCAGCCTGACAGACAAAGGCGCAAGCGTGGTGATGATACTCACCACACCATTCTGCCCCTATGGTCCCGCTATGCTGGAAGAAACCCGTGCCAAGGTCGCCCAGGTGCTCGAAAAGCCAACCACAATTGAATACGGCAGCGAAGCCTGGAAACCAGAAATGATGGACCCGGAACTTCGCGATGATGAATGGGGATTGTTAGGCTTTTAATTACCAGTTAATTTAACGCATCAGCAAAATTTCATAGTCCCTTGTCAGCAAAAGACAATCTCGTTGACAAGGGATTTTTTCTTTCAAATAGAAGAAATAACACAAAAGCATCCGTTTCACTTTTTTGGTGTAGCACCTT
This sequence comes from Anaerolineaceae bacterium, assembly GCA_012839565.1. Taxonomy (GTDB): domain Bacteria; phylum Chloroflexota; class Anaerolineae; order Anaerolineales; family Anaerolineaceae; genus Mesolinea. The sequence goes on from DUMZ01000004.1 coordinate 42,897, forward strand.
TTTAGTTTTCTGCACAGTAAAATACTGTATAATACCGGACTGAAGGTAGGATTTCCTATCTATCTAAGATTCTTTATGCAATAACAAAGGAGACATATGGACAAATACGAATGCATCGCATGTGGTTACATCTATGACCCCGAACTTGGCGACCCCACCCAGGATATCGCCCCCGGAACACCTTTTGAAGATTTGCCCGAAGATTGGGTTTGCCCCGATTGTGGCGTTGGCAAGGATCAATTCGAAAAGATTTAAATCCAAACAAACCTGTTCTAAAAAAGACTGTTGCCATTTGTGACAGTCTTTTCTTTTTTCCCGAAAACTGTCGTATAATAAAGCCACTATATTCGTTCAAGATTGGAGGAAAATCTTATGGCAAGTGTGACATACGATGGTGTATGGAAAAAGTTCGGTGACGTGGTCGCCGTGCAGGATTTAAATCTTGCAATCGAAGATAAAGAGTTTTTAGTTTTAGTTGGCCCTTCCGGCTGTGGCAAAACAACCGCTTTGCGTTGTTTGGCTGGTTTGGAAGAAATCACCGAAGGTGAAGTTTATATCGGCGACGTTCTCGTCAACGATATTGCCCCCAAAGACCGCGACATCGCGATGGTATTCCAAAGCTACGCGCTCTACCCCCACATGACCGTGTTCGACAACATGGCATTTGGTCTTAAACTCCGCAAAACACCCAAAGAGGTCATCAACCAACGTGTGCAAGAAGCAGCCAAAACCCTTGGTATCGAAAATCTCTTGCATCGCAAACCCAAAGAGCTCTCTGGTGGTCAACGCCAGCGTGTTGCTGTTGGTCGCGCAATCGTTCGCGAGCCAAAAGTTTTCCTCTTTGATGAACCCCTTTCAAACCTCGATGCCAAGTTACGCGTTCAAACCCGCGCGGAACTGAGCAAACTGCACAAACGCCTTGAAACAACCTTCATCTACGTCACCCACGACCAAACCGAAGCCATGACCATGGCAACCCGCATCGCCGTGATGAACAAAGGCGTCTTACAACAGCTTGACACCCCACAGGTTCTGTATGACCACCCAGCCAATCTCTTTGTTGCTGGTTTCATCGGTTCACCTTCAATGAACTTCTTTGACGGTGTCATTGAACAACGCGAAGGTGGCATTTATGTCAACTTAGGTAGCTTCGCTGTGGCTGTTCCGGAAAAAGATTATGAGGCCCTCAAGCATCTCATCGGACGCCCAATCATCTTTGGTATCCGCCCGGAAGATATTCACAACCCCACCTACGCGCCTCCTGGCATCATTGCCGAGCCGGTAAACGCCGAAGTGGACGTTATCGAGTTGATGGGTAACGAAATATTCCTGTATCTCGTCAATGGTGAGCATAACTTCATCGCCCGCGTTGACCCACGCACCCGCATGGACATCGGCGACAAAGTCGAAGTCGCTTTCAATATGGATAACTACCATATCTTTGATCCAGGTCTCGACGAAGAAAACCCCGTTGCGGTTTTCTAATCCACAAGTTTAATTGATAAAGCGAGCTGACGGAATGGTCAGCTCGCTTTTTTATTTGAAGTTCGACCAAATTTTATGGCGTAGCCAGTGATTTTTTCTGCTTATTTTTGCGGACTTTTGAAATCACACCAAAGATAATAAGCAGCAGTCCTGCAAAAAGCAAAGTCAGCACACTAACCAAAATAAATGCGTCCCGCCAAAATGTTAGCGGGAAAAGACGAATAAGCGTATCGCTCTCGTAAAACAACCAGGTGCCATCTTTGAAAAAAAGCTGATGGAAACGGTCAAACAAGTTGTTAAATGAAACAGCGATGAAAATGATTAGCGCGACAATCAGGCCTACTGTCAACCAGGCTCCACCAATCAAACCCTGTCTGAGTGGCTTCCACGCGCCCATGATGACAAACCACATCAGTACCGCGAACGTGAAGCCTAATAAGGCATACCAAACCGTCAGGCTCGTCTTTACGACCTTCTTCACATCGATCATGTGTTCCAGTTCGCGCGCGTTAAAAACTTCTTTGTCATCTTCAAAACGTAAATCACCCAAATAAGAGATGTCTTCGTCGTTGGTCAAATAATTGATGGCATAACGTGACCACACCAAGCGCTCATCTTTTGACATCCCATACGGATCTTTCGGGAACCAGCTCCGTTGATATTCAAATGCGGCATAACCAGGTGTGATTAATACTCTTACCGCGGACATGAGAAACAAAAACGGTAAAACGAGAATAATCAAAACCTGCAAAATACGATTTATTTTCATAGACGACCTCGCGCAGTCTTTAATCATCAAGCAATTAATAGCAAAACACGTTTAATTGTATCAAAGACTTTTGAAGCAGATCATGAAAAAACTGTCTTTTGAAAAAACTCATTCATCAAAAAGAAAAGCTTCTAATTCAGACGCATCCAGCATATTGTAAAGCATTCCATCACGAACCTGGAGCTTACCATCCTGAACAAGCGATGCAACTATCCTGTCAATTTTACTTTGCTCCCAATTCAAGTGCTTAGAAATCGTTGAAATATGGTTTTCAACATTTGCACGATCAGTATGCTCATGTTGATAAACATGCCAAAGCAAAGCCAGTTGATGATAAGTTTTGCGCTGTTTTGCGCGTAATAGCAATGTGCTAACCAGTCCACGTTTAGGTGCGAACAAAACTGCTAACATGAACACAAAACCAACTACAACAGCCATAGAACCTGGGATTGAAACATCTAAAAGCATCGCCAAACGAAAACCTATTATTCCAGAAAACGAACCGATAGCCATGCTATAAAGAATCATGCGTTTTAAATCATTCGTTAATAAATAGGCTGTTGCAGGGGGACCAATCATAAAAGCAATAACCAAGACAGACCCGACCGCTTCAAATGATCCAACAATCGTGACTGAAACAACCGACATCAAAGCATAATGAATAATCGCTGGCGAAAACCCTATAATCGTGGCAAGTGCAGGGTCAAAGATAACCAGCTTCAGTTCTTTAAAGAACACGCCAACAAAAATGAGATTCAACAACAGAAGAAATCCACTTGTATAAAGCCCTTTAGCTCCTATATCGACACCATTAACCGTATATCGATTGAATGGGGCAAAAGCTAACTCGCCCAACAATACCGAGTCAGTATCAAGATGGGCAGATCCCGCATAACGGGAAATCAATATGACGGCAATTGAAAAGAAAAGTGGATAGACAATCCCAATCGCGCTTTCTTCCACCATCAAACGCGTATCACTTAATAACTCACTCACCCAGACTGTCATCACGCCAATAATCGTCGCGCCAAGAATTAGAACAGGCGAGTTTAAGTCTTTTACAATAAAGAAACCAATAACAATGCCCAGTAGAATTGTATGCGTTATCGCATCAGTCACCATTGACATACGACGCAGGACCAAATAAACACCTGGCACCGCACAAGCCATCGCGACTAAAACAGCAATTAATTGAATTTCAAATTCCGGGTTAAGCATTTAAAGCCTGCTTTCCTTTCATTTCTTTCCGCGCTTTATATCTGCGGTAAAAACTGTGCACAAGACCACGCCCAGGCGCGAACAAAAGGCTGATTCCTGCAATAATAGACGCGCAAACCACGATAACGGGTCCCGTTGGCAAATTTGCATATGCCGAACTCACCAAAGTACCCAACACGCCCGACATCGCGCCAAAAACTGCTGAAAGCAGGACCATGCCACCAAGACTTTTACTCCATTGCCGGGCAGCAACACTTGGCGCAATAAACATCGCGCTCATCAAAATAACACCAACAGCTTGTAAACCAATGACAATTGAAACAACCAATAACAGGTTCATAATCATGTCCAGTCGCGTTCTGGAATAACCCAATGATTGCGCAAAAGTAGGGTCAAAAGTGAAAACCTTCAATTCTTTCCAAAAAAGGAAGACCAAAATCAAGACAAAAAGACCAGCAATTGCGACAATCCAAACATCCCGTGCCAAAAACGTTGATGCTTGTCCATAAATAAAACGACTTAAACCAGCTTGGTTAGCATTAGGATGACGTTGAGCATAACTGAGTAAAGCTAAACCTAAGCCAAAAAATACTGATAGAAAAACTGCTAAAGCAGTATTAAATTTCACACGCGTATAACGCGTAACCAGTGTGATTAGAAAACTCACAATTAAGCCAGCGATTAATGCGCCAAACAGCAATACTTCAGTATTCTTGGTGCCTGTAAGCAAAAAAGCAATCACAACGCCCGGTAAAGCTGCATGCGAGATACCATCGCCTAAAAGGCTTTGCCGGCGTAAAACAGTAAACGTTCCCAAAACACCACTCACCACCCCCAAAAGCCCGGTACCTAATGCGACAATTTGAAATGTATAGTCACTAAAAAGCTCTATAATACCTTTCATGCCAGGCCTGCCTTTGCCAAACTGTTGCGACCGTAAGTGCGATTAATGTTTTCTTCATTAAATACTTTTTCAATGGGTCCATGCGCGATAATGCGTTTATTGATAAGACACAGCTCATCAAAATAATCCGCAACCGTGTTTAAATCATGATGGACCAAAACGATCGTGTTACCGGAAGAAATAATCTCCTTTAACAAATCAACTATCGCAGCTTCTGTGCTGGCATCTACTCCTTTAAATGGCTCGTCCATCAAATACACAGTCGCCTCTTGAGCGAATGCCCGTGCTAAAAACACCCGCTGTTGCTGTCCCCCCGAAAGTTCACTAATTTGACGGGTTTTATAGTCTTGCATTCCAACCTTTTCAAGGGCGTCTGTCGCCAGTTCTCTGTCATGTTTTCCTGGTCGTTTAATCCATCCCAGATGACCATAACGCCCCATTAGAACAACGTCCAAAACAGTAATCGGAAAATCCCAATCAATGCTCGCGCTCTGTGGGACATAAGCGATTTGATTTCGCTGGAGCAGCCCACTTTTTGAATAAAAATGAACTGCCCCAGTAAGTGGTCGAATCATGCCAAGCATTGCCTTAATCAGAGTTGATTTTCCAGCACCATTTGGACCGACAATCGCTGTGCTTTTTGCTCTTCGAAACAAAATGTCAACATCCCAAAGTACAGGTTTAATGTCATAAGCAACCGTTAAGTCAAAGACTTCTATCGCAACTTCTGATTTTTTCGCGTTATGATTCATCTCAAATTCCTTGTAGCTACTTTAAGGCATCAACTATAGTGTCAATGTTTGCTTTAATAGTCGCAATGTAGGTTTCATGTCCACTGACTTGGTCGCCCAAAGAATCTGAATACAACTCGCCACCAATTTCCACGTCAAAACCCTGAGCGCGAACAGCCGCTTGCAAAGCTTCCACACTCTTATGAGGCACTGAAGATTCAATAAAAATGGCTTTAATTTCTCTGTCGATAATGAAATCAGCCAGTTCCCGCACATCTGCTGTACCAGCCTCCGCGTCTGTACTAATACCCTGCAAACCACGTACTTCAAAACCATAGGCGTGTGCAAAATATTGAAATGCGTCGTGGGCTGTTATTAAAACCCGTGAGTCTTCCGGCAATTCATCAACCCGATTTTTAATATACAGTTCGGCCTCATCAAGCTCTCTAAGATAGTTCTCAGCGTTTAATGCATATACAGATGCATTATCGGGGTCATATAACGCCATTTCACGGGCGAAATGTTCGGTAACATCTTTCCACAGACTGACATCAAACCAAATGTGTGGGTCAAAATAATTTGCATCTTCCTCATCCGAAAGCAAATCGCTTCTATCGATTGCATCTTCCGCGCGGATAATTGTCTTGTTCATTTCGCTGAGTGAATCAAAAACTGCCCCCATTTTGCCTTCGAGATCCAAGCCATGATAAACCACAACATCAGCATTCTGCAAAGCGCTTACATCGCCCGCACTGGCTTGATATAAGTGGGGATCAATACCTGGTCCCATCAAACCTTTTACTTTAACTAAGTCGCCCCCTATGATTCGACTTAAATCTGCCAGCATAGTGGTTGTCGCGACAATTTGTGTTTTTTCGGTCTGACTTTGTCCTTCTTGCTTCACTAGTGCATTTGAGTTGCCACAGGCACCCAAGACCAAAGCCAAAGAGATAATTATTGAAAGGCAAAGATATTTTGCCCTTTTAAAGTTTTTAGTGTTCATAGTTTTCCTTTATTCTTTTTACTTTTATCATTTCAGCGGCCTGCATTCCAATTGAAACATCTTGCTCATCAATACGTAGAACAACAGAGCCACCGAATGCTTCTTTTTCTTTAATGTTTACTTTTAAGCCGGGCTTTAACTGCTTTTTCTCGATATGATCCAAAAAAGCACCTTCTTCTTTAAAACTAACCAATTGAGCTTTTTCGCCAACGTTTAGTTCGTTTAAGGTCAATAAAACCAAATCTTCTTCAAACCCCTTATTTACTTCAATATCATGCCCATGGGGACAATATTCAGGCATTTCCATGAAAGCATTTAATCGCTCCATCAAGCGTGGAGGGCTAAAATGTTCAAGAATATGCGCATCTTCATGAGCTTCACGCAAGGAATAACCCAAATAATTAACCAAAAACACTTCCCACAGGCGGTGTTTGTCACTTAATTTTGAGTGATATTCCCTGCCACTCTCGGTTAGCTGTATGCCTTTATAGGGTGTAATGCTTACCAATCCTTCCTTGGCTAACTTGTTGGCCATGTCGGAAACTGCCGCAGAGCTAACATTCATATAATCAGCGATTCGCTTTAGGCTCGCATATTCGGTTTCATCCAGTGCTTCCGCAATGGCTTTTATATAATCTTCTTTTCCGTGGCTTAGCATCACACCTCCATTTAGCTTTACTTTCTTTTTATTTTAAGCACTGCTTAATATTTGTCAAGCTGTTTTGCATTAAAGTAAAAACTGATTTCGTTTCAATGTTTAGTTTTTAACAAAAGTCCTGGGTAAAATCTATTCAAAAGCCCTAATTCGTGGTAAATTTAAGCTAATAACAAAAGCAATGGAGGCTTTGTATGATTATTGGTGTACCAAAAGAAATTATGCCGGGTGAACGCCGTGTGGCTGCCACTCCGGAAACCGTGAAAGCCATGCGCGACATGGGCTTGACCGTGCTCGTCCAGAAAGACGCGGGTGAAGGCGCATTCTATCACGACCCAGAATATATCGCTGCGGGAGCAGAAATTGTTGAATGTCCCCGCGAAATCTTTGAACGCGCGGATATGATCCTCAAAGTTAAAGAGCCGCAATTCAACAAAGAACTGGATACCCACGAAGTTGATTTGATGCACGCTGGACAATACCTGATTACCTTCATCCATCCAGCCGCCCCAGCAAACCACACCATGGTTAAAGACATGGCTACCAAGGGCATTATCAGCATCACCCTCGACGGCATTCCACGCATTTCTCGCGCCCAGGCAATGGACGCCTTAACATCTATGAGCACCTGTGCTGGTTACAAAGGCTCGCTTTTAGCCGCCAACCATCTCCCTGTCTTCATGCCCATGATGGCAACTGCCGTTGGCATGATTAAGCCCATCCAGGCACTCGTCATCGGTGCCGGTGTAGGCGGTTTGCAAGCCATCGCTACCATCAAACGTCTTGGCGCAATCGTTCACGCCGCGGATATCCGCCCTGATGCCGCTGAACAGGCCGGCTCACTTGGCGCGAAAGTGATTGACCTGGGTATAGATCCCAAAGACGCAATCGGCGAAGGCGGTTACGCCCTGGCACTCTCCCCCGAGAATCTCGCCAAAGAACGCGCCATCCTGGCTGAAGTCGTCAAGGATATGGACATCATCTTCCTTTCCGCGCTCGTTCCTGGCAAGCTTGCCCCCATCCTGATTACCGAAGAAATGGTCAAAACCATGAAACCTGGTTCCGTAATTGTTGACATCTCCATCGACCAGGGTGGAAACTGCGAAATTACGCCTCCCGGTACAACCGAACAAAAACACAATGTCACCATCGTTGGCATCAAGAACATCCCTGGCATGCTGCCCACCAGCTCCACCTGGATGTTCTCAAAGAACGTTTTGCATCTGGTGAAGTATCTCATCCAGGATGGCAAAGTTGTGCTCGATTTCGACGACCAAATCATCAAGGAAGCCTTAACCACCTATGATGGCAAGGTTGTCCACCAAGGCGCTCTCGAAGCGTTTGAGCTTGATTAAGAAAAACTCAAAAATGTGGGGGCTTTTATAAGCCCCCACATGGGTGATAGTTTTTGTATTCTTAATCAA
>DUMZ01000005.1 GCA_012839565.1 Anaerolineaceae bacterium
GTGTCCAGTCAACGTCATTCGCCAATACACCAGGCACAGCAACAGTCAATAAGATATCTTCTTCAGTTGTATAGGCGTCATCATTTGCTACTGGAGCAACGTTATTGACAACCAGCGTAGCACCCAACTGAACCAGTGCATTACCAGCCAGGTCTTTCACCGATCCGGCAGGAACACTAAACTCAAATGTGCCAGGCAGTGTAGCAACCTCGTTGCCCGCATAAGGTACAACCGTCAACTTCGTGCCATCCGCGGTAATCGTGCCATAAGGCTGTCCGCCTATGCTCACTTCCGTGCCAGCCTCAACCGTCACGACTTCATTCAATACAATTTCTGTTCTTGCAACGGTGTAGCCCTGATCAACAGTTAGCGTACTGCCAACCGCCACCACGTCGCCAAAGCCATCCGCACCAATCGCGGTAACACTGACAACTTCAGGTGCAACGTTATCAACCACGGTGATCGTCACCGTTACAACTTCGCTATACAGTTCGCCATCATAGGCTTTGTAACTAAAGTTATCTGTTCCGTTGTAACCAGCAGCAGGCGTGTAGCTGAAGCTACCATCTCCATTGAACTCTAAGGTTCCATGGCCCACACCTCCAACCAGGACTGCGGTGATTGGCGTCCAGTCGAAGTCGTTCGAAAGAATACCAGGCGCTCCAACAACAAGCGCAACATCCTGATTAGTCGTGTATGCATCAGCAACGGCTACTGGTGCAACATTGTTCACTTTCAAAGTGATACTCATTTCGGCCAACTCATTGCCAGCCAAATCCTTCACCGATCCGGCAGGAATGCTCAACACGAACGTGCCAGGCAGACTCGCTATGCCATTACTGCCGTATGGGGTAACGGTCAACAAACTGCCATCTGCAACAATGCTGCCATATGGCTGGCCATGGACACTCACTTCCGTTCCGGGTTCAACCGTCACGGCTTCTGTCAATGCGATTTCTGTTCGTGCTACGGTGTAGCCCTGATCAACAGTGATGACATTACCTACCGCCACCACGTCGCCAAAGCCATCCGCGCCAATCGCGGTAACACTGACAACTTCAGGTGCAACATTATCAACCACAGTGATTGTCACCGTTACTACATTGCTGTCCGCTAAACCATCATTCGCTTTGTAACTAAAGCTGTCAACACCGCTCCAGCCAGCATCAGGCGTATAGCTAAAGCTGCCGTTGGGGTTCAAAGCCAAAGTACCATGTGACACATCCGTCACCAATTCAGCAATGAGTGGCGTCCAGTCAACGTCATTCGCCAATACACCAGGAACAGGTACAACAAGCTCAACGCCTTGATTAGTTGTGTATGCATCAGCAACAGCCACCGGCGCTACATTGACCACATTCAAAGTGACAACCGTGTCAGCCAAAGCATTGCCAGCTAAGTCCTTCACCGATCCGGCAGGGATGCTCAGCATAAACGTGCCAGGTATGCTCGCTATGCCATTACTGCCGTATGGAGTAACTGTCAACATGCTGCCACTTGCTGTGATGCTGCCATAAGGCTGTCCGCCTATGCTCACTTCCGTACCAACCTCAACCGTCACGGCTTCATTCAGTACAATTTCTGTTCTTGCAACGGTGTAGCCCTGATCAACAGTTAACGTACTGCCAACTGCCACCACATCATCAAAGCCATCTGCGCCAATCGCGGTAACACTGACAACTTCAGGTGCAACGTTATCAACCACGGTGATCGTCACCGTCGTAACATCGCTGTACAATTTGCCGTCATAGGCTTTGTAAGTAAAGCTGTCTGTTCCGTTGTAATCAACAGCAGGTGTGTAGCTGAAGCTACCATCTGCGTTCAAAGTCAAAGTACCATGTGACACATTCGTCACCAAAACAGCCGTAATGGGAGTCCAGTCAAAGTCGTTCGCCAGGACACCAGGTGCTCCAACAACAAGTTCAACACCTTGATTGGTTGTATATGCATCAGCAACAGCCACCGGAGCGACGTTATTGACAACCAAAGTAACGTTGGCATCAGGCAAGATATTACCAGCCAAATCCTTCACCGATCCGGCAGGGATGCTCAGCACAAACGTGCCAGGTATGCTCGCTATGCCATTATTGCCGTATGGGGTAACTGTCAACAGATTACCATCTGCAACAATGCTGCCATATGGCTGTCCGCCTATGCTCACTTCCGTACCAGGTTCAACCGTCACGGCTTCATTCAATACGATTTCTGTTCTTGCAACGGTATAACCTTGATCAACAGTGATGACACTACCAACCGCCACCACATCACCAAAGCCATCCGCGCCTATCGCGGTAACGCTGATAACTTCAGGAGCAACGTTGTCATTGACGGTTATGGTCACCGTTACGACTTCACTTTCCAGTTCACCATCGCTGGCTTTGTAAGTAAAGCTGTCTGTTCCGTTGTAACCAGCAGCAGGTGTGTAGCTAAAGCTACCGTCCGCGTTCAAAGTCAATTCACCATGTGACACATCCGTTACCAAAATAGCTGTGATTGGCGTCCAGTCAACGTCATTTGCCAAAACACCAGGGGCGGAAACATTTAGCGCAACATCTTGATTAGTTGTGTATGCATCAGCAACAGCTACTGGAGCGACGTTATTGACAACCAGTGTAGCACCCAACTGAACCAGCGCATTACCAGCCAGGTCTTTTACCGATCCGGCAGGAACACTAAACTCAAATGTGCCAGGCAGTGAAGCAATTTCGTTGCCCGCATACGGTACAACCGTTAGCTTCGTGCCATCCGCGGTAATCGTGCCATAGGGTGTCGTACCAATCTTCACCACCGTTCCTTCAACAACGGTCACGGCTTCATTCAGCACGATTTCTGCTCGATCCACGGTGTAGCCCTGATCAACGGTAATGACACCGTTAACTGCTGCTACATTTTCAAAGCCATCCGCACCAATCGCGGTAATGCTTACGATTTCAGGAGCGGTCGTGTCATTGATGACGATGATAAAGGTCACCGTCTCAGTATGGATACCATCGCTCACAGTAAAGGTTACCCCAGTGCCAGGATCAATCAAGCCATTCTGGAAGTCAGCACCAACCACACTCACCAAAGTGGTGCCATTGGCATCTTCCCAGTTGCTGCCCTTGTTTGTTCCATTTGGATTCCAGGTGTAGTCTACACCGTTGTAATGAATTCCAATAACCGTCGCGTTCGCCTGGCGATACAAAGCGCCCAGGTAGCGAGCCAGGTCGTATAGCGCGCCAGGGTTGTAGTTGACATCTGTGTAAGTAGCCGTGTAGGTATTGCTTGCATCGTCAAAAGCGAAGGTACCCACATAGGTGTACACAGGATCATATACATAAGCCGGAGCGGATTCAATCTCATCATCCAGCGTGTTGGTTGCATCCACCACGAAGCTCACGTCTTCTGTATAGAAGCTATCAGCCACGGTCACCGTAAGATTTCCAGGAACCTGATTTGCCAGGTCAGCTACGATGACACTCACCAAGGTAACGCCATTCGCGTCTTTCCAGTTGCTGCCAGCCAGCGGTGGATTACCAGGTTGCCAGGTGTAGTCGACACCATCATAGGTCAGCTTATTGATAGTAGAGCCATCCTGGCGATACAAAGCACCCAGGTAACGAGCCAGGTCGTTCATCGCGCCACCAGCCAAATATTCAGGAGCCGTGTATGTCGCGGTATAAGTCAGGCTGGCCGCGTCATAAGCAAAGTCGCCCACGTATTCGTAAACAGGATCGTAAACGTAAGTCGGAGCGGACGCGATTTGCTCAGCCAGTGTGTTAGGTGGATTGTTCACGGTCAGCGTTGTTTCATAGCTGGCAATCTTTACCGGTGTCGCTCCAGATGTATCATACAGTGAACCTTCAGCAGGATAGGTACCCGCCGTAAGGAAGGTCACGCGGAAGGTCAGCGTCACAGTTTGGTCAGGCAACAACGGGAAGTCTCCTGTTGGAGCAAGATTAATTCTCAAGCCAGTACCATCAACCTCAGGTATCAATTGCACCCAGTCTTGAGCAATAGGATGGAATACTTCTACCTTCTCAAAATCAGCAAGCGTGATGTTATCGATGAAGACATACGCGCTTAGGCTCATGTACAACGCGCCATCGACAGGGTTCGTCAAGGTGATATTGAATTCTCTTCTCACACCTACCGTGTATGGGCCTTCAATGTCAGGAGAACTGATCACAGGCAACGGAATGACTGTAATAGTTACCGTCGCCGTGTCTACCCAGGGATCAGAGCTAATCCTGGGAGTAGTAATTAATTGATAAACGAAGGTATCTTCACCAAAGAAATCGGTTTCAGGTGTATAGGTAAAGCTACCGTCATTTCTGAAATTCAAATGTCCATGCGTAGGACCGCTAACGAGTGCCGCGTACTGATTGTTCAGGTCAACATCAACGTCATTGCCTAAGACACCCGGCGCGGGAACTTCCAATACCGCGTTTTGATTCACAAAGTAGAAGTCATCGTTAGCCTGCACTGGGTCTTTCACCGGTGTCACGGTGATGGTCACGGTAGCGATATTACTCGTCGTTTCACCGGAAACAATCTTATAAGTAAAGGTATCTTCACCAAAGTAGTCCTGGCCAGGCTTATAACTAAAGCTGCCATCAGGATTAAGCGTGAAACCATTTACAGCAGCATGAGTAGGACCAGTCACAAGTACAGCCGTCAAAGGATCACCTTCCGCATCTGTATCGTTCTTCAAAACGCCTTCAGCTGCAGAGACGGTCAATACAGTATCCTCCGCAACGGTATAAGCGTCATCCATGGCTACCGGCGCAGTATTTACCACATAAGTGTAAGGATCCACGCCATTAATCTCGCGGACATATACGCTATCATCATAGACCTGGCGGAAATCCTCCACCATTTCGGTCATTTGGTCGCTTGTTGCCTCAGCAGGCAGATAAACAACCAATTCGTGGCTGCTAATATCAGTAAAGGTGTTGCCAGCAAAGCTGTAATCCGCTGTACTGATATCATCGCCCTTACCCGCGTCTCCATGACCAATCTGAATACCGTTCACACTGTCGTGAATCGTGTTATTTTCGATCACGAAGCTGGGGGTTCGGTCTGTTGTGAAGGCATAGAACCGCATCGCGGCTTTGCTCGCATGCGTCGTCTGCAAATCATTGCCGCTGATTGTCTGGGTCCCTTCATTCCACTGCGCAATCTGAATAGCAGGTTGATCCGCCACAGCAGTGTTATTGCTTACGGTAACGTTATTATTGCGGGCAAGCTGAATACCGTTGTAGGCAGCGTCCTCAATCACGTTGCCGTCCACCAGCAGATTTTCCCCGCCCATCACAACAACCGCGGAACCAGCGTTGTAGTCAACACCGCCAGCACTGGTAATTGCGTTGAAGAGGTTATTTTGAACGGTCACATCAGCGGAGTATTCACCCGGCGCGTTTCGTCCATCGCGCAGATAGAGCGCGGTACCACTCACATTGGTGAAGATGTTGTTCGAAATATCAACACCACCGAATTGGTTCGTCAGCGTACCAGTCGCCCCACCATCTATGTAGTTATTAATGCGGACATTATCAAAGGTGAAGCCTTTCACCACCACATTTTCCGCATCCAGTTCAAAGAGCGTGCTCATCGCTGGGGCAGTTGTGGAACCAAGGATGATGGCTTCAGGGCCACGGTTAACGGTGCCGTTGGGGTTCACGTCCATATTAGGACCGTAGAGATTGACAGCCTTGTCAACCACCACAGCTTCCTGATAGGTACCAGGCAAGACGTAAATCGTGCTGCCGGAAACCAGGTCAATCGCTTCCTGGATGCGTCCAACCGCTCCAACCTGGAAGCTGTCATCATCCACATACAAGGTGCTAAAGTCACCCTGGAAGCCAGCCACATCAGCATCGTTATCGGTGCCCGAAGCCAGCCATGGGGTATAGTCTGAACCCGCGGTTACACCAGCAAAGAGCGCGGCCGCGTCAGTCGTACCCCACCAGTTGCCAGAGGCATCCAGGAGATTGGGATCAATATTAACCGTTGTCGTGTTGTTGATATAAGTGTCAAAGTTATCAAAGGCATTGTTATGAACAATGGTCTTCGTGCCAGGAACGCTTGGGCCCTCATTAGAGTCAGGGTTCGCGCTCGAAATTCTAACTGCTGTCGTCGAAGCCATTCCAACGGTCGTAGCAGGGTCATAAGTACCGTCTAAAATGTTGTTATAGAATTCCGCCAAAGGAGGCTCGCCCGTGCCACCATACAAACCATGGTTGATGACATGGATGCCTCTAAAAGTGACATCTGTTGTATATGGCAAGTAAACACCCATTTCAGCGGTACCGCGGGGGTTCTCTGCCACACCAACGGTGTTGGCAATCCACTTATGCGGACCACTGCCAGCGTATTGGTTGTTATTATACAAGCCAATGCTATAGGCTTTAATATCATTGTATTGCGCGGTCAAACCGGTTGGTTCGCGATGGGGCAGGAACTGGATACCGATTGAAACGTGGTCAATCACGTTATTCTGGATCAAACCGCCCATGCGGTAAATGTACATACCACGGTTGTAGCGACTGTTCACAAACGGACCACCATCAATGAGGTTGCCCTCAACCAATAAACCGGTGTTATTTACAGTGCCAACAGGTGCTGCATGAATACCAGCCTCACCACCATAGATAATATTGTTCTTAACCGTAAGGTTATCAACACCATTGGTACGGATCATATATGGCAGCAAATTTAACATATGCTCACCATATTCAAACTTCAAACCAACGATGCTTACGTCACTTGCTGTAACGTTAACCAGGCGTTGGGCTTGTTCTGTGATACCCTCAGGGAAGGTCACAATGGCTTCTGCCACACGGTCTTCCGCGTAACCTGCCTTATCAGCGTTCGGGCCCTGAATGGTAAGCGCTTTGTTGATTACGATTTGTTCAGCATACGTACCCGGGCCCACAAGTAGCGTATCCCTAGCAGTCGCGGCATCAATCGCGCTCTGGATAGAACAATAAACTTTACTTGTTCTTTCATTGGTCACCACACCACCAGAGATTAACTGACCATCAGGCGCGGGGGCATCCAACCAGCCACAGATATGCACCAAACCAACGTAATTAACATTGGGCACTGGTTGATTGGCAGAACCCCACCAGTTGCCGGTTGCTTCAACCGGCAACGACGCGATATTGAGAATACCTTGAGGGATATTGCTGTTGGCAATAATCATTTCGCCACCAGCATTACCGCGCAAAACGACTGAGCGCATGTAATTACCTGGTGTAGGAACAAATCCACCGGGATTATTTAGTTCCAAGGTTGAATTGCTGACATGGAAATCCAAAACGGAGGGCGCGCCGGTTGTATTACCTTCACCGAAGCGCACCGCGTAAAGTTGTTTATCGTTTCTCGTAACCTCAGCAACGATGCTTGAATCGGTAATGGTCAGGTTTCCACCACCCATGATATTCATACCAGCCTCAACATGGCTGATATCGCTGTTCTGGATGGTCATATTCAAAGCGCGACCGTAAACACCAATCAGGAAGTTTTCCATCTTCACGTTATCGATGGTGTAATTCTTCGCCCGACCACCCACACTCAGGCCGTACTGGATAGCAAACATTGAGTTAGGCTCAGTACCCACCATCTCAAGATTGCGCAGTTGGGCAATTTCAAAGTTTTCCACCCAGAGCGCATGGCGTGTCGTTCCATACAGTGAAGTATCGGTGAGGTTGGCTTCAATGCGGAAGTTCTCTAAAACAAGATTTTTATGTACATAATCACCGCCAAGGTTTCGATCCCGGCCAAACTTCATGGAACCTTTCACCAAGGGGTAATCACCATCCGCATCTGGAATACCACGCACCGTCAAGCCCTTGACAACGCGTGTATCGCCAGTATAGACATTTTCTTCATAAGTACCAGAAGCTACTAAAACAGTATCACCGGGATTAGCCGCGTCAACGGCTGCCTGAATGGTCATGCCCGGGAACACAAGAAGATTTGAAGTCGCAATATCTCGGATGTAACTATCTTCAGGATGGGGCATATACGTGGCAATAAGCAAAGCATATGCCTGGTCTTTAGCATAGAACGTGTAGTTGAGTCTATCGGTATTGTTAACCACCGTGAAATGAAATTCAGGTACGTTTAGATTAGTCGGCGGATAATTCGGATCAATTTGTGTATAAAAACCAACAGGCTCATTAGAACTATTCGTCGCTGAGATGTTGATATTGTCTGCACCTTGGCTATATGATGTGGAATCGGTATATACCGCCACGCCACCCCAGGCATTCCCGCTGGTGGTGATATTTGTAACGGTCACATTACTGCTATTTGTGAGAGAAAGCCCATTACCACCATTGTTTATAAGTTCCACATCCGTGATAACAGCCTTGTTTAAGCCATTCAGGTCAAGACCTGTCCGATAGGATTCTTTAACCAGAACGTTGGTGATGGTTGTCTCAGCATTTTCACCTGCAATCTTGAGGCCATAGCCTTGAGCGGATCCAGGTCCGATTAAGGTAAAGTTCGCAAAAGACGTTACAAAATCGCCATTGGCGTCAATACCATAGCCTCCAAACGAGCTGGTGTCAATGATGACACCATCGCGGCTCTCACCCACAATATGGATGTCTTTGGTTATATACAAGGTTTCGGGATAGGTGCCATCGGCGACATGCACTGTACCGCCCGGCACAACACGTGCAACACCTTGTGAAATGGTCTGGTAAGGTTTAGCAGGTGTACCATCACCGCCAGGAGCCGCATCTTTATCAACATAAACAACAGACAGCAAATTTGTCCCGCCACGTTGGTCCTCAACGATGGCGTTATTGTTAGCCGCGGAAAGAGCAGGGACATCGGTGTAATATTCAGGGTTTACTGTAGCAAGGATGGCAATGTCAACGGCGTTGGCATCCGCCCCGGTACCCCAGGTGTTATCCAGGAAGGTGAAGTTACCACCTTCAACGACCCAACCACGGGTGTGATAGACGTAGTTTTCTGAGATTAAACCTGTGTGCAATCCGCTGATATAAGCGGGTTGTCGCAGGTGATAGAAGGTGTTACCGGTGATAGCTACATCGCTAAACCCGCCAGCATTGACGATGATCGCGCGTGAGACTTCAGGATCACCCATATTATATTGACCATGCATCACATTATTAAGGAGTTGAACACCACTGCTACGAATGGTCACGATTGTACCAGTCACATCGGTTTTTTCAATTTCAAAGCCCTTCAATGTTGCTGCAGCCGCCATTTCAAAAATAGGTCCTGCACCAGAAACTTCAATTTTAGCACCAGGAAGGCCTTCGATCGTGATGGCTTTATCTACCAGGATGGAGCTTGTTTCTGTATATGTACCAGCACCTGCTAATATTTCGTCACCAGCTACTGCGGCAATGACCGCTTCTTTAATCGTTGTATACCATGTATTTTGCGTTTCATTATGAACCCGCAAGTCAATCGCGTTGACTGCCGGACCACCATAAATTGGACCTGCCTGGCCTTCACCATAGCTGGTTACAGTTGTGTTGTTGTTTACATTTCCGCCAAAGGTTGTATATTGACCACCCAAACGGCCAACGATACCACCCGCCCAGGCACTTGTCTCGGTGCCATGTTCATCTGAAGCGGTTACAGTGCTATCCGTAATGGTGTTATTGTAAACCTTATTATTGGCGTTGGTTGTGCCGAATAAACCGCCGACATCACGGATACCCGTTACTGTAACGTTGGTACCGGTGTTGTTTTCAAGCACGTAAGCACCCTCGCCAACATAACCTGCCAAACCGCCCAATTTGTTGCCCAGCTCACCAGCTAATTCGTTGTGGGCTAAAACCTCAACGTCCGTTACAGAGCTGTTTTTCGCGTTACCGTAAAGATGCCCGGTAACACCTCCGCCAAAATGGTCAGATAAAATCGTGCTGTTGCTAACGTGCACATTTTCAATCGAAGCTCTAAACATTTGTCCCGCTACAGCACCAGCATAGTCGGGTGCCTTGATGTCAAAACTGTCCACATTCAGGTTTTTAACGCCACCTTCATCGATGCGGGCAAAGAAGCCGGCACGGCTCGTGGCTTGGGTTAAACTAAGATTGGACAATGTGTAATTTTGTCCATCAAAGGTACCTTTAAAGATATTGGTAGAGCTGCCTAAGGGCAAAAAGCTTTGACCGGCAAGGTCAATATCCGCGCCTAAAAGGACCGTTTTACCCAGAAAACTCGTGCCACCATTGATCAAATTATCAAAACCTTTTAGCTCTGGAATAGTGGTGATGACGTAATTATCACCATCGGGGTCGTACCAGCGTGTATCCACACGGTTATCCAAACCAACCAAAGCAGTAAATGGTGCGCCATTGTAAGTCACGGCCGTAGCTGTTGAATTGGGATTGATGACAACGTTTTCCTGCGCGGTACCAATAAGAGCACCCACTTGATTTGTTTCAAGGTAGCCATCATCAGCAATAACAGTGATGGTGACATTCGAAACAGTGGCGTTGTCTAAGACACCCGCATTATTTAAACCAATCAAACCACCAACATGGGGTTTATCCGCGCCAATTTCAGTGATATTAAAAGTGATATTCTCCGCTGAAACGTTGGTCATGTTCGAGGTGCCATATGCCGCGATCGCGCCAGCGTATTTGCTTGCAGTAATCGTGGCATTTTTGACATGCACGTTCTCGTAATGCCCCATCCAGTCTTCACTGCCAGTGATGACGCCCGCGTAAGAGCGAACAGTGGTAGATCCTTTTAAAACTGCGCCATCAACTGTCAGATTCTGGATCTTGGCATGAGCAGCATTGGGGACACGACCAAACAATCCAAGGAAGTATCTATTATTCGAACTCTGATACGTACCTCCATCCACAAACAAATTGCTGATGGTGTAACCACCACCGTCAAAAGTGTTGGCTTGGCTGGGACCTGCCGCCACGCTTGGCGTCCATGGATAATTTGCCAGGTCAATGTCCGTGTTCAGGCGCACGGTATTTACACCGCTTATGCCATCCAGGAACATATTTGGCTGGCTCATAATCCAGGCAAATTCCTCGGCAGTGTTGATGTCGATGATGTAGTCACCAGCACCATCATCCATGCCGGCAGGTCGCGTAGTTGGATACGTGCCATTCCAGGTGACAGCATTTATTCCTGCTTCCTGGGCTTGGATGATTTGGATCTCGCGTTCAGCTACAGTGCCAGTAAAAACCGCACTCACCTGAGCGACGTTACCAAAGGTCAGGAAAATCACAAGCAAAATGGCTGTGATTTTCGTAATAAGATTATTTTTAATATGCATCGTTTCTCTCCTTCTGAGAAATAAAGAACTTAGGTTTTTGAATTTTCATTGAATTCCTAAATTAAAGCACAAACCGCCTGGAAAACCGGCGGCTTTGTTACAAAAAGAATTGGACTGCTGAATGGATAGAGTTCTACTTGCACCAGAAATAGAATTGGTTCGATGTTTTCCTTGCATACATAACGGAGACAAATAAATTTGCAGATTCGTGGTTATTTGTAACAGGCTTTTGTTTCTAATATCCATCTTCAGCTGATTATAGCTATATACCTATGGTATCTCCAAAACCAGGTTTATACAGGACTGTTTATAGTCTTAATATCTGACAAAACAGTGTTACAAAGTCTATCGAGTGTTTAGCAATAAATTTAATCTCTTAATGACAGGTCGAAAAATCGTGTAAAGAAAGAAATTTTTCGATCATTTGTACCCACTATCAGATTTATAAGTTTGCGTCATTATAGCAGGCTTGTCTGTTTTTGTCAAGGTGTCAACTTTGACCGACTGTGACCGACTTTTACCGATTTGCCAATTTTATACCCATTCGATTATCTTTTCAGCTTATGGAAATAAACAGGACTCTCGCCCCTGCGTCTCGCCATGGGCTAAAGCGCGTGGCACTGAAGCCACGCGCCAGTATTTAACCCAATCAGAAGCCAATCCACCTGGCGCGTGGCGTCCAATTAGGCACGAAAGCGGGCTTGGCAATCCTCCCCCGCCACGCGCACTTTTTCCCCGTTCTCTGAAACCTTCTCGCCGAAGCAAAAAAATCTTCACAGAACACAAGTTTTCGGGGATTATCAAAACATGGTCAGGAGACCATGCTTTGATTATTACGTTGAAGTCCATGATACTATTGATTAATCTGCGCGCCTGCATTAGAAACCTGATGTCCTCGGTGTCCACACCGTAGGACACTTCCACGGTCTGGAGACAGGTAAGATGGTGGGTTTACAACATTTTATGTGCTCGGTGAGGACACCGGCACGAGACACAGAAAAACATGGTCTGAAAAACCACGTTAGAACTAAGCTTCATCTACATATATACGTACACTATGCGGCAGTAGCAGATGATGCTTGCTCGCCAAAAATGTCGTACTTGCTTTCCAGGTCGTGGCGGAATTGCTGGGTATATAAATTGTAGTAGTGCCCTTTTAACTTCATCAACGCTTCATGCGTGCCACGTTCCGCGATTTGCCCATGATCAATCACAAATATCTGATCCGCGCTGCGAATCGTTGAAAGCCTGTGCGCGATAATAAAACTGGTGCGGCCTTCCATGAGCTGATGCATACCACTCTGGATGAGCGACTCGGTAATCGTATCCACCGAGCTGGTGGCTTCGTCCATCACAAAGAAATCCGGATCCGCCAGCAAGGCACGCGCGATGCTAATCAGTTGCTTTTGCCCAACCGAAAGCAAGTTACCGCCCTCACCCACGTTCTGCTCATAACCGTGTTCGAATTTCATAATGAACTCATGCGCGCCTGCCAGCCTGGCAACCGCTTCAATCTCATCATCCGTGGCTGAAAGACGCCCGTAGCGCAAGTTCTCACGCACTGTGCCAGAAAAGAGATGGGGCGTCTGCAAGACCACACCCACACGCGATTGAATGTCCTTTTGAGCGTAATCAAGATAGTTATGCCCCGCAATGGAAATCGTTCCGGAAGTCGGCTCGTAGAACCTGCACAAAAGGTTTACAATCGTCGTCTTTCCGCCACCGGTTGGACCAACCAGCGCGATATTCTGCCCTGCGGGAATGCTGAAGCTCAAATCGCGAATGACCGGCTCGCCATCCTCATAATGGAAGCTGACATTATCAAACACTACCTCACCAAGCAAAGAGTCCACCGGTGTTGTGACCGGTTTATCCTGAATGGCAGGTTTGGTTTCAAGCAAACCAAATACGCGCTCAGACGACGCCACCGCGTTTTGCATCTCAGCATAAACACGCGCCAGATCCTGGATGGGCCACAGAATCATCATGATGTAAGAAATAAAAGCCTGCAAGCCACCCACAGTGAGGCTACCCACCACGGGACTGCTAATCATCACTCCACCCCGCCACATCACAACCGCCAGAGAAAGAGCCGAGATGGTTTGGATGGTAGGTAAAAAGATCGCCGAAAGAAACGCCGCGCGATAGCTGTTGCTGTACATATCATGTGAAAGTACCTTGAAATCAGCCAGGTTACGATCTTCGCGGCGCAAGGCTTTGACCACACGCACACCCGTGATATTCTCATTCAGCGCGGCGGTCATTTTGGAATTGGCTTTGCGCGACAGGCGATAGTGGTGGTAAATTTTGACTCTGAATTTAAATGCCACAAATATTATAAGAGGCAAACTCAGCACAACGATCACAGCCAAACGCGCGTTGATGGTGAACATGAAAAATGAAGCAAAGATAATGTTCGTAATCGCCCAGGAAACATCAATAATGCCCCAGCTGAGCAGCTCGCCCATGCGTTCGGTGTCGGAAGTGACGCGCGACATAATCCAGCCCAGGGGCGTTTTGCTGAAATAGCTGAGCGAGAGTTTTTGCAGATGTTTGAAAAGCTTCATGCGCAGTTCATAGCGCAATTTTTCGCCCAGCATACTGGCATTGTATACAAACAGAAAGAAACCCGCGCTTGATAACAGCAAAACAGCCATATAGGTTCCCAAAAGGCGGATAAGTACGCCTTTTTCGCCACCGAGTATGCCCTGGTCGATGATGTTTTTGTCAATGATGGTAAAGTAGGAATCCAAAAAAGAGACAAAAATGATTCCAAACAAACCCAATGCCAGGGATTTCCAGTGGGGTTTAAGCACCGAGAAGAGTCGCTTCATCACACCTGTCGTGATGTGGACATCATCTTCTAATTCGTTTTCATCATAGTTTTGTGACACTGTCAATTTCCTCTTGCAACGCGCTCTCAATACGCGTTTGAATTTCATAGATTTCTTTGTAAATGCCCTCTTGCGCCAAAAGCTCATCATGCGTACCGTGTTGCACCACCTCGCCACGATCAAAGACCAATATTTGGTCGGCAGTCATGATACTTTGAATACGATGCGCGATGACGAAAGTGGTGCGGTCGGTCATCAGCTTATCCAAAGCGGCGCGGATTTGCACTTCAGTTTCCATATCCACCGAGCTGGTCGAGTCGTCCAGAATAAGAATGCGTGGGTTGAGCAACAAAGCGCGCGCGATGGCGACACGTTGCTTCTGCCCACCGCTCAAGGTCACACCCCGCTCACCTACCATGGTGTCATAACCCTCTTTGAACTCGAGAATAACATCATGAATGGCAGCCTCGCGGGCGGCGGCTTCAACTTCTTCCTGGCTCACCTCACGACGCATCCCATAGGTGATATTATCGCGAATGGAGCATGAAAACAGGAAAGGTTCCTGCTCTACAATGCCAATTTGCGAGCGCAAATAATCGCGTGAGTAGTCATTAAGATTGACGCCATCTAACAAAATCCTGCCACTGTTAACATCATAAAAGCGTGGCAAAAGGTTCACCAGCGACGTTTTACCACTCCCCGTAGAACCAAGCAACGCGATCACATCGCCAGGTTTACATTCAAAAGAAACATCCTTAAGCACAGGCTGGTTTTCTTCATAGGCAAAGCAGACCTTTTCGAACCGGATTGCACCCTGGGTGTCGCCTTCAGGCTGATAAACCGCGGTGAAGAGATCTTCTTCTTGCGCTTTCAACACAATCAAAATACGGCCAAAGGAAACCAACGCCCGCGAAGTGTCAATAATCAAACGTCCCAAACCGCGAATGGGCCAAATCAGCCAGCCTAACAAGCCCTGGAAGGTAATAAACTCGCCCAGGCTCAAGGTCTGATCAATAACCGCACTCGCTGCAGTGTAAGTGCTAAAAACACGTTGCAAACCGCAAATAATATCCGAGATTGGCCAGAAAATGGATTGTAAAAACATCATGCGCTTGCCCCGCTGAAGTTTTTCCATGTTGTTAACAGCAAATTTTTCAGTTTCGTAATCCTGACGCGCGAATGCCTTGACGACACGCACACCGCTGAGGGTTTCTTGAAGGTGGGTGGTAATGATGGCTTCCTGTTCCTGGTATTCTTCGTAGGCTTTGCGTAACTTACGGAAGAAAAACATCGAGATAGCGAGCGTAACAGGCACAATCGCGATTGAAACCCAAGCCAGGCGTGCTTGCATTCGGAAGATGAGCACGAAGTTGATGACGAAAATAAACACGATGCGCCCCATGCCAATCGCCTGGTCGGCGAAAAATCGGCGCAAGGTGTCCACATCAGATGTAGCACGTTCGAGCAAGTCGCCAGTTTTGGCTTCCGCATGATAGGCATAGGTAAGTCGCTGAATGTGATCAAAAAGCTGATCGCGCAAACGGCGCGTCGTATTTTCAGCGGCAAAACTTGCCATCCAGCTACTCATAAAGGTGCTCAGTGCCTGGAGCATAATCAGCCCTAAAAAAGCCAGGGCGGAGCTGATGATCGCTCCGGCTTGCATACTGTTATCGCGCAGAGCATCAATAAAATTGCCCAAATGCAGGTAAATGCCAGCCCGCGCGAATGCCGCGATGGCAAGAAACACCGTTGCCACCAGGTAGTTGAAATGATAGCCCTTCATAAGATGCCATAAACCCAGCATTCTGGGGCTGTTAAGTACTTTTTCTTTATTTAAGCTCTGCTTTTTCTCAGCTGTGCTTTCCACAAATAACTCCAATTAATCGCGTAGGGGTGTTAGATAAAAGTCTATACGCCAACCAAAAAAGTATACTCTTCTAAGAAGAATAGTCAATTGTTATCAACAAATTGTCAAAGCTATGCACAAAATTCAGTCCCTGCACATGATGATCCCATTCACCTGCTTTCAAAAAAATCTCTTTCAAATTTCCCCATTATTAAAGACTTATTGCCTCAAAATAAAACGAAAGAAATAATGAGTAACTTTTTTAGCGTATAATCGTTCTTAATATATGTAGATCTAGAACAAGGTTATTAAAAAGGATTATTATGGATATTTTCAAGAAATGTTTCGATTATCAGGACGTGCGCGTTGCCAAAGCTGCCGGTGTCTACCCCTATTTCCTGCCTCTTGATCGCAACGAAGGCACCGAGATTGTCTATGAAGGCCGCCGCATCATCATGTGTGGCTCAAACAACTACCTGGGCCTCACCGCCCACCCCCGTGTGAGAGAAGCCGCCATTGAAGCCATCAAAAAATATGGCACCAGTTGCACCGGTTCACGCTTTTTGAACGGCAATATGACCATCATCGAAGACCTCGAACGCGACCTGGCAGACTGGGTCGGCATGGATTCCGCCCTGATTTTTTCAACCGGTATGCAGGTCAACCTGGGTACGATCAGCGCGTTGGTGGGCAGAGGCGATATCGTTATCCTCGATAAAGAAGACCATGCCAGCATCTATGACGGCGCGCGCCTGAGCCATGGCAAAATCGAGCGTTTTAGACACAACGACATTGAGCATCTCGAACGGGTGCTAAAAAGCCTGCCCGAACAAGGCGGTCGGCTTCTGGTGGTGGACGGACTCTTTAGCATGGAAGGCGACATCGCGCCCCTGACTAAAATTATTCCGCTTTGCCAGCAATATGGTGTGCGTTTGATGGTGGATGACGCGCACGCCATGGGCGTTTTGGGTGGCGGACGTGGCACAGCGGCGCACTTTGGTGTCACCAAAGATGTTGACCTGATCATGTCCACCTTCAGCAAATCATTCGCCTCGATTGGTGGCTTTGTTGCCGGACAAGCCGATGTGATTGACTACATCAAGCACGTGGCGCGCAGCCTAATTTTCAGTGCCAGTATCCCCCCTGCCAACGTGGCAACCGCCCATACGGTGCTCAGGATCATGCGCGAGGAACCCTGGCTGGTTGAACAGGTCAACGAAAACGGTCGCTTTATGCGCGAAGGACTGACCTCCCTGGGCTTTGATATCGGCACCTCCGAGTCGCCAATTGTGCCAATTATCATTGGTGATGATATGCTCACCTTCAAAACCTGGCGCGATATGTTTGATGCTGGCGTGTTTGTCAACCCAGTCATCTCCCCCGCCACCGCGCCCGGTCGCCAACTCTTGCGCACCTCGTATATGGCATCGCACACCCAGTCGCAACTCGAGCAAGTGCTGGATATCTTTGAAAAAATCGGCAAGCAAAACGGCTTGATTGGTTAAAGTTTTGCTTTTTGATAGACACAAAAACACCCCGTTTGGAGTGTTTTTGTGTCTTTCTCAATAATAAATAAAGCTCCCAACAAACAGGGTCTAACGTAACAATGTTTCATCACCATTTTTCGCATTTCCACACCCGCTTGTGGTAAACTATCTGAGTTATGGAAACACAAACAACCATCGGAAGCGAGACCATCTGCTCTGACGATACGCCAGAGCCTGCAAGTATTTGCTAATCCGCTGTAAGCCTCCTTTCCACGGTCGGTTTACAGGGGAATAGCAACCACCGTGGTTTTCTTCCACAAATACAACGATTAAGAGGTGACTTATGATTTATTTAAGCAACTTGCTAAACCAGAAAGTCTGGGATGCTTTTGGTCATGTCGTCGGCCACGTGGAAGATATCCTCGTCAGCCATACCGACCAGCCCATGCCTCCCATCGATGCTATCCTGCTCAAACACAGCAAGAGCGAGGTGCGCCTTGTGGATGGTTCGCTCATCGCCACCCTTTGGCCCAGCCTCACACTGAGTGTTGACTTGCGCCAGCTCAAAGCTTACCAGCCCCATGGACACGAACTTCACCTCAAACAACGCGTCCTCGACCAGCAAATTGTTGACACCGAGGGCAAACGCCTGGTGCGGGTCAACGATGTGGTTATCGCGCGCAAAAATCAACAGTTTTTGGTAACCGGTGTGGATGTTGGTGTTCGCGGGCTTTTGCGCCGATTGGGTCTGGACACCCCCGCGAAGTTCCTCGCCAAGACCTTCAAGTTCAAACTCAATAGTCAAATCATCGCCTGGGAAGACGTTGCCAGCATCGAACATGATGACCCTTTACGCCTTAAAGTATCCCAGGAACGTCTGGTGCAAATGGAGCCCGTGGATATCGCTGCCATTCTTGACAGTTTAGACCACCACACCAGCAAAGCCTTGCTGGAAGGTTTTGATGATGAAATCCTTGCCGATACCCTCGAACAAAGCTCTTTTGAAGTGCAACAAGCCGTTTTGGCAGCCATGGAACCGGAACGCGCCGCGGACGTGCTTGAGGAAATGGATCCTGACGAAGCCGCGGACCTTTTGGCGGAACTCGACGACGAACACAGCGAGCAATTGCTGAGCCTGATGGAAGACGAAGACGAAATTGAGATGCGCCAACTGCTGGCTTACCCCGAAAACAGCGCGGGCGGCATCATGACCACCGAGTTTGCCTGGGTTCCGGGCGAGTTCAACGTGGAGCAAGCCCTCACCCACCTGCGCACATCCGAAGAAGCCAAAGAAGATGAGTTTATGTACTATCTCTACATTTTGGACAATGATGAAAAGCTGGAAGGCGTGGTGAGCTTGCGCGACCTTGTTACCGCACCACTTGATAAGTCTCTACAGGACTGGGCTGATGATGACGTCGTGCATGTTGAACCCCTGACCCACCAAAACGAAACCGCTTATTTGGTGGCGAAGTATGATCTCATGGCTATCCCGGTCATTGACCCCGAAAGTCATAAAATGTTGGGCATCGTCACCGTTGACGACGCGCTGGACACCGTCCTGCCCACCGCATGGAAGAAACGCCTGCCCAGATTCGCAGGAAAATAACGAAAGGAGCATAAAATGAAGGACACTATCAAGAAAAAACGCCCGGTATGGCTTAGCAAATTCATTTTCTTGCTCAGCATTCTTGGTCCGGGTTTAATAACCGCCAGTGCAGATAACGACGCACCTGGCATCGCAACCTATTCAGTGGCTGGCGCGACCTATGGCTACAAACTGATTTGGGTTATCCTCGTGATTACAATCGGCGAAGTGGTCATCCTTGAGATGGCAGCGCGTATGGGTGCGGTCACTGGTAAAGGCACCGCGGACCTTATTCGCGAACGCTTCGGTGTGAAGATTTCCACCCTGGCCATGTTGCTGTTAATCGTTGCTAACCTTGCCACCACCGTCGCACAGTTCGCCGGTGTTGCCGCGGCGGGTGAACTCTTTGGCATCAGTCGCTACATTAGCGTACCGATTGCCGCGGTTGTGATGACTTTTATCGTGCTCAAAGCGGAATATAAGTATGTCGAGCGTGTGCTTTTGGTTTTGTGTTTGGCGTCGCTCAGTTATGTCGTGGCTGTTTTCACCGTCAAACCCGACTGGGCAGCCATCGGACAAGCCATCATCCGCCCCCAAATTGAACTTTCGGGAGATTTCCTGGTCACGATGCTGGCTGTCATCGGTACTACCATCACCCCCTGGGCCATTTACTACCTGCAAGCCTCGGTAGCTGACCGCGGTGTTGATATGAAAGAATATCGCTACACACGCCTGGATGTCAGCTTTGGTTCTGCCTGGGGCAATGTCATCTCAGCCTTTATCCTCATCGTTACCGCAGCCACGCTCTATGTGAACGGCGTAGCGGTGAACGACGCCAAAGATGCTGCCCTGGCACTGCAACCTTTGGCTGGGGAAGCTTCAAGCATTTTGTTCTCGGTTGGGCTCCTGGGCGCGTCGTTGTTGGCTGTCTCGGTTTTGCCCCTGTCAACCACCTACGCCTTTTGCGAAGCATACGGCTTTGAACGCGGGCTCAACCGCAAGGTGAAAGAAGCGCCTGTATTCTATGGCATGCTCATTGCGATTATGGCTATCAGCTCACTGGTGGTACTCATTCCAAACGCCCCGCTCTTCCAAATGATGATTCTTTCGCAAACCCTGAACGCCATGCTTTTGCCCGTTTTACTCATCCTGGTACTTAAACTCGCTAACAGCAAAGAAATTATGGGTAAATACACCAACTCCAAACTGACCAACATCCTGGCGATCGGCATAACGCTATTGATTGTTGTCGTCACCATCGCGCTCTTCTTTGAGCCATTGTTGAACAAGATATTTTAGACAAGCTGGCTGTAACGATAAATCCCCAGAGTTTCATGCTGGGGATTTGTGTTTTAAAAAGTAAATAAAACTAATTGATGCTCAAAAAAGGATTGTCTGCGAAAAAAGCACTGAATAATTTGTTCTCTTTGTCACTTTTCAGAAATTTTCGTCTTTAATTAAGTGAGGTACCTCGACAGGAGTGAGAATGCAGTCTGATAAACAAACAGCAGATTCAACAGAAATCAACAGTGAAGAGGAAATAGTATTGTTGGTTAAACAAGATATTAGGAACTTTCCTTTGCTCTATGACAGATATGTTGATCAAATTTATAAATACTTTTTATCCAGAGTTCAAAACCGCGAAATCGCTGAAGATTTAACTTCTGAACTGTTTTTCACTATATTAAAGAACTTTAATAAATATAAGCACAAAGGTTATTTCCGCGCTTGGATGTATAAAATTGCACAAAATCTGTTTTACAGACAATTGCAAACGCCATCTCAACCTGCCATTGAAGATTTCGAATATGTACCTTCAACAAAATCTCTTCCTGAACAAAATGCTATTGAAAAGGAAAGAATTTCTAAAGTTCGGCAATTTATCCTGGAGGATTCAGATTTAAATCAAGAAATTTTGAGACTACGCTTCGTTGCGGAATTAAAGTTTTCAGAAATAAGCATGCTTATTGGAAAATCTGAATCAGCCACAAAAAAGCATTTCTATCGGCTTTTAGAAAGAATAAAGGAATTTGTGGAGAATGAAAAATGAACACAATTGAAAACATACCATTAGAAAAAACTATTGCTTTGGCTATGGATGAACCCGTACCAAATAATGGATTCAAATATCGTTTGAGATCAGAGTTAAATTCAGCTGTTTTGAGAAAAAGTACACAAGCAAGATTTTTCTCTCTAAAATTAAAACCAGCCTTAATAACTCTGACCGTTGTAGCAGCTATCGCCTTGGTTTTCTTAAATCCGAAAATCGTTAGTGGCATTCGCGCGTTTCTTTCTTTTATACCAGGCATAGGCATAACACAAACAGAACCTGGCAACTATATCGTTAATCCCCAAGAAGCAACATTAATGGAAGGCGTCTCTTTTCAGGTCTCTAAAGGTGTCGCTACGGGTCAAAACATTACTTTGCTCCTGGAAGTAAAAGGGCTGACAGAAGAAATGCTCTTCACATCAGATGAACACTCCAGATTTCCTGAAGTTGTCTATTCGCTTGAAATCAACCAAGCAAACACATTGGAATTGCAAGAAAAGAGTGCCCGTTGGAATGGTGATTCAGGCTACGAAATAAAACTTGTTTTTCCAGCAACAGATAAAAACTTAAGTAGAGCAACCTTAAGTTTGAATCACACACCGTTTGCTAATCCTGATTTAAGCCCAAATAACATTACTATACCGATTGTTTTTAAAGAAATAACTGACCCTGATTTTGCACTACCAGTTATTGATATTCAAACGACCCCATATCTTCCAGCCCCGTTGACCTATTCAAGCAAGCAAACCGATGAGAATATTCCAGCTTCACCAACACAAATCCGTGAGAAAACACAATTTATCAGTACAGAAGATATGTATTGCGCGGAAATTCATCACATGATACAAGAACAGGATGGCACAATTCTATTAGGTCGCATATATTGGGCAGATGAATCAGCGAAAATGCCGCGGTTTTCACCTCTTTCAGTTGAATTGAAAGATGAAAATGGGAATATTATTCAAACAAGCTATTTCAACACACAGGATGATATACCAACAAGCACCGATATGTGGTTGCCATGGAGCTTAAAGACTACTCAGCCTTTGGTTAGCGGTAAATATTACCTTGCTTTCAATGGACTAACCGTGCGAGTGTTTACAGATGAAAAAATCGTTTTACCCGATTCAATCATCTCTAATTCTAAGCAACCTGGAGAATATACACTTGATATCAATATCAATGGGATAAGAATGTCTCTGTCAGAAATCAGTTTTTCAAAAACAACTGATGGAAGCCATTTGTCATTCATTGTTCACTCCGACAGTCAAGTAGAAAGTTTGACCTTGTTCCACGAAAAACTAAGAAACATGGATATTTCACAAATAGACATAAAAAAATTCACGGTCAATGTAGGCTTTTCAGATGTCATTGATCTCAAAGATGGAAGCCTGGTTATTACAAGCATTGACTTTCATCTAAGTGAAGCGATACAGCTAGAGTTTTTGATACCCTAAGAAAAGTTTGTCATAAGTATAAGCAGGTGAAGCAAACGATTTGTACAAGAGATTTGCTTCACTTGCACTTTTTACAGTTCTTTGATTACCATCGGAATGCCCGCCACCATAAAGACAACTTTTGTGGCGACTTTTGCCAGGCGTTGATTAGCCCGCCCTAACTCATCACGATAGTAACGCGAAAGCGCGTTGGGTGGCACAAGCCCCAAACCAACTTCGTTGGAGATAAGCATCCAGCTCGCGTCCTGCTTGTGCCAGGCATCAATCAAAGCCTCAATCTCTGCCTGCATCGCATTTTGATAATCCATCTCAACAACGGGTTCCGGCAAGCTAAACAAAACATTGCTCGCCAGCATGGTAACACAATCCAGCAAAACCCAGCCCTGCGGCCTGGCTGCTACAATCGCCTGTCCCACATTCAGCTGAGCTTCAAGCGTTTGCCAGTGCGCGGGTCGGCTGGCACGGTGTTTTTGAATGCGACTGCGCATTTCTTCATCGCCCGCGGTAGCCGTCGCCACAAAAAGCACGTCCCGCGTGCAGGTTTCAAGCTGACTTTGCGCCCAGTCCGATTTTCCACTGCGCGCGCCACCCAGCACCAATACCAGCTCTTTTTTCGCGCTCATTTCAGCCCCTGCTTTCGTAAAGGTCGCGGTGATACTTGGCGGGTTTGGCACTTTCGCCTGATTGCGCCTGCCAGCTAAGCCCCAGTTGTGCCAAAGCGAGATTGAGCTGCGTTAACGAACCGCTAAAATCTTCTTCATTGAAAACTTCTATTGTCATCACGCCATCAAAACCCGACTGATGAATAACAGTTAATACGCGCTTGAGCTCTTCAAGCGGCACATGTCTTAAGGACTTATGGTCACGCTCCGCCACGCCATGAATATGCAAAACCCTGGCGCGGTGAATATGTTTTTCGAGATAGGCCACCGCGTCGTGCCCTTCAAGCCAGAGATGTCCGATATCAATGCAGCGGCTAAACGTATTTCCCTCAAAAACATCATCGATAAAATCAACTGGATAATTATCAAGGTTCTCAATTGCCAAAAGGTGTGGTTCGCCAACCCATTCGCTCAGCTGATTGAGCGAGAGTTCAGCCTTTTTCAGCCAATCCGCCTTGCTCTGTTTGCCCGCCAAACGCTCGCGCCCTTCAAGGTGCAAAACGTAAGCCCAGGGTTCCAGTCCCAGGGTGCAGTCAATCGCCTTTTTGGCTTTTATAAAGGATACATCGCGCAAGCCGGCATCTTCAGCCAGATTCAAATCCAGGGGCAAATGCACGGTATAGGTCATGCCATTCTGCTGTGCCAGCGATGCCAGTGCCGCCTGTTGTGCGGGGGTCAGCAAGTTACTCGGCCCATCATCTACCTCGAACAGAACAAGCTCAATGTCATCTGTCTTGCCACCCAAATAACGCACGTTGGGGATAATATCATCCGGAATAATATATGATGTCGTTCCAATTCGAAAATTAATATTCTCCATAAAACCTCAAAAAACAGTCAGGCAAAAGACAGTCAAAACAGCCAGTTCGCTCAGTTCCGCGCACAAACCAAAGATATCGCCAGTGAGCCCGCCCAGCTTTTTGCTCGCGCTCACAAAGACCCATAGTATAAGCAAATGAGCCACACCAAACGCGATGAGAGCCTGCCACCTGCCGAAATAAACCGCCACCGCCAGCATGACCAGCATCTGCAATGCCGCAAGTAGCCAGCTGCTTTTTCGCATGCCTTGTTTGGTCATGTCGCCCAAACCGCCCGGTCGCGCGGACGGTTGCAACGCTGCCAAAACCAAAGCCCAACGCCCTGTGGCCGCAGCCAAAGGTATCGCGAAGAAAAGCTGCTCTTTAGGCAAGCTGAACAGTAAAACCACCTTTGCCAAGAGTGCCAACACCAGTCCTATTACGCCAAAAGCGCCCAGGTGAACGTCCTTTAAAATGCTCAGTCGTTTTTCACGCGACACAGCCGGCAAAAGCCCGTCGAAACTATCCGCCAGCCCATCCAAATGCAAGCCACCGCTCAAAGCCACCCAGACGATCGTGGCAAACACCGCCACAAGCGGCGCAGGCAGGATAAAGCCTAAGCCATAATACGCGCCACCGACCAGCCCGCCAATCAGCAAACCCACTATCGGGAACCATGCCGTGCTGCGCCCAAGCGCGTCAGGCTCATATTCGCCGATTTGGGGCACAGGAATGGTGGTGAGAAAACCGATGGCAATGAGCAGAGATTTCATAGTTTTTCGTCAACACCTGCTTCGTCAAAAGTCGCCATTTCGTCTTGAATACGTGCCGCCGCTTCGACCAGTTGAAAAGCCAGCACGGATCCGGTGCCTTCGCCCAGTCTGAAGTTCAGGTCAAACAAAGCTTCCAGACCCAAAAGCTGGGTGCAAATTTCCGCACCAGGTTCAGCAGATTCATGCGACGCGATGAGATATTTTTGCGCTTCCGGTGCCAGACCAATCGCAATCAGCGCCGCCGCGCCGGCAATATAGCCATCAACCACTACCGGCACGCGCCGGGATGCCGCTGCCAGGACAACGCCCGCCATGCCACCCAGTTCAAAACCGCCCACATTTGCCAACATCGCGATGGGGTCACCGCAGTCGTCTTTATGGCGTTCAATAACCGCTTCAATCACTTTGATTTTATGCGCCAGGCCGGGGTCATCCAAACCCGTGCCACGACTGGTCACTTCCGCTACCGGCTTGCCAGAAAGCATGGCGATAATCGTCGCACTGGGCGTGGTGTTGCCAATCCCCACCTCACCGATACCCAGTAACTGCGCGCCACTATCGATAAGGTCGTTGGCCACGTCCATGCCGATTTGAATCGATTGTTCCGCTTGCTCGCGGTTCATCGCTGGCCCATGCAACATATTTTGTGTGCCCATAGCGATTTTGCGGTCAAGCAAGCCTTCCACGCCGCCAAAATCATAGGCCACACCGATATCCACCACGGTCAACGCCGCCTTAGCCATGCGCGCGAAGATGTTTACCGCCGCGCCACCGCTCAGAAAATTTAAGACCATCTGCGGGGTCACTTCTTGTGGATAAGCGCTCACACCTTCTTCGGCGATGCCATGGTCGGCAGCCATAATAATATGCGCTTTCTTTTCAAAACGCGGACGCACTTTGCCCGTCATGCCGGCTAAGCGCACAGCCAGCCTTTCCAGCTTGCCCAGGGAACCCAAAGGCTTGGTCAAACTTGCCTGGCGCGCCTGCGCTGCCTCGGCAGCTTTTTCATCAAATGGTGGGATAGTTGGGATAATCAAAGACATAATTTCCTGTTCAATCATTATTTTTCAAAATGTGTTTTTCGTGGTCAGGAGACCACGAAAAAACCCGTTAATATGTCGCCGGTGTTCCCACCGCGCGACTTTGTTCTTGGTGTGCAACAACGTGTTAGGTAAGGTCGTGCTTCTATTCGCGTTCGTTTTATTTACGTTCGTTCGCGTTCGGTTCGCGTTCGAACATGGTCTCCTGACCATGTTCAATAAAAGTCCTGAATGCCTGATTATATCTATCACTACTCAGCTTTTTCCAACTCAACATGCCGCAATGTCTGCAGCAAGTCATAAATGTTTTCAAAACTTTTTTGTTTATGCTGATAACTCAGACGCCAGGTGTTTTCGACAAATTCAAGCTGAATTTCCGCCTCATCTCCCACAGAAAAACCAGCCCGGTTGAGTGCTTTCTCAGCCCAAATACGATTGAGCCCTTCTGCCTTTAGCATAACCTGACGCGTTGGCATACCGTTCATTTGAAACTGACCGGTATAAGCATCAAATTGCACCTTACCTATCGAAAAGACTCTACTAAAGCTGCCATCCAGGGCCAAATCCTCCGGCGCGCCCTGCAAAAACTCCCCGTTTCTGCCCATCAGCCACACCCGGTCCGCGATACGCATCGCCAAATCCAGGTCGTGTGTGGAAGTCAGGATAGCTTTGTCGTGCCCGTGTGCCAAATCGCGCAAAAGTTGCATCACTGAGACCCGTCCGGGCAAGTCCAAAAAAGCTGTCGGCTCATCAAGCATCAACAGGGACGGCTCCTGCGCCAAAGCGCGCGCGATCATCACTTTTTGCCGTTCACCATCGCTAAGCGTGTGCACAAAACGCTCCGCCAGGGGCGTGGCACCCGCCATTTCCAGAGCGGTGCGCACCACTTTGTGGTCTTCTTCGCGCATTTGGTCGAACATATCCGTAAACGGAAAACGCCCCAAGCCCACCAGGTCATAAGCGCGCATCGCGCCAACCCGAACAGGCGTCGTTAGCACAACACTAATGACCTTGGCCAAAGCCTTGTTGTCGTAGCTTTCGATGGGCTTGCCATGCAACATGACCTCACCCGCCAGGGCTTTTTGCAATCCGGTAATCGTGCGCAAAAGTGTTGACTTACCGGAACCATTCGGGCCAACCAAACAAATCAGCTCTCCGGGACAAAGTTCCAAATTCAGCCCGGTGCTGACAACTTTTTCAATCTGATTGCCTCTTTTATAGCCAATATCAAGGTCTTTGGCAATTAAGACCGGCGCGCTTAAACCACGAACGATGTCTCACCTCGCCTTTGTCTCAAAATCACCCAAATCACGAATGGCGCGCCAAAAATAGATGTGACCACGTTCAGCGGCAAGATATAATGACTGCCCGGAAGTTGCGAAATCATATCTGCCACCAGTGCTACAATGGCTCCCAAAAGCAAAGTGGCTGGGATAAGCTTTTTATGATCAGAAGTGCGTAACAAATTGCGCGCGATATGCGGCACAGCGATGCCCAAAAAACCAATCGGACCGGCAAATGCCGTCACCGTCCCTGCCAGGAGTGATGAGCTAATCAAAATCAAGAAACGGGTTTTCTTCACGTTCAGGCCCATCGTTTTGGCATAATCCTCGCCCAAAAGCAAAACATTGAGCGCCTTAGGTAAAAACATCACCAGACCAATACCAATCAAAATCACCGGTGCCATTACCCGCAACTGATTCCAGGTCACGCCACCAAAAGAGCCATAACTCCAAATCATAAAAGCATGCACGCGATCAGGGCGGCTAAAGTAGATTAACAGGCTAACCAAAGCGTTGGTGGCATAGCCGAACATCAAACCTAAAATCAGCAAGGTCGTCACATTGCGTACCCAGCGACTTACCAGCAAAATCAAACCCAAAACGAGTCCCGCGCCTATCGATGCCGCCACAGCCAGGGAAATATCACCCAATGTGGTCAAGCCCGAAATAAAGGCACCACTCAAGACCCCTGTGCCCATGACAACCAATGCCACACCCAGGCTCGCGCCCGAGTTGATGCCTAAAATAAAGGGGTCAGCCAGCGGGTTGCGGAAAAGCGTTTGCATCTGCAAACCTGCCACAC
This sequence comes from Anaerolineaceae bacterium, assembly GCA_012839565.1. Classification (GTDB taxonomy): domain Bacteria; phylum Chloroflexota; class Anaerolineae; order Anaerolineales; family Anaerolineaceae; genus Mesolinea. Next base: position 27,892 of record DUMZ01000005.1, read on the forward strand.
CCAGCGCCATACCCGAAAGCACCGCGGCGATGGCTTTCACCAGGCGGTAATTCCTGAAAATATAGACCCAGCTGGACTTTACCTGGTCGGGATTAAAGATAATATCTGCTATACTCTTAAGCGGAATGTTGACTGAGCCAATCAAAAGGCTCAGCAGAAAAACAATCGGCAGGGCAATCAGGAGAATGGTCAGCCAGTTTTTGGCTGATAAACGCCTTCTGAAAACGGGTTTCGTGTGTACCGATTTTTGCATCCTGATTGCCCTGCCAGCCTTACAGGCTTAGTCGAGTTGCTTGTAATAATACAGCTCGTAGCCTTCCAAAAGTCCCGGATGGAAAATTTGAATCAAGTCCATCAAGACCTTGTCGGGGTTGGCAACGCCACTTTCGTAGTAATCAGAGCCACCAAAATCATTCACTCGGGCGGTGGTGTTATAAACATTACCCGCGCCATAAGCGGCAAAATCAGCATAGCGCGCGTCCATGGCAGCCAGGCTGGCCAAATCCGTTGCCATACCGGGGTTCAGCCAGAACTCAGCATCTTTGGCGACATCTAAAATCGCTTCAAAGCCAAAGTACGAAGAACCCGTGCCTTCTTCACTGGCAAACAAATAGTCCGCACCAGCATCACGGAGCAAAACGCCCACGTAACTGTCTTTTTGTGGCACGCTCCAGCTGTCTTCCCAGGCACTGTTTAAAAAGACTGTAGGCCGGTAAGAAATAGCAACAACCTTTTGTTTGGCTTCTTCGTAGCGCGCGACCATCTCATCAAAGAGTTTGGCAGCTTCGGCTTCTTTATCATAAAAAGCCGCGATAAACTTGCCCCACTCCGCGCGTCCCAAAGGATGTGGTTCAAGATAGTCTGAGTTCAATACGACGGGTTCGCCAGCTTCAAGCAATTGCGGGTGCACATCGTACTCAGCATAGCCACTGGCAGATGCCATAATCACATCAGCGTTCAGCTCAACCACCGTTTCAACATCCAAGGGTGCCATGCTTCCGCCACCGCCGACTTCCTTAATCATGCCACCCTCAACCCAGTTGCGGACGTCCTGGTTGTAGGTGAACATGGCGGTATCCACGCCAACGATGCTTTCAAGCATGCCAATTTGCTCCAGGAAAGGGAAATAGGTCGTTGAGAAGGTGATGATGCTTTTGATGGGGGTCGGAATAACCATCGCGTTCCCCACATCAACCATGCCCACGGACTCTTCAGGCACCAGGGCATAGCTAAAGCTTTGTTCCGCGCCAATCCAGGGTTGGGTCACGGTAAGCAGCTTGTAACCTTCGAAATACTCAAGGGTGAAGTTTTGGGCATAGTCAATGCTCACTTCTTCCACTGGCTCAACGGTTACGGGCTCGACTTCAGGCTGTTTTTCTTCAGCCTCTTCATCCTGGACTTCTGATTCTTGTCCAAGACTTAAATCGGCTTCAGGTGAATCAACAGCGACGGGTTCCTTAACGGCAGTACAAGCCGCGCCGAAAAGGAAAACAAACAGGGTCAATACATTTAATACTTTCTTCACTCAAATCTCCTTAGAAAAAGATAAACCCCTTCGCGGGAGGAAGGGGCTTGAGTAAATCACGCTCATCGACCACCTCCTTAATCCGAGAAGGCTGAATTGGGTCTTAGATCAAAGCAGGTCATCTGGCTTGCCAATAAGGCTTACAGTTGCGGTACAGCGCTGGACTCTCACCAGCTTCCACCTTTACGCCCACGCATCCGGGCATTCGGGCTTCTTTGATCATTTTTCGTTGCACTCAGTGTACCCCCTGGCGTGAATAAAGTCAATACTATTCTGATTCATGGATGTTTTGGACATTAAGAAAGTTATGGCCTAAACAAAAAAAGACCACCCGAAACGGATGGCCTTATTTATTGAAATTCGTTTTCTTTTCAGAAACAGTCGAGCTAAACCACCATATCAATCAAATTCGGGCTGATGTGTAAAGGCGCGTCAGTGGCAGCCTGAACTTCTTCAACCGTGTATTCAGGGTTGATTTCAATCAGCTCGAAACCTTTTTCATTGACCTCAATCACACCCATTTCAGTCACGATGAGTTTAACAGCCTTAACAGCGGTTAGGGGCAAGGTACATTCTTTGAGAAGCTTCGGATTGCCTTTAACGGTGTGCTCCATCGCCACAATAACACGCTTGGCGCCGCTGGTCAGGTCCATCGCGCCACCCATGCCGGGTACCATTTTGCCGGGAATCATGTAGTTGGCGATGTCGCCGTTTTGGGCAACTTGCAAGGCACCCAAAACAGTAGTTGCCACATGGCCACCACGAATGAGTCCAAATGAGGTTGCACTGTCAAAGAAAGCCCCACCAGTCAGAATGGTTACAGGCATACCGCCAGCGTTAGAAATGTGAGCATCGTGATTGCTTTCATCAGGAGCAGGACCCACACCCACCATGCCGTTTTCACTTTGGAAGGTAACATTCCGGTCTTCAGGAACATAGTTTGCCACGAGCGTGGGCAGACCAATGCCAAGATTGACTAATTCGCCATGTTGAAGTTCGCGAGCGACACGTTTGGCGATAAATTCTTGTGTTTGTTGCTTATCCATTGCCATTATTTAACTCCTTGCACGATATTATCAACGAAGACGCCAGGAACGACGACTTCGTTTGGTGAGATTGCGCCAACTGGAACAATTTCTTCAGCTTCTACCACAACCCAGTCCGCCGCGGTTGCCATAACGGTGTTGAAGTTGCGCGTGGTTCCGTGATACCAAAGATTGCCATTTTCATCAGCTTTATTTGCGAAAAGAATAGCCACATCCGCGCGGAGAGGTTTTTTCAAGAGATAATCCACACCATCAACATTGATGACTTCTTTTCCTTTTTGGATTTCGGTTCCCAAGCCGGTTTTTACCAAAAAACCACCTATTCCATTTCCACCAGCACGGATTTTTTCGACCAAGCTACCTTGCGGGACGAGAACAACTTCAGTTTCGCCTTCAACCATTTGGCGTCCGGTTTCGCGGTTGGTGCCGATGTGTGAGGCGATAATTTTCTTAAATTGCTTATTGACAACCATCTTGCCAACGCCACGGTCAACAAAACCAGTATCGTTACAAATAAGCGTGAGATCTTTAACGCCTTTTGCGACCAGGGCATCAATCAAACTTTCAGGGGTGCCGACAGCTAAAAATCCGCCAACCATGATGGTATCGCCATCTTTGATTTTGCTTACGGCTTCTTCAATGGTGATTCTTTTATTCATCTATACTTTAGAACTCCTTCTATATTTTTTAAGAGACGACCTACTTAGGCGCCAGATCGTCTTGATTATATCTTTAATTTTTTCTTAATTATACTAATGTTGTTGACGCGCTAACAGTTCTTCGCAGAAGTAACTTGCCACGTCGTTGGCATACTTGCCAGGTCCAAAACCAGCATCCGCGCCAAGCTCCTTAGCCAGTTCATGGCTGATGCGGGGCCCACCGATGATGAGCAAAAAGCGATTACGCAACCCTTCGGCTTCAAGCAGCTCGACCAATTCGGTCAGGTTTTGGATATGCACGTTCTTTTGGGTGACGGTTTGCGAAACCAGCAAAACGTCCGCGTCAAACTCAACCGCTTTGCGGATGAACTCTTCATTACTCACCTGACTGCCCATATTCAGCGCTTCAATCATGCGATAGCGTTCAAGCCCAAAATGCCCGGCATAGCCTTTCATATTCATAATGGCGTCAATACCCACGGTATGCGCGTCGGTACCCGTGCTGGCACCCAAGACGCGCAACTTGCGTCCAAAGTTTTCGCGGATAAAGTCGTCCGTTTCTTCCATAGTCATTACATTGACGTCAACCGATTCAACCTGTATCTCGTCATAGTCAACACTGTGTTTCAATGAGCCGTAAACGACGAAAAAGCTGAAGTTTTTATCAAGCGCGATATGCGTGGCGACATTCGGTTCCACCAGGCCCATTTTAAGAGCCAGCTGACGGGCAGCCTCAACCGCGCGTTCTGAATCAGCAACGGGTAAAGTGAACGAAACCTGAACCTTGCCATCGTTCATTGTGTCGCCATAGGGCTTTAGCTTTTTGAGATCCAGGGTAGTACCCAAATTGCTTTGGCGTGTGCTGTAAAGTCCACTACTCATTGCTCACCTCCTGAGCGTTCTTACCTGCCGCGAGCAGATACGGGATGAATGGGTTCATATAATGATCTTCTTTTTGGACCACGCCACTAAGGCCTTTGCCACCGTCGAAGGGGCGTTTAACGCCACCAAATTTACCTTCTTCAATCGTTCTAAAGAGACCTTCGCGCTGAATACCCTGCAGTAAGTCAAGCGCTTCATCAAGCACCTTGTTGGCGCGGGTTTCCATAATGCCACCTTCGCGGAATTCGATATCATCGCCAAAGTCCTTCATGGCACGGGCGATATAGCGCGCGTTCTCAATCGACAAAGCGCGGTCACTAAGAAATGGCGTGTGAATGGCTTCAGTAAGCATCCCCAAAAGGTGAATGCGCTGATGACTGGTGACAGTGACCATATTAAAGAGCGCGTCTTGCACATGACCAAAGAAGATATTACCGGTCTTGAACTTGGTGGGCGGCATGTACTTCAGGGGCGCTTTGGGGAAGATTTGGCGCGCCATTTGAGCCTGGGCCAACTCATAAAGGAAACTGTTCTCCAGTTTTGGGTCCATCTCAAAAGCGTGCCCCAGCCCCATTTGCTCTTCCGGCATGCCAGCCTTGAGCGCGAACTGTTCGTTAATCAGCTGCGAGGCCAAAACCGTGTGGGCTTCTTCAAAAGCATCGGCGGTAGTCAGATAGTTATCCTCACCGGTATTGATGATAATACCCGCCGCGCTGTTGATCATGCGCGAGAAACCCTGGTCAATCAGCGTGCGCTGCATGTTGATATCGCGGAAGAGAATGCCATAAAGCGCGTCATTGAGCATCACATCCAGCCCTTCCAGCGCGCCCATCACCGCGATTTCGGGCATACACAAACCCGAGCAGTAGTTACACAAACGGATATGGCGCTTGAGCTCTTCGCCACTCTCGTTGAGTGCGGCGCGCATCAGGCGGAAGTTTTCCTGGGTCGCCATGGTACCGCCAAAGCCCTCAGTTGTCGCGCCATAAGGCACGTAGTCGAGCAGACTTTGACCGGTGGTGCGAATAACCGCGATAACGTCAGCGCCCTGACTGGCAGCCGCTTTGGCCTGTACGATGTCCTCGTAAATATTACCCGTCGCAACGATGACATAGAGCAAAGGACCTTGCTTGTCGCCAAATTCTTCAAGCTTGGTATCGCGATGGGCGCGGTTGCGCGCGATGCGTTCAAGCGCGGGCTGGGCGTGTTTATCCGCCCACAGTTGCACCTCAAAGGGGTCTTGCGGTTCAACCTGGGTTAAGTCCAGCTCGCCTTTGGCAACGGCTTCGGCAAGTTCCTGGGGCGTTTTACCGGTTGCCAAAGCTGCCTGGCCCAGCCAAAATGCCGCGCCATGTCCCAAAATATTGTGTTGCTGAAGGTGGTCAACAACGACATTTGGCAAAGGGACATCGGTTTCGTCGACGCCATCAATGCCATAAAGACGACAGATAGCACGTTCAACGGTTGTAGTGGTGAATTGATCAAGATAAAGTTGCGTATCATCGCTGATTATGCGCGCTGCTTCGCGCGCTTTTTCAACCTTGACCCAATCGAGATTAAGATTTGCCATTGATAGTTTGATCCTTCTTCCAAATAGTTTTCATGTTTCTAATCAGTTCTTCATCCATGCCCAAGAGTTCAGCTACGCGAATAGCGCCAGAAGGTACATCGGTATGCGCGCTGACTTCTGACAGGCGATAGTCCATTAAGTTTTGAATAAAACGCACCCGTTCCAGGTCCTCTTTGGCATAATCGCCATCTTTTTGGGCTTTGGCTGGAACGCTTTCAGCTTGCCAGGCGGGCAGTTGCTGAAGGTCTTCCGGACGAATACCACGAATCTGATAAAAACGGATGCCTTTTGCAGGGTGAACCTGATAATGCGTGGCAATCAGGAACATACTCGCGCTCAGCCCATAGGCTTCACAGAGCGTTTGCACAATCGCGCGCGCTTCGGCAGGGTTGGTACCCCGCGCGGGTTCGTCCATGATGATTAAGCCCCGTCTGCCCTGACTGTAGCGATAATGATTGCGTATTTTTACTGACTCCAGCCCAAACGAAGAAAGCCCTTTGTTTAACTCACCACTTTGGCTTGAATCGAAAGTGAAAAAGTCAAAAAGGGGCGTGCTCAATACCTGGCATACCGGGAAATAACCCATTTGCGTGATGAGCAAATTGATGAAAATCGTTTGCAGTGCCACGCTTTTGCCAGCCATGTTCGCCCCGCTAATCACAGTACTGCCAGGCTCTAGGCGAATGCTTTGCGGGCTGAACTGCGAACCCTGGCTTTCAAGTTTCTGGGCGATGATAGGGTGAACCGCTTCCTTAAGGTCAGCAGGCTGATTATCAGCCACCAGTGTGGGCTGGCAGGCGTTCCATTTGATAGCCAGTTCGGCTTTTGCCAGGCGGAAATCAAGCATCGCGCAAGCCCTGGCGTTGGCTTTAAGCATGGGGAGATGGGCTTGCAAAGCAGTACCCAGTTCCTGGCGAATGCGGTCTTCTTCGTTGTTTTCGCGCGAAACCAACAAACTGCGCTGGCGCATCAGGTTTGGGCGATCGGCTGCTTTTGCCTTGGCAATTTCCCGTTCAAGTTCGCGTTTTTCGGCGCGGATTTCTTTTAATAAGTCAGAATAATCACTGTAAATATGGAAGCCTGGGCTTTTACTGCCCGATGGTTCCAGAATTTCACCGGCTTGGGTGCAGTCTTCAAAGGCGATTTGGGCTTTTTCTTTGAGTTTTTCAAGGGCATTCAGCTTGCTGAATATCAGCATGGCGCTTTTCAACTCAAAAAAGTTTGTGTCGCTAAGCAATTTGCCTTTTTCAAGATAACTTAGCGTGCCCTGTAACTCACGAAGACGCATCAGCTGGCTTTGCGCTTCAGTTACCTGAGGGTCTTTTTTTGCCACGAGCGGAATAAGTCCGGCAATGGCATCAAGTTCATTTTGCAAAGTCTGGCGTTCGTTAGGCCGATAGATTTTCCGCTGATTGCGTAAACGCACGCCTTGTGGCGAGCGGCACTGACAAGCATCTAAAATCTCACGGATGCCCGATTTGCTTTCTTCTTCTCGAGAGATAAAAAGACTCACGCTTGTCTCCTTATACCAAAGCCAAACCCAGATCAAGCACTGGGATATCGGTCACCTGGCGTAACGCTGCCTGCATTGCGATTGAGTCAACCGGCGCGCCATCACTGCGGCTGGGGTTGAAACAGATGAGATTTACTTGCAACGGATGCAAAACAGCGCAATTAATTTTACGCGATTTCAGGCGTTTAAGCGTTCGTGGATTAATAAAAAGTCGCGTACCATCTTCAACCGCCAAAGTCAGATGACGAAAATGTTTGTCTTTCAAGAGTTCATTGATAACTTCATCGGTAATGGCGCCGCGCAAAAATAAGTGCTGAGTATTATCGCTGATAAGTTCTGCGATTTCGGATGAATGCCCCAACAAGGTTGGCAACACCAGCTTTTGAATCAGCGTTTGGCCGTTCTGGTCTGCCAGACTGATGACCCGCGCGTTTGGCAACTGTTCAATAGCCTCGTTTAGCATGGCCTTTTGTTCTCGGTTCAATTCCGGAAGACTCAAAAGCTCAAGACTATGCGCAAGGTGTTCGGCCAGTTCACTGGGAATGGCACTCGTTTCGCCACTGGTGGCAAGAATGATGTTTTGGGTGATACCCCCGCCAGCCTGCGACCGCCGGCTAAGCGCGCCATCGATAATATAAAGACAATCTGGGGCAATTTCACGCAGGAGTTTAGCGATTTGCAGGAGATCACTGGCCGAAGACGGCCCCGCCAGTTCAATATAACCATCGCTTATCGCCCGGCAAATGACGATTTCGCCAAAAGCGGTGCGCACACCACTTAATGCCAGCACATCCAAAAGCGCGTCAGCGCGACGCATAGCATTTTCCGCGGTTGCCAGCAAAGTGCCAGCGTAAACATAAATGCGCGGTTTGGCACGCCCACTGACCACATCTTCGTCTTCACCATCGCGGCCGATAGACGTTATTGCCAAAGGACGCACGATTCCCGCATCACGCCAGGCAGCGATGATGTGGTTTAGGCAAGTTGTTTTCCCAGCATTTTTACTGGTGCCAACAATCGCCAGTGTTTGCAGGTTTTTCAGCCCTGCCAGTTCCAGGAGTTCCGCCCCGTTTGGCGGAACTCCATTGTTTGTTGTCCTAATGGTTTAGTCCTTCTTTTTCCGGCGGCTGCGCAACAGTCCTTCGGGTTCAAGCGTGGTTTGGTTGCCACTCAGAAGTCCAGAAACACCGATTTGACCCTTGTTGCATTCCGCGCAATGGCAGTTGTCTTTGTAATCATCCGGTTCAGTGTAGGTCGTAATCACGCCTTCAAAGTTGCGCAAAACAACATGGCGTGTACCTTGCGAGATGAGATACTGTGGCATGACTGGAATCTTGCCACCGCCACCGGGTGCATCCACCACAAAAGTAGGCACACAATAACCGGAAGTATGGCCACGCAAGCCTTCGATAATCTCGATGCCCTTGCTGACCGATGTGCGGAAGTGGCTGATACCCAGCGACAGGTCGCACTGGTAAATATAGTAAGGGCGCACACGGATATACGCCAAAGCGTGAACCAGGTCAAGCATTGTATGCACACAGTCGTTTACGCCACGCAAAAGCACACTTTGGTTACCCAGCGGAATGCCCGCGTCTGCCAACAAGGCGCATGCCTTTTGGGCTTCGGGAGTGATTTCGTTGGGATGGTTGTAGTGTGTGTTGAGCCATACGGGGTGATATTTCTTCAACATTGCCACCAGTTCGGGTGTGATGCGTTGGGGCATCACCACAGGTGTACGCGTGCCCAGGCGAATAATCTCAACATGGTCAATTTCGCGCAGTTTCTTGAGGATGTACTCTAATTTATCATCACTAATCAAAAGCGCGTCACCACCCGAGAGCAAAACGTCGCGCACAGCGGGTGTTTCGCGGATGTAGTCGATACAGGCATCGATTTCCGCCAGGGTGCGGGCGCCATCGCGCTGGCCAGCCAGGCGCCGGCGCGTACAGTGACGACAGTACATCGAACACATGTCCGTAATCAAGAAGAGCACGCGGTCAGGATAGCGGTGTGTCAGACCGGTTACAGGCGAGTCGCCATCTTCTTCCAGGGGATCGACCAAATCTTCCGGGCTGCGGTAAGCTTCTGCGCCCACCGGCACAGATTGCGCGCGCACGGGGTCATGCGGGTCGTTGGGGTCAATAAGACTAAGATAATAAGGCGTGATTGCCATGCGGAAATTTTCCAAAGCTTTCTTAACGCCTTCTTCTTCTTCAGCGCTCAGGGGAATGTATTTCTTGAGTGTTTCCAGGTCCGAAATACGATTACCGACTTGCCAGTGCCAGCTGTTCCACTTCTCATCCGGCACATCGGGGAAGAGTTCCTGCCTTCGCGCTACGCCAGCTTTGTTTATGTATTTATCTTCTGCTTTCATTGCTTATCCTTCAAAGTCTTCATTAAAGATAGTTTTTCTCGAAAATTTTTCGCAAAGCTTCTGATTCACGGAGAATTTCGAGCGTCACCACATCATGATTCTTGGTATAGCCATTACCGATCATCATGGTAAGGTCCTTGCCCACGCCTTCAGCACCAAGCGCGGCACGGGTGAAGCTGGTTGCCATGCTAAAGAAGTAAACCAGTCCGCCATTGCGCACGGGTAGAATTGTGGACATTTCTGTGCCAGGAATGTTGACCACGTTGATGGCGACATCGTATTCCTTGCCGTCGTTGGCTTCAAGTGCTTTTTCCAGCACTTCAACCGGACTTGCGGCGTCTGCTACAAAATACTTATGCACGAGTTTGTTATCCAGTAAAATGTCTCGGTATTTGTCATTGCGGCTCATGCCTACAACGTTGCCAGCAGGCCCAACTCGTTTCATGGCTTCATAGCCACACAGCATACCGCTTTTACCACCTGCACCGAGAATGAGCACAGAGTCGCCAGGTTTGACGATGTTCGCGGTTTGAGCCGGCGCGCCAGCCACGTCCAGGGCTGCCAAAGCCAGGGCTTCGCTCATGTCATCGGGCAGCTTGGCATAGATACCGCTTTCAAAGAGAATGGCTTTACCTTTAATATCCACGCGGTCAATGTCGGGGTGAATTTCAATAATTTCATCAATGCGCAAGGGGGTCAGAGAGAGTGACACCAGGGTAGCGATACGGTCACCAACTTTAAGGTCGGTGTCAGCCTGCAGGGCAGAACCGATTTCAGCGATGGTGCCCATGAGCATACCACCCGAACCGGTAACTGGGTTTTGCATCTTGCCCCGTTCATTGACGATGTCAAGAATCATCTGCTTGACTTCTTCTTTATCCTTGTCAGCCGCGTTCCACAGTTGGGTAAAACTGGCTGAATCGATGTTCAGTGCGGTAACGTCGATGAGAATTTCATTGTCGTAAATTTCCATCGTGTTATCAATTTTTTGCGCTGCCTGGGGCAGCAAACCTTTTGGTTCGATGACGCGATGCGCGCCGTATTTGTTACCTTTTGCCATTTTCTCTCCATTCTTATTGTTTGCGTGCGGGCATGCCCAAAATCTCGCGGGCTTCGTCTGGTGTCGCAATGTCGCGACCTAATTCCCTGGCTAAACGCACAACACGTTCAACAAACTGTCCGTTGCTTTCGCCATTCACACCACGGGTGTACTGCAAATTGTCTTCAAAGCCAACGCGGATATGTCCACCCATAGCCAGTGCCATAAAAGTAAGGGGCAACTGGGTGCGACCCACGCCGGAAACGGTCCAGGTCGCGCCTTCGGGCAGGGATTCAACCAGGAATAAGAGATCTCTTGGAGTTCCAGTCGCGCCACCATTCACACCCAAAACGATGTTGAAATGCAAGGGCGGATGGATATGCCCGCGGCGCACGAGACGCAGAGCCATATCGATGTGGCTTTTGTCAAAGCATTCCAGTTCAGGTTTGATGCCACGTTCAATCATGCGCGCGGAGAATTCGATAATCATGTTTTCGGTATTGACAAAAATTTCATCACCGCCAAAGTTCAGCGTGCCACAATCAAGACTTGCCATTTCGGGGTTCAACTCGGTGGGTTGCAAGCGTTCTTCAGCAGTCATGCCAGTCGCGCCACCAGTGCTGGGCTGAATGATGACATCCGGGCAAGCTTCCTGGATAGCGTCAATCAAAACACGGAAGCGTTCACGGTCCTGTGTGGGCGTGCCATCATCCCATCGGGCATGCAGGTGAATGATCGCTGCGCCGGCATCGTAAGCTGATTTCGCTTCACGCACGTACTCTTCCACAGTGTAAGGCACCATGGGGTTCATCTCTTGGGTCACTTCAGCGCCACTGATGGCGGCGGTAATGATAACTTTATTTGACATATTTTCTGTTTCCTCCGTTTAGTTAAAGCGTTGTTTATTTTTGGGAACGATACAAACGCCTTCAGCCCTGCACACCAAAATGGGTTCTTCCAGGACTTCGGCAGCTGAATCGGAAATTTCGGGTTTGGGGGCGATGACTTTCCAGGCTTCAAAAACCATCTTGCGGGAAGTGTTGCCTTCGCTCTCAATCCAGCCTTTGGCTTCAATGAAGTCGCCGGCATAGACTGGGGCATTAAACTCAATGTTACTGTAGGCTCTAAAGAGACCTTCGTCACCATCACGGCGGATAAGCAGCTCAGTGGCAACGTCGCCAAAAAGCTTGAGCATGAAGGCGCCATCTACGAGACCACCGCCATAATGGGCGTTTTCGGCACCGATTCTAATTCTGATTGTTGATTCGATCATTTTCATCTCCTTTGCGGGCTTGTTGGTATTTAAGTAACAAGCGCTATGTGATTTTATAAGTTCACATAGCGCTCCATGTTCACACATGACAGTGGCACGTTCTTAGACCGGCACACCAAGGTCGAAGAGAGGACTCTCTTTTGACCCTTCGGCGACGGATAATTCGATTCTTCCCTCAGTCCTGAAGCACACAAAGTTTCTACGCGATCCGCCGCGCCTCTATTGAGTTTAAATTGTAAATTAACTCTTAACGAGTCGTTTACCATTATAGCCGTAAATCTATTTTTTAGTAAGGGTATTTCTGGAAATTTTCCCCACAAATTTTGTTCTTTTTAAGATATCCAGGCATAAAAAAGGTATTGAAGCTATAAAAAAGCGAGCAGGGTTTGTACCCTACTCGCAAAACTGACATTAAAGCAAGTGTTTCTATTTTATGGACGCCCTGTAAGACTTCACCAGGTCAGCGGAAAGATTAGCCAGTGCCAGGTCGGTGTTGAATCCGCTTAACAAGGACAGACCCAACGGCAAACCATCTGCCATCACCATCGGCAAAGTCATTTGTGGCACCCCACTTAACGGAGAGACACACAAGAGATAGGTCGATTGCAAGCGCGTTGCATTAATTTCTTCCAGTGGCGCTGATCGCAAAGGTGCCACCGATGCGGCGGTAGGCATTACCAAAACCTCCCCATTGGCAAGCATATCACGCACATACCTGGAAATTTCACGCATCTTGACCAAACCTGCATTGTATTCCTGCAGTGTTATTGTTGAAGCCCATGCCAGGCGTTCCCGTGGACCACGCGAGAGGATCGGGCGATATTTGCGCACCCATCCACCATAACTACGCCAAACTTCATAGCCCTGAACTTGCTGAAAAACCTTAATCCAATTATCCAAACCATCTGGGCTAATCTCTCTTTCTTCAACTGAAGAGAGATTAGCACCGATATGGTCAATAGCTGGTTTCAGGTCTGCAAACACTTGGGGACTAACCGCATCAAAACAATCTTTTGCGATAATAAGTTTGCGTAATTTGACTGGTTCGGGATCTTCTCCCAGAATGACTTTGGAAACCTTCCTAAAAACTTCCGGGTCAGATGCCATATAGCCAAAGACATCCATGCTAGGGCAGTATTCTGCTTCTCCATCACTTGGAACACGGTCGTAGGTCGGTCGTACACCGAATACGCCGGTATAGCTGGCTGGCACGCGAACACTGCCAAGACAATCACTCCCCAATGCAAAATCAACCAAACCACCTGAAGTTGCCGCACCAGATCCACTTGATGAACCTCCCGTAAAGCGTCGTGGGTCATGGGGATTAAGGGGTGAACCATAATTCCAGTTTTCGCCACTGATACTAAAGCAAAGTTCATCACACACCGTTTTTCCGACTAAATCAGCGCCATTGTCAAGCAAGCGTTGAATCGTTGACGATGTGAAGTCATCTGGTTCGTGTGTGCGGAGCCAATCCGGATGACCATTTCCAAAAGTGCTGCCACGAATTTTGAAAACGTCTTTGGCTGCAAAAGTCAGACCGTTTAACTCGCCTGTGCCTGAGCCTTTCAAAGCGATGTGGTTTTCACGCACAAAGGCTTGAAGCGCGTCATACGGTAGCTCCGCATTTACTTCCAGTCGTTTGTTGTCGAGCATTTTATTGACTGTCATATCACTTATGAATAGAATTCATTCCTTTACTTGCTCTACTCTTATTCCGCAGCTTCAGGGCGGACGTAGTCCGGATTCTCCGCGGTTAACTTGAACAGTTCACGGTCAAGTTCGTTTTCACTGTCTGCTACCAAAATCGCTGAGAAGATGTCCGAGTCGACGTTCAAAATGGTGCGCAAAGCGCCCACGAACCAACCCACACCAGCGAAGATAGCGATGCTTTCAATGGGGAGACCCAACTGCGGGACGATAATGGCCAGGGAAACCAGGTCCGCGCCAGGAGCGACAGCATTCGCGAGAGACAACAAGGTTGCCATAAGCGCGATATAGAAATAATGGCCGACAGTATAATGAGCAGCAGCGCCATAAATCTGAGCAATCGTAATCACCGTGAGTGCCATATGCATGGCCGCGCCATTACTGTTCAGGGGCATACCCATTGGCAGAACCAAATTGGTTACATAATCACTCACACCAATCTTTTCGCGCGTGTCTTTCATTGCGACAGGCAGACAAACCGCAGAGCTGGTGGTAACGATAGCCAAAATTGATACTGGGGTTAATTTCTTAATCAGCTGGAACAGGTTTAATTTCGTCTTGACTGTTACAACGACGAGCCAGAGAATCATGAAAATCACAACGCCCAAGGCAAGCACACCCAGGTATTTAATCAGTGGCAAGATGACCTGCGCGCCCATCTGACCGATTGTTGATGCCAGGAGAACACCAATACCGATGGGGGCAACCGCCATCACGTAGTTGATGATCTTCATGATGATGTCGTTAAAGGTTCCGAGAGAATCGAGAAATGCTTGTTTTTTCTCTTTCTTGGGATACGCTGCCAGAGCAACACCGAAGAACAATGAGAAGGAAATGATTTGGATAATTACCCCTTTTGCCATTGCGTCAACGACGTTCGAGGGTATAAATCCAATGAGTGTTTGGACGATGTCGGTATCCGGCACTTCAATTGACAGTTCTGCAGATGCAGGGACCACAATTCCAGCACCTGGTTTGAAGATAACCGCGAAGAGAGCACCAAACAAAGCAGCCAACAGTGACGAAATAGCAAAAACAGCGATAGCTTTACCGCCAACACGTCCAAGATCTTTGGGATCCGGCGTGCCAACAGCTTCGATGATTTGCCCCATAATAAGAGGCACGACACACATTGAGACCAATCGCAGGAAGAGGTCACCAATAAATTTTACGGAGGCAACTTTTTCTTTGAAAATGAGCCCAGCCGCAATGCCAAGTACCGTGGCAAGGAGCATCTGTGCCGTAAAGTTGAATTTGAATTTGAACTTAGGTTTTTGTTTTTCCATTTTCGGTTCCTTTCTTTTGTTTTTTGTTTTTGCGAAAGAGAAACAAGTTTTGCCTCACTCTCGACTTTGAAACTAGATGGACGTTCAAATTGAGCCACTTCCGGGAGTGGGGAGGCCCCCGGAAGTTTGGTTTTGAATTAAGATTTCGTTCTCTTTGGCACTTTGTAATAATGGGAAAGCAAAGTGCCGATGGAACAGGATATTAAGGTGCTGTTAAACTTTATGCGACGCTAACTTGAGCATCACTTTTCTTTTCACGATAGATGAAAAGGGCGACAAGCAAACCAACAAACGCAAGGCCAGCAGCCAGATAAAAAGTGCCTTGAAGTGAATGCGTTTTATCTTGCAGGAAACCGCCGATAATAGGCGCAAGAATTGAGGCACTCACACCAATAGAATTGAAGGTGCTAAATAATGTACCTGGGTTCGTTGATGGCGCGTTATCAGCAATAGCAGAAACGAGAATAGGCTCCAGCCCTAATTTCCCTGTCAGACCGTATAGGATCAATGACACAATCAGCAAGGGGAAGTTTTCCAAAAGAACCGCGCCTAAGGTGGATATCACCGCAAAAAAGAGCAGGCCAATCATAAAAGGCTTGCGGGTTTTAAGGCGGTCAGAAAGATGCGCCCACAGCAACGCGCCGGGGATGGATGACCACGCAACCAAAGAACTGACGAAGCCCGTATTTTCCGGTGCGATACCGCGTTCAACTTGAAGATAGTAAGGCAACCAGCTTTGGATAAAGAAAAAGCCAAAGAAGGAACAAAAGACGATGATGAAAATCGCAATAATATTACGTCGATCGCCTTTGTGCTCAGCATGGGCTTCTTCTGCATTTTCAAAGTGATCAGCGGGTCGTTCCTGCTCGCTGGCTTTGTTCTTCCTAATCACAAACTGGAAGAGAAGGGCAATCAAAAACACTGGGATAGCAAAAATGTAAAAGTTATAGCGCCAGCCCAATTTGCTGGTGATAAAACCACCACCAATCAAACCCAGGGAAGTACCAAATGCCATACCGCTGTTGATAATCGCATTACCAACACCACGGTTTTTCTTGGGGACATTCAATGACGAAAGCGCATACTGTGGTCCATAATACGTTCCCTGGCCAATTCCAACCAAAATTCGCATGATTAGAAGGATTGTAAATGAGGCAGCAATGCCCGTTAGTCCAGTGAAGATACCATAAAAGACGAAGCCAAAGACTAGAACGACTTTAAGACCAATTTTGTCGGCAATAATACCAGAGGGGATTTGCGACAATGTATATGCTAAATAAAACAAGGTGTTTAAAAGACCCAGCTGAACACCGGTTAACTTGAACTCATCGCCAATTTCGACCATCGACGCGCTTAAAATGTTGCGCGTGGCGTACATGAACACCCAACCAAGGAAGAAGATCAAGGCTAATTGAAGCCAATATGGGAACTTGGATTTCTTGGTTTCAGCGCTTATTGTGGTTTTTTCCATTTTTCAATCTCCTTATACTCTTTCGTATAGTGAAGCTAATCATTAACATTAACAACTATGTTTTGAAAAGGTTATGCAAATTTAACCATAGGCTACTCCAGTTATTCCTTTATAAAGCTGAATTGATTGATTTTTCGCTAAAAACGTTCTCAGCGAGTATTCTCTTAAGGGCCAATTTTACACCCATTAAGGTGTCATAGCCGGAACTTGCACCAATTTCGGTAATTCTCGATAAACTAAGTCGCAAATGTTGAATTTTGCGATATTGAATCGCCTTATTAAAGCGCTTAAAACTTTCACCGATATAGCCCAGACCAAGCATTTTCAGATAGTTGGCGCTAACCAAAGTCGTTTTTTTAAGCACTTCCTTCGAATAAAGCAATTCACTGGAAATGGGCAAATCAAACAACATAAAAGTCATCAAATATCCCAGGAGAATGTCATCTCCACTGGGTGTCAATCCCTTTCCGCGCCCGATGAGAAAATTAACTGTTGCTTCAAACTCATCCTGGGACAAAAAAGGAGCCGTGAGTGCGTCCAAATACTTTTGGGTATAGGCATCAATAACTAAGCCAGTATTCTCTTCAATAGAAAACTCATCCAAAGTCTTGATGATTGTTCTAATCAAAGTTGCATCTGCTTGCACAGGAATAATCTTTAGGTCAACATTCGTCAGCCTTGAAAGCTTAATCTCAAACACGCCGCCGAGACTGGTGTAAATCGTTAAGCGGTCTTCCTTTCGGATTGCACGATCGCCAATCAGGACATACATGCGAAGATTTTCAAAATCAAGTTCGGGCAAGGTTATTCCAAAGCTTGAACAGTCCAAACGTGAACTAGCCACATTGAGCAGGTCTTCCTCAAAAGCAATATTAAAGCTGTGGTCAAACAGACTATCTATCTGACCACTAGCTTTTGAGAAAGGGATCTGGACTAATCCCGAACTGATTAGTCCAGATTTCAACTCTTGAGTCATTAAGCTTCGATGCCTAATTTCTTGGCGTAAGCCACAATGGCTTTTTCAAAACAGGCCACAGGCGCTTCAGCAGTACCAGCACCAATTTGGCCAAGACCAGCGATGCGGTGAGCAATACCGGTGTTGATTAAGGGTGCGATACCAGTAGCGACAACCTTTCGGGCGTCGATGCCACAAGGCGCGCCCTTGAAGTTCCAGTTGGGAATAGGCCAGTTGGGATTGTTGGTTATGAAGATTTCATTTTGGCGGTCGGTAATTGCCAAAGCGTCATCATAACCGCCACCAGAACCGACAAAGCGTGTTACTGCAGGTGCAGCGACTGTAACAATCGCGCCAACGCCAACTGTTTCGGTGATGGCTGAGTCGCCGATGTCGGGGTTGCCATCTTCTTCCGTGTAACCCGTGAAATAAAGTCCTCTGGGTTTGTTGACAGGTGCGGTAAACCATTCGTCGCCCATTCCAGCGATGCGGATACCAAAATTCTTACCGTTGCGGGTCATCGTGGTAACCACAGTACCTTCTTGAATCTTGCGCGCGTAGTCAACAATCGCTTTACTGGTTGCCATCATGACGTTGAGGAAGAACTGGTCGGTATCAGCCAGGAACTTGATAACACGTTGTTTTTCGTTATTATCCATATCCAGCGTGGTGATAAGCGGAACCAATTCTTTTAGGATGAGCAATGAGCCGGCAATGTTGCGCTGATGGAATTCATCACCCATGGCGATAGCTTTCGAGACGATCACATTAAGGTTGATGCCATCTTCAGTTTGCTTGAGTGCTTTGGCAATGGTTGGGCCAAGGCTGTCAGCCATCCAATGCAGGCGGTCAACAACTTCTTCGCTGAAGGCGCCAAATCGCAGAACCTTACCGATGCCTTCGTTCATCGTACAGTAAGCAACCGTATCATCAAGTTTGTTGCGCACAACCAAAACCGCCATATTACCTGAGGTAATACCACCCATCGGGCCTACAGCGTGAACATGGTGGCAGGGCACAAATTGCACTTCGCCAGCCTCGAGCATACGTCGGGCGTCTGCTTCATTGTCAGCCCAGCCTTCAAAGAGAGCCGCGCCAACACAGGATCCCTGCATTGGACCAGTCATTTCGTGGTATTCAATAGGTGGGCCAGCATGCAACAAGGTTTTCGTATTCAAGATGGGGATGACCGATTTCGCGGGAACAACGTCCACCAGGAATGGTTGTGCTTCAAGCATGCGGTCAACGACCTTCTGGTTGGCTTCATCGATACTTTCAATTTTTGCCAGTGCATTGAGGATGCGGATGAGCTTCTTGTTGCCACCAGCAATGGGTTTCCAGTTATATTGAATGGATTCACCGCCAAATTTTCCGATAGATTCATTGAAGCTTTCCAAACCGATGTTGATAACACGTGGTTTAGTGGTCAGCAATTCCATAACGGCTTCGCTGGGTTTGGGGAGTTCAATCTTGCTTACGGGAACTTCTTTGACAGCTTTTTCAATTTCTTTGAATGCAATTCCCTTGAATTTCAATGCCAGGCGCACTGCTTTGGCGTTGCTGTCTTCAATCAAAGCACCAGCTTGCTTGAGTGTGGCGATGGTAGCATCGTAATTTTGGGGATCCTGGCGGGTGCCGGTAACGGATGCGATAACATGCAGCTGGCGATTTTCGCCTTTTGCTTTGTCGAGCACTTCTTTGATAGCGGGTGCCAGGGCGCCAGCCATATCAGCATGCGAGCCATAGCCTAAAACAATGTCCAAAAGGATGACACCTGTATCGGCTTCAGCGCCGGCTTTTTTGATGGCTTCAATGCGGGTTGCGGGGTCAATCATGGGATGGGGTCGACCCTGGGTGTACATGTCGTCACCATAGTCAACAACCTGATAACCATGAGCATTCAAAACATAACCTTCTTCGTGGATAATCTCGCCCAAGCCTAAGGCTTCAGAGATGAGCATGGCTGCTTCACTGCCCAGGGTACCACCGGAGTAAAGTCCCTTAACGGTTGCGTTTTCTGGGAGAATTTCTTCCACATGGTTGTCGAGAGCTTCAATGTAGTCAGCTTTCACTTCTTTGCCATTCGCCAGGTCAACAGCGATACGGGCAGCTTCTTCGAGCGTATGGGCTAAGTAAACGTTTTGTTCGTGATACTCAGGTCGTTCGCCGATGAAAACTGCGACAACAGGTTTAGAAAGGTTGTGTAGCAAATTGACGATTTCATTGCGGACACTCGGAGCGGGTGGTTTTGAGATTAATACGATGACGTCGGTCGGTGCATGGTTTTCAAGCGCAACCAAGGCGTCTTTAACAGTGATAGCGCCAACCGCTTCGCTCAAGTCGCGTCCGCCAGTACCGATGGCATGTACAACACCACCGCCAAGTCGGTCAATGATGCTGGAGACTTCCTGAATACCCGTACCAGACGCGCCAACAATGCCGATATTGCCTGGTTTGACCACGTTGGTAAAGGCCATTGGAATGCCTGAGATGATGCCAGTACCACAATCAGGGCCCATCATCAACAGACCATTTTCGTGGGCGTAGGTTTTCAGTCGAAGTTCATCTTCCTGGCTGACATTGTCGGTGAAAGAAAAGACATGTAATCCTGCTTCCAGGGTCTTCATCATTTCATCTGCGGCGTATTCACCGGGGATGGAGAACAATGCCAAATTAGCATCGGGTAAATGTTCAAGCGCGCTTTCCAAACTGGTGGCATAGGAGACACCCTTCTTCTCGCGTTTGACACTTAAATCGGAAAGAAAATGGTCAACTGTTTCCAATGCGGTTTCAATAACGCTTTCATCAACTGCATCAATGACAATAACCATGTCCGCAGGGGATGCTTCATTAGCTTCCTCGGTCAGAAGCCCAGAGTTTCGAAAAATGTCCTTATTGGCATCAGTACCCATCATCACGGCACTTTTAATGACACCTTCCAAGGCGTTGACTTCATTTGTGAGCAACATTAGATTGATTGAATCTTGATAATTGTTTTTGCGGATGATCGTTTTTAGCATTTTTCTCCTTTTCGAACTAATTTAAATTGTTTGAACTTGATACGACTGAAAACAAGTACAGAACGCACCGGTTACAATCGTAAATTTAAGTTTATCAGGGTATTATTCATCTGTCATTAGCAGTTTTGGGGAAATTGTAAAGTATAATTTATCTATCAAGGATAAAAGGTGTGCCATGCAAGAAACAACAATGACACTAAACAATTTACTGGCTTGTAAAAGCTTAAGATATGCCCGCATTATCGTCCTGCCAAAGGATTTAAACGTTCCAGTGACGGGGATAAATATTATTGAAGCGACCGATATCGAAAAGTGGGCAAAAAAGGGCATGGTCCTTTTAACCAGCTATTATGCTTTGCAAGATCTTGACCACGCTGGCCTAAATGAGTTTTTCCTAAAACTTCAATCTATCGGCATTACTTGTTTAATCGTCAAAATAAACCGCCTGTTAAAAGAAGTTCCACAGGTCTTCATTGAACTTTGTAAAGCACTTGATATTCTCCTGATTGAAATACCTGAAACGACAAAGTATGAAGAAATTATGGTTGAAGTGCTTAGCTTTATCCTATCCAGACGCGAACAACGCCTTCAGCTTTATTACCACCTGTCAGAAATCAGTACCAGAATGGCAATTGAGATGTTAAGTATGCGCGAGATTCTGTCTGAATTCAAAAAAATGTTGCTTTTTGACCTAAGCATTCAAAATCCAGCCGGTGAACTTAGTGTGAGCACTAATCCCGCACTGGCAAATTTCGAATGTTTTGAAGAACTCCCCATGGAGCATTCCGAATACATGACCGTTGAATACAAGCGTTTTCGTTACAGATGCTCTAAG
Organism: Anaerolineaceae bacterium; assembly: GCA_012839565.1. GTDB lineage: Bacteria > Chloroflexota > Anaerolineae > Anaerolineales > Anaerolineaceae > Mesolinea. The sequence goes on from DUMZ01000005.1 coordinate 49,053, forward strand.
AACCAAAATGAGCCTGAAACAAGCTTCGTACACGTTGATTTGGCACCAGTCGGGGGAGATCGTTATGTGCTCATTGTTCATGAGGAACCTGATCGCCGTCTGGACATAAACGACATTATCATTGTTGAAAATCTTGTCCGCAATGTACAACTTGAACTCCTGCGCGAATACAGCGGTAAACAACTCAAGCTTCTGAACAAAAATGCCTTGGTAGGAGACATCTTGAGAGGGGTCATAAAATCACAAGATGAACTGAACACCATTTACCAGCAACTCGAACTTGACCCAAACGATATCGTGCGGGTGATGATTATCGATTATTACCCTGAAGTTCAAAGTGAAAACCTGGACCTGTTTAACTTGCGCACCAAAATACGCACCAGCATTCAAAACAAGCAAACTGGCACGGTCTATTTTATCGCTTCAAGTTACGACCAATTCATCATACCCCAGGCAACGATAGGCCAAAACATGACTGCGGCTGATTTCCAGACTTTGGTGGCACAACATATCCACGACTATCCGGAATATATGCGTTTGCGTTTTCATGGAGGCATCAGCAGTTTTCATCAGCTAAAAGAACTTCCTTTGGCGGATTTGCAGTCAAAAGCCATTTCCCGATTTATCTCCAACAACTATCCCAACAATTACATTGAAGAATATGATAATTTAGGCATATTCAAACTCTTTATCGGTGAAGATGATACGAAACTGAACGAGCACATTCACCCAGAGCTTAAGAACCTTTATGAAAATCACCCTGATCTTTATGAAACCTTATATGTTTATCTAAGCACTGGTTCAAGCTTCGCGCGGACTGCTGAAGAATTGTACCTGCACCCCAAAACAGTTAAATATCGCATTGAAAAAATCAAAACACTCCTGAGCCTGGACATGGAAAACCTTCACGATTTATCCATCCTGTTTACTTCAATAGAGATTCTGAACTTCCAGGCAGGTATAAGTACTTTAAACGCCTAAAACAACCCTAACCGCTATTCGTTTGCTATTTTTAGGGAGATTTATCTATGCGCAATGCGTGGAGACGGTGCGTTTTTTACCAAAAGAGCCAGTTTATTTTGTTTCCGAATCTTGCTTGCCGTAAGTTTTGAACTTTTCAATAACCACGTTCATTTGTTCAGAATTTAATATTTTTGCTTCGCCGATTGATTTGGCTTGAATGTATATCTGCGCGACAAGTTCCAGGGCTTCAGCGGTATCAAAAGCTTCATCCAAACTCGCACCCAAAGTAATCAGCCCGTGATTCTCAAGCAAGCAAGCTTTGTAATTCCCCAAAACCGACAAAATATTATCCGATAATGCCTGGGTGCCAAACGTGGCATACGGTGCCAAAGGCACCTTGTCACCACTGAAAGCCAGCAGGTAATGCACCGCGGGCAACTCAATGCCCATGCACGCAATCGTCGTGGCGTGCACCTGATGGCTGTGCAAAATAGCGTCAACGTCCGGGCGCGCGTGGTAAATCGCCAGGTGGAATTTGGTCTCACTGGATGGTTTCAGAACGCCATCAACGCGTTCCCCATCAGGGCGCAAAACAACCACATCCTGCGCCCGCATGCTTTGGTAAGGCACGCCACTGGGCTTGATGGCAATCAAGTTTTCCTTGCGGTTGAAAATGCTCAGATTTCCGCCTGTGCCTGTGGTCAGGCGCGCGTCAATCATCCGCTTGCCAGTCTCAACGATTTTTTCTCTTTCTTTCTCTAAAATCATAGCGCACCTGAATCCTGTTATCTAAAAAAGCCTAAAAAAGCGACTCGTGTGGGTGCTTCTCGTCAAGTTTGGCAAGCAAAAACGATGCCGCGAAGCCCGCCAGTGCCAAAAGCACGCAGATGACAATTGATTTTGGCTCGTTGATAGAGGCTAATTGCGGGAATTTATCCAGGGGAAAAGCATCCGCGCCAATCATCACACCTTTCGTCTCACTGACGATGGGCACGATCGCCAACGTCGAGCCAAAGACCACACCCAGGATAATGTGATAAAGCAAAGCGTAATGCTTTTTGAAAAGCCAGCTAATCAGCTTGGCTAACGCGAAGATGACCGCGACCAGACCAAGCAACATCGGGATAATCACACCGAAATTGAGCGATTTTACACCCGCGGCCATCGGTTGATACAAGCCCATATACATCAGGAAGTTACTCGGGCTCAAACCCGGCACAATCAGACCCAGGCCGGTCAGCGCGCCACACATCATCCAAATCCAAAAGTTTTGGGGCATGCTGATGTCCAAATTGCTTTGCATCCAGCGCAAGGCATAAAAAAGCACACCCGCGATGAACAGCATCATGATGATATGCCACGCTTTGCGACCTTCTTTGCCAGCAGTGCGCAAAATGGACGGGTAAGTGCCCACAATAAAGCCAATAATCAGCCAGGTGAACATCACCGCGTTGAGTTCGTAAGCCTTGTCGATCGCCGCGGAAAAAGCGACCACGCCAACCACCCCACCAATACCAACCGGGATAAAGAAAAGCAGATTGCGTAAGAAGTTTTGGCGGATATCAGCCAGCCACTTGAGCAGGGGTTCGTAAATGCCAAAGACCACCATCATCACCCCGCCAGAAAGACCAGGGGTAATCGCGCCAACGCCGGAGATAAAGCCTTTCAACAGGCGAACAAGCCAGGCGATAGGCGTATCTTTTTTGGCTTGCGGATTGTCGTTTTTCTTGCTTTCGAATTCTTGGGTCATAGGTCCATCCTAATCGTTTTTTATATGGTTTCATTCTACAACAAAATTAAAATATATGTTTCATTGTTTAAATGCGTAACTAAAACGTATTTTGATGTGTTTCTAAGATTAAGCCAATAGACTGGTGATAAGTGAAAGAAGGTTAGTTATGAATCGCATAGAAAATGTTGGTTTAGAAGTTTTTGAAAATGTCCCAAGCAACGATTGCGACCTGACCGGTCGCTTTACACCCGCTAATGTCTTTAAAAAGCTGACTGAATTAGCCGGCATCAATGCCATTCAACTCGGTTTTGGCTTTGATGACATGCTTGCCCATGACCTTTACTGGGTGCTCTCGCGCATGAAGGTGAAATTCCTACGCCGGCCAAATGCCGGAGAACTACTCCAGTGGCGAACCTGGCCAAAAACAATCCAACAAAAACTCTTTTATGTCCGTGATTTTAAAATCCTGGACGAAAACCAGCAAACCGTTATGCTTGCCAGTTCAGCCTGGCTGGTGATTCACGCCACCAAACGCCGATTACTGCCACCCAACCGTTTGCCTGGGCTGGACTTGCCATCCCTTGAGCATCTTGTAGCCCTTGATGAAAGCCTGGAAAAATTACAAATTGACGATACATCCGAAGCCTTTACCATGACTGCGCGCTACTCGTATATCGATATGCTGGGTCATATGAACAACGCCCGTTATGTTGAAGCGATTACCAACGCCGTGCCCTTCGACTTGATGACAAAGCGCGAGCTGGACTGGATACAGGTCAATTACGACAAGGAAGTCCGCCCACAGGAACGCTTGTCAATCCGTGTTGCTGAACTGTCTGAGAATCTGTATGGCGTTGAAGGTTTCAATCTTGATTCCGAACAACAGGCATTCACCGCCCAACTAAAGTTTTTGCCGGAATAAAAACACTTTCTCCCGCAAAAAGACCGCTTTAAGACCAGGCAAACCAAATAATCCACCCAAAGGCTTAGCTGAATTAGTCCTTTATGCCGATGTCTGAAAACGCGTAAAAATCTATACTGGGGGTGTAAAAGGAGATAAGACATGATACCGACATTAATCATCACCACCGTTATTGCTGTTTTGGGCACCCTGAGCCCCCTGCTGGTTTCAGACGACATGCACGAAATCGTGGAACTATAGCTTAATAATTATCAACCACAAACGTTTTCTTGATTCTTCAAGGGTCACTTTGCAAAAAAAGCGGGAAACACAAAATTTCCCCTTGCATAAATTAAAACAATGGTAAAATGATTTACCTTGGGGCTGTGGCGGAATAGGCAGACGCAAAGGACTTAAAATCCTTCGATGGTGACATCGTGTGGGTTCGACCCCCACCGGCCCTATATCTATCATTTTGAATCTCAGCACACACGCTGAGATTTTTTATTTTCTTAACCAACAAAACAAACCTGACCCACACCAGGCGTTCTGAATTCTTTTATTAGCGCTCACATGGCGTTATAATTCATACGTATGCCATTTTCAAATGGCTTCGTGCGACATAAAAAAAGGTGACTTATGAAGAATTACAAATTTTATTCTGCCCGGGCAATGATCGTCTTACTTATTATTAGCCTTATGACTGGCTGTGGTTTCACAACAGTCGGCGACCCCACCGCGACCAGCAGCGCGCCAACCCTGCCCCCCGCCCAGCCTACCATCATTATGGTTAATGGCACGCCTCAGGTGGTTTATGGGGAGCAATTCCAAACACCAACCGCCAACCTGCAAGACGCCAACCCAGTCCAACTGACCGAACTGAAGTTCATTCAAAATGGCACCAAAGTCACCCTGTTCGCCAAAATTCGCAACACCGTCAGCGATGCGATTGCCAAAGACGTCTTTTTTGAGATTTACGCCCGCGATATTAATGGCAACCGCCTCTACCAGGACACGACCATGGTTAAGTACATCTTCCCCCAGGAAATCACCGGCTTAAGCCATCAATTTGAACTGATGCCCGGTTTTGTGGTCAACAATATTGAACTGCGTGTGATGAGTGGCGTACTTGACCATAACCTAAAATACAGTCAGCCCCTGGAAATCACCATGCCCAGCCTGCAAAAAACAGAAAGCAAATCCACCTTCACCGCATGGCTTGAAAACAGCGATCCCTACACCTACACCCAGGTTCGCCTGAACGCAATTGCTTATAACAAAAACAATGAAATCATCGGTGGCGGAACAAGCATTGTTGATTTTGTGCCCCACAAAGATAAAATCGGCGTGTCCATTCCCGTCGAAGCCCTTTCAGAAAGAGAAATCGCCTGGGTGGAAATTTATCCATGGATAACGCAATACTCCGCGTCACTCCAGGCCGGCAAATGGTGGGATACGATTGAAGTCAAGGACTGGAATTTTGAAGTCAACGGTTCCATGCAGTTTAGCGGTGGCGCAGTACTACAAAACCTTTCAAAGCATTTGGTAACCGATACCTATTACATCATTACCTTGAGTGACGAACTAGGCCGCGTTGTTTTGAGTGATACCGGCTATGTGGACTATATTTGGCCCGAAGAAGAAATCCTTTTTGCATCCGCATTGCAGGACGTTCCCTTTACTGAATACTTCCCAGACACCAGCCCAAGCACCACGCAAGAACCCAGCGCGACACCCCAGGCACGTGGCTTTGGCGGACTGGCCCGGCCTATGAGCCAAGATACCTATCCCATCGAAACCCCAACCAACACACCTGAACCAACAGAAATCGTTGAGACACCCGAACCGCCTGGTGATGATTCGACACCCGAATCACCAACAGATGAAACCACATCACCTGAACAGACCCCAACGCCAACTGCAACTGCTGATCCCAACCTGCCGGAACCGATACGCGTCTACCCCGAACGCTTTACTGTGGATCTCATCATCGTGCCCGGCGAATTCGGCAGTTCACAGCTGGGCTACAATCCCCTTAGCGCGTCCCAAGCCGCGCTAACCGATGACAATCAAGCACGCGTTTCGGTAGTCAATAATCTCAACATCGACTTACAAAACGCGGTGATTTATGTCTTGGTCTACAACAAAGACGGTCAAATTGTCGGCGGTGGCCAGCACCTAAGCGAAACAATAAAATCTTCCAGCGCTACCGAAGTCATCGTGCCAGTTGCCTATCATGGCGACCGGGAAAATCTAAGCCTAAAAGCTTTTGCCACTTTACCCAAAGAAGCATTAAACCTTCCATAAATAACAGGAGAATAAATGACAAAAGAAAAAGTTTTGAACAGAGCAGAATTCACCCCCACCAGCCTTGATATCAAGAGCCCTGTGCCCGCGGATTATGAAATCGCCCAAAACGCGACGCTAAAACCCATTCAACAAGTTGCGCGCGAACTGGGCATTTTAGATTCGGAGTTGGAACTCTACGGCAACTATAAAGCCAAAGTACGCCTGGACGTGCTTGAACGACTGGCGGATGTGCCCGATGGCAAATACATTGACGTAACCGCCATCACCCCTACCCCTCTTGGCGAAGGCAAAACCACAACCACAGTTGGATTAAGCCAGGCCCTTGGCGCGCATCTGGGCAAAACTGTCGTCACCGCTATTCGCCAGCCTTCGCAAGGCCCGACCTTTGGCATCAAAGGTGGCGCGGCTGGCGGAGGTTATTCTCAGGTCATTCCGATGGAAGACATGAACCTGCACATGACCGGCGATATCCACGCTATTACCGCCGCTAATAACCTGCTGGCAGCCGCTATTGACGCGCGTATGTTCCACGAAAGCAGCCAAAGTGATAAAGCTTTGTTTAACCGCCTGTGTCCCGCTGATAAAAAAGGGAATCGCCAGTTTGCCCGAAACATGCTTGGACGTTTGGAAAGATTAGGCATTACTGAACGCGACCCCAACAAACTGACCGACGAGGAAAAAAGCAAATTCGCCCGTTTGGACATCGACCCTGATACCGTCACCTGGCGTCGCGTTATAGACACCAACGACCGCATGTTGCGTGGCATCACGGTTGGCCAGGGCCCCGCTGAAAAAGGTTTTGAACTCAAAACAAACTTCACCATCGCGGTGGCTTCTGAGTTGATGGCTATCCTGGCCCTTGCCACCGACCTGAAAGACTTACGCGAACGTATCGCGCGCATCGTGATCGGACAAAGCCGTTCAGGCGAACCTGTTACCGCTGATGACTTGGGTGTGGCTGGCGCGATGACTGTGTTGATGATGGAAACCATTAAACCCACTCTCTTGCAAACCCTTGAAGGCACGCCCGTGATGGTGCATGCCGGCCCGTTCGCCAACATAGCCCATGGCAACAGTTCCATTGTGGCTGACAAAATCGCATTGAAACTGGCAGATTATGTCATCACCGAATCAGGCTTTGCGGCTGATTTGGGCATGGAAAAATTCTTCAATATCAAGTGTCGCTATTCCGGCAATATCCCTAACGCGGTGGTTCTGGTAGCGACCGTGCGCGCCCTGAAGATGCACGGTGGCGGACCCAAAGTTGTGGCAGGCACACCCCTGGCACCGGAATACGTCGAAGAAAACCTTGAACTGGTCAAAAAAGGTTCCGAGAACCTGTTGGCGCACATTGACATCGCCCGCAAATTTGGCGTGCCAGTCGTTGTAGCAATTAACCGCTTCCCCACCGACACCGACGCCGAAATCGAACTTGTGCGCAAAATCGCCAAAGAACACCCGGGAGTCGCAGACGCGGTCGCTTCGGACCATTTCAGTCAGGGTGGCGCTGGCGCGGTAGAGTTGGCCAAAGCGGTCATCAAAGCCTGCGAAGAACCGTCCAACTTCAAATTCCTGTACCCGTCAGAAATGAGCCTGAAAGACAAAATTGAAACTATCGCCACAGAAATCTACGGCGCGGACGGCGTTGACTACAGCCCCGAAGCTGAAGAACGCCTGAAGCGTTACACCGAACTGGGCTATGGCAATTTGCCGATTTGCATGGCGAAAACACACCTTTCCATCAGCCATGACCCCACACTCAAGAACGTGCCCAAAGGCTTTAGAATACCCATTCAGAGTGTGAGCGCGTCTGTTGGCGCTGGATTTGTTTACCCGCTCCTTGGCACCATGTCCACCATGCCCGGCTTGCCCACCCGCCCGGTTTACTACGATATTGATATCGACTTTGAAACAGGACGCATTGTTGGCTTAGGCTAAGATTATCGCTTTTCAAACGCCCTTGAAACCATTGCATTTTCAAGGGCGTTTTTCTTTTCCTGACATTCTTTCTCATTATTTTTTTCTGTAACACGAAAATTAGAATGAGAAATTTAATGAAAACTATACATTCCAGGCGTAGAATATAATCAGATATTCAAGTGAGGTAGTAATGTCAAAGAAAACAATACAAAAGATTATTGCGTTAGTGCTTGTGTTTCTTGTACTTAGCGCATGCGGATTCACATCACTGTTGAGCAAAATTGCCCAACAAGTCCAGGAAACATCTCCAACCACAGAATTGCGTACTGACGCAACGCCCACAGCTAAACCAGCCTTACCGGAACCGGCAGTCCCAGGTTTTAATCCTGAACTGGAAGATAATCAGGATCTGCTGGAAGCACTTTACGAACACGTCAGCCCTGGTGTCGTTTCTATTCAAGCCGCTGGAATGCGGTCTGGTGGCTCGCAGGGTACTGGCTTTGTCGTTGACACCCAGGGACATATCGTCACCAACTATCATGTTGTAGCAGACCAAGACACGATTGAAGTGCATTTTCAATCTGGTTTAAAGAGTTATGCCGAGATTGTGGGCATGGATATGGATTCAGACCTGGCCGTTATCAAAGTCGATGTTGACCCCAGCGAACTTGTACCGCTTGCTTTTGGCGACAGTGACCTGGTGAAAGTTGGCCAAACGGTAGCTGCTATCGGAAATCCTTATGGCTTAAGCGGAACGATGACCGTTGGCGTGGTATCCGCCCGTGGTCGTGTATTAGACTCAATGCGACAATCTGCAGGTGGCGGTTATTTCTCATCCGGGGATACCATTCAAACCGACGCGCTGATTAACCCCGGCAACTCTGGTGGTCCCCTGCTCAACCTGCGGGGCGAAGTGATTGGTGTAAACCGGGCTATAAAAACTTCCGGTATTTCTATTACTGGCGATGCCATTAACACCGGCATCGGATTTGCGATTTCATCAAACGTAGCGCGCAAGGTTGTGCCATCTCTGATTGAAAAAGGCAGTTTTGACTACCCCTATTTAGGCATGACCAGCCTGAGCAACATCAGTTTAGGTGTTCAGGAAGCGCTCGATTTACCACGTTCAACAGGTGTTTATATCAGTGACGTAGTACAAGGCGGGCCAGCACAAAAAGCCGGTCTGCGTGGCGGAACCCAACCCAGCCAGGTACAGGGTTATTACAAAGGTGGCGACTTGATTATTGCTGTGGACGGCATTGAAGTCAAAGACTTTAGCGAAATGTTCAACTATATTGTCGTGAACAAAGACCCCGGTGATGTGGTCGTCTTTACCATTATTCGAAATGGCAAGGAAATGGACATCAACCTGACCATCGAAGCCCGCAGATAGCCCCTAAACCTTTCCCGCTGTTTGAAGAAATTATCAAAAAACCGCGCTCTCAACAGGTGCGGTTTTACTTTTAACTTATTGAGACTTTGGGAAAAGACTTATCTGATAATCTTTGAAATCGCGCGGAAAGCAGGGTGATTTGGGTCGCGCATCAAGGCATAGAAGACGGTTTCAACGTTGATAAGATGCGCCCCTTCGCCACGCAATTCTTTTAGGATATATTTCTTGTTCTGGGGATCACGCGAAGACACCGCGTCAGTCAAAATATAGACCTCGTAGCCGGCTTCCATCAGGTCAAGCGCGCTTTGATAAACACAGATGTGGCTTTCAAAGCCACATAAAATCATCTGTTTGCGTCCGGAAGCTTTAAGCGTAAGTCGAATTTCAGGACTGGTATAAATACTAAAGCCCATACGGGCAAATTCATGCTGCGTGGGGAGCAGTTCGCGCACCTGTTCGGTAGTGTGGCCGATTTTGTGGGGAGCCTGGGCGGTGAGCAGGATGGGTATTTCCAGAGCTTGCGCGCCGGCAATCATTCTCATCGCGGCCGCGTTATGTTTTTCGCTTTCGTGAACGACTTCGGCAAGCTTGCCTTGGATGTCAATAATCACCAAAAGCGCGTTATCAATGTTCAACATAGTCATTCCTTCATATATTTTTGCTTGTTTCAATTATAATCATAACATGAAAGAACTTAAGGCCAGAGACGCTTTCAAGGTTATCGGCGAATCCATCAAACTATGGGCGGACGACTGGGCAAACCAGGCTTTGGTCGGACTTGTTGCTATTTTGTGCAGTTTCACCATCGTTCTCTTGCCGGCAGCTACCTTTGGCGTCTTTTACCAGGCACGCGATTTGGCAAGGGGTAATCGCAGTGGGCTGATGGGCTTTTGGCAAGGATTCAAAAGCTATTTTAAGCAAAACTTACTGTGGGGCATCGTCAATCTTCTGGTCTATGCCTTTTTGATTTTCGTGATTACGTTTTACTGGTTGAGTTCCGACACCTTAAAATCCAGTGTGCCTTTGGGTATCGCGGGAGCATTTTTCACCGTTTTGGTGTTTTGGAGCATTTGGCAATTTTTAACGCTTTCCTGTTTCTTTTTACAGGATGAGCCGTCTATGAAACTCGCCTGGAAAAATGGCTGGGCAATATTTGTCCGTTTACGTTCTTTTAGCCTAACTATCGGTATTATCGTTTTTGTTTTTTCACTCTTCTCGGTCCTTACGTTTATCCCTTTGGTCCTCGCGGCTGAAGGGCTTATCGCTATAACTGGTGTGCGCGCTGTTCAAGCCACCATTCTCCCTGAACAAGGATAAAGGAATCTCTAGCATGGCAAGAAAAATTTTAGGATATGTAGAACTCATCTGGACCTGCGACAGCTGTGGTACCAAAAACCCAGGCGCAATAAAAACATGCACGGCATGTGGTGCGCCACAAGCCGTAAACGTTCGTTTTGAGCAAGTTGACGCGAACACTTTCAATTTCATCAAAGATGAAGCCCTCATCCGCATGGCGCAATCCGGCCCGGACAAACATTGTCCCTATTGTGGCACACGCAACCTTGCCGACTCCCTGGTCTGCCGGCAATGCAGCGCTGATTTGACCGTCGGCGCGAAATCGCGCCCGAGTGGCATGGCGGTAGGCGAAGACGCCCAACCCACAGAATATGAAATTGACGATTCCACACTGCCGCCAGAGCAGGCGCACGCCACCAAGCCCTTATCGCGAAAAGTGCTTTTGATTCTCATGCTGGTTATTCTGATTATTTGTGGCTATTTTGCCTGGAACACGATCCGCGCCAACCGCACAAAAGACATCAAAGCCACCGTGGTATCAACTGCCTGGGAGCGCACCATGGCGATTGAAGCCTATACCACCGTAACCGAAAGCGACTGGCTTTCGGACATTCCCAGTGGCGCCAGTGCTTATAACTGTTCATCACAGTTGCGTGATACTTCAGACACTTACGTTCCCGGGTCAATAGAAAATTGCAGCGAGCCCTACACCGTAGATACCGGCACAGGTATCGGGGAAGTGGTGCAGGACTGCGTCTACGAAATTTACGAAGATTATTGCGACTACGAGACGATGGCATGGGTGATGGCAGACACCGTCACCACACAAGGTACTGACGTGTATGCCACCTGGCCCGACCCAAATTTGACGCAAAGCCAGCGCATCAGCGGACGGAGCGAAAGCTACACCATTTATTTTGATGCCAACGGTCAAAGTTACATCCTGCGCACCAGCGATTATGAAGTCTTTCAGCAAGCTACGCCTGGCAGTACCTGGAAATTAGCGGTGAACAAACAAGGGGATGTCCGTAAAGCGGAACCGCAAAACTGATTTCCCGAATTTACTTTTAGTATTAAAAAACAGCTTTCATGGTGATTGCCATGAAAGCTGTTTGATTTAGCCTTTAAAAGTCAGTCAAAGCGCGTTTAAACCTCGTTAGCTGGAACCATCACGATGCGGTCCCCGGCTTTATAAGCGTACTGGGGCTCCCACGCCAAACCAAAAAACTCGACTACAATGTCTTTCTTGAGTGGATTAATGGCAATCTCGCGGATTTCACCTTGCATTTCGGCATGTTTGTCTTGCAAGGCGTCCAGTTCTGCTTGCATTTGTTCGTCCACCGCTTCAAGTTCTTCCTTGTAGCGTTCAACCATCAATTCTGATTCTTCAACCGCTTTTTTAGCGCTGGCAGTAAGACGGCGTTTGGTCAGTGAACTGGTAATACTCTTGCGACGACCACCGATCACCTTGCCAACGGTCTTGTTAAAACTGCCCAGCCAGCTCAAGGCGGTGGTTAAGCCAGTCGCGCCTTCTTCAAGCCGGCGACCTTTGAGCGTTTCTTCAAGCTTTTCGAGTTTCATCTCTTCTTTCATCAGCCGGTTTTCTGCGGCACTCTTTTTCTTGGCATAGTCATCGGTGATTTTCTTGCGCAGGGCTTCTTTATCCCCTTGCGAGGCTTCTTCACACCTTGCCTTGAAGTCTTCCAGACTTTCATCAACGCGCGAGCTGAGTTTTAGCGTTTCATTGCGGTAGACAGTCACGGGGGCATTGCGGTAAATCCATTCCACAAAATCTTTTTTCAGTTCGTTGATGGTCTTTTCATCATCAACCGGATAACTGAGCGAACCAAAAGTGGCGTTGCTTAGCGGAGTACTGTCAACAGCATGCAAATCTATGGCTTCCGTGGTGTAGTCTTCCCAGCGCACCAAACCGCGTCCTTGCAAATCGCGCAAACGCACAGCGATTTTTTGTTGTGTGTCTATATTATGCGTGCGATTAGCGTAATAAACGGTGGCTTGTCCCATCAAAAGCGCTTCATAGTGGAAACTTGGCTGTTCTCCATGGGCGACATTCTGACGCATGGCCTGATCATAAGCCGCGCCGGGGTTAACATTGATGGGCAGATAGGCCAGGTCAACACTCGAGGGCAATTTGGGTTCTGTGTTCAAGGTCGCCTGTGTACCAGGTTCAGCAAAACTGACTGGCGAAGCACTTCCTTCTTCTTCAGCTTGCATACTGGCATGCAAGATTGCCAAATCCGCGCCAACCAGGCGATTGAGATCTTCCAGCTTCTCGCGTGTGATAGGACCTGGCAAATAGTTCATCGCCCAGCGGGTTGTAAAGACTTCGGGCGCCTTGGCATGCACATTATGCAGTAAAAAGACCCGCTTTCCCAGCGCGGTGATAGCTTTGTCGAAGTACGCGCGGTCATAACCACCAGCGATGCTGTCCAAACCGTCCAGCAGGCGCGCTTTGTCCTGTTCAGTCTGCAAGCGCCCGATCATCCAGGTGCCGGCGTTGCTGAGCGCTTTATAGTCAAGGTCAATCGGGTTTTGGGTCGAAAGCACCAGGCCAACACCAAAAGCGCGTGCCATCTTGAGCATGCGTAGAATGATGGGTTTTGATGGCGGATTAGCAACAGGCGGTAAATAGCCAGCAATTTCATCAAAATAGACTAAGGCGCGCAAATTCGTCGTGCCCGCCTGGCTACGCATCCAGGTTTCTATCGCTGTATAGAGCAAGGTTACAAAGAACATGCGTTCCTGGTCACTCAAATGCGCCAGATAAAAGACGCTGTGCCGGGGTTTGCCATCAGGAGCATAGAGAATGGATCCGATATCCAAAGCCTGCCCTTTGAGCCAGTTTTCGAAACTTGGCGCGGCGATAAAGTTGTTGAGCAGCATAGCCAGTTCAAAGCGGTCTTTTTCAGGATAAAACTTAGTCATCGCGAAGACACCCAGCTTGTCAAAGGGTGGATTTTGAACTTGCAAAATGAGTGATTCAAGGTTTAGGTCAGCACCCTGACTCCAGTTGTGTTCAAAGATATTTGACAGCAAAATATGTTCGCGTGAGCGGATGGGGTCAATGTTTTTAAAGCCCACCAAACCAAGCAAGGCGGTAACCGTGCTGCTGATGTTCTCGCGCAGCATTTCTTTGTTTTCTTCCCAGTCAAGTTTTGGCGCACGCAGTGAGCTGAGAATGCTTATCGGGAATGCGCTGGTCGAACCAGGCGAGTAAACAACGTAATCAACGTTCGTGGAAAGTTTTTCCATGCGGGCTTTGTCGATGCCGGAACGTTCAAGTCCTTTTGCCCAGTTGCTGGCAGCCGCGGTAGCGGCTTCTTGCACGGTCTGTCCATCGCGTTTGGCAGCGTCTTCGTCTATCCAGGGCGCGAAATCATCTGCCTGCAAATCTGGGAAGTGTAAAAGATGGTTGGTCAAGTCGCCCTTGGGGTCAATGAGAATAGCCGGGATGCCCTGCAAAGCGGCTTCTTCAAGCAGGATGATGCCCAAACCCGTTTTGCCCGAGCCGGTCATACCCACAATCACGCCATGGGTTACCAGGTCTTCCGGGTCATAAAAAGTTAATTTATCTGGGATAACTTTGCCTTCCGTCAGGTCGTAGGCTTGTCCGAAATAAAACTTTGATGAATCAATCTCCATTTTCATCTCCTTGTTACTAGCGATGCCTAATTATAAGCGATTGATAGTAAAAATTAAGCAAATCCATTACCCCCATCATTTCCCGGTTTTGTTTCTGTTTGCCGAACACAGTCAAAAAAAGACCCCCGGTTTTAGCCAGGGGTCTTCTCATTCAAACAATTTAAGACTATCGACTCAGTTGCCCAGAGCCCCAATACCCACGATGGAGTGGGGTGATGTCTTCAATGGTAACAAAGGCATCAGGGTCAGCTTCGCGGACGATAGTTTCAACGTCTTTCACCTTCTTACGTGCGACGGTAAGGTCACACAGCCACACATTGCCGTCTTTTCCCGTAGCGTGAATTTCCGTCACAGCAAAGTCACCAGCGCGCAAAGCATCAGCAACGATTGAACCTGGTAATTTGGTAATGATAATGATATGGGCATGTCCGATGGCTAATTTTGATTCGAACCACATGCCTACCACACTACCTGTGGCAAAACCTGCTGAATAAGCAAACACTTTAAGCACATTACTGACATCGTCCAAGACAACACCAATGGAGAGAACGTAAATAACCGTCTCCAAAAAGCCTAAAACCCAGGCAATGCCTTGTTTCTTACGCATAACAAGCATGATACGTAAGGTATCAAGCGCCATACCAACCACACGCACAGCGAAAATGAGCAATGAGATTAATATGGTCTCTTTGGAAAATTCAAGCACAAAAGGACCCATTTATTCTCCTATTCTTTATTTTTTTGAGCGCCGAGCATAGCGGGATGATACAGCTCGGTCATGTATTCTTTAACCATACGGGTCATCGAAAATGCGGGCGAGATGCTGCGCATACAGTTTTTCACGCGCTGAAGCCAGTCAGCGGGCAAGCCATCCGCACTGCGTTTTGTATAGTACAGTGGCACGATTTCGTTCTCCAGCGTGTCATACAAACTGTTTGCATCTGCCTTATCTTGAGCGTCTAAATCGGTGTATTCGGTTTCATCACCAATCGCCCAGCCATTAACGCCGTTATAGCCTTCCGCCCACCAGCCATCGAGAACCGAGAAGTTGAGCACGCCGTTCATAGCGGCTTTCATCCCACTCGTGCCACTGGCTTCGCGGGGTCTGCGTGGGTTATTGAGCCACACGTCCACGCCCTGGGTCAGATACCGCGCCATATCCATGTCGTAATCCTCAAGGAAGACCAGTCTGCCACCGTTGCGGGCATCTTTCACCGCGCGATAGACTTCCTGAATCATGCGTTTACCGGGTTCATCGTTGGGATGTGCTTTACCAGCAAAGATGATTTGCACTGGTTTCTTCGGATTCGTGATGATACGCAACAGGCGGTCCCAGTCGTGGAAGATTAAATTAGCGCGTTTATAGGTCGCAAAGCGACGCGCGAAACCAATAGTAAGCGCGCTCGGTTCCAGCAGAACACCACTTGCCACAGTTTGCACGGGGTGAACGTTGTTATTCGCCCACTGATACCGCGCGCGGGTAACCATGTAGTTAACCAGTTTCCGCTTGAGATGAAAGCGGATTTGCCAGAGTTCTGCGTCATCTATTCTTTCAATGCCCTCCCACATCTTAGGGTCATCAATGTGATTAATCCAGTCAGGACCAAAGGTGCGCTTATAAAGTTCAGCAATGCGCCGGGCAAGCCAGCTGAGCGTATGCACACCGTTGGTAACAGAGCTGATAGGCACATCATCTTCAGCTTTGTCTTGCCAAAGGCCTTGCCACATACCCCGCGAAACTTTGCCATGCAGTTTGGAAACGCCGTTGCGATAATTTGAAAGCCGTAAGGCCAAAACAGGCATACTAAAGACTTCATCAGCCCAGTCATTCCTGACTTTAGCCAGGTCCAAAAAGCCTTCGCGGTCCAGTCCGAGTTCGCCCCAGTAATTGCTAAAGTATTTATCAACCAGCCAAATGGGGAATTCATCGTTACCGGCAGGCACAGGTGTGTGCGTGGTAAAGATGTTTGAAGCACTGACAATTTCTTTGGCTTCTTCCATCGTCTTGCCACTGGCTAGGAGCTGGCGCAGACGTTCGAGACTCAGGAACGCGGAATGACCTTCGTTCATGTGATAAATTGTGGGTTTAATGCCCAGGCGGTCAAGCGCGCGCATACCACCGATGCCCAACAGGATTTCCTGCGAGATACGCAGTTCCGGGTCGCTGATATAGAGTTTATCGGTCAGCTGGCGGTCTTGCGGGCTGTTTTCAGGCAAGTCGGTATGCAAAAGCACAAGGGTAACCCGACCAACTTTGAGCTCATAAAGCCGTGCCCAAAGTGTACGTCCTGGCAAATCAACAGATATCTTGACGGGTTCGCCATTTTTGTCATAAAGTGATGCAATCGGCAAATCGTTGAAGTTGATTTCAACATTGCGGGCGACCTGCCAGCCATCTTCGGTAATGCGTTGCGCAAAGTAACCGTAGGTGTATAAGAAACCCACCGCGGTAAAGGGCAAATCCAGGTCGCTGGCTTCTTTTACGTGGTCACCACTTAAAATACCCAAGCCACCGGCATAGACCTTTAGCGATTCATGCAAGCCGTATTCAAATGAGAAATAGGCAATGTGTTCATCAGCCAGTTGGGGATAATTCACGTTAAACCAGGTATCCTTCTCTTGCATATAAGCGTCAAACGCACGCATCACGCTATCATAACGCTCCAGAAAATAGCGGTCTTTAATCAGGTCTTCAAAAACCTGGTGATCTACTTTGCGTAGAAAAACAACCGGATTATGGGTCGAGAGATTCCAATTAAGTTCATCAATTTCCTTAAAAAGACGGGTCGCTTCCGGGTTCCATGTCCACCACAGATTGTGGGCAAGTTCGGCAAGCCGTTTAATACGATAAGGCAGATTGAAGCCATCGGGCAAATGTCGATTTATTTTTTCCATATTTCCTTTTCCTTTTTACTGATATGGCACCTAAAGCGCCATGATATTCTCAATATAGTAGATGTATCAACTACTTTAACTTCACCATTATACCGTTATTTTCATTTATGTGTTTTTCTTGTACTCTTTCCTGTATAAGCTGGTGCACTCATATAAACTACCTGACACAAGCGCGTATCAGACAGCCGGCTAAAAAGCCTTTGGTCAAGTTCAGAAGGCTGGCGCGATGTGGTCATCACCGTGGGCAACTCTGCCACATAGCGATAGTTGAAAAGCTGATAAATCTTCTCGCGTGCCCATGGCGTGGCAGACTGCGTGTCCAGGTCATCAAGGATAAGCAACCGCGTTGAGCGGATTTCATCAAAGCGCTTGTCCAGACTTTGTGTGCTGTTTGGGGCAAAAGCCGCGCGCAGATAATCCAGCAAATCGGGCACACCCACAAAAAGCGGTGGCGCGCCAAGCGCGGCCTGATAATTCCCGATTGCCGCGGCGAGATGCGTTTTGCCACAGGCATAAGGCCCCTGGAAAAGCAGCCAGCCTTGCGGGTTTTTGGCATAGGCCTGGGCAATGTCCAAAGCATGTTTGAGTGAAGCCTTGTCTTCAGCCAACATACCAGGTTCGTTGGCGCGCAAGCTGAAAGTGTCAAACTGTTGTTTATTGTGCAGATTCAGCGTGCTGAGCTCCGGATGGCCAACTTCATCGGTTGGATTGCGATAGTCCGGCGCAAGGATATCCACACGAGTCACGATTTCAGGGTCAGTCAAGCGCGAGCGGATGCGTCCTTCAAAATCATTAAAGCGATAATTTGTGGTAATCACCGTAGGAAGCTGACTAATATAGCGGTGATTGATAATTTGGAAGAGTTTTTCCTGCGCCCATGCCGTCGAACTTTGCGTGCCAAAGTCATCCAAAATAAGTACCGCCACATTGCGAATTTCAGCAAAACGACTTTCAAAGCTGCTTTCGCTGTCGGAACTGAAGGAAAAACGCAACCAGTCGAGCAAGTCTGGCACGGTCAAAAACAGGGTTGGCACGCCTCTGTTTAAGGTTTCATTAGCGATGGCGGCTGCCAAATGCGTTTTGCCAGAGCCATAGGTGCCCGTCAGCAAGAGCCAGCCCTGGCAATTATCGGCAAAATGTCGCGCGGAATTGTAGGCCTGCTGGAGCGATGCCGCTTGCTGAGACGCCAAACCTACCCGTCCTCTTGGCTTAAATGTCTCAAAAGTCAGGTCGCGCAGACTGCCAAGATTGCTGAACTCAAAAAGCGCGTTTTGCTGGTCACTTTGCACCCGCTTTAGCCGGCAACTGCAAATATACAACTTACCATAATCAGGGTGGTCAATGGGCACCTCATGCCCCACAAAGCCCAAACCCAAACAATAGGGGCAGTCTGGGTCACCAAAATGCTGGTCAGCGGGACTTTGGCGGTAGCTTATTTCTTGTTCAGGGTTGGTCTCGCTCTTGCTGTTGCCGAGTGAGTCTTCTAAATGCTTCGATATCGCTTTGATGTCCTTCATCTCGTTTGTCTCGTCCTCGTTCTTTCCAGGCAAGCAAGATAGCTTTTACATATTTCCAATTGCGGGCGTTGCGTTCCACAGCCTCGCGGACAGCATCTTCAATCCACTCTGCCGGAAAATCAATTTCATCTTGCTTTAGCTGTTCGGCCATCATAGGTGTAATAATGCCGATATGCGTCTCATAAAGTTTAAAAATGTTCGGGCGTTCATCTTCTAAACTTAGGTTTGAAGATGTTTGTTCCAAAAGACTCTTTTCGCCCAAACTTAAGTTTTGATATAAAAATCGTCCTTCTGGCGTTCCCGCGATGAGATAGTCGGTCTCATTCTCGCGCCAGAGAATCAATAATGCCTTTTCCAAAAGCTCGTCAAGCGCCGTTTTAGCCTTTTGTTTCTGACTGCCATGCCATTTCGAGAAGTTTTCCAGCAGCTTTTCCTGTTCAACATAGGCCACAGAGTCCTTGGCTGATGAACATATACTAAAGTAATGCACCAAAAGCAAAACGGCTTCGCCACTCAAGCCCACACAGGCACTCACAAAATCGCGCGGAAGCGCGACAAGATGAGTATTTGTGTTAAAGCCACCAGGCGACCTTAATCCCTGACTCATCTGGGCATCTCTTGACGGGTAGCATCACGGAACATCGCCAAACGCTCGATGAAAACCAACTCAATACCACTGTGAGTGGGACCATTACGATGCTTGGCGACAGCGAGCCGCGCCAGGTTGTGGAAAGGACTGTCTTCGTTCATTTGGTCAGGTCGATTGATGAACATAACGATATCCGCGTCCTGTTCAAGTGAGCCCGATTCGCGCAGGTCTGAAAGTACGGGTTGCTTGTCCTGACGTTGTTCAACCGCGCGCGAAAGCTGCGCGGCAGCCAAAACGGGCACACCAAGGTCACGGGCAAGCACTTTGAGATAGCGCGAAATGTACGAAACTTCCTGCACCCTGTTCTCGGTACGCGTATCGCTGGACATCAGCTGCAAATAGTCCACAATGACCAAGTCAAGCCCTTCCTCCATCTTTAGACGCTGACATTTAGAGCGCATCTGTAGTGGTGTAATCGCTGGCGTGTCGTCGATGAAAATGCGCGACTCACCCAAAAGGCTCAAAGCGTGAAAAGTGCGTGTCCATTCTTCGTCAGTAAGTTTGGCGGATCGCAATTTTTGCGAGTCAATGCCTGTTTCCTGGGCAAGCATACGCTGAAGCAACTGCGTGTTGGACATTTCCAGCGAGAAAATAGCCACATTACGTTTAAGACGCATGCCCACATGTTTGGCAATGCCCAGTAAAAAGCCGGTTTTACCCATGCCTGGGCGCCCCGCGACAATAATCAAGTCTTCCTTCTGCAAACCATCCAAAACCAAATCCAGGGAACGTAAGCCCGTCTCAAGCCCGCTAAGGCCTTCGGTCTTCTTGCTGACTTCCTGAATACGTCGCTGGTAATCCATTGCCACGCTGGAAAGGGGCACCAAATCGCGACTGAAACGCGCCTGGCTAACACCAAAAATCGCGTTTTCAGATTCCTCAATAACCGCGTCGATGGTCATATCTTTGCGATGGGCGATTTTAGCAATTTCGTTGGCTGATTTCAAAAGACGCCGGCGCAAAGCAAGTCCTTTTATCGTTTCTGCATAGGCTTCAGCATGCAAAGAACTGGGCACAAGATTCGTCAGTCCAACCAAATAAGCCATACCACCGCTGTCATCAAACCGGCCCGCACTTTCGAGTTCTTGTTTGACGGTAAGCAGGTCAATATTTCGGTCAGCATGGAGCAAACTCTTGAACGCGTCCCAGATCCACTCGTGCTTATGAATATAAAAATCTTTTGAGTCGAGTTTCGGCGAGACGTCAACAAAAGCATCAGGATTGATGAGAATAGCACCAATCAGAGCTTCTTCCAACTCACGGTCATAAAGTTGGGTTGGGACAAGATTTTCGTTTTGGGTTTGGTAGTCTTGATCACTCATGGCAATTCTTTATTAGTTATTGTTTATTGTAGGGCCAAAAAGGATATCGTCAAGGTCGATATCTTCGTCATCGTCATCGTCATCATCGTCTTCATCGCTATCAATTTCAATTTCGGCATCTTCAATAATTGCATCAGGCGTTTCTTCAAGTGTGGAAAGAAAGTCGCTAAAGACGCTAAGGTCTTCCAGTTCACCGTCATCCCCTTCAACTGGGTCAACCGACAGGTCATAAGGAACACGGTCTTCGGGTTGGATAGCAACTTTTTCCAAGATATCTTCCGCGATAAAAATGGGTACACGCGCGCGCACCATCATAACAAGAGCATCCGACGGACGGCAATCAATATTGATTTGCTTGCCTTCCAAAAGCAAGACCAGCTGCGCAAAATAAACATCTTCATCAATGGCAACGATTTCAACGCGCACAAATTGCGCGCCAAGGGATTGAATAGTGCTAAGCAACAAGTCATGGGTTAGCGGTCGCGCGGTTTGCACACCTTGCAAAGCGATGGTCAGGGCTTCGGACTCGAACAGACCAATCCAGATGGGCAAATAACGTTCGCTGTTTTTATCTTTAAGCACCACAACGCGATCCTGGTTGGTTAAACTAACCCTGACGCTATCAATCTCACATTCTGTCATTTTTGTCATAGTACATCAATCCCGGAATTAAATACACTTTTGATTCTAACACGCCATGACGCTTTAATCACATATTTTAAGCTTGGCTTTGCGATAATATTTCCACATACTGAAATAGATGGAAAAAATGAAAATTGCACTCTTGAATCTAAGCAAATTTCTAAACTTTCGACTATAATAGCCAAATCAGCACGTTTTAACATTTTTAAGGTCTTTTAGACCCATTTTGTGCGCGCTTTGTTTTGGAATTATTAGGGTTTTGTATTAATGGAAAATGGATTATCGGTATTATTAATAGAAGGCAAACGCCGTCTTAAGAATAATTTTGCGCAAGAGCTTTCTGATAAAGGATTTGATGTCGCCACCGTCACCAGTGGCGCCACGGCATTAGAAACAATCCCAGACCTGATGCCCAATGTGGTCGTTATCAACGCCATGAGTTTGCGCACAAATGGCCTGCGCATCACCAACTGGATTCGTACTGCCTGGCCTGATTTGCCAATCATTCTCATCATCGCCGAAGACGAAGCCATCACCAACGCACCTCAGGCGAACGTTCTCTTGCGCCTGCCTTTTACCGTGCAAAAGCTCATCAACCGCCTGCGCCTGTTTAACGAGGTCAAACATAAACACATTCTGAAAAAGGGCGTCTTGGAACTTAACACCCAAACCGCTGTGGCGCATTACAAGGACAAAGAAGCCCATCTTACGCCACGCTGTTCCGACCTTCTGCGGGTGATGATGGAAAAACCGGGCAAAGTACTCACCCGCAAAGAACTTTTTAGCCATGTGTGGGATACTGACTACACTGGCGATACGCGCACCCTGGACGTGCATATCAGCTGGTTGCGCAACGCCCTGGAAGAAAACCCACGCCAGCCCGAACTCATTCAAACCATACGCGGTATCGGATACAAACTTAATCTTTAGCCCCTGATTTTCAATCCAAGACTAATCTCTCGCATACGCTCTCTGTAAAAACGTCTGTGTTAGAAGGTTCAGGGTTTTTCGGAGTGTTTTTTGTCTTTGGTTTTTTCACTTCAATGAGCTTCTCCTTTCTTGTGTTTCTTTAATTAAAAGATTCACATCTTCATACATGGAAAATTGTACAAAAAAGACCGGTGTAATCCTGACCTAGAGATCATTTATATATGTTACATATTCATCATAAGTCCTTCTACAGGCTTTGTTTATTCGAACAGCGCCATAACAATGGGGCATATTTGGCTCTATATGAATTCGGTAATCCGCCCCTGCCTTTTCCAAAGATTGCTTATAGATGGGCGCTGCGAAAGCCAAGCTCTCTTTTTCTCCAAAGTAAAGTAAGACTTTCCCGGAATTTCTAAAATCACCATGGGCTGTGTGTACAAGCCAATCTTCTAAACTTGCTCCCCCTTTATGGATATGTCCATAAGTCTCTACCATATTTATAGAAATGACTGGGTCTATATTTTTATAAGCTTCAAGCAGTTTTCTTTCAGTTGAGTTTGCCGGCACATGTCCAGGTGACAAGCCAACCGTTAGTGCTGGCATGGGAAGCTTTTCGCCGTAGTAATTATTCCAGGATATCATCGTCATCGCTGCTGTTGCGCCAAAAGATAAACCCAAAACGCCTGTTTTTTTATGATCATAATCCTTCAACATAAGCTTATAGCTTTCAAAGATCATTCTATAGGTCTCGTTAATAGGCTGCTTGGTAGCAGGTGGATAAAATGGATAATAAATTTCACAGTCCACCCGATTTAAAAGTTTCTTAGCGAGAAATAGTTGAGACTGACAATAATCGTACACTCCGCCACCACCGCAAATAAACAGAATAGCCCGCTCCGGTTTTTGTCCCCTTTTTTTCATGCGAAGACAATGGTAAGTTCCACTCTCGGTGTAAACTTTCAAGTCTTTAAATTCTATCTTTCTATTCCTTGGAAGTTTGAATTTCTGTTTTTCATTATGAGCCTTGGCATGAGCAAGGACTTTTTCAACATCTCCATCCTGAAAACTGAAAAAGGAAAGTAATCTCAAAAGTCTCATAATAATTTTATTGCTTAGTTTTTCTTTCACATCAAACCTTAACTAATTTCATATTCTCTTTTGTATCATCAGACTCATCGTAACCATCATAAGGCGCGTTGGGGTTATAAAACTTTTTAGAGAAAGGCTTACATACTATATCAATACGTTTAAAAGCGAAATCCAAATCATCACTATATCCTGTATGACCTGTAATTACTTTTATGTCTCTCTGTTTTGCTTTTATTATTTGTTCCAATCGGGCGAGAGATTGCACCGACAAATTATTATCTTCTGCTAACGTCGATAAAAAACTATATCCGCCGTCCGCACCAAACCAAATTGTATCGCCTGTAAACAGATACTTATCATCAATTAAAAAAACCATATGGCCCCATGTATGTCCGGGGACAAGAATACTTTCTATTTTGATGTCGTGAATATAAAATACCTGTTCGTCTTTTAGAAGCACCTTCTTATTATCTGTTTTTACTTTAGGTAGTTTATAAAGACCATGAAAAACTCTTCGGCGTGATTCGCCAATTAGATATCTGTTTTCTATTTCTCCGATATAAAGTGTTGCACTTTTGAACAAAAGTTCGCTGTCTTTTTCAACTGCCCCCATGTGGTCAGTGTCTTGATGCGTGATTAATATATGCTCAATCTCTTTGGGATTAAGATTAAGCCAAGACATTTTTTCTTCCAGGCGGTCATAGTTATAGCCAGCATCGATCATAATCGTGTTTCCATTTTTTGTGTAAAAGAAAATATTCGCAACCCATTCTCTGAGCGAGGCAACGTGTTCATCGATATAGCCGGTGTTCAATGGATTAAAAATCCCTTTACCTCTAAACAATCTGCTCATTACTTTCTTTTGAAATTTCGTTGCTTTTTTTGACATGGTTCTTTCTCTGTGATTTGCTTTTATAGTATTTTGTTTTCGTAATTCTCTTTTGCCTTACCCAGCATCAACAAATGCCCGCCAAGTTCCCATACATTGCCCAAGCTGAAAGCACCAAGCATGAGAGCATTTACTATCGAATAGTTACCAAAAAAACTGACAAGGCTGACAAGCAACGTCCCTACCGGCATAGAAAAAACCCAGCACCAACGAGGATAAGGACTGAAACCTTTGCTAATAGCCTTTATATGTGCATAAACTATTAAAACCCAAAAAGCTAAAAGAGCTATATACAGTGGCAATGGGAAATATAATGAAAATTTTATAGAAGCTTCCAGGGCGGAGCTCGGACTTGCTGCTGTCATATACTTATAGAAAAAGGCAGCTGCTACGGAAGACACATGAACACCAGAGCCCCCAAAAGTTAAAAACCCCAACATTCCTATTGCGTACAACCTGGCATATTTTTTTGAATAAGGCTTGAGAAGCTTATAAACTCCGAGATGGCCAATGGCAGCGATGGGAACACCAATCAATCCTAAAAATGATGACCAAAACATTCTCCTATCAGATATTGAAAGATACTGAGAGACCAGTCTCTCTATCCCAGATAAACTCACATCCCTAACACCCCAGCCCATAAGCAAATCGCCGGCAAGGATAATAATGGCGCCTGTTATTCCTATCTTCATTAAGAGACTAACTCTACTCCAATCGATTTCTTCCTTATAACTAATTGCTTCCTTCATGCATGATTTCCTTTTTTATGAATAATATCTGCGTTTGTTAGTCTTTGCTAACTATTTAAGTTTATCAAAATATCCTGGCTTATTCAACAACGACTATTGCGCTTACCATCGGTTTTTTACTTGACGCGTTGCGATTCCACATCATAGCTGAAAGTTACCATCATTTTGAGACTTATTTTGTTGGCAATGGTTTCCTTTTTTATTCCCTTATCTACATACGGGCAAATATGTTACTTTTCTCCGACAGCTTTGCATATATGATTCCCGCTTTAATACAATTAGTTTTTGAATCAATATCTGTATTGTTTCAACAGCATGGTTTACTCTGCCCTATATAATGCCTTTAATGAAATAAATAAGAAAACTACAATTTTACGAAAACCTAAATTATTTTCTTGGGTTCAGGGATAAAAAAAACAGCCCCGAAACTTCTCGGGGCTGTTCAATATTAAACTAAACTTGAAGCTTAGCCACCCACGCCAATCACCAGCGCGAGCAATAAACCACCAGCGATAACACTACCCAGTTGACCAGCTGTGTTGGTTCCCATGGCGTGCATGAGAATGAAGTTGCTGGGGTCTTCGTCAAGCGCCATCTTGGCAGACAAACGTCCCGCCATCGGGAAAGCGGAAATACCACAAGCGCCAATCAAAGGATTGACCTTGTTCTTGGTAATAAGTGCCATCAGCTTGCCGAACAACAAACCAGCGACGGTGTCAATCACGAACGCGCCAAGGCCCAAAGCAAGCACCATGAGTGTCTTGAGATTTAGGAAACTATCGCCAGTCATCGTTGAGCCGATAGACAAACCCAGGAAAAGTGTCGAAATGTTGATCAGTTCGTTCTGCACCATCTTGCTCAGGCGGTCCACCACCAAAGCTTCGCGCAAAAGGTTACCCAACATCAGCGCGGCCATCAATGGCGCGGCGTCGGGGGCAACCAAAGCGACCAGGATCGTGACCAGAATGGGGAAGATAATCAACGTAAGACGCGATACAGGTTTGGGTGCATATTCCATGCGGATTAAGCGCTCTTTGCGGGTGGTCATCAGCTTCATAATAGGAGGCTGAATGATGGGGATCAGGCTCATATAAGAATAAGCCGCCACCGCAATCGGCGCTATTAAGTCCGGATCTGCCAGCTTGTTAGCCACGAAAATAGCAACCGGGCCATCAATCGCACCAATCGAGCCAATAGAAGCCGCATCGTTCAGATTGAAGCCCAGCAAAATCGCCAGCAAAAGCGTGAAATAGATACCAAACTGTCCTGCCGCGCCCAGCAACACCAAACTCGGTTGCGATAAAAGCGGACTAAAGTCAATCATCGCGCCAACACCGATGAAGATAAGCAACGGGAAGAGTTCCGTTTTGATGCCGGCATCGTAGATGACTTTCATGAAACCAACCTGGTTACTCATGCCCAGGTTGGCGAGCAAAGCACCAAAACCAATCGGCAAAAGCAAAACCGGTTCAAAGTCTTTGGCAATGGCAAGATAAATCAGCACCAGGGCGACGACGATCATGACTGCATTTTTCCAGCCGAACGCCATGAAGCCCTTGCCAACTTCAGCCAATAGTTGCGTAAAATCCATTATCAACCCTCCTAACCTTGCCAGCTTATTAGGGCTTCGCCGTGTTTAACTAAATCACCTTCATTAACATGAATGCGTGCCACGACCCCAGCGCGGTCAGCGCGAATTTCGTTCTTCATCTTCATCGCTTCCAGGGTCAAAAGTTCCTGACCTTCTTCCACGCTATCGCCTTCGCGAACGTTAATTGCCACGATGGTACCCGGTAAGGGCGCGTTAAGCGTGCTTGCGCCGGCGGCAACCGCTGCACGTGCCGGAGCGGCAGGAGCAGCCTCGGGTGCAGCAGGAGCTACAACAGGCGCAGCAGCTGCAGCGACTGCGGGTGCGCTGGCTTGTTCTTCGGGCCACACCTGGTATTGAACACCATCAACTTCTGCAATCACCGGTCGCGCGTGAATGTCGTGAATAGTTACTTCATAGATTTTTTCTTGAATTTCAACCTTAATTTTCATTAGTTTCGTCCTCTTTTATTTGAAAGCAATTGTTGGGCACGTCCGATGCTCAACCAGTTGGACCCTTGCGGGGTCTGAACGCCGGGCGCAAAACTTTGCGCGCTGGGGCTACTTAGCGCGTATGCCACTGCCAACGCGGCTGCCAAACGTTGACCTTCGTCGTCGTCCACAGTCTGTGCAGCCGGCACATCCAAAGCAGCTGGCTCAAGTTCAACAGCTTCATCGGCATCTGGCTCGTCTGAAGCTTTTTCGCGTGGGTTGGTTAACCAAACCAGCAAAGCCATGATGCCCCATAAAAGGAAAATCATGACAAAGACCAAGCCCATACCGATACCGGTAATCAATAAGCCTTGTTTAAATGTTTCAATCATTCTGCCTCCTTAGACTGGCATATTGCCATGTTTTCGTGGCGGAGTATTTTCAACTTTATTGCGCAGGGCATGCAAAGCTTCAATCAGCTTACGGCGCGTTTCAGCGGGTTCGATGACCTCATCGATAAAGCCAGCCTTGGCTGCTTCGTAAGGATTGAGATATTCTTCCTGATATTGCGCGGTAAGTTCAGCGCGTTTGGCTTCGGGGTCCGCGGATTCGCGGATTTGTCTGCCATACAGAATGTTGGCGGCACCTTCAGCGCCCATCACAGCGATTTCAGCGCTTGGCCAGGCATAACAAATATCCGTGCCCATATACTTGGAACTCAGCACCACATACGCGCCACCATAAGCCTTGCGGGTCACGACACTAATCAATGGCACCGTTGCGTTGGCATAGGTGTAAAGCACCTTGGCGCCATGGCGAATAACGCCACGGTATTCCTGGTCTGTTCCTGGCAAAAAGCCGGGTGAGTCAACAAAGGTGATGATGGGCAAATTGAATGAGTCGGCCAAATTGACCATGCGCGCGATTTTATCAGATGCGTCTACGTCCATCAGTCCTGCACGGTCAGCTGGTTCCTGCGAGACGATGGCAACCGGTTGGCCACCCAGGCGTGCAAAACCAACAATGGCGTTGCCCGCGAAACCTTTTTGCAGTTCCAGGAAAGAACCCGCGTCAACAATCTGTTCAATCGCGTCGTGCATACTGTAAGGAATGCTGGGGTCTATCGGCACCAGTGTGTTCAGCGCTTCAGCGCGGCGATTGATGTCATCCGACTGGTCACCAACAGGCGCCATATCCACATTGTTGGAAGGCAAATAGGAAAGAGCGCGTCGCGCGATGGCGATGGCGTCTTCATCATTGTCGCCAACCAAATGCGCATTACCGCTGGTATTTAAGTGAACGTCCGCGCCACCCAGTGTTTCTGAGTCAACTTCTTCGCCGGTCACGGTCTTGATCACGGCAGGTCCGGTCAGGAACATATAGGATTTACCACGCACCATGATGATAAGGTCAGTCACCGCGGGTGAATAGCTGGCACCGCCGGCGCAGGGGCCCATAATCAGGCTGATTTGGGGAATTACGCCAGAATAAATAGCATTGCGTCGGAAAACTTTTGCGTAGCCACCCAGGGAATAAACGCCTTCCTGGATGCGCGCGCCACCGGAGTCGATCATGCCCACAATGGGCGAACCGGTCTTGGCGGCAAGGTCCATCACACGACAAATCTTCTCTGCGTGCATTTCGCCCAAAGAACCACCTTGAATGGTAAAGTCCTGAGCATAGACGTAAACCGTGCGACCGTCAACCGTGCCATAACCACACACAACACCGTCGCCATAAGGCTCGTCGCTGGTATGGCCGCGATGGCTGATAAGCGCGCCGATTTCTCTAAAGCTGCCTTCGTCAAGCAAAAGGTTTATGCGCTCACGGGCGGTTAAACTGCCTTTACTGTGTTGGCGGTCAATTCGGGCCTGACCACCAGCAAGTTCCGCAGCTTTGCGTAAGCCTTGCAATTTCTCTAAACGGGGATCTTTTTTAGTCATGCAATCTCCTTGCGATTAAAATATTTTATTAGTCATTTGCCATTAAGACGGATAATGGACCGTAGCTATTGTAACACTGTTTGAGCGGTTTTTGGCCTTTAACTTTTAGATATTCAGCATAAAGCCCTGTGCGTTTTTGAAGAAATCTTTTCGTATATGGACAACAGCCATAAACCGCTTAGGAAAATGTCAAATATCCTGATGCAAGTCCGTGATAGACTGCAAAGTTTCTGTTACAATTACGCGGCTTGAGCAACGATAAAACCCGCTCAACTTGAATGGAGACAAATGAATAAAGAATTAGAATTAATTGTTGAAGATAACACTGCCGTTGAAATGGATTACATCCTAACCGTTGATGGCGAAATTGCCGACGAAGGCCGGCTTGAATATCTGCAGGGCCACGGCAACATCATCGCTGGTCTTGAAAAGGGCCTCGAAGGCGCGAAAGTTGGCGAAACCCGCAACGTGCACGTTTTAGCCGCCGACGCCTATGGCGAACACGACCCCAAACGTGTCCTGCCCGTCAACCGCAGTTCCTTTCCCGAAGATTTTGAGTTTAAATTAGGCGAACCGATGCGCATTCGCGATGCCAGCGGACTGGTTTTTCAGGCCATTCCTGTGGCACTCAGCGAAGAAATCGTTGAACTCGACCTGAACCACCCCATGGCCGGCAAGGATTTGGATTTTGAAGTGACCATCCTGAACATCCGCCCCGCGACGGAAGCGGAAATTGCCAATGGCAGTTTGCACTTTGGCGGTTGCGCGGGTTGCAGTCAGGGTTGCGATGACCCCAGCACCTGTGGCGGATAACATTTCCCAAAATTAAAAACAAAAAGAGACTGTTCCAACATCATGGCGACAGTCTCTTTTCTGAATGGTTTTTTACAAATTTATATTACCGCATCTTCCGGTTCTTCTATTATGTGTTCATTTTCGCCATGAGAATTTACAAGGTTTCTTTTTCTAAGAAGGAAAGAAAATACCAAAATAAACACTATATTCAGAATCAAAACTATGATGCTTCCCTCAATTTTGGGTTCTCCGCCGGACAACAATTTGTTTCCAGTAAATTCTGTCACACACAAATGCGGGTAATCATCAGCTAATACGACTCCACCCAGAATAACTCCCCCAACACAATTCCAGATAAAGTGCATTATTGTCGGAACAAGCAAAGATTGTGTGTATTCTAATACTATTGTCATCAATAAACTCATAGTAATAACATTCAACACTGGAACAAGACCTGCTTGAAAAGCGCCTCCATGCATAAAAGTAAAAAACGTTGTTGTGATTACGGTAGCAACAATAACGTTATAATCAACTTTCAGCATTTGATAGAGATATCCTCTTACAAGCAGTTCTTGCATTGCCGCATTAATAAACACAGTAATAACCCATAACCATAACTTCGGCACGGTATTACAGGTAGTAATTTTCATTATTCCGGATAGCACAAAAACAATTGCCGGGATTCCTATCCAAAGAATTCCTAAAACCGTACCTATTATCATGTCTTTTAATGGTGATAAAACAATTTGTAATTTTATTCTTTTCTTTTCAAACAGCCAAAACAACAGCGTAAAACCAACAATTGCCAAAAGAGGAATCAGTTCCGCCCAAAATCGCCAAACGGAAGTATCTAATGAATCAGAAACAGGGAATATACTTCCAACAAGTGCCCACCCTATCAAAAAGACTAATACTTTTCCTGTTGTAATCAATATCTTCTTCATTTATATCTTCCGTCGCCTTACTGTCTGATTTTGAGCGGTATGATTCCAAAGCAAAATATCTGGCAAGAAAATATGCTATTCTTTGTTTGGTGTGGATGCCTGAACAATCGCGCTAATCAAGCCAAACAACACACCCGCAATCGGCCAGATAATCCAGGTTTTGTGCCAGGCACCAGTGATGAAACTCCACGCCAGGTAACCAACCACCATTAATGTCCAGTACGGAGGAGCCCAGCGCTGCATAACCGATTGACTCTTTCGGCGTTCAAGTGTGTAATCGCCT
Source organism: Anaerolineaceae bacterium (assembly GCA_012839565.1). GTDB lineage: Bacteria > Chloroflexota > Anaerolineae > Anaerolineales > Anaerolineaceae > Mesolinea. The sequence goes on from DUMZ01000005.1 coordinate 79,897, forward strand.
TCGTTGAGCAGTTTGTCATAGGCACTTTGAAGCATGCTGCCAGATATGAAAAGCCACATACTGATAGCGATGACAACTAGCAGACCACACACAGCACTAAGAATCAGCGCTTCGTTGTTTTCGTTCAAGATGCTCACCACAGACAAAGCAGCCACACCCAGCAGTATCAATACCACGCCTAAGGAGATTTTGCGCATGAGCAATGGGCGATGATTCTCCCGTGCTTCTTGTATAACGAACTTTTGATGGGGTTCGAGTTTTACCATTTTCTTCTCGAAAATCTCGTACTTTTCGGAACCGATACCAACCATCACAAAAAGATAAACCGCGAATGCGACACAGATAAAGAGAAGAGCGATTCCAGCGGCAACAAAACGTTTGTTGGGTTCACCGTCCAGCAAAACTGCGGGATTGAACAGACCTTCCGCATAGCCCGAAAAGAAAATAACGGAAATCACCCCAAACAAGACCGAGGCAATACCACCAGCGATCAATCTGGCAGACTTTTTGGTTTTTTCGATGAAGGATTCAGCTTCGGCATCCGTGACGGTAACGAAATTATCGTCGCTTGAGGCTTGCTGATATTGATTTGAAATGCCCAGTTCTGCAGCGAGTTCACTAAGATTACCGAATTCGCTGATGACCTGCCCGACCGCTTCGTTATCAGAACGACCTTCGGCGCGCAGCTGATTGTATTTGTCCTCCATCATTTGCCCCAGCTCACTTTTAGCGCGCTTGACTTCTTCGGTTTTGGGCAGATGAGCGAACATGTTGTCTAAGTAACTAAAAATTGCGTCCATTTTTTCTCCTATAAATTAATTAAATTATTTGATGAACTGGTCAACGACTTTTTTGGTGACCATCCATTCTTCTTTTTTGAGTTGGTAATGAGTGTGCCCCTGGGGCGTTAGTTCATAGTATGTACGGGTCTTTCCACCGGTTTCAGTGCCAGCAAACGAACGTAAGTAACCGTTTTTCTCAAGCCGGTTGAAAGCTGAATAGAGTGTTGTTTCTTTCATTGTGTATAAACCCTGACTGCGGTCAGTAATTCTGCGCGATATTTCGTAGCCATAACTGGGCTCATCCAGGAGTAAATACAAAATAATTATATCAGTATATCCTCTTATCACATCGCTGCTTATCATGTTTTTTGTCCTTTCAAAGTATTACGTCTGACGTTGTAACTACTATATCACACGTAGTACGTCATGTCAAGTACTTTTTTGGGCAATTTATAAGGATTTTTAGGAATTCTTTGGATTTAGGTCGTGAAATTCGTAATAATCTTTGCCGAAACACCAACCCAGCTTAGAATCATTCAGAAATAAACAATAAGACTCCACCATGGAGAAAAGGGGATAGTAAACACTATTTCTTAGAATCTTATTCTTCTAAGGTTATCAATAAAATCATGTGATGACTGTTAACTTTAGAAAGGAAGATTATTAAGTAGGTGAGAACCTAAAACAAGACTGAGCAAATTAGCAACAAAGGCATATATAGCAGCCTTCCATCTGCTCTTCTCTTCTAGAGCAGCAGCAAAAGCAATCATTTCAGCAATAATAACGGTGACTCCAATTATTCCTAAGAATATAAAGGCAGAACTTTCATCACTAAGAAATCCAATACAGGTATGCAAAACACCATTTGTTATGAAGTTCACAATAGCGAAAATATTCCAACTCCGTTTTTCACGATATCCAAACAAGAAAAATATTATGGCTTCAAGAAGTAGTGTAAGAATTATTCGAATGCTTATTGTAACCGGCGCGTGCCATGCGGGGTATCCTTCAAAAAGAGTTTGAGATTTGAGATTGAGCGTATAATATGGATAGGGTTTATCAGGGCTATCACCGGGTAAATGCACTTCGAAGTTGTAGTCTTTGGACTCGACGATTAAAATAAAATTACCGCAAAGCTCCTTTTCATCCAAAAAGTCAAGAGTCAAAAAAGAGAACTCTGCTTCCCATGCAATATCACGTCGTGTTAAAAGCTTTGTTTCAGTGACTGAATCCCTGGTATAGCGAACAGATAGTTCAAGGTCAGAGGGTGGATTGATAACAACAATGGTCATATGAGGAGGCTGAGCCGCTTTTACCTTTGCAGGGCGTGGCACAAAAGCATAAAACAGCAAAACAAAGACCAAAATGAAAAGAACTTTATTTTTCACAGCACCGCCTTTCTGATAATTGTCGATATTAGTATGGCATTTTCCCAATTAAATAAGTCCCTAAAATGAGACTAAGTAAATTTCCAACAAAAGCATAAGCAACATCTTTCCATTTGCTTTGTTCCTCAAGTGCGACAGGAAAAGCAATCATTTCAATAATAAAAACAATGACTTCACCAAACCAAAAGACTAATATAGCATAGCCTTCACTTCCAAGAATTGTAATCAAAACGTGTAAAATGGTTTGTGTTATAAAGTTTACAATAACAAAGAGAATCCAACTCCATTTTTCACGGTAGCCAAAGAGATAGAACACAATACCTTCAAGAAGCAATGTGATGATTAACCGAAGACTAAATGAAACCGGTGCTTGCCAGGCAGGTTTTCCTTCAGAAAGTGTTTTAGATTCAAGATCAAGTGTGTAAAGAACATCATATTTATCGAAAACGTCATCCGGTAATTTAAGTTTAAAGTTATAGTCTTGCGACTTGACAATTAATACGCCATTACTATAAAGCTCCCGCTCATACAAAAAGCTATAATCAATAAGACTAAATTTCGCTTCCCAACCAGCATCCCATCGCTCTAAAAGTTTTGTTTCAGTAACAGAGTCTTTGGTATAGCGAACAGATAGCTTGAGATCGGATGGTGGATTGATAACAGCAATTGTGACTATAGGAGGTGGGGCTGCGTTTGCATTTACAGGATATGGCACAAAAGCAGAAAACAGCAAAACAAAGATCAGGATAAGAACAACCTTGTTTTTCACAGCACCGCCTTTCTGATAATTATCATCACAACTAATTATAATATAAGTTCAGCCCCCGGTTCCGACCATGTCCTGACCGAAAAATTGATTGAGTATCTGTTTCATATTCCCGTGTTTAGGCAGAAAGAGAAAGGTCTCCATAGCACTTGCTTTTGAATAGTTTAGCATAAGGTGTTGATATTTTGCCTGATTTCAAAACAGGAAAACTGGCTTTATGAACGCTACCCTCATCACCTTCAGCTTGCGACAAATTTGAATTCTAACCATAATCATATTATCATTGCAGACAAATTAGATAGCGAAATTAGAAAGAACTAATCCCATGAGAAGATGTGTTTCGTTTAAAACCTTATATGATAATGGGGTGCGCACATGCGAGCGATGTGGGACAGATTCTCCTTATTATCCCAAGATAAGTCCTTTTTCAGAGAGCAAAATCGCAATCATTCTCATTCTCATCCTTGTCGTTGTAGCCGTGCTAATTGGTATTAATAAATATATTCCAAATTACCCAATCTTCATCACAGAAAATATTCAATCAAAAAAAGTAAACATATCTATCCTAAGATAATTTTTTAGTGAACAGGAGTAGCATGAATTTTATTAAACGTGTAATTGTCATCGCATTAGCCTTGGTTTTAGCAGCTTTTGTAATGCGAAACATGGATGGTTTTGAAATCACACGGACTGGTTGGGTTCATTATGCTGTTATGGCAATAATCTTAGCCATCTTAAACGCCAGCCTGTTGCCGTTGCTGAAAACAATGACCTGTGGCATGATAATTCTTACGATGGGTTTGTTTAGTCTGGTATTAAATGCCCTTGTCTTTTGGCTGGCATCCACAATTTCGACCAAACTCTTAGGCGGTGGTTTTTCAATCACCAGTTTTTGGCCTGCCCTGGTGGGTTCTGTCATTGTTAGCCTGACGACAATGTTCTTCGCCCAAGACAATAAGAAATCTTCAAGGCATGATAAACAAGACAACTAAGCCCAAAAAGCTCCAATTCGGACTGACACAACAGACCGACTGCAATTTCACCGTTTAGGTCGAAAGCGGAAGATCTTCATGGCTATTGAAATTGACCTGTCGTAAAAAGTCATGTAGTATTAAGCAAGCTTGAAATGAAAACATAAAACTGAAGGGTTTTTAATAATGAATTCAGAAGTAAAAAGCTTTGATGACAACGAATTTAGCAATAATGGGTATGGCTTATTAAGATATCTGGCGGCAGGCCTTACCGTTTTGGCGCATTTTTCCTGGAAATATGTCGAGTTTTCTGAAGTTCCCGTTCCCCTGCTAAGCAGAACACTTGACGCGACACTGTATTTCAATCCAATAATTATGTTTTTATCGATAAGCGGGTACTTAATCGCTTCATCTGTCGATAAGTCCAAAGATTTAAAGGAATATTTCACCAAGCGCGTTTTGCGTTTGTTTCCGGAATATTGGATGTGCGCCTTGTTGACGTTTGTTTCCCTGCTTATCCTTGTGCCGCATCTTATTGACAGAAGCATATTATTTTGGTTAGGCACTCAGATAGTTGGTATATCTAACACTCCAGTTCTTTTAAGAAGCTATGGGACAGGCGCCATTAATGGCTCACTTTGGAGTGTCATGGTTCAAATCCAACTCTATGCGGTTTTGGGCTTCCTTCATAAATACCTAAAAAAGTTAAAAATATGGCAATGGCTCGTGGTACTTGCAATTTCGCTTGGCGCGAATATTGCCAGTGAATTCTTAGTAAACAACGTCAGCGGTTTCGCAGTCAAAATTATAGGAAAATTTTTTGTTCCTTTTTTAATCTGGTTTTTTACAGGAGCTTTTGTATACTACAAACGAGAGCGGATGATACCTTTTCTCAAAAGGGCTGTTTTTCCTTTAATGCTCGCCTATGTTTTTATGAAGGTGATTGACATTCATACACCTGGTTATTTCGAAGAAAGCTTGTTTGGTGTTCTCTGCGCATTGATTTTTATCGGTGGCGGGTATTTGTTATCCAAAATACATTTTAAAGTCGATTTGACGTATGGAATGTTTCTCTACCACTGGCCAGTCTTGAATGTGATTATCCATTATGATCTTGTCAATAAATTGCATTGGGTATGGTGTTTGCTTATCTTAGTAGCGGCAACATTGGTTTTGGCGTTCTTGTCGTGGAAGTTCATAAATCAGCCCTCAAAAAAACTGTTCAACAATCTTATGATTAGAAAAGAAAAACCTGCTGCTTAAACTGGCATGGTAACCCCATTATTTCCAAACACTGAGTGCGGCAGGCTTTATATCCCCGGTTCATAAAGTGTATACGATGTGCTGACCTGTTTACAAAGTTTCTGGAATGAATCTTTGCGGTTTTACTGAATTATCTAGTACACTTAGAAGGTGTGATTTTTTCTTATGCGGAGGCGATATGGAGCTGCTTTACAAGGGTAAAACCAAGGACGTCTACAAACTTGATGAACATCAGGTCCTGCTTAAGTTCAAAGATGACATGACCGGCAAAGACGGCGTTTTTGACCCGGGAGAAAACCAGGTTGGACTCAGCATCAAAGGCATGGGCAAAACCAACCTTTTGGTTACCGAACGCGTTTATAAAATGCTTGAAGCTCAGCAAATCCCCACCCACCGCATCAGCGCGGACATCGACAAAGCCGAAATGATTGTCACCCATTGCGCGCCTTTTGGGCACGGGCTTGAAGTCATCTTCCGCAACTTTGCCGCCGGTTCCTTCGTTCGCCGCTATGGGCTTTACGCGCGAGAGATGATGCCCCTGGAAGATTACGTGGAATTCACGCTCAAAGATGACCAGCGCCAGGACCCGCTCATCACCAAAGACGCGCTCATCGCCCTGGGTATTCTCAAGCCAGCGCAATACGACACCCTCAAAGCGCAAACCATCAAAATCGCGCGCATCCTGACCGACTTTCTTGCCAAACAGGGCGCGCGGTTGATTGATATCAAATTCGAGTTTGGCACCACGCCCGATGGTGACATCGTGCTGATGGACGAAATCTCGCCCGGCAGTATGCGCGTTTATCGTGACGGAGAAAAACTCGACCCCAACGCTATCGCTGATTTGTTTCTAAAGGACTAAGCATTCATGATTATTTACAAATATTTTCCAGCCCACGACCAAGAGGCCTTTGCAATCTTGCACGAAATTCAGGACTTCTTAAAAATTGACTGCCAGGCAGTTGAAATCTTCCATATATACGCCTTTGAAGATGAAAGCCAGCGGGGAGAGATTATCAGCGCGCTTTTTGACAAACGCTATGGCGAGATTATCCCCGAACTGCCCGATAATCTCGTCTTCATCAAAGATAAAGATGGTCAATACAACCAAGTCCAGGACCAAAGCCTGCGTTATCTTAGGGCTACACGCAACGTTACCAGCGACTTGCGCTATTTTCGTGGTTATCGTTTTCAGCTGGCTAACCTCGCTGATTTGGACAAAATCAAGGCTTATTTATTCAATCTGCTCGTCCAGGAAGAACTCGATCCCAGACAAATCAGTTTCGACTACGAGATTTCAGATGACAGCGAACATCAGGCAGTGGAAGGCTTCAACACCTTCAGCGCTGAAGAACTCACCGCCTTCAAGCAGGAACGCGGCGTCGGTTTGGATATCGACGATTTACAGGTCATTCAAAGCCACTTCCAAAAAGAAGGTCGTGACCCGCGATTTTGCGAAATCAAAATTTTGGATACCTACTGGTCTGACCATTGCCGCCACACCACGTTCTTAACCAACATTCAGGACGTAACCATTCAAGATGGTGATTATAAGGAAGTCGTTCAAAAAAGCTATGAAAACTACCTGGAAAGCCGCGCCTGCGTTTACGAAGGCAAAACGCCCAAGCCCATCTCGCTCATGGACCTGGCAACCATCAACGCCAAAGAAATCAAAAAACGCGGCCTGTTGACCGACCTTGAGGAAAGCTCCGAAATCAATGCCTGCTCGGTTGAAGTCGACATTGAAGTCAATGGCGAAACCCAAACCTGGCTGCACATGTTCAAAAACGAAACCCACAACCACCCTACCGAAATTGAACCCTACGGTGGCGCGCATACCTGCATCGGTGGTTGTATCCGCGACCCACTCTCCGGGCGCGCTGAAGTCATTCAGGGTATCCGCGTTGTCGGCTCGGGCAATCCGCTCACCCCGCACGACCGGACTTTGGAAGGCAAACTCGCCCAGCGTTATATCGCCACGCGCGCCATGCAGGGCTTTTCGGATTACGCCAACCAAATCGGCTCACCAGTTGGCATCGTCAAAGAGTATTACGACGATGGTTTCCTGGCCAAACGCATGGAACTTGGCGCGTTGGTGGCGGCGGTGCCCAAATCCGTGGTGCGTCGCGAAGAATCCGCGCCCGGCGATATCATTTTGCTGCTCGGCGCCCCCACCGGACGTGACGGACTGGGCGCGGCGGTGGGCTCTTCTTCTGTTCAAACCAAAAAATCGCTCAGCAAAGCTGGCGCGGAAGTGCAACGGGGCAACCCCTTTGCCGAACGCAAGATTATCCGCCTGTTCAAACGCCCTGAAGTCACCCGTCTAATTAAAAAATGCAATGACTTTGGCGCGGGGGGTGTATCGGTAGCCATCGGCGAACTGGCAGATGGGCTGGATATTAATCTGAACGCGGTGCACACCAAATATCCCGGTCTGAATGGTTACGAAATCGCGCTCTCAGAATCACAGGAACGCATGGCGGTGGTCATCGCCCCACAAGACCTGGTGGCATTCATCAACTACTGCGATGAAGAAGGGCTGGAATACGCCCAGGTCGCGCAGGTAAGCGAAGAACCCCGCATGCGTATGTTCTGGCATGGTGAAGCGATTGTTGACCTGAGCCGCGCTTTGCTCAACTCCAACGGCGCGACGAAACACGCCACTGTCGTTCTTAACACCCATCATCAGGAAACCCCTGAACTGAAAAGCAACGCCCGACTCAATCGCAGTTTGGGTAAATCCTTGTCGCAAAACTTTGACGCGTCACTCGGGCGCGACACCGTGCTGGCAGAATATGGTGGCAAACATGGCTTAACCGCCCAGGATGGCATCGTCACCCGCTTCCCCGCGGAAGGCACAAACACCTCGTCGGTGATGACTTACGCCTTCTTCCCGGGCATCGCAAAAGCCAGCGCGTATCACGGTGGTTATTACGCCGTTTTGCAATCCATAGTAAAAACCATCGCGCTGACGGGCCAGTATGCCGACATCCGCCTGAGTTTGCAGGAATTTTTCCCCAGCATCAAAGGCAACCCGGAACGCATGGGCTTGCCCTTCCTGGCGCTCTTGGGCGCGTTTGAAGTGATGAAAGCGCTCGATATCCCTGCCATCGGTGGCAAGGACTCGATGAGTGGCTCCTGGCATGAGATTGACGTCCCGCCCAGTCTGGTCAGTTTCGCCGTCAACACCGCGGACAGTCAAAAAGTCGTCTCGCGCGAGTTCAAGCAAGCGAATTCGCGGATTCTCCTTACCAAAATCGCCTGTGACGCGCAGGGCATGATTGATTTTGAACAATTCGCCCGCGTCATGCAAGCTTTTGCTGCTTTACACCAAGATGGCAAAGTTTTAGCCGCTTCAGCGGTCAGCGAACATGGCATCCGTTTTACGTTAGATGACATGGCTTTGGGCAACGGGCTCGGTTTAGAAATCAAGCCCGAACTGCTGGATACATTTATCCCCGGTAGCATCGTTTTTGAAGTGACCGCAAATTTGGATTATGACCCAAATCTGTTTAAAGAAATCGGACGCACCGCTGAAAATGGTGGCCATCAGGCTCTGGCACAGACACGCCAAACGGACTATGCGACAATATACGGAGATATTCTGGAAGCAAAGCCTGTCGAGCTTCCCGCCTTTGAAACCCGCCCGCTTGAACCCATTAAACTAAACAATAAAAAAGTGCTGATTCCCGTACTGGACGGCTCCACAGGCGAATATGACCTGCAACGCGCTTTTGAAAACGCGGGTTTTGAAGTGCGCCAGGAAATTATCCATACTGACAGTTTTGAGGCTTACCAGAACAGCCTAAGCCAGCTGGCAAACGCCATCCAAAACGCAGGCGTCTTTGCCATTCCCCATGGTGATTATTTCGGCTCCGTGGCTGGCAACGTCGCTGGCGCGATGACCCAGTTGCTAAAGCACCCCGCGATTTCCCGCGCCTTGCAAGCGCTACGCGAACGCCAGGGCTTCATCTTTGGCGTCGGGGCAGGCATGGCAGCCCTGGTTGACGCGGGATACTTTGGTGATATCCAAAATGACTTTATCTTTACCAGCAATAAAAACAATGCTTACACCCACTTCATGCAGAATATCAGCATCATCAAAAACAGCTACTTTAGCACCGCGGATATCACCCACTACACCGCGCCGATTAGTGGCAGGCAAATGACCATCCACTGCAATGACTTGGAACAGCTCGCGGAAAAAGTTGATATCATTGCTATGAACACCGTTTCACATCTGCCATCAGACTGTGGTGTTGACAGCATCGCCTCAAAATGTGGGCATGTTTTTGGCTCGCGCGCGCTGATTGAACGCATGAGCCTCGGACTTTATCAAAACCTTGCCATCAGCAATTTGCCCCCGCATTTTGCCCAGTTGGCGAAAAGTTTTAGTTAGGAGAAATGATGAAAGTTGCCTTGATTATGGGAAGTAAATCAGATCTGCCAGTCGCCCTAAAAGCGATGGAGATGCTGGATAAATTCGGCGTTCCTTACAGCGCGCGGGTGATTTCCGCCCATCGCGCTTTGGATATGCTCACCAAGTGTGTCAATAGTTTTGAAAAAGATGCGGTGAAGGTCGTCATCGCCCTGGCTGGAAAAGCCGCTCATTTGCCGGGCGTCATTGCCGGCATGACCACCCTGCCGGTTATCGGCGTGCCCATCAAAGGCTCGGCTTTCCTGGGTATGGACTCTTTGCTCTCCATCGTGCAGATGCCCACCGGCGTGCCTGTGGCAACCGTGGCGGTAGACGCTGCCGACAACGCCGCCATCCTGGCATGCCAAATTCTGGCACTCAATTCACCGGAATTGAAACAAAAACTGTTAAAATATAAACGTGAACTTGCCAAAGACGTTGCCGAACAAGACAGGAGTATTCAGTAAATGAGTGGTATCGTAGGCGTCGTTACTCCCGGCAGTCAAAGGGCGTCGAATCTTTTGCTTTATGGGCTTTACGCCCTGCAACATCGCGGACAAGTTAATACCGGCATGGCCATGCTCGACTACAACAAAGTTGTGGTTAAAAAGGGCACCGGACTGATAAATGGCGTTTTCCCTGATGATGTTCCCATCAACCTGCCCGGCGACAGAGGTCTGGGCCATGTGAAGTATGGCGAGTATAAGAACTACGATACCCACCAGCCCATCCTGCCCAAAGAGTTTACGATCAGGGGCGTGAACTGTCTTATTTCAGTTGATGGCAATATTCTCAACCGCGACTTCAATCTCTACCCGCTGACGCTCAACCTGAGTGGCGCTTTGGTAAGCGCGAAGTCTTATCTCAACACCCTGCATGGCGCCTTTGCCGGCGTATATCTGGACCGCTATAAGATGATTGGTTTTCGCGACCCGCTGGGGCTCAAACCCATTTGCGTTGGCAAACTAGATGATGGCTATGTTATCGCCTCCGAAACCTGCGCGCTGGACTCAACCGGTGCGACATTCATCAAAGACCTTGAACCCGGGGAGATGGTCGTCATCAAAGACAATCAAGTTGAATTCCATCAGTACAACCAACGCCTGCAAAAGAAAAAATGCCTTTTTGAATACATTTATGTGGCACGACCCGACAGTTATTTTGACCAGGTCTCTATTTATAATGCCCGCAGTAATATGGGGCGCAACCTTTATCACGAAAGCCCTGCCGAAGCTGATATTGTGATGGGCGCGCCCGACAGTGGCTTGATTGCCGCCATCGGTTACGCCGAAGCATCCAAAATCCCATATAAAGACGGCATCATCAAAAACCGTTACATCGGCAGGACTTTTATCAACCCCGATGATAGCACACGCACCAAAGATATTTTCATCAAACTCAACCCCATCAAAGAAGTCCTAAAGGACAAACGGGTTGTTTTGGTGGATGACTCCATTGTGCGCGGGTCAACATCAAAGCGCACCATTGAAATGCTCAAAGAAGCCGGCGCGAAAGAAGTACACGTGCGCATCGCCGCGCCTATGGTGAGACATAGCTGCGACCTTGCGCTGGACATGCCAGATTCGTCCAAGCTCATCGCCCATGACCGCGATGCCGAAGAAATCCGAGCCTATATCAATGCAGACTCCCTGCATTTCCTGTCGCTGGAAGGTCTCAAGGACGCCTGCCAGGGCGCTGACTATTGCGACCGTTGTTTTACGGGTGTTTATCCCATTCAGGAGATATTATGACCTTAAGTTATAAAGACGCCGGCGTTGACAAAGAAGCCGGCTACAGAGAAGTTAAGTTGATAAAGGAAATGGTCAAAAAGACCTTCTCCCCCGCGGTCATTTCAGATTTGGGTGGCTTTGGTGGTCTCTTTAAACTCGACACGGCAGCCTACCAGGAACCCGTCTTGGTCTCGGGCACGGATGGCGTTGGCACCAAGCTGGATATCGCCTTCCGCATGGATAAACACGACACCATCGGTATTGACGCGGTCGCCATGTGCGCCAACGACATTCTATGCCAGGGAGCCAAACCGCTCTTCTTCCTTGACTATATCGCCACTGGCAAACTTGTGCCCGAAAAAATGGCGCAGATTGTTGAAGGCGTCGTGGAAGGGTGTATGCAAGCGGAGATGGCGCTCATCGGTGGCGAAACCGCCGAAATGCCCGGCATCTACCAGGAAAACCATTACGATATCGCCGGTTTTGCCGTGGGTATTGTGGATAAAGCCAAAATGATTGTGCCCGGCAAGGTGCAAATCGGCGACCACGTCATCGGACTGAAATCAAGCGGTGTGCACTCCAACGGGTTCTCACTGGTACGAAAAATTATTTTTGACATCCATAACTTTTCGCTTGACACCCACATGGATACCCTGGGTATGTCCCTGGGCGAAGCGCTTTTGACCCCAACCAAAATTTACGTCAAAGACCTTATGCCCATCATCGAACACTTTGACCTTCACGCCATCGCTCATATCACCGGCGGGGGTATTTACGAGAACTTGCCCCGCGTACTTTCCAACGGTCAGGGCTTGCGCTGGGATGTTTCCAGTTATGAAATCCCGCCCATCTTCCGCCTTTTGGAAGAATGGGGCAATGTGGACCGCAAAGAAATGTTCGGTACTTTCAATATGGGCATCGGCATGATTTTGGTGCTTTCACCCAGAGATGTTGATGGCGTGCTCGCCAGTCTGAACGCCCGGAACATCCCATACATCAATATAGGCACCATCACCGAAGGCGAAAAGGACGTGCAACTTTGCGGGCTCTAAAAATCGCGGTGCTGGCATCAGGCGGTGGCACTAATCTGCAAGCGCTGATTGACGCGCAAAACGCGGGAAAAATCAACGGAACGATTGCACTGGTTATCTCAAACCGCAAAAATGCCTACGCGCTAGAACGCGCCCGCCTGGCGAACATCGCCTGTGAACACATCTCCACGAAAAGCTATCCAGACCCCATCGACTACGATAAGGCCTTGCTTTCCCGGCTAAAAGCGCATCAGATTGACCTGATTGTCCTGGCAGGGTATCTCAAAATCCTTAGCCCGGTGCTTATCCAAGCATACCAACACAAAATCATCAACATCCATCCCTCACTGCTCCCCGCTTTTGGAGGGGATGGGTTTTATGGCATTCATGTGCATAATGCCGTTTACCAAAGTGGCGCGAAAGTTTCCGGCGCGACCGTGCACTTTGTAACCGAAGGCGTTGATGCCGGTCCAATCATTCTGCAAAAAGCCATTCCGCTTGAACAAAACTGGCAGGCGACTGACATACAGGCAGCGGTGCTCAAAATTGAACACCCTTTGCTCGTTGAAGCGGTCAGCTTGTTTTGCGATAACCGTCTTGAAATAAAAGAAAACAGAGTTTACATACAAGGAGAGTTATGAAATACGCATTAATATCCGTCTTTGACAAATCCGGCATCGTTGAATTCGCGCGGAGTTTGAGAGATTTGGGCTTTGGTCTCATCTCTACCGGTGGCACCTTCAAGCTTTTGAAAGACCAAGGCATTGAAGTTAGCGAAGTTTCAGAAATTACCCAGTTCCCGGAGATGATGGGCGGACGCGTCAAAACGCTACATCCCCGCGTGCATGCCGGCATCCTTTACCGGCGCGATGTTCCTGAAGATTTCGAAGCCTTGCAGGCGCATCACATCAACGCTATTGATATCGTGATCAACAACCTTTATCCTTTTGAAGAAATGCTCCATCAAGGTAAAGATGACGCCACCATGATTGAAAACATCGACATCGGCGGACCCAGCATGATTCGCGCTGCTGCCAAAAACCACAAAGACGTCACTATCGTGGTTGACCCGCAGGATTATGCCGAAGTCATTCAACGCTTGCAAGATGGCACGCTCGATGAAGCCTACCGCAGACAACTGGCAGCCAAAGCTTTCAGTCTTACCGCGTATTATGACGGGATTATCTCCAGCTACTTCAACAGTTTGCTTGGCAACAAGTTCCCAGAACGCTTTGCCCGACCGCTCAAACTTGAAGCGGGCATGCGCTATGGCGAAAACCCCCATCAAGCCGCGGCTCTTTACCGTGACGGTTTTCAGCCCGCGCGAACAACCTTTGACTTTGAACAACTCCACGGCAAAGAAATTTCATACAATAACATGAACGACCTCACCGGCGCGGTGATGATGCTCAAGGAATTTGACCGCCCCTGTGCGGTTGGTGTGAAGCACAGCAACCCCACCGGCATCGCCTGCGATGACGATATCAACATCGCTTTTGACAAAATGATTGCCTGTGATGATGTGTCTATCTTTGGTGGCATCATCGCCATCAACCGCGCGGTAACAACCCACATCGCTGAGAAAATCAACACCATGTTCATGGAAATCGTTATCGCTCCGGATTTTGAACCCGCGGCTTTTGATATTCTGGCGAAGAAGAAAAACATCCGCCTGATTAAATCCCCGAATATCATGCAGGCGCAATTCCCTGACCTGAAATACAAAGACGTCATCAATGGCACTTTACTCCAGGAAAATGACAAAGTGCTTTATCAGGCCTTCAATGTCGTTTCCAAGCGCCAGCCCAGCCAAAAAGAGATTGATGACATGGTCTTTGGTATGAAAGCCGTCAAGCACATCAGTTCCAACGGTGTTGTTTTGGTCAAAGACGAAGGCACGGTCGGTTACGGTTTTGGCGAAGTGCGTCGCTCGTGGGCGGTTGAAAAAGCCATTGAACGCGGTGCCGGTCACCTGGAAGGCTCCGTACTGGCATCAGACGCATTCTTCTTTGAAGACACCGTTGAACTGCTACACACCAATGGTATCAAAGCGGCCATTTCACCCGGCGGTTCTATACACGACCAGGCTGTGATCGACTTGTGCGATCAGTACGGCATCGCGCTCGTGTTCACCGAAACCCGCCACTTTAGACACTAAAAGAGACTCGATGAAGATTCTTATCGTTGGCAGTGGCGCGCGCGAACACGCCATCGCCTGGAAACTTGCTCAAAATTCTGGGGTCGAAAAGGTTTTCTTTTCAAGCCATAACGGTGGCGCGACGGGTAAACTCGAAAATCTCAACCTGCCCAACAACGACACCCAAACGATTCGCGCCTGGCTGGCAAGCCAAGCGGTTGATTTAGTCATCATCGGCCCGGAAAACCCCCTCAATGATGGCATCGTTGACCAGCTTAGCGCGGATGGCGTAAAGGTCTTTGGCCCTCAAAAAGCCGCTGCCCGGCTGGAAGGCAGTAAAGCTTTTGCCAAAGCTTTTATGCAAAAGTACGATATCCCTACCGCCAGCTATAAAAAATGTGAAAGCTTGTCTGCTGCCCAGAATGCTCTGCCTGAATTTGGCTATCCGGTGGTTATCAAAGCGGATGGTCTCTGCGCCGGCAAAGGCGTTTACATCTGCCAGGATGAAGCCCAGGCCCATCAGGCTTTGCATGAAATCTTTGTCGATCAGGTCTTTTCAAACCAGGGCGCGAGTGTGGTCATTGAACAGTACCTGCAAGGCTTTGAGACGTCCCTTCTGTGCTTCGTGTCGGGCACAAAAGTCTATCCCTTTGACACCGCCATGGACTACAAAAAGATATATGAAGGCGACCAGGGCCCCAACACCGGTGGCGTGGGCTGCATCTCGCCCAACCCATACTGGACGCCCGCCCTAAAAGCGCAATCCGACGCCATTTTACGCAAAATCGAACGGGGTCTTGAGAAAGAAAACCTTGGCTACGCGGGCATTCTTTTCATCGGTTACCTGGTGCAGGATGGCGAGATTTACATCCTGGAATTCAACACCCGCTTTGGCGACCCGGAAACCCAGGTGCTTTTGCCCCGCCTTCGTTCAGACTTGCTTGAAAATATCCAGCAAGCCCTGGCGGGAGAACCCGTCCAACTCGCCTTTGAAGACAATGTTTGCATGACCACGATTTTGGTTTCGGATGGTTACCCAAAGAAACACCAAACCGGCTTTGAGATAACAGGTTTGGACACCTTGCCTGGCGACATTATGGTCTTCCACAACGGTACAAAGCAAAAAGATGGTAAACTGCTCAGCGCGGGTGGACGCGTGCTTTCGGTGACTGCCAAACGGGATGCCTTAAGCGACGCGCGTCAGGCGGTTTATGAATCCATAAAGAAGATTAAGTTCGATAACATGCGTTATCGTAAGGATATTGGCACCGTCTCACGATAAGTAATCACGGTTTTCGCCTTGATGAATAGCCCCCCTTCGGCTATAATCTGCAAGTAAAAGACGGAATCCAATACCCTTTTACAATACAAATGAGAATGGCAAGGACAACTATGAAAAGGCTGGTTGGTACGACAATCCGTGGCTTAAGAACGCCCATTATTAATGAAGGCGACGATTTACTGGAAATACTCCCCAATATTTTGGCAAACGCAGCTAAGGCAGAAGGCTTTACTCCCCGCAACCGCGACGTGCTTTGCATCACCGAATCCGTTTTCGCGCGCGCTCAAGGAAACTACGCACATGTCAATGACATCGCCGATTCGGTCAGGCAACACTTCCCGCAAAAGCCCTTAAAAATCGCCATTGTACACCCCATTCTCAGCCGAAACCGCTTCGCGCTCTTGTTGCGCGGGATTGCCATCGCCGCGGATAAATTAATCATTGAACTTTCCTACCCCACCGATGAAGTCGGTAACCAACTCATCGACAAAGCTGAACTTTGGACTGCCAACATTAACCCTTATGCCGACGTTTTTGATGAAGAAAGCTTTAATCAAAAATTCACCAAATACTATCACGAGTTTACCGGCATTAATTACATTGACCTTTACCGCGAAATTTGCGAAAAAGAAGGCTGCGAAGTTCAGTTTGTTTTCGCCAACGACCCGCGCGCCATCGCTGGCATGGCGGATAACATCATCGTATGCGACATCCATTCGCGTCACAAGACCCGTCAGTTGCTCAAGGATGCTGGCGCGAAAAACGTCATCGGGCTGGATCACATCCTCAACCAACCCAGCCAGGACCACGGCTATAACCTTGAATATGGTCTGCTAGGTTCCAACAAAGCCACCGCGGACAAGGTCAAACTCTTTCCGCGTGATTCGCAGCCCTTTGTGGAAGCGCTCCAGCTCCGGCTCAAAGAACGCTTTGGCAAAAATATTGAAGTGATGATTTATGGCGACGGTGCTTTCAAAGACCCTTATGGCGAGATTTGGGAACTGGCTGACCCTGTTGTGTCGCCAGGATTCACCTCAGGCTTGCGTGGCAGACCCAACGAACTCAAAATTAAATACCTTGCAGATAACGACTATGCCGGTTTGCCTTCCGAAGAGCTTACCTGTAAAATCCAGGAACGTATCCGCGAAAAGCTTAAAGCGGAAGCCCAAAAAAGTTCCGAAAGCTCCGAAGGCACCACCCCGCGCCAAATCACTGACCTGCTCGGCTCTCTGGCAGACCTCTCCTCCGGCTCCGGTGATAAAGGCACACCCATCGTTTACATTCAAGGCTATTTCGACAACTACGCTGACGAATACGAAAACTAAAAACAATCCATTTAAAGCACAAAGGGCTATCATCGAAATAGCCCTTTTATTTTTAATGTCTGGATAAACTAGCACTCAAACAGCAGGAATCCTTTTTCGCCCATAGGCAATTCCTGGCTGACCTTGCCCTGCTCAAAAACAAAAGCGCCACCATGCGCGATGTATTCACCTTCGTCAAAGCAGTTGACCATTAACACCGGGCGGTTCAGGCAAGCCACGCGTTGGGCATACTCGTTCTTTTCTCCTGATTCCCAGGTTTCAATTTCGTAGTTTGTATACAAAGGCCAAAGCAAGACATCGGATTCCACCGCCATAAACTGTTCGATTAAATCTTCATGCCAAAGGTCGCCACAGATGGCAACTGTTATCTTCTTGCCCAGATACGCAAAGCTGGCATAATCCGAACCTTCGCGATAGCGCGGGTCCTGAAAAGCCTGACCTAACTTCCAACCCGGCGAAACACGCCTGAAATTATGCAAGAAACGACCGTCTGCGTCAATAAGCATGTAACTGCTGTACAGAAAGCCCTCGTCTTTTTCAATATAACCAAAGCCCAGCCCTGTCTTCGCGTGGCGACAGGCTTCCTGCAGGCGTGCCACGACTTCATCGTCCTGACTGATCGCCATGGCAAGATCATGCTCATAATCAGCGTTCAAGGCGTTAAAGCCTTGCAAACAAGCTTCACCAAAGCAAACCAAATCCAGATTTTCGCCTTGGGATTTTTGAAGCCATTTCAGCATTTGGCTCACATTATGTTCCACATCAAGGGTGAATAACTCAGGGATTAATCCTATACGCATAAAGAATCTCCTTAACAAAAGGGAAAGTGTTGAGCTAAACGAAGGGAACCGTGTCCTTTGTCAAACTTCCTTAGAAAAGTACCGTGTTCAAATCCGAACGGTAGTCCCGGGTCTCGGGATGGTCATCGCTCAAAACTTCAAGCAAGCCAAGATAAAGCTCTTTGGCTTGCCCTTGATGATAATCGCGGTCTTTGCGCAGCACAAAAAGCAAACCATCCAAAGCCATCTGCACATCACCGCTTTTTGCCAGACTCATCGCCCTTGCATAAGCTGGCGCGAGTGGATCATCCTGCGGGATTTCCTGACTGGCTTGCTTCACCAACACCTCTGCCAGTATTCGCAGTCTTTGCGCGGTCTGATATTCCGGACTTGGCGGAAAACTCTGCAAAATCGCCAAAGCGTCTTCTACCTGCCCTAAAAACAACAAGGCGCGCGTATAGGCTAACAAGCCATTCGGCTCGCCATGCGACTCGATAACATATTGTCCAAGCGCGATCTCAGCGCCTTTATAATCGCCTTGCAAAAGCAAGCTCTTTCCTTTTTGTAACAACAAACTGCCCGTCTGAGGCAAAATGCGATCCAAAAACAGGCGCAAACTGCTCTCGCTAAGCCCACCCGTATACTCCGCGACCACACGCCCATCCACAAATGCTTTCAGATGGGGCAAGCTGGTCACCTTCAGCTTTTCAGCCAGTTTTGTTTGCTCATCGCAATTTATTCTCGCCAGACGAAAAGCGCCATCCGCTTCAACCGCCAGACCTGCCAGTTTTTGTGACTGCACCTTACAAGGCACGCACCAGGGCGCCCAGAAGTCAATCACTACGGGCATGCGGTTGGAGTAATGTAAAACTTCCATCTGAAAGTTATCTTCAACAACGTCGATGATGTTTGCTTGTGCCATGGTATAGTCCTGGTTTTATTCTATCAGCTTTATTCGTCTCCGTCCGAAATCGCGCTGGGTTGTTTCAGCTCAACAAGTTCACCGCGGTAGTCAACAATCGCCATAAAACCCACCATGCCCAAAAACATACGCGCGTCTTCGGGAAAGCCAACTTCCTGTAACTGGGCAAACTGCTCTTCAGTTTTCTCAAATTGAGACCGTATCACCGCGACGGAAAAAGGGTCAACCTGCCCCATCATCTCCGCGGCTTGTTTGCTCAAAAAGTCTTCGTTGCCCTTGATATCTTTGGTCATCTCTTCCCAGATTTGACGGTCAACCTTTTCAGCTGAGACATGACGCATAAAGCCGTCATCGTCGATAACATAACAGGGCTCATCGCCGACGTATGTCACACTTACCGGCTGTAAATTGACATCATAAACTAATCCTTCAAATATTGCCTTTTTCAAGGGTCTTCCTTTCGTTCTAAGTCTGCTTTTATTCAAGTTGCCAGGCGCAACTGAAACAAAGCCAGATTTGTGCTTTTCTGATTATAGTCTAGCACTTGGGTATAAAAAATGAGTTAACAAATCCCCGCTCTAGTAACCCCAGATAATATCTACCTGAGTTCCGTAATCGGCGACTTCATAATACTTTTCAAAAGGCACATGGGGTAAGGTCCAGCGATACAGCCACTTGGCATCCGTGGGTTTCATGTTTATACAGCCACTGCTCATGTGCTCTCCCCAGTTGTTATGCCAGTAGGTACCATGAAAGGCGACGCCTTTCAAAGTGATATAGCAAACCCAGGGCACGCCGGGCAAATCATAGGTGTAAGGATTATCCGGCTCGTGAATCATTCTGCGACAAGGCCGTTTGCGATTGGTCATGAACTGCCCAACCGGCGTTGAACCATCTTTCAAGCCTGTAGTCACCAGCGTTTCAAAAACCAGGCGCTCGTATTCATAGGCACGCAGGGTTTTATCGCGCATATTGAGTTCAATGCGCTTCGCGTCCGGCGCCACATCCGGACTTAGCAGACTTAGCTCTTCTGGGGCTACAATACGCACCGCGTTGGCACGCACATACCAGGAATTCCCACTATAATCATCCAGGAGTTCATAATAAGAAAGGCCAAAATCGTCTTTGAATTTATCCAGGATCCAAAAAGTGCTTCCGTAATAGAATTTGCGGGTTAAAATGCGCCGTCCATCAGCCCGATAAACCGGCGTTTTAGGCACCGTTATTTCCCCCAAACAACCGCCTTCTGGAATCTCATCTGCTACACGATTTGGCTTGTCGAATACCGGTTGAATCCAGGCTGCTTCAACATAGTTGTTCTCAGCCATTTTATACCACCCTCGTTTTTTACTGCCCGGAGTTTCGGCATAAAAGACTTTTGGAATGCGGATGACGTCATCAAAATCATAATGATCAAGAACTGGTGACAGTAAATCAGGCTCCTTATATAAAGGTAAAGCGTATTTTAACACCCGTCCTAAAGGAATATCAGGGATAAACTTACCTAAGCGGGCTTCAGTCGGTTTCGGCGCTGGCAAAGCAAAACTCAAGACGCCCAGCCCCACAGCCTGTAAAAAGCGTCTTCGGGTAAGTTTGATGTCTCTCATTTTTAATAATGAACGTGGACTGTAATCCCTACATAAGACCAGTTGTACAACCAGCCAGCGTCTTCGTTACGCATATTAACGCAACCATGGCTCATCGGGTGTCCGAAATTATTATGCCAGTAAGTGCCATGGATGCCATAGCCCTTATAGAAATACATCACATACTCAACATTAGGCAAGTTATAACCAGGCCCGACCATATCGTCATAGCGCAGTTTAATCCAAACCTGATATGTCCCAGTGACAGTAGGCGTGGCAGGCAAGCCGGTTGAAACCAGAAAACTGGCAACCAACTGATCACCGTCATAGGCATAGAGCATTTGCTGACTAAGATTGATATCAATCCATTTGCCTTCAAAGATTTTTGGTGGCGTTTGATTTTCAGGTGGGGTCCAGGGCGTCACAGCCACCGTAGGCACAGGCGTATCCGTTGGTGTCGGACTGGGCGTGGGCGTTTTTGTAGGAGTAGCTGTGTTGGTCGGTGTGGGCGTGTTGGTTGAAGTGGGTGTGTTGGTCGGTGTCGCAGTATTCGTTGGCGTTAGGCTAGGCTTTACAAAGCTGTCATAGGTGCTTTTTATCACAAACTGAGCACCTGCCACCGGCTTGATACGAATCACCCCAAATGAGTAAAGCCCAAAAAACACGATTGCGGCAACTAAAAGCAAGGGTACAAAAACGCGCGCAAACCATCGTTTTCTTTTTGGCCTGGCAGGTTTAGCTTTGTCTGTTGTCTCAGTCTTTGCTGGCACGGCAATGGCTTGGGTTTGCTCATCAACGCTTGTTTCTGCCTGACTTTCCAAAGCGGGTTGCCAGGCCTGCGCGCTTGACTGACGAATAGCTGCGCTTGCCCAACGCATACCTTCCAGTGCTGTCGGGTTGCCGGGGTCAAGATCCAACGCCTGTTTTAGCCACTGTACGCTTTCCTGTGGTTCAGAAACACCCGCCATAATCAGTGTTGCATCCAGATTTTTCTCATCAAGCTTGAGTATCTCTAAAGCAAGCTTTTCCGCTTCTGCACCGTTGCCAGCCAGTAAAGCTTGTTTGGCTTGGGTCAGCAAAGTTGAGGTCGTGTTGTCAGATTTTTCCATGTTTTCTTATTATAGCTAATCCGCATTCATAAAGCGGTGAATGCCATCAGCAATCCCATCTGCTAATAATTGTGGTCGATTAGTCAAAATATCCTGGTCAAGATTCATGTAACCCAGTTCAAAAATCATCGCCGCGGTCAAAGGGTCAATTTGGTCAAACGCGTGATAATTGCGAATCTCATTCGTCGTGGTTTGGTAATGATACTTTAAACCCGTCGCGTTCGCATACGCTTCCGACAGGCATTTGGTAAGCAATTCGCGGTCAATGGTTTTGACTTCCGAAGGCACAATCGCGAACTTAAAGCCAGTGGCGTTGTCGTTGATATATTCACAGGAATTACAATGCAAGGCGATGAGCAACTGGGCCTGGTAACCAACCAAACGCGGGTCAGTTTCATCTAGCAGTTCAGCGTCGTAGCCCAGTTCAATCAGTTTTTGCTGCAAATAGGTCGCGACAGTGCTGTTTATTTCAACTTCGGTCAAGCCATTCGAACAAACTTCGCCTTCATCGCGCCCCTTGTGCCCGATAATAATGCCGATTTTATTCTCCGGAAACTCCTGTGGCAAGGACACTTCAAGCCCTTCTTCAGCTTGTTGCGTTATTTGGGGCACCGATATTTCCCCAACGTATTGCTCCTGCAGGTTATCACCCGTAAAGGCACTTGGCATCCACAGAGTAAGCAAGGTTGCCACAAGAACCGCCGCGAAAATGACTGTCGCCAGGGTCTGCAAAGTTACCCGCGGTCGGTACGCGACTGCGGCACGCGAACTTTGCACCGGGCGCGGAGTGGTTACCAGCCCCCTAATCGTCTGTGAGCTGGTATTACTCAGCGCGTCTTCAAAACTTTCTTCATTTTCGGACAAGTCCTTATCTTCCGCTATCGCGTCGGATGCATCATACGCTGGCTGCTCATCCTCGGGGAAATCATCAGCATTCGTTGGCTCATTATTCATGCCTTAATCTTACCTTATTTCTCACGCCTGAACAATTATTTAAGGCAGTTAGGTTTTGTTTATCCCAGCTTAATAAACCAAAATTTTTGCCCCCGTCCACAGGCAAAGGCCTGTATAATAAACACAAAGGAGCTCGTATGAATGACAAACTAAAGCCCGAAGAGAAAAAGACCTTGCTAATGATTGCCCGCGATGCCATTACCGCCCACGTCAACGGGCAAAAGCCAAAACAACTGGATGAATACCCATTAAGCCCCGCGCTTTTGGCAGATGGTGCCAGTTTCGTGACTCTCACTAAAAAAGGCAAGCTGCGGGGATGCATAGGCACCCTGCAAGCCGTGCAAAGTCTGGCAGAAGATGTGCAATTGCGCGCGATTCAGGCGGCCACGGAAGATCCCCGTTTCCCAGCTGTGCAAGCTTCGGAACTGGCACAAATCAAAATTGAGATTTCCCGCCTGACCCCGCCTGTAAAGCTTGACTATGAAAACCCGCAAGACCTGGCTCAGCTGATTAGACCCCATCAAGACGGCGTTATCCTGAAAGATGGTTTTCGTCGCGCGACCTTTTTGCCCCAGGTTTGGGACCAACTGCCCTATCCTGAAGACTTTCTAAGCCATTTATGCCAAAAAATGGGCGTGCCTGGTGGATACTGGAAGAAAAAACTCCTGGAAGTTTCCATTTACAGCGTTGAAGATTTTTCGGAATAGTTTTCGGAGTAGTCCACATCCATTAACCTGGTGCTTCGTAATCTTAATAGCAAAAACTCACGCATATTTATCAGCGTGAGTTTTAATTTTAAGCTCTATTTGCGATTATCCGGGATAGTTGGGATAACTTGGATAAACCACCGTGGATTGGGACGCGCGATAGGCCTGTCCGCTAAGATGGGCTACCATCAACATTGAATAAGCCATCGTTACAAACATACCTGCGAAAAAGACAATCACGCCTATCGGTCCAATAAAGCCCGCAATCAGGTTTCCTGCCAATACCATCAGCCAGGCAGCAAAATTATTCTTGGCCAAATTGAAGATTTCTCTGAACTCAAAGCCCGATTTAATGGTCCCTTTCACGGCCACATGTGCGCAAATGATCGGGAAGACCAAATAAAACACAGCGCTAAACACCATTGAGAACAATGAAAGCCCGAGTTGAGACAATAGCGCTGGCACAGCCATAACAAGCGAAAGTTTTTCATCCGCCATGGCCCCCACCGACAACATGCTTGGAATGACAATCAACCAAGACAACACAATCAAGGGCAAAGAATAGACCAACTGCACCACGAAATTACGAAAACCCATCGTTAAGTTTTCGCCAAAATCCATTTCGTGCAAAGGGCGTGGGTCGCCATTTGCCACATTTTTTATCACGTCCATGATATAACCCTGAAAAACAAGGGGTCCAATAACTGGAATCAACATACAAAGCACGGGTTTCCAAAGTTTGTCAAACCACTGCGGGTCTTCAAAAATATACGTAAAACTCTTACCAAAATTCATTATTTCCTCATATCTGGGTGTTTAAAGTTGCGTAAACTTCGCCACATCGACCACAAAAACCGTCGCGCGTTTTTCGTTCTCATTTTTGGGCTGTGTACTTGTTTCACGGATGATTTCAAGCGCGCGCGACACGGTCTTCTTCCGTTCCGATTAACAAGGTGCTTCTGCCGCTGCGCAAAAAACCACCTGTGGAAGCAATAAAGGTCACGCGATATTTTTCATCAGTTAACGCGGCAGATACACGGTCGTTATCAGCATCTTGAATGATTGCAATGATGAGTTTCATCTTAGAACTCCTCGAAATAGTCTAAATCTAATTCAAAAACATTCGCACCGCCAATAACCGTTTCAGTTGGAATAACAATCGGAAATGGCGCGTTGTCGATAGGTGTGGCGAGATAACTCACCCGTCGTTTAGCCACAGAACTCAGAAGGTCCAGCAATTCTGGAATTTCCGCCTCTGAAGATGCAATCAGAAAGGTTTCATTTCTTTCGCGCAAAAAACCACCCACGCTGGGTAGTTTGCCAAAGCTATAGTTTGCTTCTTCCAGCGTGCGTTCAACCAGTTCGCCATCCTGGCTTTGCACGACCGCGATTATCAGCTTGTCTGGTTTCTTTTGATCGCTCATTCTGCCTCCTTCGGATGATATCTTTATTTTACACGCTTTTTGTGTTTTTAATTAAACCAATCCACGACCATATCTTCGAGATCTTCAGGGTCAATATCATCCTCACTGACCACCTTCCCAAAAACAGAATTACCTGTTTTTCGGGTACTGTCAGGATCACCCGTCTTTAAGGGATGCCACCAGGGAATGTCCTTGCCATCCGCTACCAAACGGTAGGCGCAATTTTTAGGCAACCAGTTGGCACCCCTTGCCAGTTTTGGCGTCAGCAAAACGCAATCGGGCACGTTATCATGTCGGTTTTCGTAATCACTGCATTTACAGGTTTCCATATCCATGTAGCGACAAACCACATTTGTAAACTGCACTTCCGTCTTGCCTGGTTCGATGAACTTATGCAAGCAACACTTGGAGCAGAAATCACACAAGGATTCCCATTCCGATGGCGTTAAATCTTCGATTGCTTTTTCAAGCCAAAACTTCGACTGGGTCATATTCTTAGATTCCCATACGTTCGTGTACTATAGCGGTCATGGCGTCCATCAGGGCATTAACTTCTTTTGCCATGTCGTCCCATTCCGCTTTCAGAGCCTGGGCGTCTTTATTGTCGTCGTAGCCCAGCAGGTTGATGCGCACGTTCAAACCAGCAGCCATAAAACCAGCTTTTGCCATATGCGCGCCGGCAGCCGCGTCAGAAATCGCGTTTTCGTTGCCAATTTCGCACATGCGCTTGGCAAGTTTCAATGCGGCTAAACAATCGCGGGCGGTTTGCAAGGGCACTTGCGCGGCCACCAAACTGGCTTTCAATATCGCTTCATCACGCGCGGCAATTTCTTCTTCAGTTCCCTTGGGCAAACGCATCGCTTCAACGACACCGTCATAGGACTTGGCATCCTTCTCAATGCCTTCGGTAAGCGCCTGGCGCAAAGGTTCAGCCTGTTCGATCACTTCAAAAACTTCATTTTCAACGTCCACATAGCGTTTCTTGCCTACCGTCAGACGCGCGTTCATCAAAGTCAGCGCGGCACCCAAGGCACCCGCGTAAGCCGCAGATGAGCCGCCACCGGGCGCAGGTGTTCCCGCGGCCACTTCGTCAATAAAGCCATAAATGTTTTCTTCCGCGGAATCGGAACTCTGCGAACCAAAGACCTGGTTTTCCAAAATTTGCTCATCCTGCAAACCATCAATTTGCATGTACCACTTGCAAGCGTTTATCATCGCGCGCTGGGGCACCAAACCGATGATTTCGGTATGATGAATACCCACACCATAACGCTGGGCTTCACGGCGCACAAATTCGGTCACTTGCGCCAGGGGCGAACGACGATAGTCGGTGAGATTCATTGAAACCTGTGCCAGACCATCGACCAAAAGTCCGATACCCTTCACAAAGCGGAAACCACCGTTGGAATGGCGCGTCCGGCGTGCGATTTTCTGCGCGATGCTGACATCGTCCGTATTCAGGAAAATATTATAGGCAATCAAGGGTTGGCGCGCGCCAATCACCGTTGCGCCAGCCGGGCCCAGTTCTTTGGGTCCCAGGTCGGGTTCTTTGTAAGGGTCCGTGGCGATTGTTTCTTTGATGCCTTCATATTCACCGCGGCGAATATCTTCCAGGTTTACACGGTCTTTGCGAATAGCCGCGTCCTCGTAGAAATAAACTGGAATGTTCAATTCCCCAGCTACACGCTTACCCAGGCGGCGCGCCATTTCGATACAATCCGCCATGGTCACGTCCGAAATGGGAACAAAAGGTACCACATCTGTCGCGCCCATACGCGGGTGTTCACCGTGATGCGTGTTCAGGTCGATGAGTTCAGCTGCTTTTGCGATACAAGCATAAGCGCCTTCTTCAACAGCCTTTGGGTCACCCACAAAGGTGAGTACAGTTCGGTTATGGTCAACATCAGAACTGTGGTCCAAAATGCGCACACCATCCACCGCGGCAACCGCGTCGATAATGGCTTTAATGACTTCTGGCCGACGACCTTCTGAGAAATTAGGGATACATTCAACGATTTTCATGGATTTGACACACTCCTTTTACTGTTTTATTAGCAACTTTAAATTATACCAAATTTTCCAAATGCACGCAGGGAAGAAATTAATCTACATTTTCAGTTATTTTCAATCTGTTATTGATTTTCTTTAGGCTTTTTGCGATTTCCATTAAGTTTCTTGCATTTTTAACTTGACTTAATTAAGTTTCTATGTAGAATAAGCATTGAAGCTAGCTAAATTACTGAAAGGACACTAAAAACGATGGAATTTACCAACACATGCCCCATTTGCCAAAGCAAAGTACGTATCACTCGCTACCATTGCGACAGTTGCCAAACAACGATTGAAGGTTCTTTCGCGCTTCCCGTTGACCCATTTAGTCGCTTGAGCGAAGAGCAACGTCACTTTATGCTAACTTTTGTGCGTGCTGAGGGACGCCTTAACCGCATGGAAGAAATTTTAGGTATGTCCTACCCAACCCTTAAAAACCGTTTAAATGAGTTGATTACCACCCTGGGCTTTCAGGCAGAACTCTACAGCAAAAAGCCAAACGCTGCTGAACGCCAGGCTATCCTGGACGACCTTGAAGCCGGACGTATTGACTCAGACCAGGCCCTGCGCTATCTGCAAGGCGATGAACCTTTTATAACAGGAGAATAAAATGACCGACGAAAAACTGCGCATTTTAAAAATGCTGGAAAATGGCACCATCACCGCCACCCAAGCCACTGATTTACTTGCCGCACTGCAAGAAGAACCCATCACCGAATCACCCATTACAAATGATGGCCCTGTAACTCGGGCACAATGGATGAAAATTCTTATCATTGACCGCTTAAGCGGAGAAAAGAAAGTGAATTTACGTTTCCCGCTAGCATTGTTACCGTGGAATAAAATGGAAAAAGGCCTCAACATCAATCTCGGGAACAAAACCGACGAGAACGGTAATGCCGCCTTCCAGTTTGATAAAGAAACCGTGATGCAAATGATTAACAAGGGCGAACCAGGTGTCATTATCGACGTGGAGGATGAACAGAGCAACGAAAGAGTGCTTATCTCCCTGGAATAGACAAACTGATTTCTAAAAACCAAGCTATATCCATGTATAACGCCCTGGTAATAATCAAAAGCCAGGGCATTTTCTTATAAACGGATATCAAAAATGTGCTAAGATTAAGGCATGAGCCACAACAAAGAGCGCATCCAAATTCTTAGCGAAGTGCGTCGGGGCGAACTCGAAATCCCGGACGCTATCACACGTCTGCAAGCCCTTTCAGCCCGCCCAGAAACACCCGAACAAGAAGCCAGGCAGGACAACTCCAACCGTGAACTGCACATTTTACGCACTGGTTTAGAAACGGGTAAGGTGATTATGGACGTTCGCCTGCCCCTTAACCTGCTTGATGCCGCTGAACGCGTTGGGGCAAACTTCGCCCCTTATCTTGCGCTTATCCCATCCGACACTCTGCAAGAATGCCTCTCCATTCCTGGCACCCATAAACTTGTCGATATCGTTCAAGAAGAAAAAGGCGAACAACTCCAAATATTCCTGGAATAAACATATTCTCAACCCTTAAGCACGTAATAAAATGCCGTAGCTTCATGGTGCTTAACTTGCCGAATTTCCCTTAGTCGCTTATATTTTAGTATTGAGAAAACGCACTCGGAGAACAACTATGATCGCGGAAAACACCCAAGTATCCCCATCGCCCGAAAGAAAACACTGGCTGGATAAACCCGTTTTGCCCTGGTGGCAAGGCTTAACCATCGAAAAACTCCTGCTCGTCATCATCATCGTGCTAACGGTTTTCAGCCGTCTCTACGACGTTGGCGCGCGCACCATGGCGCACGACGAAATCAACCATGTCGTGCCCGCCTACAGCTTTGAAAGCTACGTTTATGACCCCGTCACCCATGGGCCCTTCCAGTTTCATGCCTTGGCACTTTCCTACTTCCTGTTTGGCGACAGCGATTTCTCAAGCCGCATTCCCGCCGCGTTGTTTGGCATCGGCGTGGTGCTTTTCGCGCTTTTTGCCTGGCGTCGCTACCTGGGCAGAGTTGGTGCGCTTATCGCCGGCACACTCTTCATGATTTCGCCCTACATTCTTTTCTACAGTCGCTATACGCGTAATGAAATTTTTATCGTTTTTTGGGGCATGGTTTTGCTTTGGCTGCTTTTGCGCTACATGGAAGATGGCAAAACCAAATGGCTCTACTGGCTGGTTTTCATCACCGCCATGCACTACACCGACAAAGCCACTTCCTTTATTTTCTCCGCCGAAGCGCTTGTCTTTTTAGCCCTGCTTTTCATCTGGAAATGGTGGCGCAAAGCGTGGCCAAACGACCGCTATCATAAATTTTTCAAAATTGCTGCCGCGAGCACACTCTGCCTGATTGTCTTCACCCTGGGTATTTTCATCCTGGGCAAAACACCTGTCGCCAACGCGCCGATGATTATCGACCCCGTCACACAAGAGTCCGTGCCACAACATATCATCAACAGCAAAGTGCCCCTTCTGATTTCAGTCGCCTTTACCGCCATCGCCGCGGTCGCGAGCATTGTTTCTCTGATTAAGGGGCTGGGCTGGTACGAACTGCGCAAATCGCGTTTGTTTGACCTGATTGTCCTGCAACTCGTCCTTATTCTGCCACTCCTGGTCGCCCTGCCCGTCAACCTTTCGGGTTGGGATCCTCAGGATTACAGCACAACCGGCATATTGCGAACAGGGTCGCTATTCCTAATCCTGCTGATTGTTTCAGTTATCCTGGGCGCGATGTGGAACAAAAAAGTGTTCCTGAAAAGCCTGGCCATTTTCTGGGGCATTTTCATCGTTTTTTACACCACCTTTTTCATGCACGGCGAAGGCTTTTTTAAGGGCATCGCCGGAGCGCTGGGCTACTGGATGTCACAACAATCCGTTGAACGTGGCACACAGCCACTTTACTACTACGCCCTGGTACAAGTGCCCTTTTACGAGTATCTGCCAGCTTTGGGCACTGTGCTTGCCCTGATTTTAGGCTTCGCCCGCAAACTCTTCCTTAGCAAAACCGACGCCATTCACGAGAGTCCTTTCGAAAAACAAGTCCTTCCTGAACCCGAAATGCTGGAAGGTTTAGAAGATACAGTACTGGTGCTTGAAGACGATGCACCAGACCAGGAAGATAACCCTGTACTGCCATCAGCTTTGACCCCTGAAGATATCAATTTAACAGATACAAGCGACCTTCAAGAAACCGTCGAAGAAAGCCAGCCTGACACCCAAAATCTTGAAACAACCCCCGAAGAAACGGCCAAACCCGGCTTTTTCAAACGCCTTTTCACCGACCCACCCCTGAACACTGTAATAGCCAGCGATTTGCCCATCCTGGCGCTTTTGCTTTTCTGGTCGTTCATGAGTTTGCTTGCCTTTAGCATCGCCGGAGAGCGCATGCCCTGGCTCACCACCCACATCACCATGCCCATGATTTTGACCGCCGGTTTCGCCTTGGGCTACCTTGTTGAAAAAATCGACTGGGCTGCCATCAAAGAGAAAAAAGGCTGGCTGGTGCTTGTCGTCAGCTTCATTTTCATTCTGGCAGTCTTGAGTATGTTCGGTTCCCTGCTGGGCACCAATCCACCTTTCCAGGGCAAAGACCTGAGCAATATGCGTGGCACGAGCACTTTCCTGCTGTCGCTTTTGGGTATCCTGGGCAGCGCGATAGCATTACTCCACCTCTTGCGTGGCTGGCAAAGCAAACAATTCAGCAAGTTTATTCTCCTGATTTGTTTCGCCCTGATGGCTATACAAACCGCGCGATCAGCCTTCCGCGCCGCCTATATCAACTACGACAACGCCAAAGAATTGCTTGTCTACGCGCATGCCACGCGCGACATGAAAGACAGCGTTGAGCAAATCGAAACCATCTCACGCCGCCTCTATGGCGATAAAAGCATCCGCGTCGCCTACGACAACGATGTGCGCTACCCCTACTGGTGGTATATGCGCGACTATCCCAACAAGGTCGATTTCAACGACAAGGTCACCAAGTCCTTGCAGGAATCGCCCATCATTGTGGTCGGTTCGGGCAATTTCTCAAAAATCGACGCTGTCGTGCGCGATGACTACTACCGCTACGATTACAAACGTATGTGGTGGCCCAACGAAGAACTCTACCGTAACTGGACCTTCAAGAAAGTCTTTAATGACCTAAAAGACCCCGCCAAACGCGCTGGCATTTGGGATTTGTGGTTCAACCGCGATTACAGCAAATACGCGAGCGCTTTTGGCAACCCGTCACTTACCCTGGCGAACTGGTCCCCGGCTGATGGCGCGCGAATGTACATTCGCAAAGATGTCGCCCCGCAAATCTGGGAGCTGGGCATCAGCCCCGAGCCCGTCGCCCCGCGTGTAGACCCCTACGCCGGCAACAGCATCAGCCTGGACCCCATTAAGTCTCTCTACAACGCTGGCAATCAAACCTTTTTAGCCCCGCGTGGTATGGCCATCGCGCCGGACGGCAGCCTGTATGTCGCCGACTCGCGCAACCATCGCGTCGTGCATCTTGATGCCAGTGGCAATCTTCTCAACACTATCGGCACTTATGGCAACGCCATGGAAAATCCCAGCCTGCCGGGTGGTTTGATGAACGAGCCCTGGGGTGTCGCTGTTGACAAAGACGGAACGCTTTATGTCGCCGACACCTGGAACCATCGCATTCAGGTTTTTGACAGCAACGGACAATTCCTGCGCATGTGGTCGACTTTTGATGTAGCGGGAATGCCGGACAGTTTCTGGGGCCCGCGCGGCATCGCCCTGGACGCGGAAGGCAACGTTTATGTCACCGATACCGGCAAACAGCGCGTGGTCGTTTTCGACAAAACCGGCACCTATCGCACACAGTTTGGTGGCGTGGGTCTGGAGCTTGGCAAGCTGGATGAACCTGTTGGCATCGCCATCGGGCAGGATGGAAAAGTCTATATCGCCGACACCTGGAACCGACGTGTGCAGGTCTTCCAACCCGCCGCGGATGGACTGAGCTTTATGGCACTCAAAGACTGGGAGCTGGACGCCTGGTTCTCCAGTTCGATAGAAAACAAACCCTACCTGGCACTGGATCAAGACGATAACGTATATATCACCGACCCCGACCTGGGCCGCGTCATCGTCTTTGATAAAGATGGCAACTTTAAGGTGCTTTGGGGTGGCTTTGACAACAGTTACCTGATGGGCATCATCACTGGCATTGCTGTTGCGGAGGATGGCTCCGTCTGGGTCACCGACGCCAGCAACAACGCCCTTTTACAGTTCCAGCTGCCTGAGTAGTTGATAGTTATTTAAAAACCAACGCGCCCCAGTGCCTTTGTGGCGCGTTTTTTTATTCTATTTAGCAAAAATTTTTGCCTGCGTAATCACAACATACGCAAAGTCTAAATCTCCGTATTAATCAAACCCTGATGTAAATCGCGCAAAAAGTCCGCGTCCATTTTCTCAACTTTGCGGTCGTAGGTCAAAAGACCATTCACTTCAGTTTCCACGTCCGTTGTTTGCGTATAAACCGCCGCGCCTAAACCTAATGGGATAAGCGGTGCCACTTGTTCCAGCAATAAATCCCGATAGCCTTTCATCAAGGCTTCTGGCGTTCTAAAATGCCGGTAACCAAACTTTTTGGTTTCGCTCCACACATGCCATGGCACAACGCAACTGTAGCCGCCAAACTCCGTCACCGCCAAAACACGATGATCCGGTTGCGACGCGCTCAGCTTTTTAAAATACACATGCCGGCTCTGGAAATCCCCGCCACCCTGGTCAAACCAACCGGATGCGTGGTCAACCAAACGCGTGGGATCCAGTTCCCGAGTCAATTTAGCGATGCGCAAGGCTTCGAACTGCCCCCAACTTTCGTTGAAAGGCACCCACACAGCGATGCTGGGCACATTGTAAAGCGTATCAATCATCGCGCGATACTCGATTTCAAATTCCTTGCGGTTTTCCGGATCTTGCCGACCAAAGCGCTTAAAACGGTGCTGGTCATAGCGGTGAATGCCGGAGGTGAAGCTAAAAATCACCACCATGTCTTTGGTCGTGCGTCCGCCGTTGATCATATCCTGCCAGACAATCATTCCCAGGCGGTCACAAGCCGCGTACCAGCGCATAGGCTCCACCTTGATATGTTTGCGAATCATATTGCAGCCTATTTTTTTGGTGTACTCGATATCGAAAAGCATCGCTTCTTCGCTGGGTGGCGTGTAAAGCCCATCGGGAAAGTAACCCTGGTCAAGCAAGCCATACATGAAGATAAATTCGTTGTTCAGCGTCATGCGCCAGTAACCGTTTTTATCCTTTGCACGGCTAAACTTGCGCATGGCGAAATAACTGTCCACGCTATCCACGACATTGTCATCTTCTAACAAATCCACTTTTAAGTCATATAAATGCGGATGGTCTGGGTGCCAAAGCTGTGGGTTTTCGATAGGGATCGTCAAGCTTTCCTGCGCGGGACCTTCCACAAGCGCGATATCAGCCCTTTCAAAACTTACCTGCGCCCGAATGCGCCATCGCGCCAAATCCGCGTCAGCATTTAAAACCACACCAAGTTGCAAAACGCCCATATCAATATCAGGCGTGATAACCAGTTTCTCAATATACGTTTCTGGTACAAGCTCCAGCCATACCGTCTGCCAAATGCCCGAAATCGGCGAATACCAAATACCGCCTGGACGCAGGCTCTGTTTGCCGGTTTGGTTGTACGAATCATTTGTTGGATCGACAACCGCCACCAGCAATTCATTTTCGCCCGTCTGCCAGGCTTCGGTGATGTCAAAACTGAAAGGCAAATAGCCACCCCAGTGCTCACCAACCAGATGACCATTCACCCAGACTTCGCAGGCATAGTCCACCGCGCCAAAATGCAGCAACAAACGTTGCCCTGCCGGTACCTCCTGCGTAAAAGTACGCCGATACCACAGCTTATCGCTGGGCATCAGGGGCTTTTCAACACCTGAAAGCGCCGATTCGACACAATAAGGCACCCGGATTTGCCCCTGCCAGTCTTCAGCGTGGGCGGGTTTGGCGTCATCTATCGGCTGAATGGCATACTCCCACCAGCCATTCAGGTTTTGCCATTGTTCCCGCACCATTTGCGGTCGGGGATACTCGGGCAAAGGAATAGGCTCGGCAGGCGTCCAGGGCGTCTTTAGGGCTTGGTGTTGTATTGCTTTCAAAATATTTTCCTGTCTTTTAGGCTTTAGTTTGGTCAGTCGTTTTTCGTTTGTCAAAAAAGAATAAAGGTATTATAGCAAAAACCGTAATGATTGCCCCAATCACGAAGATAATCGGCGCGGGCAAAAAGCCCGCTTCAGCACCCAGCATGGTAGGCGTGCCGAATTGTCTGATGAGCGCCTGACCAATCATCGGCCCGAAAATCATCGGCAGCATAACCGCGAAAATCATGCGCACACCCAAAAAGCGTCCCCGGCTTTCCACTGGCAATAAATCTTTGAGCCAGGCCATGCTCACAATCGCAAAAGCGGTGTTCATGCCCAGCCAAAGCAAACCATAAAGTGCCAACAGGATGAGATTAGTACTCGTCGAGAACAAGAAGTAACCCAAGGCAGACAGGAGCAATGAAACCAGCGTGAGCCACTTGCGGTTGATTTTCTCCGCCAAGAACCCTAGCGGAATAGCCAAAACCGCGCTGCCCACCAGCATCGCCCCGCCGATAACCATATAACTCGAAATCGGCATTTCCAGGGTGTCGGTCACATAGATAATCAAATATGGGAACGAAACCTGAAAACCTATCCCCGCGATGGTAATAATCAGCAAAAGCAAAAAGAGCTTGCGGTTCTCCACAAGAACACGCCAGTCGAGCAAGTCGCGGATATCCTGCCAGTACGTAGTTTCTGGCTTTGGAAGTGTTTCAGCGGAAGGTTCATCAATTTGCGAAGCGGCGATGACGCCAATCACGGTAACCAGCCCACCTAGCGCGTAGAAAAAGACAAAGTAACCCTTCGATTCAATTAACATTCCCGCCGCGGTATAGGAGATAAGCTGAGCCACGAACAAACAAAAGTTCAGCACCCCTTCCACGCGCCCGCGTTTGTTACTCGGTGTGATATCCGCAGTCCAGGCGTTGAAAGCGGCGTCGTTGGCGGTTGAACCGAAAAAGGTCATGATACAGTCCACCAGCACCACCATCACAATCGCCGTGCTGATGTTTTTCATCAAGGCGGTAAGCGGAAACACGGCGGTCATCACGCCCCACAGGCCATAACCGATCAGGATAAAAGGTTTACGCCTGCCCCAACGCGAACGACTGCGGTCACTCCACGTACCCATGAAGATGGTCGTGAGCGTGGCCACAATGGCGCTGGCGGCGACCATCCAGGCAATCGGTCTGGGGTCGGGTGTAATCATGTCGGTCACAAATTTGTTGAACCAGGAGTTCTCCACCGCCCAGGCTAATTGTCCAACGATGGCTAACGCACCCATCGCCAGCCAGGTTTTCAGGGTGATGGCTTTCGCGGGTTTTGCGGGTGATTTGTTTTCGGGCAATATTTCGTTTTCTTGATAATCCATAACTAAACCTTTGCGCATGTTTTTATTTCCATATTTTAGCTTGCTTTTTGCTTATAGGATAGCTTTAATAACAGAACGAGATGAATTGTTAAGTTTTCCTGATGCGATTGACGAAGATGCCAGAACGTGCAGCGTAAAAAAGCGAGCTTCAATCGAAGCCCGCTTATCAATTACATTCTTTCAAACACTAAAGTCTAGCCAAAGCGTTTGATATTCTTCAACATGTATTCCCAGTTGACGATGTTGTCAACCACTTCTTCCAAATAAGCCTGGCGGCGATTTTGGAAATCGAGATAATAGGCATGCTCCCAAACATCCAGGGTCAGCACAGGTGAGCGTTTTTCAGTCCATGGATCTTCCGCGTTTGGAGTCTTTGAAATCGAAAGCTTGCCATCTTCAAGCATGACCCAGGCCCAGCCACTGCCAAACTGACCCACACCGGCAGCGACCAGTTCTTTCTTAAAAGCTTCAACCGAGCCAAAGTTCTCGATGAGAATATCACGGAGTTCATCGGGCATCACAGATTTCTCTTTGGGGGTCAAACATTTCCAGTAGAAATTGTGGTTCCACACCTGGGCGGCGTTATTGTAAAGCACTTTGTATTCGGGTTTATCCCAGGCAAAAATCATAATTTCTTCAAGGGATTTGTCTTCCAGTTCAGTGCCAGCAATCAGTTCTTTGGTCTTCACCACGTAGGCGTTGTGGTGTTTGCCGTGATGGAAGTTGATTGTTTCTTCAGAAATAATCGGTGCCAGGGCGTCTTTTGCCCATGGGAGTTCTGGAAGTTCTACGGGAGTCTTCATCCAGTCTTGTTTTTGTTCGTATTTTCGCATCTTCGGTTCATCCTTTCTTTGCGTCTGTTATTGTATTCTTGCCCCTAATTATAGGGTAAAAAGCCAGCAAAATAAAACCAAAGCTTTTACCAAATGCCTGTTTTTTGACAAATTGTATAAACTTTGTATCAAAACTGCCTGATTTTGAAACTTGTCCAACATAGTTATTGACATATGCCAGAAACAGTGTACAATAACAATAAATGGCATATGCCATAAACTATAAAGGAGGTTTTAATCATGCCTGGAAAAGATGGAACTGGCCCAACTGGCACCGGACCGATGACCGGAAGAGCTTTGGGTCTTTGCACAGACACAGAAGAAACTAAACGTGGATTCTTTCGTGGCAGGGGACTGGGTCTTGGTCTCGGCCGCGGACGTGGTTTCGGCCGGCGCTTTGCTGCAAGGCAAGCTTCTCCGGAAAACCAAAAAACTTGGCTCCAAGAGCAAAAAGCCGTCTTGCAAGACCGTCTCAAGACGATTGACAAACAACTGGAAGATTTATAAACTATCAGAGATAACTGGAGCCATCTCCAGCTATCTCTGAATTTTTAACGGAGGTGATACACCATGGCAAGGCCAAAAAAATGGAGAAAAGTCTGTTCTTTACCTGATAACAACAGGTTTGGCCCACTTGATTCACCCGCTGATGCAAGTCATGTCAACATGACGGTTGACGAGTACGAAACCATCAGGCTTATCGACTTAGAGGGTTTCACTCAAGAAGAGTGTGCCCAGCAAATGAATATCGCTCGCAGCACCGTCCAGGGCATTTACGTTGAAGCCCGAAAAAAGCTGGCTGATTCCCTGGTAAGCGGCAAAATCCTGCACATTAAAGGCGGAGAATATCAGCTATGTGATGGCTCCGGAATGGAATGCGGGCGAGGCTGCCATCGACGCAGACGTGGCAGACACAGAAATCAAAATGGAGGATTTTATGAAAATAGCCATTCCCATGAATGAAAAAACCTTGAATTCAAGCGTTAGCGCACATTTCGGACGCGCTCCCTACTATCTGATTTACGATACCGAAACGAAAGAAAGCGTCTTTATAGACAATTCCGCCAGCGCGAGCCGAGGCGGCGCGGGCATCAAAGCCGCGCAGGTCATCCTTGACCAGCAGGCAAACGCGCTCATCACACCCCGCCTTGGCGATAACGCCGCGGATGTACTGGAAGCCGCTAATATTGAAATCTATAAATCGATTGAAGGCAGCGCCGAAGACAATATCAACGCGCTCTTAGACAAGAAACTGGCACGACTTAGCGAAATCCACCCAGGACTACATGACCACAAAAACAGATAAGATGAAAATCGCCATCTTAAGTGGCAAGGGTGGCACAGGAAAAACGCTGCTGTCCGTCAATCTGGCGGCTGTCGCGCAAAAAGCCAGCTATATCGACTGCGATATCGAAGAACCGAACGGGCATCTCTTCTTCAAACCCGAAAACCTGACTGAAGAAGTCGTCACGGTAAAAATCCCGCAAGTAAATCCCGCTTTGTGCAATGCCTGCCGGCAATGCGTGGAATTTTGTCGCTTCAACGCCCTTGCCTTCATCATGGACAGACCCATCGTCTTTGAAGAAGTCTGCCATTCCTGCGGGGGTTGTAGCCTGGTCTGTCCCCAAAACGCCATCAGCGAGAAGGACAAAGGCATCGGTCTCATCCAAAAAGGCCAGTCGGAGCAGGTCAGCGTCTACACCGGCATATTGAATATCGGTGAAGCAAGCGGCATTCCCATCATCAAAAGGCTACTGACGATGGAACAGGAAGAGCCCAGCCCGCTGACCATCATCGACTCCCCACCCGGCAGCGCCTGCAACGTGATGGAAAGCATTGAAGATGCCGACTATTGCATCCTGGTCGCCGAACCAACGCTCTTTGGCGCGCATAATCTCAGCATGGTCTACGACCTGGTAACGCTCTTCAAAAAGCCCTTTGGCGTGGTGCTCAATAAGTGTCTCGAAGAAGAAAACCCCGCCGAAAAATTCTGCGAAGAGAAGGAGATCAAAATCCTATATCGTATTCCCTTTGACCAGGAACTGGGTTTGCTCAATTCAAACGCCGAAATCGCGGTTCGCAAAAGCGAAAAATACCGCGCGCTATTCGCTTCCCTGCTCGATATCGTCATACAGGAAATCAACCATGAAACAAATTCTCATTCTTAGCGGCAAAGGTGGCACCGGCAAGACGACCGTTGCCAGCGCCTTTATCAAACTCTCGAACGCAAAAGCCTACGCGGATTGCGACGTTGACGCGCCCAACCTGCACCTCATCAGCGACTGGCAAACAGAACCGAAAAGGTCAGACTATTTTGGACTGGACAAAGCGCAAATCGACCCCCAGCTATGCGTTCAGTGCGACGCCTGCCGGCAAAACTGTCGCTTTGACGCCATCATCGCCGGCGAAAGCTACCAGGTCAACCCCTATGCCTGCGAAGGCTGTGGTGTTTGCGCTTACGTTTGCCCCACACAAGCTATCAAGATGGTGCCATCGGTTGACGGCGACTTAATGCTCTACGCGGACGCTGAAAAAACCTTCTCGACCGCCCAACTCAAAATGGGCAGCGGAACGTCTGGCCTGCTCGTTACCCAGGTGAAAAAGCAAATGAAAGAACATGCCACCGACGCGGATTTAGCCTTCATTGATGGCTCCCCTGGCATTGGCTGCCCGGTGATTGCCTCGTTGAGTGGCGTTGACATGGTTCTCGTCGTTGCCGAACCGTCCATTTCTGGCATCAGCGATATGCAGCGCATCATTCACACCGCCGCGAGATTTGGCGTTAAAATAGCCGTGTGTATCAACAAGTACAATAACAACCTTGAGAACACAGCCAAAATTGAACAGTATTGCCAGGAAAACGACTTGGCCATGGTTGGCAAAATCCCCTATGACCCAAACGCCATCCGGGCAATTAACAACGGTCACAGCATTGTCGATATCGACTGTCCATCCGGCAGAGCGGTGAGAGAAGTCTATGCGCGGACCATCAAACGACTATAAACCTTATCAATACGAAGGAGCACATTAATGAGCGAAAATTGTAATTCTGACTGCAGCAACTGCACGGCAGACTGCGCCGAAAGAACAGAACCCGTTACCCTAACTGAAAAACTGCACGACCTAAGCAAGGTAAAAAAGGTCATCGCGGTTATCAGTGGCAAAGGTGGCGTGGGCAAGTCCCTGGTCACTTCATTGCTGGCCGTAGCCATGAACAAAAAAGGCTATCAAAGCGCCATTCTCGATGCCGATATCACCGGCCCATCCATTCCCAAGGCCTTTGGCATCGACACCAAAGCCAGGATGAACGAGTTCGGACTGTTGCCGGTCAAAACCAAAACAGGCATTTCGGTCATGTCCGTAAACCTGCTGCTGGAAAGCGAAACCGACCCCGTGGTCTTAAGGGGCCCGCTAATCGCTGGTACTGTCAAACAGTTTTGGACGGACGTCATTTGGGACAACGTTGATTTCATGTTCATCGACATGCCACCTGGCACCGGCGACGTTCCTCTGACCGTTTTCCAGTCCATCCCGGTAGACGGCATCATCGTGGTCACATCGCCCCAGGAACTTGTTTCCATGATTGTTGCGAAAGCAGTCAGAATGGCAGAGATAATGCAAATCCCCATCATCGGACTGGTGGAAAACATGTCCTATTTTCGCTGCCCGGACAATGGCAAAGACTATGCCATCTTCGGCGAAAGCCACATTGAAGAAATTGCAAAAGCGCATCAATTAAGTGTCCTGGCCAAACTGCCTATCGACCCGCGGCTTTCAAAGGCCTGCGACGAGGGCACCATCGAAGATTTTGACGGAAACTGGCTGGAATCACTTGCTGAAATTATAGAGAAAATGGAGAAATAAGATGTTAAAAATTGCAGTCGCAAGCGACCATGGCATGGTAACCCAACATTTTGGGCACTGCCAGGAATTTGTCGTTTTTGAAACTAAAAACAATCAAATCACAAAAACCGAAACGCTGGCCAACCCCGGTCACAAACCCGGCTTTTTGCCGAACTTCCTTGCCGAACAAGGTGTGAATGTCATCATCAGTGGTGGCATGGGTGGCGCTGCTGTTGCCATATTTAATGAGAAAAACATTGAAGTCATCGTTGGCGCCAGTGGCGACGCCAGCAAAGCTGCCGAAAGCTATCTCAAAGGCGAACTCAAGTCCACCGGCTCCGTTTGCCATGAGCACCAGCATCATGACGAATGCGGTGAATAGGGCTTTTTCTCGGGCACATAACTGTATTATTTAAGACATAGCCACCTTTTTGGTGGCTATATTTCTTTTATAGTTCTAAGGTGATTTTTAGTTCTTACGTGGTCTCCAGACCACGTTAAACAAACCTTGTTACTCCCCGATAATCTTAATCAGAATCCGTTTTGGGCGGTTGCCGTCGAACTCACCATAAAAGATTTGCTCCCAGGGGCCAAAGTCCAAACGCCCGTTGGTCACCGCCACGACCACCTCCCGACCCATAATCTGGCGTTTCATATGCGCGTCGGCGTTATCCTCGCCAGTGTCGTTATGGCGATACTGCTCAACCGGCGCGTGTGGGGCCAGTTTCTCAAGCCAGCGTTCATAGTCGTGGTGCAAACCGCGCTCATCGTCGTTGATGAAAACAGACGCGGTGATATGCATCGCGTTCACCAAAACCAGGCCTTCTTTAATACCGCTCTCGCGCAGGGCGCGGTTCACTTCGGGCGTGATGTTCACAAAGCCACATCTGCCCGGATAGTTAATGGTCAAGACTTCACGATAAGATTTCATGCGCTCTCCTTTCAGTCAAGATCCGCTTCCAACAGATCAGCTTCCTGGGCTTGAAGCTCTTCCAGCTGCGCCTCTTTTTCGGCGTGCATCTCCAAAAGCTGGGCTTTCATCTTCTTCAGCTTTTTACCTTTTAGGGGGAAGAAGAACAACACACCCGCGCCGATTAACAAGGCGATACCCGGAATTAAGCCCACAATCATGCGGATGCCCCAAATGGCACTGGCGGGTTGGTTGAGAAAGATTTGCCCGCCCATCGACTCGCGCGTTACAAAACCCGTCGCGCTCAATATCGCCGCGGTGAGTGGCGCGGCAATTGATTCTGCCGGCTTGGTGATTAGCGCGTTGGCGCCAAAATAGCTGCCCTCGCGCCTCACCCCGGTGCGCACTTCGTCATCGTCGATAATCAAACCGAGGGCTAAATTCAGCCCTACCAAAATCCCCGCGTAACCAAAGCCCACAATAGCCATGCCGAGGTAAATCCAGTTGGCAGGCAAAAACGCGACTAAGAGCAAACCCAGGCTCGTAATAGCCATGTAAATCTGAAACGTGACGATTGCGTCAAAGCGTTTTAAGGGGTATTTTGTCAGCGGCACGCTAACCGCCAGCGGAATAAACAGCGCGCCCAAAAGGTATAAGGAATTCGACTGGGTAACATAGTCTGAAACGTAAAAAATCGCGCCCATGCAAATCGAGAACATAAAGACCGCCATAAAGTTGGCGATATCGAAGACGATAAAGTTTTTGTTGGTCAGCGTCGCTTTGAGTGCTTCTTTCAGGGGAATGGGTTTATCCACCTGGCTGAACTCGGGGCGTTCTTTGATTTTGTAAGTCGCAATCCAAATCAACAGACCACACACAAGCCCCAAACCGATCATCGCCAGGCGTAAGGGCCATAGGCTGGTGTCCGCTGAACCTGCCTTTGGGCGTACCAGGTCTGGAATGATAAAACCCAAAAGAGTACCCAAAAGGCCAAACAAACTCGAACTCACCTGAAGTTTCGAGCGTTCTTCCAGCGACTCGGTCATCTCAGGCATCAACGCGGAGTGCACCAGACCGATGATGGTGAAACAGCTGTCGTATAAAAACATCGAGACCAGCATCCAAATGAACTTGACCGTTTCCGAGCTTTTCTCGGGAACAAACCAAACCAGGATAAACGTCAAAGCGAAAAAGGGCGCGGTATAACGCATATAGGGAATGCGCCGGCCATGCTTTGAACGGGTGCTGTCGGTCAGTTGCCCGAAGATGGGGTCATTGATGGCGTTCCATATCGCGTAAACGGCAAAAGCGATGGTAATCCACTTGGTCGATATGCCAAAATAGTCCTGATAGAACATGATCAGCAGGGACGCAAAGACACCACTCAGCGTGCTAAGCCCCAGCATTGAAAGCCCATAAAACAGCCGGGCGCTTTTATCTACTTTTTTACCTTGATAGTCCTTTTGGGTTTCTGCGGAAATTTCCATGGCTGGCTCCAGTCTTAAAATTTCTTATATTATAGTCGAGCCTGGTTCCAGCGGGCGATTTTCCTTTGTTAAATCTTGTTTTGGTGATTTATACTGCTCGGCGGAACGTCGGCAGGAGAAGCAATAAATCTCTCCCCGGCGTCTCGCCGCGGGCACACCCCGTTCGCTGTTGCCGAAGTGCAGGCCTTGTGCCTGCTTCTCGCCGAAGCAAAAAGACCTGTTATTGCAAGGTGTTCTTATCGTCGGCGGGGAAGCTCTGCACTTCGGCCTCCGAGAACGAGTTTTATTTTGGTTTTATTGAATCTGCACGGCGAAGACGCCATGCATCAGCAAGGTAATGCAACAAAAAAATAACTTCACGAAAACATTCCCCGTTTGCCCTATACAAATTCGCAATTGCTAGGCAGGGCGTAGAACAAATGCTTTATAATAATCTTTTGGAGAAAATATGCCTGCTGAAAATTTACGCGTGGTTGGTGCCCGCGAGAACAACCTAAAAAACATTACCGTCGAAATTCCCCGCGATAAACTCGTGGTAATCACCGGCCTTTCCGGCTCGGGCAAGAGTTCGCTCGCTTTTGATACCATTTTCGCCGAAGGACAACGGCGCTATGTCGAGTCGCTTTCCGCCTATGCCCGACAATTTCTGGGCCAGATGGAAAAACCCGATGTCGATTCAATCGAAGGGCTTTC
The DNA here is from genome assembly GCA_012839565.1 of Anaerolineaceae bacterium. Lineage (GTDB taxonomy): Bacteria > Chloroflexota > Anaerolineae > Anaerolineales > Anaerolineaceae > Mesolinea. The sequence continues at coordinate 122,792 of DUMZ01000005.1, forward strand.
GCCTGCGGTAGCCATTGACCAAAAATCAACCTCCCGCAACCCACGCTCAACCGTGGGTACCGTAACCGAAGTTTACGACTACTTACGTTTGCTCTTCGCGCGCATCGGCATACCACACTGTCCTATCTGCGGACGCAAAGTGCAAAAACAAAGCGCGCAGGAAATTGTTGAAGACATTATGCAGATCCCCGAAGGCGCGCGTTTGCTTATCCTGGCGCCCATGGTACGCCAGCGTAAAGGCACCTACCAGGCCCTTTTTGAAGAAATCAGCAAACTGGGTTTCACCCGCGCCCGCGCCGACGGTGTGGTCTATAACCTTGACGAAAACATTGAACTCGACCGCTACAAAAGCCACACTATTGAAGCGGTGGTTGACCGTGTGGTTGTGCAGACCCCCGAAGACGAAGAAGACCGGCTCAATATCATCTCGCGCCTGACCGACTCGGTTGAAACCGCACTGCGCGTTGGCGATGGTTATGTAACCGTGCACAACATGAGCGCCAACCCACCCGAAGACCTGCTCTTTAGCGAAAACCTGGCATGTCCCGAACATGGCTCGGTATTAACAGAAATTGAGCCGCGCACTTTCTCGTTTAACACGCCCCATGGCGCTTGTCCCACCTGCCAGGGCTTGGGCGCGCTCGAAAAAGTTGACCCCGACTTACTTATCCCCAACAAACAACTCTCCATCCAGGAAGGCGCCATCGCCAACTCCGACTGGACTCCACGTGCCCTGGGTGGCTACTCGTGGCAAGTCCTGCAAGCCCTGGCAAAACATGCCGGCTTTAGCCTGGAAACGCCCATCGGCGAACTTAGCCCAAAACATCTCAACATGATTCTTTATGGCACCAACGGCAAAGAGTTCCGCGTTGATTACATCGGCCGCAGTGGGCGCAAAAGCCACTTTGACACCGCGTTTGAAGGCATCATCGGCAACATGGAACGCCGCTATCGCGACACAAACTCCGACTGGATACGCTGGAAATTCAACCAGTTTATGACGCTCCTGCCCTGTCCCGAGTGCAAAGGCAAACGCCTGCGCAAGGAAGCTCTGGCCGTCACCATCATGGACAAAAATATCGTTGATGTCAGCGAGCAATCCGTGTTGGACCTGCTCAACTGGGTGAACAAGCTCATGGACCCTGATGCCAGGCTATTAAGCAAACGCGACTGGACCATCGCCGGACGTGTTTTACGCGAAATCCAGGCCCGCCTGGGTTTTATGGTTGACGTTGGTCTGGACTATCTCACACTTGACCGTTCCGCCAGTTCGCTTTCAGGTGGCGAAGCGCAGCGCATCCGCCTGGCAACCCAGGTTGGCTCCAGACTCATGGGCGTGCTTTACGTGCTTGACGAGCCTTCAATCGGATTGCACCCGCGCGATAACAACAAACTGCTTGAAACGCTCAAAGGTCTGCGCGATTTGGGCAACACCGTCCTGGTGGTTGAACACGATGAAGAAACCATCATGAACGCTGACTGGGTCATCGACCTTGGTCCAGGTGCCGGCGAGCATGGTGGCGAAGTGGTCGCTGAAGGCACACCCGCTGACATTGAAGCCACGCCCGGCTCCATCACCGGCGATTACCTGGGCGGACGACGGAAAATCCCCGTGCCTTCGGAACGACGCGAGGGTTCAGGTGAGTCTTTGCGCATCGTTGGCGCAAGCGAAAACAACCTTAAAAACGTGACCGTGGACATTCCCCTGGGCAAGCTGGTGTGTATCACCGGTGTGTCTGGCTCCGGCAAATCCAGTCTGATGGTTGACGTGCTCTATGGCGCCCTGGCACGCCAGCTGATGGGCGCGCACACTCAAGCCGGCAAGCACAAGCGCATTGAAGGTACACAGTATCTCGATAAAATCATCAACATCGATCAATCCCCCATCGGACGCACACCCCGTTCAAACCCCGCCACCTATACCGGACTGTTTGACCCCATCCGCGACCTTTTCGCCACGCTGCCCGACTCAAAAATGCGCGGCTATCAAAAAGGGCGTTTTTCGTTCAACGTGCGTGGGGGACGGTGTGAAGCCTGCACAGGTGAAGGACAACTCAAAATCGAGATGCAGTTCCTGCCCGACGTATATGTGCCATGCGAAGTCTGCCACGGTAAACGGTATAACCACGAAACCCTGCAAGTGCGTTTTAAGGATAAAAATATCGCCGACGTGCTGGATATGACGGTCAGCGAAGCCCTGGCCTTTTTCGACGCCTTCCCGCGCCTGAAGAGCAAACTGCAAACGCTCAAAGATGTTGGTCTGGGCTATGTGCGCCTTGGGCAACCCGCCACGACCCTAAGCGGTGGAGAGGCGCAACGCGTCAAACTGGCCAAGGAACTCTCGCGACGTGCCACGGGCAAGACCATTTACGTCCTTGATGAACCTTCGGTTGGTTTACATGCTGAAGACGTCAGCATGCTCATCAAAGTGCTACAAGCCCTAGTTGACACAGGCAATACCGTGGTCATCATTGAGCATAATCTGGATATCGTCAAAGTGGCGGACTGGATTATCGACATGGGCCCCGAAGGTGGCGAACGCGGTGGCGAAGTCATCGCGCAAGGCACACCCGAAGAAGTGGCAGAAGTATCTGAAAGCTACACCGGGCAATATCTCAAGGCTTTCCTTGCCGGCCAGGCCTGGAAAACGTCTAACCCAACCAAAGTGAAGGCAAAAAAGAGTTAAATCCTTATCCTTTTTACAATCTTTACCCGTAAACTGCCTATTAATCGCTATTTAATGTGCACATTAATACACTAATCTGCACATTTTTTGCTATAATATAGGCAGTTTAGGAGAGCACTATGAAAATTTTTGATTACTCATTCTTGCAAGATGGACATTTACCTGTATCGTTAATCAATTTAACCGCGGGGATTTATTCGCTTAAAACAGCAGCTCATTTTAGAAAATCAGAGCATCAAACCATCTATACCGAACTTGAACATATTGCCAGATTGCAATCCGTCAAAAGCTCAAATGCTATTGAAGGCATCATCACCAGCGATCAAAGAATTGTAGAAATAGTCAACCAAAACAGTGCCCCTCTCAACCATGACGAAGCCGAAATCGCAGGCTATCGCGATGCCCTAAACATTATCCATAACAACTATACACAGTTGGATTTCAGGCAAAGAGATATCCTCAACCTTCATCGGGTATTAATGTCCTATGCTGGTGATGAATTCAGTGGGCAATACAAGAAAGATGACAATGTAATCCTGGAAATAGATCATCATGGTCAGCGCAGGGTCCGTTTCAGGCCGACTCCTGCCGCAGAAACACCCGCGACCATGGAACAACTTGAGTTAGCTTACCTTGACGCAAAAGACAATCCTCGAACTAATCAGCTTTTACTTATCCCTTGCGTCATTCTCGACTTTCTTAGCATTCACCCCTTCAGAGATGGCAACGGACGTATGTCACGACTTTTATCATTGTTGCTTCTCTATAAAAACGGCTTTGATGTCGGACAATACATATCCTTTGAAGAACAAATTAACAAAAACAAAGCTGCCTATTACGAAGCTTTGCGACAATCTTCGCAAGGCTGGGCTGAGAACGCGAACAATTACGACCCTTTTATCAAAAATTTCATTTCAACACTCTACATTTGTTACCAGGAACTGGATAAGCGTTTTGCGGTAATCGGCGATAAGAGAATAACAAAAAAAGGTCGCGTTGAAGCCACTGTTTTAAATAGTTTGGTGCCCATTTCGAAATCTGAAATCCAAAAAATTCTTCCGGATGTAAGCACATCAACAATCGAAGCCGTACTCGGCGAAATGGTTAGGGATGGGAAAATAACCCGCTTAGCCATGGGCAGAAACGCGAGATATATTCGACTCTAAATCTGTCTTAAAACAAAAAACGGCTATCTAATCAGCAACAAAACAAAATAATACGCCGCGGTCATACCCCAAATCCAGGAGTCGATGCGGTCCATGATGCCCCCGATGCCAGGCAGAAGTTTGCCGGCGTCTTTCACGCCCGCGCCACGTTTGAGCATACTCAAAAAGATATCCCCAAAAGGCGAGATGACAGCCATCAATGCCCCCAGGCCAAGCCCGCCCCATACACCCAGTTCCGGCAAGACGGGCGCGCCCAGCCAGCCAATCAGCGCGCCACAGCCCGCGCCAAACACGAGCCCACCCGCGAGCCCTTCCCAGGTCTTTGAAGGACTCAATCGGGGCGCGAAATGATTCTTGCCAAGTAAAGAGCCTACGACATAGGCACCTAAATCGACCAACATCACCAAAGCAACTGCTGCCACAGCTAACCAGGCACCATTAGGCAACTGACGCAAGGAAATCGAATACGCCCCCAGCCATCCCAGATACAAAACGCCACTCAATTCCAAAGCAAATTGCTGATAAGCTTGGTCGTTGCCCCGCTCATATTGAAAAAGCGCGTGCCCGGCAAGCCCGAGTAACAAAACGCTTACACTCAACGCCCCATATTGAAAGCCAAAAAAGTGGCGTAAAGCGACCAACGCCAAAACGCCACCGACTACCAAAACTTGATTCACCCGCAAACCTGCCTGGTTGAGAATGCGCGAATATTCATACGCGCCCAGCCCCAAAACCAGGCCCATGAACAGCAAAAGCGCCCAATCGCCAAAATAAAAAGCCGCCAAAGAAATGGGCACAAAAATAAGCGAACTAATCAGACGTTGTTTAAACATAAAAGGGCTTAGAGTTGTTCGCTTATCTTGCCAAAACGGCGTTCACGACTGGCATAATTTTCGAACTCTGTCAAAAGAGCTTTTTCGTCAAAGTCGGGCCAGTAAATTTCGGGGAAAGACCACTCGGCATAAGCCGCCTGCCAAATCAGGAAATTACTCGTGCGTTTCTCTCCCGACGTACGGATAATCAAGTCGGGGTCAGGAATACCCGCGGTAAAAAGAGCATTGCTTATGCGCTCTTCGCTCACTTCATCTGGACGGATACCTGCTTCAATCAAACGACGCACAGCAGTCACAATCTCGTCACGTCCGCCATAGTTGAATGCAATAATCACCGTGATGCGCGTGTTATTTTTGGTCAGCTCAATGGCGTCTTCCACCTTCTTTTTCAAAAGCGGTGTTAAACCATCCAAATGCCCGATATGCAAAAGGCGCGCGTTTTCCTTGTGCAAATCGCGCACCTCATCATCGATAAACTCAGCCAGTAAATCCATCAGACCATTCACTTCTTCGGCTGGGCGTTTCCAGTTCTCGGTTGAGAAAGCGTAAAAGGTGATATATTTCACGCCGGCATCCGCCGCGGCGCGAATGACCCGCCTCAGGTTCTTGGTGCCGGCACGATGCCCCATAAGACGCGGCAAACCCCGCGCCTTTGCCCACCGACCATTTCCATCCATGATGATACCGACGTGGCTTGGCACGCCTTTAACTGGCTCGATTTTTGCCATCGGTTAAAACTCCATGATTTCTTTTTCTTTGCGTTCGCCGATTACGCTGACTTCGTCAACATATTCGTTGGTCACTTTATTGAATTCTTCTTCAGCGCGTTTTAGTTCATCTTCAGAAATCAATTTTTCTTTTTCGAAGTCACGCAAGTCTTTCAACACATCGCGACGCACATTGCGCACTGCCACACGCGCTTCTTCAAGACGGTTGTTGACCAGCTTCACCAAATCTCGGCGACGTTCCTCAGTAAGCGGGGGCAGGTTCAGGCGAATCACCTTGCCATCATTGTTTGGCGTCAAGCCCAAATCTGATGCCTGAATAGCGCGCTCAATCATTTTCAGCGAAGAGCCATCAAAAGGGCGAATGAGCAGCTGACGGGGTTCAGGCACGCTAATCGTAGCTAACTGAATGAGAGATACATTGCTGCCATAATACTCAATTTGCAATTTTTCAACCAAAGCGGGTGACGCGCGCCCGGTGCGGATGCCCAAAAGGTCTTCTTCCAAAACGTCCAAAGCGCTTTGCATACGCGACTTGGCTTCTCTTAATAAATCATCTACCATAAGAACCTCCTTCGTTAGTTCAGTTTGATACTCTATTTTACAAGATACGCGACAATTGCGCGAGTGCAACGGCTTTAGTATACTTGTAAAGAAGCCAAATTGCTTATAAATGTCAGCAATTTGCAGTACGACGGCGTTCGCAAGGTGTTCAACACGGTATTATAAGAATGACAATACTTGCCAGTATACAAACTTGTTAATAGATTAGATATCTTAAACGAACGCGACCCGTACTGAAACGCGCAAAAAGGAGTTTAGCATGAGTCAAATTACCCACATCATCAAACGCGACGGTAGTCAGGTGAAGTTCACACCAGAACGCATCACTAATGCCATTTATCGTGCTTCAGTTGCCGTTGGTAATCGCGATCGCAAAGCAGCTGACGAAGTCTCGCGTCAGGTCGTTATCGCACTGGAAGAACAACTGCAACCCGGCGAAATCCCCACCGTTGAAAAAGTGCAAGACCTTGTGGAACAAAAACTAATTGAAAACAATTATGCGACCGTTGCCAAAGCCTATATCCTTTACCGCAATGAACGCGCCCGCCAACGCGCCAAACGTTCCGACCGCGACCGCATGCCCTCCGGTAACATTCCCTGGCACAAATTATGGCAATCGCTGGACTGGGCTGTGTCTCACGAAGTCCATACAACCCGTCATCTCAACGAAAAAATCCGCAGCGGAAAATTCCACGAAGTGGTTACCGCTGCCGAAGCCGCCTATTTTGAAGATGTTGAAAACGCGGCTAATCTCATTCTCCAACGCCAGGACGAAATTCGCATGGTTTTTGTGGTTGGCCCCAGTTCCAGTGGTAAAACCACCACCACGACCATCATCGGTGAACATCTCGCGCGCCAGGGCTTCAAACTGAAAACACTCAACATCGACCACTACTTCTTTGACCTTGAATTGCATCCTAAAGATGAATTTGGCGATTACGATTTTGAGACCCCCCAAGCCCTCAACCTGGCACTCATCAATCAGCACCTGGTTGAGCTCTTTGCTGGAAAAGAAGTGCGCATCCCTTATTACGACTTCAAAACTGGCAAAAGCCACCCTGATCACACCCCTATGCACCTTGAAGAACACGAAATCGTTTTGATTGACAGCTTGCATGGCCTGCACCCCGAAATGACCGCGGATATCGACGATTCACTCAAATTCAAACTCTACATCGAACCCCTGCTGCAACTCAAAGACAGCCAGGGGCATTACGCGCGCTGGACGGATATTCGCCTTATGCGTCGAATGTTGCGCGATGCCAGCTTTAGGGCTTATGACCCCCTGCAAACCCTGCTCCACTGGCATTATGTGCGCTCCAGCGAACTAAGGCACATCATCCCCTACAGCACAACAGCCGACACCGTTGTAAACTCAGGCATGCCCTATGAGCTCCCCCTTTACAAAGCCAAACTGGGTGCCAACTTTGCCGAGTGGGCTGAAAGTCTAAAGAATGACCCCTTGCGTGTGGACGCCTGGGAACGCGCCACACGGGTCAATGCCCTGTTCCAGGAAATTGACGCTGTGGAAGACGACAGCATCGTGCCCGAAAACTCCGTCACCCGCGAGTTTATCGGCGGTGGGATTTACAAGTATTAAAAATGAAGGTTTAAGAAAAGAAGACCGGACTAGCTGTGCCCGGTCTTCTTTGTTTTAATAGCTTAGTTACCAACATGGACTGGAAAATTCAGTTACGCCTGGCGGAATAGTGGTAATCGAGTAAAACCAACCGCAATCATCATAACAAGTACCGCCCACATAACAGCCAAAATCGTCCTTACGATACTCGAACTCGCAGGAAAGCCTGTTTCCTTCCGTGGGGCATGAACTTGTGCGCCAGGTAACGTGTTCCGGTCCAAATTTGGCGCGTGGCCAGATTAAGCGCGCAGTTAGTGCCACCGTTGGTGTAACTGTTTCGGTTGGCGTTTCAGTTGGTGTTTCTGTTATGTTATCAGTTGGACTTGGCGTGATTGTTAATGTCGCCGTAGGTTCCCGGGTTGGTGTTTCACTGGGAATGGGTGTATCGCTTGGCAATGCTGTCCAAAAAGCAGTATAGGTCGCGCCATAATCCACTTTTGGTGTACAGGCAGAAACAAGCATCAGTAAAATGAGAATAAGCAGAAACTTTGACTTCATAAGATTCATTTCAATCAGAAAGACATGACCCAACAAAGATATAATCACCGATGCCATACTTTATGGTATTCACACCATAAAACTTGCCACAGGCATCAAAACAAGTCATACCCACAAAGCAACCGTTAGCGTACTGACGATATTCCGTTTCGCAACTCACATTTTGTCCTCTTGAAGGACACCAGGCGTCGCCACCCCACCAGACATCAAACTGACTGAACGCCGCCTCTGGCCAGTAATAGCCTGGGTGTGGCATCCACGTGGGTGTGAGTGTTTCTGTGGGTACGGGTGTGTCAGTTTGGGTTGGCGTAGCACTTGGACTTGGCGTTGCGGTGCTGGTATTTGTCGGCGTTGGGGTTGCTGTATCAGTTGGGAAAGGCGTATCGGTCGGTAAATTTTCCCAAAAAGCCGTATAGGTCGCGCCATAATCTACTTTTGGCGTACAGGCGATCAACGATAAGAATAGCAACAGTAAAGCAAGTTTATAATAACTTTTTCTCAACATAAAAAAGCCTCAATCATTTACACAGCAAGGTATCACGGACTGTGCCGACCACCATTGTATCAACACCGTCGGGATATCTGCAAGTCGCAAAACCGTCCAGCTAATTACAGGGGCCAGTAAAGCCCTGAAACTCCCGGTAGACTTTTGGAAGATTATCTCTGGAATAATACAAACCACAGGCGTCATAACAGGTATGCGCGTAATAACAACGCCCATCATACAACCTGTATTCTGATTCGCAGGAGACGTTTTTCCCGCGGTCCGGGCAATCAAATTGATGATGATAAACGATGTTATCCATCAGTTGCGCGTTAAAGCTTGCTTCGTGGACTGCTATTTCATGCTCCTGGTCAAGGTAGAAAACAAAATCCATCTCGTCTTCTTCGATTCTGCTTTCAGCCACACAAATCATCCCCGTTAAATTATCGGGGTCCTGTTCACACACCAGGTCAAAATCGTCCGCGGTAGCAAACATCGTAAAATCAATGCCCGCGTTCAGAAAGTAAAAATAGGTTTTGCCATCCAGCCACCATGCCCGATACAGTCTGAATTGCTCCAAAAACCCCTGGAACACTATCGTTGTTGGCTTCGGCGTGGGAGATTCCGTCGCTGTAGGCAGGGTTGTGGGTGAAGAAATGATTTCTGTTGGCGTGGGCGATGGCTCTGGGCTCGGCAGTTCTTGCGTATGCTGCGCAGTCGCGGTGGCATCCAAAGCTTGAAGTGTCACTTCAACAGGATCAAAGCTTTCCTGTGGATTAACTTCACTGGGCACACAAGCCAACAAACCAGCCAACAGGCTGACAGATAAAACTAAAGCGTATATTTTTCGCATGGCAAATAACTTTCGCTGCCATTATATCGCAATTTTTCTGTGCGGATGCTTGAATAAAAATGCTAAACATATTTTTCAGCTATAATATGTCTTGAAGAAGAAGTCGCAAGTTGACTATGCCAAAAAAAATACTACTTATAATACTCGCGCTTGGGGTTAGTTTATTGTGCCTTAATTTCTTTGCGCCTGGCAGGGCTTCTTTTGATGTGCCCGCGATTCAGGTTCTGCACTCCGTTCAGGCCAGCAATCTGCAACAACAGGGACAGGAAATTCCCACACCCGTTATCGCAGCAACTCTGCCCGTTGAACTTTATAAATATACCGCCACACCTGGACCTGATGGATACATCAAACACACCGTGCTTGAAGCGCAGTTCCTTTTTCACATTGCCGAACTTTACGGTGTTGACCTGCAAGAAATTTTGGCATTGAACAATCTCACTGTAGACAGCATCATCAACCCCGGCGACATTTTGATTATCAAGCAAGTCGAAGCACCCACACCAGAACCCAGCCCGATGCTTTCTGAACTTCAAAGCACTGACACCGAGCCGGAAGAAACACCACTGCCCTTTGAACCAACCCCTGAACTCACACCCACCAACACCGTCGCTCCCGAATCCAGCCAAGGACTGATTGAACGCGTGTTCACAAACAACTCGCGCTATCTGGCTTATGCCATTTTTGCTCTGGTTTTGTTGGGAGTTGTGCTCTTAATCGTCAGTTCGCGTCGCATTCATTAAGCACAAATCGTTTCGATACAAATCCACTCAATCGGCCAACTCAGGCTCGTCTTTTGTTTCGTCAACTTTTTGGGGATTTTGTGCCAAAATTTGCCTCAGGACATTGTTTTCATTTTCAATCAACTTTCCTTTGGCGGTATGGCTTAGTTTTTTTATGTCCAGTTCCCGTTTCAAGGCTGTCGCTTTATCTGCCACTTCTTCTACGTATACCAGCCTGACTGGCCCGTTCATGCGCGTGTATCTCGCCCCACGGCCAGCATTATGCGTTTTCTCACGGCGAACGGGGTCGTTCGACCATCCTGTGTAAAACGCGCCATTAGCGCATTCCACCATGTAACAATAAAAACGCATCAGACTCTCAAACCTGTCAGAAAGGCAAAAATATGGCTCATCGGTTCATCCATCAGGAAACCAAAAACGTCAAATTTCGTAAACCGACCTATTATCATCATCCCAAACAAAATATATGAACCATATTGACGGACTGTTTCAAATTTACTTTTCCAGGCTTCAGGCAGGGTATATTCTAAAATTTTATCCCCGTCCAGTGGGGCAATGGGAATCATATTGAACAGGAAAAGCATGATATTGATGACGATAAACTCAAGCAGGAAATTTACCAGCCACTCTGGTGCCATCCAGGTGTACCTGACGACGACCAACAAGCGTATTATTCCGCCACCCACGGCTGCCAAAACCAGGTTACTCAGGGGTCCAGCCAACGATACCAGCATCAAACCTGCCGGATGTTTTTGACGAATGACATAAGGATTCACTGGCACTGGCTTTGCCCAGCCAAAACCAGCGAACAAAAGCATGATTGAACCAAGCGGGTCCAGGTGCACCAAGGGGTTCAGGGTCAAGCGTCCTGCGTTTTTCGCAGTCCAGTCGCCAAATTTATAAGCCACAAAAGCATGCATGTACTCATGAACAGTGAAAGCAATCACCAAAATAATAACGCGGTTAATCAGTGTCGGAAGGTCAAGTCCAAACATATAACTCCAATTCAATGACTCTTAGCCTGCCAAAAACAAACCTTTCATGGCTCAAACATTCTGTCAGATTAAGGTTTACTGGCTCTTATTTAATAATTCCCTGAAATTGTATCACGCAGTGATATAATCTCACCATGTTAGCCGATATTCAAATCGGAGATCTTGTGCGCATGCGCAAACAGCACCCTTGCGGTGGGTCAACCTGGGTTGTTACCCGTATCGGTGCCGATATCGGTCTCGAATGCCTGACCTGCCAGCGACGGGTTATGTTGACACGGCGCGAACTAAACAGGCGCGCCAAAACCATTACCGCAGGTACACAAAACAACGCGTTAGGCCCAACATCGCCATCACAGGAATAGAAAGGAAAGCCCATGACCAGACTTGTCATTCAAATCCCAGCCTACAACGAAGCTAAAACCTTGCCAATTGCCCTGGCAGAACTTCCGCGCCAGATTGAAGGCGTCGACGATATCAAAGTTGTGGTCATTGATGATGGCTCAACAGATAACACCGCCCAAATCGCTCTTGAGAACGGTGCCGATTACGTCCTGCGCCATCGTCAAAACCGTGGTCTTTCACGCGCCTTTATGGACGGCATTCAGTTCTCGCTGGCACTGGGCGCGGATGTCATCGTCAACACCGACGCCGATAACCAGTACCCCGGCACAGATATCCCCGACCTTATCAAACCGATTCTGGATAAAACCCACGACCTTGTTATCGGCGACCGGCAACTGGATAAAAACATTCATTTCTCGGCTTTCAAGCGTCTGCTTGAACGACTTGGCAGCGCATTTGTCCGACGCATTTCCAGCACAATCGTGCCTGATGCTGCCAGTGGCTTTCGCGCGTTTTCGCGCTACGCGGCATTGCCTTTGCAGGTTTACAACCCTTATTCCTACACGCTTGACACACTCATCCAGGCTGGCAAATCACGCCTGAATATCACCAGCGTTCCCATTCATACCAATCCTGCCACCCGAGAATCACGCTTGCACAAAGGCATGGCACATTTCATTTGGCGTCAGGGTGGGGCTATTATCCGCTCTTATCTCCTTTACCAGCCCCTGCGCAGTTTCTTGATAAGTGGGCTTGTGGTTGGTTTACCCGGACTGGCGCTTGTTATCCGCTTCTTGGTTTATTACCTCATGGGTGATGGCGGTCGATTTGTTCAAAGTGTTACCTTGGGTGGCTCGATGATTGTTGCCAGTTTGCTTTTAACTATTTTTGGCTTCCTGGCAGATGCTACCCGCGCCAATCGCCAGTTGCTGGAAGAAAACCTCATCCGCCAGCGCGACGCTTTTCGCTACAATCCGAATGAAAAACAGGAATTTTTAGGACTGGATGTTCTGCATAAGGAGAAATAAATTGAGTAGCTTTAGGGATTTACGCATCGTTGACAATTTTTATCAAACTTCCGCCTTTTTCCCAATGCCAACCGTTCTCATCGGCACCTTAACTGAAGATGGAAAAACCAGTTTGGGACCCTACTCACTTGTTCAACCCTATTATGTTGCCGGAAAAGACTATTACGCCATGCTTCTTTGCGCCCGCAACAACTCAAACACCGCGCAACACCTTTTAGCACGTGGTAAATGCTCGATCAATTTCATCACTGATGAGAAAAAATGGTTCAAAGAAGCCGTCAAGTTATCCTGGCCAGGCGATACACCCGAAGAAAAAATGAAAAACTGCCAGTTTACGCTTGAAGACGGGCTGATGGCAAAAGCTCACCCCGAGCAAGTCTTTCCAAAAGTCGTCACGCAAAGCTTTCAGGTTTTTGAATGTACCTGGATGAGTGATTTAGAAAACGCTTTTGAAGACAAACCCGGGCAACTGGATGGATATCCGCCACCCTATCGCAATTTCAATGGCATCACGAGTCAGTTTGGTGCCCATTTCATTCTGCGCGTCGACAAAATCCTGATGAAAGAAAAGCAATACCAGGGGATTGTCAACGGCGTGAAAGCCAAAGACTTTCCACGTGTGCCAGTCGATTATGGCTATCGTGACTCCAAAAACTTTTGGTATACAAGATTTAGCAGACCCATCCCCGAAATATTGCCTATACGCAAAGGCACGCTTCAATCGGTGCGCTATGCCGCCGACCGTATTGACCCGGATGTCGGTTTTGATGATGCAGCCCTTGAAAAGCTCCTCAACGTGCCCAGAGTCTTTCTCAACACCGTTCTTAAGGGCTGTGTTAGTTGGGCAAAAGAGAACGATGTCAGCTACATCACTGCTGAACACATGGACATCATCAACGACAAACGCGCAAAGGAAAAACAACGCTAGACCTTTCTTTAACCTTAAAATATCAAGACTTTTAAGGCTTCAAGCCAGGAATCGCAGACACGCTGTGCTATACTTATGTGTGTAATGCTAAAACGGTTTTCGGTTTTTTAAAGTTTCTCAAGCGCCGTAAAACAAACAGAAATACCTTAGAAACAAACTATGTCCTTTGTCCACCTTCACGTCCATTCTTCATATTCCATCCTGGATGGATTCGGCAAACCAGCCGATTTGGTGGCGCGCGCCAAGGAACTTGGCATGCCGGCTTTGGCTCTTACCGACCATGGCACCATGTTCGGCACGCTCGACTTTTACAAGGCAGCTAAAAGTGCCGGTATCAAACCCATTATCGGTCTGGAAACTTACGTTGCCCAACGCCGTATGCAAGACAAAGACCCCCAAAAAGACCGTCATTCCTACCATCTTATTTTGCTTGCCAAAAACAAAACTGGCTACCAAAACCTGCTTAAACTTGCCTCAGTTTCTCAGCTTGAGGGGCATTACTACACACCGCGCATCGACAAAATCGCCCTGGCTGAACACAGCGAAGGGCTGATTGCATCATCCGCCTGTATGTCTGGCGAAGTTTCCCGCGCGCTGCTCGATAACGACCACCACCGCGCTGAACGCGTTGTCGCTTGGTATCGTGAAGTCTTTGGCAGAGATAATTATTATCTCGAACTCCAGGACCATGACATCCCCGACCAATACCGTGTCAACCGCCTGATGCTGGAACTTGCCCGCAAGACGGACACGCGCCTGATTGCCACCAACGATGTGCACTACATCCGCCCCGAAGACGCCGCCCTTCAAGATATTCTGCTATGCATCCAAACCGGCAAACTGCTAAGTGACCCCGTGCGCATGCGTATGTCGGATAACTCGTTCTATATGCGTAGTCCCGAAGAGATGAAATTGCTCTTTTCGCAAGTCCCCGACGCAATCGAAAACACGCTCGAAATCGCGGAACGCTGTCATCTTGACCTTGGTCGCAAGGGTTATCACCTGCCCCAGTTTGAGGTTCCCGCTGGCGAAACCACAAGCTCTTATCTGCGTAAATTGTGCGAAGACGGGCTCAGACGACGTGAACCTGACCGCGCTGACTCACCCGAGATGAAAGACCGCCTTGACTATGAACTGGGCGTGATTGAACAAATGGGTTTTGACGCCTACTTCTTAATCGTCTGGGATTTGTGTCGCTACTCCCGCGAAAAGAAAATTTGGTATAACGTGCGTGGCTCGGGTAACGGTTCCCTGGTTGCCTACGCGCTCGAAATTACGTCTGTTGAACCCTTGTCACACAAGCTTCTCTTTGAACGTTTTCTAAACCCCGACCGCGTTACCATGCCCGATATCGACCTTGACTACCAGGACGACCGTCGCGCTGAAGTTATGGATTATTGCAACCAAAAATATGGTGCCAGTCATGTGGCGCAGATTATCACTTTTGGCACAATGGCTGCCCGCGGCGCGGTGAGAGACGTGGGTCGTGTGATGAATATCCCATTGCCCGACGTGGACCGTGTGGCAAAGCTGGTACCTTCAGCCTATCAGGGCAAAGCCATCCCCCTGGCAGATTCCCTGGAAAAAGTATCCGAGCTGAAAGAAGTTTACAACAGCTCCGAAGAGATGAAAAAGCTGCTCGACACAGCCAGTGCCATTGAAGGCGCAATCCGCAACGTTGGCACACACGCGGCGGGTGTCATCATCAGCGACAAACCCTTAACCGAATACGTTCCCCTGCACCGCCCGACCAACGTGAACGAGAATCTGCCCATCAAAACTGTCGCCCAGTACGACATGGACGGCATCACCGAGCTTGGCTTGCTGAAAGTTGACTTTTTGGGCTTGGTTACCTTAACCATCATGGCAAAAGCTTGCGAATACATTAAAGCCCGTGGTGGCCCAGATTTAAACCTGAGCAAAATCCCTATCGACGACCCCGATGTTTACACATTCATCAGCGAAGGCAATACCGCGGGGCTCTTCCAACTGGAAGGCAGTGGCATGACCCGCTACCTAATGGAAATGCAACCTAAAACCATTCATCACGTTATCGCCATGGTTGCCCTTTATCGCCCCGGGCCAATGGACATCATTCCCGATTATATTGACAATATGCACGGTAAAAAACCCGTCAAATATCTGCACCCCAAACTCGAAACTATTCTCGCTGAAACCTACGGGCACACCGTTTACCAGGAACAAATCATGCAAGCCGTCGTATCGCTTGCTGGATACTCGCCTGGCGAATCAGACGACTTCCGTTCGGCTATTTCCAAGAAAAAAGTCAAGGAAGTCAAAAAACATCACACGAAGTTTTTAAATGGTGCCAAAGCTAACGGCATTTCGCATGAAACCGCGGAAGAAATCTTTGCCCACTGGGAAACATTCGCGCATTACGGCTTCAACAAAAGCCACGCGTCAAACTATGGCATCATCGCCGTAAAAACAGCCTGGCTTAAATACCATTACCCCGCTGAGTACATGACCGCCTTGCTTTCGGCGTGGAAAAACGACAACGACAAATGTGCCGCCTACGTAAGCGATTGCCAGTCAATGGGCATGGCAGTTTTGCCCCCCAACGTCAACACCAGCGATTTTGACTTCACTATTGAAGACCAGGAAGGCGAAAAACCCGCCATCCGTTTTGGGCTTGGCGGAATCAAAAACGTTGGTCAGGGGCCTGTTGAAGCCATCATTAAAGGTCGTGCTGGACGCCCCTTTGATGATATCAATGACTTTATCCGTCGCGTTGATTTGCGCGTTGTTGGCAAACGCGCGCTTGAGTGCCTTATCAAAGTGGGCGCTTTGGATAGCTTCGGGCCGCGTGTAGCATTGTTACGCTCCCTTGAACAAATCTCAAACGCCTCTGCCAGCCACTTTAAAGCGGTAGATATGGGACAAATGGCACTCTTTGGGGCTAGCCCGGACGCGCCCGGGCAAATTAAACTCTCCACGAAGGTCAAATCGGACAGTACCGAAGAACTGGAATGGGAACGTGAACTGCTTGGGCTTTACATTTCTGACCACCCCCTCAGCAAGCTGATGCGCCACATCAGTCACCGATTAAGCCACAACTCCAACCAATTTACCGACATTGAAGATGGCGCGAACATCACCGTAGGTGGCATGGTCAAGCGAATGCGCAGTTTAGTCACCAAAAAAGGCGACGATATGGCTTTCGTAACCCTGGAAGACAGTTTTGGCGAAATTGAGCTTGTGCTCTTCCCGTCCACCTGGGCAAAAACCAGTCATATGGTCGAAGTTGGCTCGCTTCTTGTTGTTGAAGGTAAAATGCAGCACCAGGAAAGGGGTGACTCTGTCATAGCCAACAGTGTCTCGCGCATTCAGGTCGATGACGCGATTTCCGAAGCTTTTGCGGCTGAACAAGGCACGGATTTTGAAAAAATCCTGGAAAGTTACCTGCCCGATATGCGCGCCCTGGCACGCTACAAATACCCGCCCAATGGCAGTGAAACTGAACAGACCGACGAACAGGTCCCATGGGACAGCGAAGACGATGAGCGTGATGACCCATTCGACGATGAGATGATGTGGAACGTGACGGAAGAACTGAGTGACACGCAGTTTGACTTGGACGACCCGCTTGGGACCTTTGATAATTTAGAGTCATCGTCCTTTTCAGATTACCGCCATGCGTCTGCGACAACAAGTGCTGACAATATTTCAAGCACATCCAGCCTGCGGGAAAGCAGAAGCACTTATTCGTCAAATATTGCCCTTGCCAGCGATGACACGCCAAGCCAAACATTCGCTGAAACGCAAGAGAACGGGGCATCAAGTATTTCTATTGATATTGATAGCCTGTGCTTTGACGACGACCTTGACCCTGTGCCAGAAACTTGCCAAAGGCTTCTGATTACCATCCAGGAAACTGGTGACCGTGAGCGCGACATGCGTCATATTAGTCATGTTCATGGGATTTTGCAATCTTTTCCCGGGCACGATCAATTTTCATTTTGCCTGACTGGCAAGAAAAACAAAACGGGGATTTTATTCTTCCCGAATGATGGCATCAAGATTTGCCCAAGCTTGCTCAAAAAACTAGGCGCAGTCCTGGGTGAAGAAAACATTAAAATTGTTGATTCTCTGGACGCCTGCTAATTTATCGTTTCCTTTTAATTTCTCATTTACAAAAACACCCCTTAACTCAGCACTTACAAAGGCATATTAGCACCGTAAAACCATTTAACCCTACATCCTTACCCAAGTTTAGCTATGTTTGGCTATAATTACGAAAACTTTGTGAGGTGAGATGATGAAAGATATTCGTTTGCTAATGATAGGTTTTGGGAATGTAGGGCGAGCCTTTGCGCGCCTGCTCATGCAAAAACAAGTCACTTTAGAAAACAGCTATGGCATACGCGCCAAAGTAACTGGCATCTTCACCGCGCGCCATGGCGCGTGCATCAACGCCAACGGTATTGACCTCAACGAAGCCTTGCACCTGGTTGAAAACAAACAAGATCTCGGTGTACTCAGCACTCAAAGTTTTAAAGGCGATACCTTCGACTTCATCAAAACTTGTCCTGCGGATGTTCTCATTGAAACAACGCCTGTCAATCCGCAAGCGGGCACACCAGCCATAGATCACCTGCGAACAGGTTTTGAGTGTGGTATGCATGGTATCACCGCCAATAAGGGACCCGTTGTTTACGCCTACCGAAAGTTAAACGAACTCGCTCAGTCAAAAGGGCTCAAGTTCCGCTTTGAATCCGCGGTCATGGATGGCGCGCCTATCTTTTCCTTACACCGCCATACCTTGGCTGGGGCTGAGATAGAAGGTTTCGTGGGTATTCTCAACTCCTGCACCAATCTACTTATCGAAGCGATGGAAGATGGCACATCTCTCGAAGACGCTGTTCGTCACGCCCAGGAAATCGGCATCGCCGAAAGCGACCCAAGTAACGACATAGACGGTTGGGACGCTGCCATCAAAGTCGCCGCGCTTTCTACCGTGCTGATGAATCACCCCATCACCCCTTTGGATGTTGACCGTACCGGCATCCGTGGCATTAGCAGCCAAATGATTGCTGATGCTAAATTACAGGGAAAACGCTGGAAATTAGTCTGCCGGGGTGGCTGGGAAAACGACAAGTTCATTGCCCAGGTAAAACCCGAAATGGTTGGTGTAGATTCGCCACTTTTCAGCGTGGCAGGCACCTCATCATTTGTGAGTTTCGCCCTGGATGTGCTGCCCGGATTAGGCATTTTAGAATCTGACCCCAGCCCTAAAACCACCGCGTTTGGTTTATTAGCTGATTTGATTGATATTTACAAGGGCGCGTAATGGAAGACGTTTTTCTGGGCATCGGTTCGAACCTTGGTGACCGTGAAGAAAACCTGGCGCAAGCGCGCGATTCAATTGAAAGCTTCGCGCGAATAGAAGCTGTTTCGCCTGTATATGAAACCGATGCCTGGGGTTTTGAAGACCAGCCAGCTTTTTTAAATCAAGTTATACACATAAAAACCTCTCTCTCACCACAAGCTCTGCTTAATCGGATAAAACGCATTGAAAAAGATCTCGGGCGAAAGAAAAGTTTTCGCTGGGGTCCGCGTCTAATTGATATAGACATTTTATTTTTTGCTGATTACATTATCGAAAGCGCTTCGCTTACCATTCCCCACAAAGAACTTCACAAACGCGCCTTCGTTTTGGTGCCTTTGGCTGACATCGCGCCAGATTTTGTGCACCCGGTGTTCAATCAAACAGTTTCGGCACTTCGCGATACCTTAGCCGACCTGGAAGGGATAAGATTATGGAAATCCTCTTAGTTTTACGAACAATTCTCGCATATATCGCGGTTCTTTTGCCTGGACTGGCATTTTGGGCATGGTTCCACAATGATGAAGACGACCCCGCGCAAAGTCTGGCACAAATCTTGGGCATCAGCTTTAGCGTGATTGCGCTTGGTGCTTTGGTATTTCATCATATTGGCTTGCGTGTCAATGGTTGGGTCCTGGGGATTTTCCTGGCAATTTGCCTGGTCTTGGCTGTTATTGGCATCATCAAAACTAAACCAAAATTCGTTTGGTGGCATTGGCTCATCATGGCAGGCATTTTAGGTGGATTCATCTATTGGCGCCTTTGGCAAGCGCGGTCGCTCGTCCTGCCAAACTGGGTCGACTCACAACACCATGTGCTCATCATTCGCAAGTTCATTGAAGCAGGCGGACTGCCAGCCAGCCTTGAACCCTATCTACCGGGTCCTTTCTATTACCACTTCTCGTTTCACAGTGTCGTCGCTTATTTTGCCAGCATCAGTGGACAAAACCCCGCCCTGGCAACGCTCATTTTTGGGCAAGTGCTCAACGCGCTGATTGGGCTGGGTGTTTACACCCTTACCAAAAGTCTCGCCAAAGACTGGCGTCCGGCACTTATTGCGGCTATATTCGTCACCTTTGTTACCAAAATGCCTGGTTATTACCTGACCTGGGGTCGCTACACCTTGCTCACGGGTACTTTCCTTTTGGCTTTGGCAATGGCTTTTGCCTATAAGATTTATTCGGGTGAAAGAAACACGGGGAACACGGTAACGCTTGGATTGCTCACAGCCGGCGCGCTCTTAAGCCACTATCTCATTGCCTTTATGTTGGCACTGTTTCTGGTGATTCTTGGCTTCGCCTGGATTATTGATAGCATAAAAGCAAAACAGTGGGATTTCAAAATACTCTTATCCTTGCTCATTCCTGCTTTGTCGGGTCTTGTGGTCAGTCTGCCATGGTATTTGCATGTTCTGGCACTTTCCAAAGGCCGCTATTCGGTTGGCATCAGCGCTACCCGAGGCCACTTTTTACCCAAACCAGAAGATTGGTCATACATTACGTATGTTTTAGGCCCAGTCGCGGCGTATGCGCTCATCGCGCTGGCACTCATCGGCTTAGTTGTCGCATTTTGCAAGTCGGAATATCGCAAAATAGCGTTTTGGTCGCTGATTATCACGCTATTCACTATCCCAACAGGCATTGAATTTATGGGCTTCCGCGGTGACTATTTTGCTCTGATTACTTTTATACCGATTACCATATTGAGTGCTTTACTTGTATTTTGGGTCGCTGAAGCCATACAAAAACGAACTTCGCATGAAAAGTTTGCCAACATTTTTCTTGTAGTCGTCACACTCACCATGTTCTTTTGGGGCATAGGTCAGAATAAAAAGGCCATCAATAGTTCCACTGTCATCGCCATACAAGATGACGTGGAAGCTATGAACTGGATAAATGAGAATCTGCCCGAAGACGCCCGTTTTTATGTAAACATGATTTACTGGGGCTATGGTGTCTCGCGCGGTGTTGATGGCGGTGGTTGGTTGTTACCTTATACGGGGCGATTTAGTGTCGCGCCAACAACTTTCTATCCCTACGGAATGGAAGCTGAAGACGTCATACTGTGGCAATCGTGGGGCACACGCGCTTCACAAATAACAGAATGTGATGAATCTTTCTATAGTTTGCTGGCTGACGCTGACCTAAACTATATCTACGTGCGCGATGGTGTTCGTCCTAATAACCAGGAAAATGTCGCCGGCATTCAAAGCCAAACCCTGCTTGCCTGCCCAGGTATTACCCAGCTTTATCAAAACGACAGCGTTAGCATTTGGAAACTGGATTAACGACGAGATAAATAAACCTGATTATTTGCTTACAGGCTGGTCTGCCTGTTTAGTGCGCAAACCATCCCGAATGCCTTGCCAATAGGCTTTTAAGGCTTCGGGTTTTCTTTTTAATAGCAGACGGAAAGTCCACAAGCCGATGCTTATTAGCCTATGCGCCCAAAGTGGAACAGCGTTCCACCATCTTGTGGCGCGTTTGCTATAGCGCATCAATGAGCGTGCCGACCAATAGCGTTCATTCGGGTTCAAATAGCCCCCACTGCTTTGGGCTTCCTTGTGCAACAATTTCGCGCTGGGCACGACACCCACACAAGTTTTCGCCTCAAGCGCGCGCGCCATGAGATCCAGGTCTTCATAATACATGAAATAAGCCTCATCAAAGAGGCCCAGGCTTTTCAAAGCGTGCCGGCTAAACAAAAGGCAACAACCCGTCAAAAAAGTCCTTTTGACAAGTTCTGCAGGTGGATTTTTGCGATGATGCGCATCAAGTGGCAAGCCAATTAGTTTGCATATATCGCCCCCTGCCGACCACACTTCATCAGGTTCTGCATAGTAATAAATCAAAGGTGCTGAGATTTCAAAACCAGCTTTTTGACTTCCTTCTATGAGTGCTTTCAAAAAATGAGCGTCCGCCACCGTATCGTTATTGATGACCAAAACATAATCCGCGCCTAATTCCAGCGCGCGTCGAATACCCACATTTGCCCCCGCCCCAAAGCCCAAGTTAGCTCCAGTATCGATTACCTCAATATCATTGTACGGGTTCTGAGAAATAAAAGATGGCTCTTCGTCAGAGCCATTTTCTACAACGATAATTTGATTTAAAACAAGTGTTTGCTTTTTTAGAGACTGCAGGCAAGCGATAGTATCCCCGGAACGGTTCCAATTAACCGTCACCGCGATAACAACTGGCGCTTTCACCTCAAAACCAATGTCCTGCTTTTGGGCTAGGGGACGACAATCGTTCCCATATCCAGCGTTTCATTTGCCACAGCATTCACCCACAGATAATCCATTGTGTCATCGGTCTTGCCATTATCAATGAATATAGGATTCCCGCCCGGCACAAAAAGCAAAATGACATACTGACCTTCCGGGACATTTTGGAAGTAGAAGAAGCCATTGTCATCAACCTTTGCCTGTGGGCTTGTAACGTGGGAAAATGAGAAATAGACAGGTAAATCTGGTTGGCCAGCTGTAATATTAGCTGCCAAAAAGACACTGTTTTCCGGAGCTTTATTAGTTCCTTCTTTGATTATCCGACCGTGGACAACAGCAAACTCAGAGCTTGGTGTTGGTATCTCAAAAGATGAAACCGGCTCAGTTGTCGGCTCATTCTCAAGCACATCACCAGTCTTACCTGGTAGTTTCTTATTACAAGCACTAAGCAACGTCATGGAAATCAAAACAAAAATGAGTAATACATTTAAATATTTTTTTCTCTTCATGAACATTATTATAATCTATAGACCATTTTCGTGAAAGAAAAAGATCAGAACAAGATTCATTTCATTGAATTATCATGCAAGCTTTTTTATAACTTATTTGAGCTGTTTATTATCTAAAAACGAAACTGATACTAGTTGACTATCTGTACTATAGTGTCAAACAAGATAATTAAATACAGCAACAAACTTTCCAAATTGGGCAGTTTTACATTTTAAAGAAAAAGAGGCTGTCCTCTAATTGACAACCTCTTTTTGTAAGTATTTGCTTAAATCTTAGTCAACAAGGAATGCTTCGGAAACAAGCAAGCTGTCAACACCAACGCCAGGACCAACTTGGTTGAGGACACCGATGACGGTTCCTGCGGTTGTACAAACTGCGCCACCGACAAATTTGTCAGCGATGAGACCATTATGGGTCATAGTCCAGGCACCATTGGCAGGAATAGCGGGGCTTTCAATTGTTTTCACGACTGTACCAGCTTGGGTAATTTCACACACAACGCCACCTGCGGGGATTTCAGCGCCACCAACATTGACGATGCTCCAGCCAGTGAAGTAACCGTAGTTGCGGTCCATAATCAAGGGGAAGATCACTTTACCTTTACCAGCAGCAGGATCGAAAGCGTTGTAGGAACCACCCTTAGATTCTGCGATATTGAGTTGGTTAACAACAGCCACGAGGGATTGTGACTGTGAGTTTACGGTCACAGCAGCGGAACCAACAAATTGTTCTACCACACAAGTTGAATCTTCAGCAGTGCCTGCAAAAGCAGCAAGACCGAATGTAGCAGACTCGCCAGCAGGAATAGTTTGGGTTTCTGTACAAGCAGTTCCAGTAATACCGGGTGTATATGAAACCGTAACGTCAGTTGCCATACCGCCAGCGTTCTGGATTTGGATACCAGTGATGTAACCATAGTTGTTTGCCTGGAAGAGAGGCATGATGGGATAAACAGCACCAAGACCAAAACCGTTGTAGGTCAAGAGAGTGGGACCAGTTTGAGCAACAGTCACAGCAATATTTTGATCTGCGGTCAAGATTGCGGAAAATACTTTGCCAGCATGTGCTTCGGCGGTTTGTTTGACGGCCTTGGAAGCGCCGGGTTTGATACCGGTCAATTGAACGGTAAGACCATCGCTATAGACAACGTCAACAGTTGCATCGGCTTCGCCAAGATTCTGGACATAGAAGAAAGTATCGTAACCGTGGTTGCCTTTCATCAAGGTGGGCAGGTAAACAGTTGGTGAACCTGCGCTGAAAGCACTGAACGCACCATAGGTAACTGGGGTGTTACCAGCTTGGAGACCAACCAAGTTTGAGAGACCAGCGGTGGGAACGTTTGAAGCCACAACAACACTACCATCAAAACCAGAAGCGATTGGCATGGTGCTTTGGTAGAAGTTTACTGATTCATTAGCAGCGATAGCTTGGTCAGCTGTACCAACAACAAAACCTTGAAGGTTGAAGAAAGTTAAGGTAAGAAGACCATCTGTATCAGCAAGGTTTTGAATTTGGATACCAGATTCATAACCAGCAGGTGCAGCTTGCGCACCGGAAACTGGCAGGATAACCAGTACGAGTGCGATTGCCATTAAGATTGAGAAAAATTTTTTCATTTGAGTTAACTCCTTTTTGTAGTTTATGCCAAGAGTATAGCCTCATCATCCCCCACTTTCAATAATACCTTGGGCTTATTTCCCCGAAACATACCAATTTTGCATTAACCCAAAAGAACTATTTCCGATTTTCATCGAGTAAAAAACGCCGTGGAGGTCGTCCACGGCGTTTTTTAAACAAAACTTCCGCTAAAGTTTATACTCTGCGCCACGGCGCATTGCTTCAATGTTTAAGGGAACAAATTTTTTGAGTTTTCCGCCAGTATTGACTTCCAGCGATTTCTCAATCGCGCCTTCTGGTAATATCTGCAGGTTCGCTTCAAGCGCGCCTAAAAGCACCATATTCGCCGCGCGTTCGTTTCCAATCTCGCGCGCGATGGTATTGGCAGGCACCATCACGATATTGATGTCTGCACGGGCAGGAACTCTGTTTACAAGGTCTTCATTGACAATTAACCAACCACCGCTTTTGACCATAGGTTCGTATTTATCCAATGAAGGTAAGTTCATGGCGATAACAGCTGTTGGATGAAGTGAAGTTGGCGAGCCAATTTCATCATCTGAAATTACAACGGTGCAGTTTGCTGTACCACCACGCATTTCGGGTCCGTAAGAGGGCAACCAGGTTACATGTCTGCCTTCGTCCATGCCACCGTATGCCAACACTTGTCCAGCATACAATGTACCTTGACCACCAAATCCAGCAATGATTACTTCATATTGCATCTTACCTGACCTCCTTCATGACGCGTTCGGCTTCTTCTGAAACCTTGAAATCGCCCACTGGGTAATAAGGCAACATATGATCTTTGAGCCATTCGCGCGATTTTGGCGCGTTCAAGCCCCAGTTTGTCGGGCAAATAGAAAGAAATTCGACCATCGAGAACCCTAATCCAGCTTTTTGAATTTCAAAGGCTGTTCGGATGGCTCTTTTAGCATTGCGAATGCTGCGGGCATCGTGCAAACTACGACGCACGACATAGCTGGCACCATCAAGTGTTGCCAACATCTCAGCGGTACGGATAGGATAACCCTGAGTTTCCACATCACGGCCTAAAGGTGATGAGCTTGTCTTTTGTCCAGGCAGTGTCGTGGGTGCCATCTGACCACCGGTCATACCGTAGTTGGTATTGTTGATGAAGAAGATTGTAATCTGTTCACCACGTGCGGCAGCTGCCACGGTTTCGCCCATACCCATTGAAGCCAGGTCACCGTCACCTTGATAGGTGAAAACCAGGCGATCGGGCAGAGTACGCTTGATGCCGGTTGCCATCGCAGGTGCACGGCCATGTGCAGCTTCTACAAAATCAAAATCAAAATAATTGTAGGCAAACACCGCACACCCAACCGGTGCCACACCGATTGTGTTGCGTAATTCGCCCATTTCTTCAAGCACTTCAGCGATTAAGCGATGTGCCACGCCATGAGTACAACCAGGGCAATAGTGTGTTGTAACGTCGGTTAGACCTATCGGGCGTTGATAAACAACTTTTACATCAGTATCAGTCATCTTATGCTCCTTGTCCTATTGTTTCACGCATGAGTTCAAGCCATTTGGCACGGCCATCCAACTCGGGTCCAGCGTCGCTGTTAACCATTTCATCAATAGCTTGGCTAATCTCATCTGGATAAGGCACCATACCACCCATACGGCCATAAAAATGCACTGGCGCGCGTCTGGCAACAATTGAGACAACATCATCTAACATTTGGCCATTGTTCATTTCGACAACCAAAAAGCCTTTGGCTTGCTCAGCGAGTTTATCAAGTACTTCTGTCGGGTAAGGCGAAAGGCTTACTGGGCGCAACAGACCAATCTTGATGCCTTTCTCACGGGCCTCACGCACAGCAGTTAGCGCGATACGTCCACAAGTACCAAAACCAACCACAACGTACTCCGCATCATCCAGGTAATAGCCTTGGTAGCGGACTTCATTGCGGGTAATTTCCTCCCATTTGCTCATCTGGCGAATGTTCAGCCGTTCTTGCGTGGGTGCATCAATATTGATGGACGTCAGGAAGCGCTTCTCGCGTCCTTCTTTGGGAGCGACCGCATAATCTGGCGATTCCATATTGACTGGTTTGAAGGGTGGCAGCACTGCAGGCTCCATCATCTGGCCCAGGAAACCATCCATCAAAATGACAACCACGGTGCGATATTTCTCTGCTAAATAAAATGCTTCGCCGGTTAGGTCAATCGCTTCCTGTACTGAAGCGGGTGCCAAAACGATGAGATGATACTCACCATGACCGCCACCATGCACAACTTGCGTGTAATCGGCTTGGCTGGGTGAAATATTTCCCAAGCCAGGGCCACCACGCATGACATCAACCAATACAGCTGGTACCTCTGTACCATAAATATATGAAATACCTTCGCACATCAGGCTAACACCAGGACTTGAACTTGAACTCATGGTGCGCAGTCCGGTACAAGCCGCGCCATAAACCATATTGATTGCGCCAAGTTCGCTTTCAGCTTGCACAAAAGCGCGACCAAGTTCGGGCATTCGCGCGGAAAGATACTCTAAAAGTTCAGTTTGGGGGGTGATAGGATAGCCAAAGTAAGAAACCAGTCCGGCTCTTACCGCAGCTTCAGCAACCGCCACATTCCCTTTAATCATTTCTTTTGCCATGATTATTCTGTTCCTTTCTCTTCAAATCCGGGCGGTGTGCCACGATAGACAGTTATCGCTGCGTCTGGACAGACAGTGGCACAAATACCACAAGCGATACACTTTTCCGGGTGAGCCATATAAGCTGGATGATAGCCTTTGATGCTCAGGCGGCTCATGTCGAGTGCTAAGACCTTTTGCGGGCAATCAGCGATACACGTTTCACAAGCCTTACAATACAAATCATTTATCTCAACCCATCCCTTTGGGGGCATGCGTTACCTCCTAAAATACTAAAATTATTTTTCAGGATCTTTCCAAGTAGGTAATAATAAGTATAACAGACCTTTAACGCTTTTAGGGCTTATTAAGAAAGGACAAAACCTGATTTTTTTGGGAAGGTTTTGTCCTGGTTAATTGTGTATTCTATTGTCCGTGTTTGCTCAATATTTAAGCAAAACAGTTTGCCATCTATTTCGCTGTCTTGGTAAATACCATTGTCATATTCGCGCTTCGATTGAGTCTATCAGAAACAAAATAGAACGGGTAACTCAAAATGCGGAAGAAATACGAGTTGAAAAATTTTTGGAAGCGGTCTCGCTGAGCCTTTGTTTTGCCTTGAATTTTATGGCGATAATCAAACGAAAGTGCCGCAGAACCATGCCTTCCGGTGAAACTTCGCAATATCTTCTTTTTGAAACCATGCCTTTCAACCAAGCGTTGCAGCAGATTGGGATTATAAGCATAGTAATGTCTGGGCACATCCCAACCACACCAGGCTTCTTTAAAATAGGCTCGGTCCCATGAATTTGAATTGGGCAATGACAACAACAAAGTACCACCTGGCTTTATGATTTTATACATAACATCCAGTGTTTTTTCCGGGTCTTCTAAATGTTCAAAGACATCCCACAACATAACCAAGTCAAAGAAATCATCTTCGAACAAGCCATCGACCAAATAGCCATGTTTAACGTCAAGTCCAAGCACTTCATTGGCATATTTAGAGGCATAAGCAGATGGTTCTACGCCAAAAGCTTGCCAGTCACGGTCTTTCATACCTTTCAAAAAGTTCCCGCTTGCGCATCCGACGTCTAGGACCTTCCCGGTCGTTTGTCCGGTAGATTTAATCGCGAAATCACAACGTCGGGCAACACCATGTTCACGATCCCATTTCGCAATAGCATTACCTTCTTTGGAAACATCCTCACTATAGGCAACATAATCTTCCGGGTAATAAAACTCTATTGCTTCACCTACGAGCTGTGGCATCGTATGCACAAAGCCACACCCGCCACATTCCCACAAAGAAAATTCGCCTTCGAGGTCGTGTAAATAATCCTTTGCAGAATAAAGAAAATGCCAATCCTGGCTCCCACAAATCAAACAAAGTTTTTGGGGTTTTTGATGATCATAATTCATATCTTAATCCTTTTCATTAGAGCCTGACTCAAATGCAACAGGCACTCATTTTATCCAAAGCACCCATATTGAGAACAAGACTGTGCAATATTATTAATTTTTGTAACATAGGAAGCTTCATTATTACAGTATGCACATTATTCCTGCAGCTTCCTAAGAAATGAGTATAACACTACCCTAAACTATTTTTCCAGTTCAGCTGTGTTTCTCAATTTTTTATAAAAGAAAGTTTGGCATAAAGATTGCAACATATATGACGAATGTTATCTTTATTTAATGGATAAAACTATGAACACGATACCAGAAACAGATAGAAACCAGCAAAAAGGGCGCACTTGGTTATACATTTTTCCTATTCTTGCCTTATTGCTTTTAACACTCATTCTAGTACTCAACGAAAGCCCAACATTACGGGAGCCAAAAGAAATAGTCATCCCAACAGATTTACCCCGCCCATCCGGCCCACTCGAAACATTACTTTTTGAGCAACTTCCCGAATTAGTCAGCCAGCGATTCACCTCAGACTGGCGCCTTGTAGATGTCCAATTCAATGAAGACAGTAGCCAAGCCCTTCTATGGATGGTAGAAACTAATGACGAAGGTGAAATTCTAGAACGTGAACCCTTATTGATTCTAGCCACACTAAACACCACCAATAATCAATGGTCCATGTTCACTGCACTTGATGAAGATTTTGGTGAATATCTCATGGCATCCGATTTTGGTGAAACCGAGTTGGCTGACAGCATTCATATTGGCACACAGGCAAAATCGCCCACAGGCATTGTTTATGGTGGTTATTACCTGCCATGGCCTGCTGGAGAGACAAAACGGGTAACATGGTCAGTCGGACATACCTCATGCTCGCCACTTTACTATTGTTATTATGCGTTTGACTTCGCTGACGGTACCATGTTTGATGTGCTTGCCTCAAAAGCAGGTTATGTATACCACTGGCGCGATAGCTGCAAAAACAATGATAAAAGATGCACGAACAGCATCACACTTGAAGATCGCACAACAAGCCCATGGACCTACCAAATCTATCTACACCTTGCCCAAAACAGCATTCCTGAAGAACTAAAAACAAAAGGAACGCATGTTAGTCGTGGGCAATTTATCGGCAAGGCTGATAATACCGGTGCAAGCACGGGGCACCATGTGCATTTTATGGTCGTGGAGCAAGCCAGTTTAACAGGATGTAAGAACTACTGTTTTGGGAAAGCAGTCGATATCACTTTTCGCGACGTAGATATCAACTGGCACGCCCCAACCAAAGGTGGACGCCCTCGCTTACCCGAAGAAGCAGTATACTATGGTGGAAGTGGGAGAGTATCCTACACAAGTCAAAACGAAGTCCAGAAAAGGAGTTACCCATACAAAATAATCTTGTTCCCAGTTTTTAAATAATCGAAAGAAACTTTCTGAGAACAACGTGAGACAAGCCATAATAAAGCATTTCTCCTAACGTGTCAGGCCCTGGCACGTTAGGTTTTTTCTTTAAAATGCCTTAAATCGCTTATAATCGTAACCATAGGTTAATTATGACAGATACAACACCTCTTAGCACACGAGAACTGGAGATTTTAGAACTCCTGGCACAAGGCAAAAGCAACAAAGAGATTGCTGCTGACTTAGTCATTAGCGTGAATACAGTTAAAGTTCATATTTCAAACATTTTTCAAAAGACTAACACCTCTTCCAGATCCGAAGCAATCGTTTATGCAGTCGAGCATGGTCTTGTTGAAAGCCTGCGCCAGGAAACTCCAGAGCCACAAATCATCACCGAATTTATTGAAGCAGAAGAGCCCAAATGGCTCATTTGGTTGCGCAAGTTTTGGTGGTTGGTTGTCATTGGGTTTATCGTGTCGGTGATTGCGCTGTCTGTCATTCTTTCGCGATCATCCCTGCTGGCAGAACCCACGCCTGAACCTGACCCATTACAAAACATCATTACTCAAAATCGCTGGGAATCCTTGGAATCCCTTAATCCTGCCCGCACGGGTATTGCAAGTGTCGCTTGGCGTAGTCAAATATTTGCAATTGGTGGAAAAAGCCTTGAGGGCGTTAGCGCTTTGAATCAAAGTTTCAGTATTCGTACCAACCGTTGGGCTCAACATGCGCCCAAACCTACACCGGTAATGAATGCCAGCGCGGTTGAATACAACGGAAAAATTTATGTCTTTGGCGGTGAATGTGCCGATGGTACCATTTTCAGTGGACTTGAAGTTTATGATATTGCAAAAGACAACTGGGAGACAAAAGCCAGCGCGCCATTGGGTCTAAGTCGCTATGCTACTACCATATTTGAGGGCAAGATTTACATACTCGGGGGGGGTGACAGTAAAGCACTTAGTGCTAAAACACTCATTTATGATATCAATTTGGATAAATGGGCAGTGGGAACACCAAGCCCCCATGCCTTCGCAGACGCATTCGCGGTCACCGCAACTGACCATATTATGCTTACCGGTGGTGTGCAATCAGATGGTGATTCACTCCAGGACATAACCAGCCTGAAAATTCTAAGCCCTTCACCTGACGAACCTGAAAACATAGTTTGGTCTGAGCCTTTGGACGCCTTTGATGCAGATAAAATCTTAACCATGCAAGATTTAGGCGATTCCATTGTTGTATTCTCTGTACTTGAAGATAAAAGCGTGCTCATCAGTTATTATTCAGCACAAACCGAAACCTGGATGCACGTGGTAGAAAACTCAAAGGTTTCGTTGCCTCATAAATGCGCTTTCGCAAACCAAAGTGGCGCGGTGTACTTTATCGGTGGTCAGGATGAAACCGGACAGCTAAGTGAACACTTTGTGCGTTATCAAGCTCTGTTCACCATCATGCTTCCAGCGATTATTAATTAAAACAGCTCAATTTAAACACAGTTTTCTTGGATTTCATAAAAAACACACTGTCGATTCTCATTTTTTACGCTATTCATGGAGTGATAAATCTAATCATTAGGAAGAAAAATCATTGCGCTTCAAATTCAGGAGTTCTTTCCAAGCACAAACCGATAAGTTTCTAAGTTAGATGAAGCGTTTTTTGTCAGTCATTGATATAATTCTCGCCAGAGGGTCTAAGAGCATTGGCTTTTAGAACCCGCGATGAGGAAAAATTGCAATCAACACAGCAAAAACCCAGTTTTTTTAAAAAGCTTTTACAAGCCTTTATGACAGTAGGAAGCACAGCCACGCTTTCCCAAATTTTGGTAATGCTTCAAACACTCGTATTAGCGCGTTGGATAGGACCCGAACTCAACGCTTACGTGCTGGCCGCTTTCAATGTCGCTGGTCTGGGCTTTATTCTCATCAACTGGGGCTTTGACAACTGGCTTTTGCAACGCACCGCGCTTGACCAGGAAAGCAGCCATAAAAACCTGGCAATGGTGTTATCCGTAAAATTGCTTTTTGGCACCGTACTTGGCATCATCTTACTCATCCTTCTACCGATTGTTCGCCCGGAAATTTACATTCCCATTATTCTTGCCCTGGCACTACTCGATGTGCTCACCGATTCGCTTTGCGCGAGTTCCTACACCTATCTCTACGCCAGCGATCAGTACAAGCGTGCCTCAATCACCCTTAGTATTTCACGAATCCTGCGTCTGCTTTCTACCATAGCCCTGATTTTTCTGAACGTTCACGCTTTACCTTTGTTCTTAGGCTTAAGATTACTGATTAATCTTGGCACACTCGCTTACCTTTGGCTCATCATCAAGCCGAAAATCAAACTGGTTAAATTTCATCACATTCAATCTCTCATTAAACAAACCTGGTCCTTTGGCCTGGCGGAAATTCTCAACTTTGCCTATGACCGCATTGACCTCACTTTGCTGGCGTTTCTAAGCCTTATCAACGTTGAAATCAGCTATTATGGCACCGCAAACAACATTCTTTACGCTGGATTGTCCATTCTCATTCCTTTGCAATACGTTTTGGTTCCTTATATCATTCACCAAAATAAATCAACTGAAAATGGCAACGCCCTGCCTAGCAAAAACACGCTCTATGTGCAACCGCTCTTACTCCTGCTGGGCATGGGTTTGCTTGGGTCATTATTCCTGTACTTTTTTGCCGAGCCTGCCATCAACCTGGTGATGGGAAAAGCCTATGCCCCCGCCGGTCCCCTATTGCGTTTGGCAAGCCCTATCGTTTTGCTCCGGGCCGGCACCGTTGCGCTTTCATCATTTCTCATCGCCCGGCAGCGACAGGAACTTAAACTGCTGCCTCTGGGCATCGTAACACTGTTAAAGATTATTCTCATCTCCGTGCTCTACAAAACATATGGCCTGGAAGGCATGATTCTTATCTTCATCTTTTGCGAGCTGGTTTTGCTCATCCTGTACGCCATCCAGCTTTTGCGCACACGGGGGCAAAAGACACATGAAACACATCAAAGCGATGAGGCGCCATCAGCATGAAAATTCTCTTCACCACGTTCAACCAGGAAGGCAAGGGTAGCTTTTTACGCGCCCTTGCTCTCGCGAAAGAACTCGCCAAACTCGGTCACCAGCTAACCATCCTGTGTGCCTCATCACAAAACACGTTTGAAGACAAACACATTGACGGTGTGCGCCTGGTATGCTTTCCCTGGGGCAAACGCTTTTTGCATGGCTACAACCCCAGCGAAGTCCGCGCCCGCAAACGCTGGCTCGGCAAGCAAGCCTTTGATATCGTTCACGCCTTTGACATGCGCCCAAGCTGCGCCAAGCCCGCCTTTCAAGCCAAACGCCATGGCGCTTTAATGCTCTCCGACTGGGCGGATTTATTCGGCAAGGGTGGCTCCGTTGAAGAACGCACGAACCCTATCGCCCGCGCCATTTTGCGCCCCGTAGAAAGCTACAACGAACGCGTCTTGCGCAAAAAAGCGCATGGCGTTACTTGCATCTGCAGTCATCTTTACAAAATGGCGCAGCAGCTAAACTTTCCTGATGACCAGCTTCTTTTATTGCACAATGGCTTTAACCAAACCATCAGCCCACGAACAAGCAAACTGGAAGCGCGCCAGCATTTTGGCATCAACCCGGATTTGCACATAGCAGGCAGTTTAGGCGCTTTTTTCAACAAGGATTTTCAAGTTCTCAAATCCGCCATCGACTACTGCCAAAACCAGCAATCTGTCGCTTTTCTTCACATCGGGCAAGGTGACGCCTTGTTACAAGACGCCAATATCATCACAACTGGCAGAATTTCGGACACAGAACTAAGCCTCGCCCTGCAAGCCTGCGATATTTTGCTATTGCCGATGGCTGATATCCCCGCTAATCATGGACGTTTTCCGCTCAAATTCAGTGAGTACATCAGCGCGGGTCGTCCTGTTTTAGCTACGCGCATCGGCGATGTGCCAGATTTTATCGAAGAACATCAATGCGGTTACGTTTCCGCTCCCAACCCAACAGCATTTGCGCGAACCTTGTGCGACGCCCTATCAGACCCGGAAGAACGCGAAAAACGCGGACAAAACGCGCTCGCCCTCTCACAAAGTGAGACTTTCAGCTGGCATAACCGTGCCAAACAGCTGGACACGTTCTACCAAACCTTACTCAAAAACTCAAAAAAGCGATAAACCATTATGACCCAAACCCCAAACAACACAAACACCCCCCAGCCCCCTCAGGAAGTCTGCTTCATCTGTGGCAACCCCAACTGGCAATTGCTCTACAAAGCCCAGGACCTTTTGCACGACCTTGATGGCAATTTTTGGCTCTACGAATGCCCCGAATGTGGCCTGGTTTCCACCCAGCCCAAACTCAGCAACCAGTCGATGCAAAAGTACTATCCCGAAGATTACATCGCCTACCCTATCGCGGTAGATGATGAAAAAACCTGGCACCAGCGTGCTGACCGCCAACGCGGTGTGCGCCGCAGATGCGATTTCGCCATCCGCGAAAGTGGCAAGGCGACAGGCAAAGTGCTTGATGTGGGTTGCGCCACTGGCGTTTTCCTAAAAGGTATGCAAAACCGTGGCTGGCAAGCCTTTGGCATCGAACCCTCCGATTACGCCGCCCACTACGCTCAGGAACGGCTTAATCTCGACGTCAAACACGACTATCTGAAAGCCGACAGCTACGAAAGCAATCAATTCGACCTGGTTACCCTTTGGGATGTCTTTGAACATCTGCCCAATCCTGAAGAAACCCTGCAAATCATTCACAACATTCTCAAACCAGGTGGTGTTTTACTCTTGGGTTTGCCCAACCCTGAATCATGGGATTGTTACTGGTTCAAGGATGCCTGGTCAGGCTGGGATGTCCCCCGCCACTATTATGTCTACAAGACCAAAGCCCTTACGCGCCTGCTCAAGAAGCATGGCTTTCGTTTCAAGCGCATCAAAAGTTTCACCGGTCGTCATGGCGCGATGGCGATTTCATTTGATTTTTGGTTCAAGAAAAAAGGCCGCAACGAGAAAAAACGTAAACGTTTTTCAAAGTTTTTCCACAGTTATGCTGTGCGCGCGCTCACTTTACCCTATTTCTATTTTGCTGACGCGCTCAACCGCAGCGCCGGCATGACGGTGACCTATATAAAAGAATAAGTTCTTTGCTTTTTTGAAATTTTTACAGAAGGTTAAAACAACTTAACTGGGCTATTCGTTTTCACTGTTCCCGTTTGGGTTAGGACTGCCTGCATTTTTCGGAACCGTAATCTCAATCTTCTCTTCCATACGCATCGTGCCGCGCAGGAAAGCGCCGTCTTCGCTGCTGAACGAAGTCGTCACCACATCGCCCCACACGCGTCCGGTCGCGCGGATTTCCAGCTTTTGGCAAACCACATTGCCCTGCACCAAGCCAGCCACAATCAAGGTTTCAGCCTTCAGCGTCTCGCAGTTCACTTTGCCGGTCTCGCCAATCACCACCGTGCCCCGCACCACAATCTCGCCGGTCACACTGCCTTCAACGCGCACACCACCCTCGCCACTCAAATCGCCATGCCAGCTCATGCCGTTGGCAATAACCGTGCCAATCTGATTTTGCGCCTTTACAACCGGGGTAAAACTTTGGGTTTCTCTTTTTCGTCTAAACATCGTAAAGCAATTATAACCTTATTAAGTCTGAATAAGCTGATGAGTCTATATACCAGCGCCAGGGTACTGAAAGCCAGGGTTCAGTGGCATAGCCAATGCCAATCCGGGCACTTTGCTGAATCATATCCGCTTTAGGCGCGAAGCCTCTTTCGAACCACAAAGCACTGGTCTTGGCACAAATATCCGCGCCATTCAGCGCGCCATCTATCCCCAAAGCCTGACACAATTTGGCGGGACCATTCAGCCAGCCGGGCTTGCCAAAATCCCTTTCACGGCGCGCGCGCATCGCTTCCAAACCCTCCAGCGCGAGCACCGCTCTAATCAAAACCGCGGCCGGCAGGTCCACATCATCACAAACCACATTCAGCATCCAATGCATCCCGTAGGTAAAGTAGACATAAGCATGCCCGGCTGCACCAAACATCACCGCGTTACGCTTTGTCTTTCCGCGACTGGCATGGCAGGCTTTGTCTTCCACGCCCTGATACGCCTCCGTTTCGACCACCACGGCGCGCATGACTTGCCCGTCAGTTTCACGCGCGATTATCGCGCCCAACAAGTTCGGCGCCAGTTCGGTTGCCGGTCGCTGATAAAAAGCTCTGTCAAAGATAGTGTTCATTAAATCTGTAATAAGGGGTCTTTATCAATCGTCATACGCAAACCGGTTTCCAGCGGCACTTTTGGCAGATAATTAAGCAAACGCACTACATTCATGATACCTTGTGGCTTTTACCACTCACTTCCACCGACATCAAAAATTTGGATTTTCTCTTTTATGTGACCACATTATTCGATAATCAATTTTAATTTGTTGAATCATCTATAAAGAAAATAATTTTGTATATTCTTACATCTATGGAACCATTCCTAACCAGTCTTACTCCAAAATTTACTGGGTCAACAGATATTAGTAATTTACACTCCTTTTCGCCAGTAAACTTATTTCCCGGTAAAGAATCAGGTGAGTTAAGGTCTGGCAAATTATTGTACTGAAATAATTCAACACAAACTTTTCCTTCCTGGCATTCTTCGTTAAAAGAAGTGAAACTGTACCGTACTACGAAGTACTTTCCATCACTCCAAGACTCTGGATATGTTTTTTCAACTCTCAAGTCAGAAAATTTTTCATAGATTTGGGAGGTCTTTCTTGTGTTAATGTCGGAATAGTAATCACCAAATCGCCCATGCATAATTTCTGTATTGCTGCTTTCCTCGCAATTTAAACTTGTTAAAAAAACGGATTCCCATGGAAAAGTACTCCTACACACTGCATTACCCTTGTAGTTATGAATTGAAAAATAAACTTGAACTGCTTTTATTTTATAAGCACTAATTTTTGGTCGAATGTAAAGATTGTTTTCATTACTTTCAGAATGTTCATTTTGAACGATTGCATCTGCATAGAATCTAAGATAATACAATGTATTGTTATCTTCGTTTGTGAGAGGTATTTGGCTTTGGACTGTAGGCGTAGGTTCATTTGAATTATCCACACCAAGGTATGCTCCAAAAACATTTCTGGCTCTTGTCTTATTATCGATTCCAAATACTTCATGATATTTTCCTGCTATGCTTCCAGAATCAAAAACACCATTTTCTCTTTTTCCAAGCTCGTTAAAGTCTATTACAAAAATACTTTCTTCGGTTGATTCATACGTTATCGTTCTTCGTGGTTCGTACTCTGGCCATGGGGTTTCACTAGGTGGTCTAGTTTCTTCAGGTTCAGAAGTGTTTGTAAGAATAGCCTCTCTGGTTTGACAAAGCGATGTCCTGGTTTCTCTTGCATTGTTTCCGGGTGATAATTCGCAACCATTAATGCAAATAAAAATGTAACAAAAAGCAAGCATTAAGCTAACATTCAAGTACCGTTTTTTCTCTTTTTCATTCAATTTACGCCTACTTATGTTTGTTCTTAGTAATTTTATTTGTTTTGTTCTGCTTCACACAATTACTTATTTTGATAATAGTAATCGATAAAAGAGAAATGAATGAAATCCCCGTTGTAACCCTCATACCCCAAATCAATCCATCAAGTATTTTGGTAAATAAACCGTAATTCTTATTAATATTTTCAAGTAATGAAAGGGAACTATCTAATTTGCCCGAGTTTATCATTTGTTCAAACTGATTTAATTCAGCTTTTAGCATTATGCGAATTAGAAATTCACTGAAAATGTACAATCCCAACAGAAGAATAAATGACACAAATAATTTTAAGTGCTTAATAGTTTTTTCTTGTTTGGTTCTAATCTCTCTTGTTATGTCAGTAGCAGTAACGATGAATTCGATTAGAACAGCAATAAAAGAAGGTAAAGAAAAACTCAAGAAAACAGTTAACAAACTAAGAAAGTTGTCAGTCAATACATAAATATCATCCATATTCCTCCTGATCAAAGAATTAAACCCAATCTTGTTCTCAATTATACCAATAACAATCTCAACTAAATAGGTTTTCCTTTATTAAATAGTTGAAAACAGCGATTGATGTCATAATGAAGGAAAAAAATAGCTCTATAAACCAACGTCTTCAACAGATTAGTTATAAAAAGTTTGATAAAACAGCAGTTCACATCAATATATTATTTCAAGATAAGGCAAAGATTAAACAAGCTTATTAAATAATCGACGACTAATTAAAAGAACCAAAAGCCTGATTTCAAGCTTATCAAACCTGCAACAAGGGGTCTTTATCAATCGTCAGGCGCAGACCGGTTTCCAGCGGCACTTTTG
The DNA here is from genome assembly GCA_012839565.1 of Anaerolineaceae bacterium. Taxonomy (GTDB): domain Bacteria; phylum Chloroflexota; class Anaerolineae; order Anaerolineales; family Anaerolineaceae; genus Mesolinea. The sequence goes on from DUMZ01000005.1 coordinate 160,774, forward strand.
GCAAATAATTAAGCAAACGCTCCGCCTTGCTGATATCCGCACACATTCTTTCCGCGCCACCGTCGCGCTTGGGGTTGAAAATCTGCTCAGGTCTTTTGTCCGTGACCATGCGCACCAGGCGCGCCAGTTCGTTCACACTGGTTTCAACACCACTGCCGATATTGATAATTTCCTGGTCCACGCCATGCGCTGTCGCTGCTGAAATCAATGCGTCCACAACATCATCAAGATAAACATAATCGCGGGTCTGCATACCATCGCCATGAATCACAATCGACCCATTACTCAAAGCATGCCTTAGAAAGTTGGGGATAATCGGCGGGTTCGAAAGCGTCACACGCTGGCCAGGCCCATAAGCGTTGAAGATGCGCAAACACACCGCCTCGACTTTGGATTCTTCAGCAATCGTGCGTATATAATACTCCGCTGCCAGTTTCGAAACCGCGTATGGCGAACCCGGGTGCACAAGGGCATCTTCCTGATATGGCACCGTATCCTGCACACCATAAATGGCGCCGCTTGATGCCATCACCACACGCCTCACGTGCGTATCGCGCACCGCTTCCATCAGCGTTACCGTGCCACCCACATTCACGTGGTTATAATCGCGCGGAAAAAGCACCGACTCCGATACCGAAACCTTCGCTGCCAGATGAAAAACGCAGTCAACGTCCTGCAAAAGTTTCCAGAGGATTGTCTTCTCGTTGATATCCCCTTCAGTAAACTGCACATCGGGCAACAGTCGGGCTGGCTCGCCCGCGGAACAGTCATCCAGGACGCGAACCACATGCCCCTCACGCGCCAAACGGTTACTCAACGCTGAACCCAAAAAACCAGCACCACCGGTAACTAAGTAAATCATAATGTGTTAATCCTGATAGCAGGAATTATAGCACGCTAAGTGACTAAATAATATGATTTTTACGTCAATATTAGCAACTGAAAATTTAAGAATACAGACCTGGGCGTGTATAATAAAACTAACAGCCCCATTAGGAACGGAGACGACCATGTACCCATCTCAACACTTATATTTGCAGAACAAACCAGGCGCGCTCGCCCTCGCGCAAATAAGCTTCGCGCCCACGACACTGGCCATCATTATCGCCGTTGTGCTGGGTGTGGCATTTTTGGCATGGGTCATCTGGCTCATTGCCACCGGACGCCTGTCAAAATGGGCAAAAGCGTCTTTGCAAAACCAAAAATGGATCGCCCAAGACAATAAATTCAACAACGAACTCAAAAGTCTGGCTCGCGCCATCAACGAACAACACGCCCAACTGGGCAAAGAAACCTGGGAAGCAAGGATTAGCAATCCGGGCTATGAAGACGCCTACAACAAACTGGTTAACGTCAACCAGCAAGTGCTCAGCATGGAAATGCACGCCAGCTCCCTAAAGGAAGAACTGGAAAAATTCAACCAGGACCGCGCGAAAATCGAAAGCAAGTACAAGGAACAACTCAACACGCTCGATAAAGAACGCGAGACCGCCCAAGCTGCTGTTAATGAACTGAACAAACAACACAAAGTACTGGATACCGAGTTTAACGAACTTAGCATGGAACGCGCCCGCATTCAACGTGAAATCAAAGAAGCTCGCACCAACATCATCGAAATCGAAAACTCCGACGCGCCCAACAAAAGCGCGCTCATTTTCCCGCTTAACAGCCGGCTGGAACAACTCAGCAGCGCCTTGAGTGATGTGTCTTCAAAGACACCCGCCATTGACGAGAAAATGGCCAAAATCGAAACAGACCTGAACCCGCTCAACGCCCAGCTGGATGAACTCGGCAAAAACTATAGCCGCACGCAAATCCTGATGAGTCAGGACCTCAACCCGCTTGACGACCACATCAACAAGCTCAAGCAATCCATCAAGAAAAAAGAAGAAGAAATTGCCCAGCTGCAAAAATCAATACCTACCATGCTGGAAGAACTTGGCGCGCACGTAGACCACGTGCGGCCCGAATCCTTGCGCCTGGAACCATTGTACACCAACCTGGATGAACTCCACGAACGCACCCGCACCGCCACCAACGAACAGCAAAAACTAAGGCTGGAAATGGACAAAGGCGACAAAAGCTCGGTGCGCAAATTCGCATGGTTTTGGTTTGCCGTGTTGCTGGTGGTCATTGCCATCCTGGCAGTATTGTTTTTTGTAAAATAAGCCCGCTTGGTTTTAGATAACAAGGCCTGAATAAGAGCGTTCGATCTATTAAAACAAAAGAGTCAGTGGAAAGCACTGGCTCTTTGCGTTTAAAAGAAAAAAGCGGGCGACCGGATTCGAACCGGCGAATGTTAGCTTGGAAGGCTAATGCCTTACCGCTTGGCGACGCCCGCGTAAGTTCTATTTTAGTCAAAACTGACATTATGTCAACATTTTTCTGGCATTTGCACTTTGCAAATGGTCATTATCACGTAGCGATATTGCTTTAAAAACAAGCATTCTCGCAAGGCATATCATCTGGCACCCACTCCCAAACAAGCATTAATCAGGATTAAAGACTTTCTAACATGATTTCAACGTTCATCATGTATAATCCAGCCTGGAGATAAACCCTATGAAGAAAATAAACATTATTGAAACAGCACTACGTGATGCCCATCAAAGTCAGTTTGCCACGCGCATGACAACTGACCAAATGTTACCCATTCTCGAAACCATGGACCAGGCCGGCTACTACGCCCTTGAAGCCTGGGGTGGCGCGACCTTTGACGTCTGTCTGCGCCATCTTGACGAAAACCCCTGGGACCGCTTGCGCACCATCCGCAAATATGTCAAAAACACCAAACTGCAAATGCTGATGCGTGGGCAAAACATCCTTGGCTACACCCATTACTCCGATGACGTCGTTGAAGCCTTCATCGGCAGGTCCATCGACAACGGCATGGACATCATCCGCCTTTTCGACGCGCTCAATGACCTGCGCAATCTCGAAACCTCGTTCAAAGCCATCAAAAAATACGGTGGTCACGCCCAGGGCGCCATCTGCTACACCATCAGCCCCTTCCACACCGTGGAATACTTCGCGAAAATCGCTGTTGACCTTGAGTCAATGGGCGCGGATTCCATCTGTATCAAAGACATGGCCGGCATTCTCACCCCGAAAATCGCCGCTGACCTCGTGGTCGCCATCAAAGAACAGACTAATTTGCCCATCAATATGCACACTCATGCCACCAGTGGCACCGGCGCTATGACCTATCTCGACGCGGTGCAAATCGGCGCGGATATGATTGACACCGCTATTTCGCCCCTGTCCGACGGTACCAGCCAGCCCCCAACCGAAACCATGCATATTGTGCTTTCGGAGATGAACTTCGACACCGGCCTGGACGGCGACAAACTCGTGAAGATTGCTTCCTACTTCAAAGGTGTCCGCAAAACCTTCCAGAGTGCCAAGATTTTTGATGACAAAGTCTACCAGGTCAACCCGCTTATTTTGCAATACCAGGTGCCGGGTGGGATGCTCTCGAACCTGATTGCCCAGCTCAAGGAAGTTGGCGCGGAAAACCGCCTGGATGACGTCCTGGCAGAAGTCGAACGCGTGCGTTCAGAAGTCGGCTACCCGCCCTTGGTCACGCCCATGTCGCAAATCGTTGGCGCGCAAGCCGTGGTCAACATTTTGTCCGGCAGCCGAAACACCATCATCCCCAACGAAATGCAGGACTACGTGCGTGGTTATTACGGACGCCCTGCCGCGCCCATCAACCCGGAGTTTGCCGCCAAAATTTTGCAGGGCGAAAAGCCCATCACCCAGCGACCGGCAGACTTGCTTGAGCCCCGCTTGCCCTCAGCGCGCAAAGAAATTGAACATCTGCACCCGTCTGATGAATCTGTCATCAGCTATGCCATGTTCCCCGAGATTACCAAAGCCTATCTGGAACGCCATCAAGTAACCTCAGAATACGGATGGGCAAACGCCGGCGCGCTCGGCTAAACAAGTCTTTTTCTAAAACTTAAAACCCCCATTTCAGACAGGTGGGGGTTTTTCTTTTAATGGATTGTCACTATTTCAGCCTTTGCAGCGACTTATTAATGTAGCTACAAATTAAAAATGTTGAAGGATATCTATGAAAGATACAATTAGAGCGAAGGTTCAGTTATAGGTGAACAGATGAAAAGCAACCATCCACTTGATTTAGAGCAGTCATTTGACCAGCTTTATCGTGAAAATCTGCGACCTCTCTTTCAATACCTATATAGTCGTGTGCAAGATATTCACCTGGCTGAGGACCTATGCTCCCAAACTTTTATCAGCGTGTTTGAATCGCTCAACCGTCTCAAATCGCCTGATAAATTCAAGCCATGGCTGTTTACTATCGCCCGTAATAAGGCGAATGACCATTTTCGCAAGCTCAAGCGTCAACCGATACTTGAACTTGATGAAAACATTGCGACACACCCCTTGCAGGAACAAGCGGGAAATAACAACAAGCAAGACCAACGAATTCTCTTGGAACAGCTTTTTGCCAGACTTAAACCCGCGGAACAGGAATTACTGCGCCTCAAACTGGTTGCGGGGCTGACCTTCAAAGATATCGCCACCCTGCTAAAAAACAATGAGAACAATGTTAAAAAATCTTATTATCGGCTCCTGGAGCGCCTTCAAGCCCAGGTGGAGTATGACAATGAAAACACAACAATTTGAAGAAAAAATCCAGTCTTCTTTCGCGTTACCCGAACCTTCGCCTGAATTCGAAGAAAGGCTGGCCCGAACATTGCGAGCCAAGATTCACGCACAGAAAATAACACCACGTCGTCAGGCTCAGGTACCCCGCGCATGGGCATATGCATTTGCGGTTCTTGCCACGTTAGTCATCGTTGTTTTTGCCCTTGGCCCACAAAAAGTGCTGGCACAAATTCAATCCTGGTTAGGTTTTCTCCCAGGTATAGGTTTGGTGTCTGATGATGCTTCCTCCTTGCGCGTGTTGGCAGAACCTGCTTCTCAGACTTTGGACGGCATCACCGTGGAAGTGTCACAAGCTGTGGCGAGCTCCGATAAAACCTATGTGAATTATCAGGTTTTTGGTCTCACCAACCAGCATTTTCCAGCCCAGGAAAGCGACCCAGGCTGCCATTTTGAACCAAACTTAAAACTTCCCAACGGCACCGACCTTGCGTTTGCAAATGGCTATTATGAAGCGGTCCCTAAGGAAATCAACCAAGTTGTGCTCCATCTAACATGTATCCCGGGCACAGACTCTGCCAAAACCCCTTCCAACTGGCAAATTCCCTTTACGCTCAAAACTGCTGATGATTTAGTGACCATGCCTGTAGTACTCCCTGAACCTCAGGTTTACAGACAATCGAATCAAACATTCGGTGAAACTATTGATGACTCGTCTGCCTTGCACATTCATACAGTGGTCGAGACACCCAAAGGTTACATCATGACCGGCTGGGTTGAGACAGATTTAAATATCGTGCTTGGCCCAATGAATCCCAAACTAATCGATTCAAACGACAAGGAAGTTCAGACCAGGCTCAGCCAACAATCCAGCGATCTAATGCAAAACATCCCTGCTGAACACCAGTTTTACGCATGGGGCTTTGAATTCGACAGCGAAGGGCTTAGTTTCCCATTAACCGTCAGCTTTAGTGTGCTAACAAAGGCAGACCAAAAAATGTTTGAACCCATCCGTTTCATGGTTGATCTCGGCGCAAATCCGCAAAATGACCAGGTATGGGAATTCCAGCAGACACTAAGCCTTGGTACAGCTCAAATTACCATAAATAAATTGCAGTATATGACACCAAACCGCTTAAAGCTTTTCTTTACCGCGACGAATGGACTGATTGACCTTGATATTCAATTCCCTGATTTACAGGTTTCTGGTGGTGGCGGTGGTAGCCATTCGGACGCCCCTGATAGCTCTATGTCTTTTGAAAGAAGCTTTGTGTTTGAGACAACGCCCAAAGGGATTGTTGAAATCCTTTTCACCGACCCGGTTTTCGCTCAAGACGCAGTGGACTTCAGCAGTGTTTGGCAACCTGCCACACCTCACGCGCCCTATCCTGAAATGGCAACGCACACCTGCCCATCATTAGCCATAGACAGCTCACAAAGCAATTTCCCAGTATTTGACCAGGCTTACATCGCCCTCTATCGCCAAATAAGTGGTAATCCGGTCAAATATGAGCTAATTTATCGTAACTCTCAAGCGACAGAAGGACTGGTCCTTTCAGATAATGCGGTTTGGGGCTCCATAAGCCCGGACAGTACACAAGTACTCTTCCCGAAAGGTTTGGAAGGTTCCACTTTGCAAAACCTAAGCGATAGTCAAAAACAGATACTCGCTGGTATCATCGCTAATGACAGCAAATGGTCACCCGATGGCAACTATATTGCCTACCTCCGGGGAGACGGTGCTGTGTTCAACATGCCTGCTTTCGCCAAAGTAGATGGAACTGAAGCTAACACAATCAGCGAACTGGGTTACGCCATGATTGCAGGATGGTCTCCCGACAGCCGCACGATTTACTTTACACTTCCCTGGTTTAACAGTTCTTCGTGGAAGGTGATGGCTTATGACATTGAAAGCGATGAAACTGAAGAACTTTTCACCATTCAAAACGGCACGATTAAATTCCTTGACCCGCAGATTTCGCCCGACGGAAAATGGTTGAGTTACCGTGGTGTGGACAACTCAAGCTTATATTTGGTGAGTTTGGATGGAGAGACAGAACGTTTAATCCTGGATGATGCCCACGTTGTCAAACACATATGGCTGGATGATACGCAAATCGCGCTCTCAATATCCTATTTTTCAGGCACTTATGAGAATTATGTGCTCAATTTGAATGATTGTAGCTTCATGCGTCTCAATGACCTGGATGGCGGTTTGGTGGATATTCAGTTAAAAAATTAAACGTCCCCTAACAATCGTGTATTAAAAAAGGCTTATTGTGATGGTGCAATAAGCCTTTTGAATTTTTGAAAAATGGAGAGCGATTAGTCTTTCAATAGCTCCAGCAAAATCTCACGCGTTAATTTCGGGTCGGCTTTGCCACGGGTTGCGCGCATGACCTGCCCCACAAACCAGCCCATCAGCGTTTCTTTGCCACCGCGGTAAGCGGCTACCTCATTTGGCGCGCCAGCCAAAATGGTTTCAATCTGCTTTCGCAGACTGTCCGCGTCTGCAATCAGGCCCAAGCTTTCTTCTTCAACAATCGTGGCGGGCGACTTGCCAGTTTGTTCCACTTTGACCAGCAAGGACTTACCCGTCGCGGCGTTAATCTTGCCATCATCAATCAGTTTCACAATTTCAACCAGTGCTGCCGGCTTCAGCACCAAACCCTTCGCGCTCTTGCCGGTGTCGTTCATCAGGCGAATCATGTCGTTCATCATCCAGTTGCTGATTGTCTTGGGCTCTTTGGCATACAAGGCAACGGCCTCTTCAAAGTAGTCCGAAAGCCCGCGTTCGGAAGTCAAAACCTCGGCATCATAAGCACTTAATTGATACTCTTCAACAAAGCGCCTGCGTCGGGCATAGGGCAGTTCGGGCAAACTGGCTTTAATGGCTTCTATTTCCGCATTGCTCAGGATGACCGGTTGCAGGTCAGGCTCGCGGAAGTAACGATAATCCGCCTCGCCCTCTTTTGAACGCATCATGCTCAGCTTGCCGGTGTCGGCATCCCAGTCAAGCGTGTATTGCTCCACCTTGCCACCACTTTCGACCAGCTCGATTTGGCGTTTGGCTTCCTGGGTAATCGCCTGGCGGACTGAGTCAATCGAATTGACGTTTTTAATCTCAGTTTTGGTATTAAAAGCAGTTGAGCCTTTCTCACGGATAGAAACATTAGCATCGCAACGCAGATGACCACGTTCCATGTCTGCCTCGCTCACGCCTATCCAGCGCAAAAGTTCGCGCAGTTGGCTGAGATACTGAGCAGCTTCCTCGCCGGAACGCAAATCGGGCTCGGTCACCATCTCCACCAGGGGCACACCACCGCGGTTAAGGTCTACCATGCGCTGACCATGCTCCAGTTTGGTTTTGCCAGCGTCTTCCTCGAGGTGCATTTTGTTAATGCGCACGCGTTTTATCTCACCATCGGGCATATATAAATCGAGATACCCGCCCTTGCCTATCGGCTCAAAGAGTTGCGTGATTTGAAAACCTTTGGGCAAATCAGGGTAAAAGTAATGTTTGCGGTCGAAGATTGAACAAGGATTAATTTCAGCATGCATCGCGGCAGCCAAAAGCGCGCCTTTTTGCACCGCTTCAGCATTCAGGCGTGGTAAAACACCAGGTTGGCCGGTGCAAACCGGGCAGACATTGGTGTTGGGCTCGGCTTCCCAGCTGTCGGCTTTGCATGCGCAGAAAATCTTGGTTTCGGTGTTGAGTTGAATGTGGGTTTCAAGCCCAACGATGATTTCATATTCTTTCATTAGTTCACCTCCTGCAAAGCCATCGGACGCACCTTGCGCCATACCGCGTCCAGCGTGGATTGCTCGTAAGCATGCGCGGCACGCAAAACAATATCTTCTCTAAAATGGTTGGCGATGAATTGTATGCCTATGGGCAAGTTTTTGTTATCCAAGCCTGCCGGCACGGTAATGGCGGGTAAGCCGGCATGATTGACGGAAACTGTCATTTGGTCAGCGTATTGCATCAAGACCGAATCGCCAAAAACTTCTGCCCGTTTGAACGCGGTTGTGGGCGTTGTGGGGGTCAAAAGCGCGTCAAGCTGGTAAGCACCCTTGGGCTCAAAAGCAAGCTCAAAGTCGCGTCTAATCATGCCACGCACCTGGCTGGCAAGTTGATAGTAATTGACCTTTTTCGATGCCGCGCTCAGATACGCGCCCATCAAAATGCGCAATTTGGGTTGCGGGCCGAAGCCCTCGGTGCGCGTTCTTTTGTATAAATCCTGCAAATCGCGGGCGTCTGCCACGGTAAAGCCATACTTCACGCCGTCCATGCGGTTCAGGTTCGATGAGGCTTCTATGCGCGAAACCACAAAATACACGGGGATACCATAGCGGGTGTGAGGCATAGGCACATTTTCGATAATCTCCGCGCCCTGGCGGGCAAGTTGTTCGGCCGCGTCCAGTGTCGCTTGCTTTATTTCTTCCTGTACAGGGATGATTTCAAATTCACCTGTCTTATGGTTTGGATAGGCGATACCAGCATAGTCCGGTGAAAGCCCGATGCGCATACCTTTTACGTCTTGTTGAAGCGCCTCCAGATAATTAGGCACGGGCAAAGTCGCGCTGCTTTCATCGCGTTCATCGGCACCCGCCATCACCTGAAGCATCAGCGCCGCGTCTTCCACATTGCGCGACAGGGGTCCAGGACAGTCCAGCGATGACGCGAAAGCAATCAAACCATAACGTGAAATGCGTCCATAACTGGGTTTAAGACCCACTACACCACAAAAAGCTGCCGGCTGGCGAATGGAGCCACCGGTATCGGTGCCAAGCGAAAGCGGTGTTTCTTCCGCTGCCACCGCGGCTGCCGACCCACCCGAAGAGCCACCCGGCACATGCGCGGTGTTCCATGGGTTGTTACTCGCGGGCTGATAAGCGCTCGATTCGTTAGAAGAACCAAAAGTAAATTCGTCCAAATTGACTTTGCCCACAATCAACGCGCCGGCATCCATCAGCTTTTGTACCGCGCTTGCCGTGTATGGCGCGCGGTAATTGTGTAGCATACGTGATGCCGCAGTGGTAACGGTATTTTCAAGCGCGAAAATGTCCTTAATCGAAACCGGCACACCTGCCAGCAAGCCGGCATCTTCACCGTTTGCCACTTTGGCGTCCACCGCCTGTGCCTGGGCACGTGCCATCTCTTCGGTCAATGAGATGAAAGCGTGTACTTTTTTATCCGTTTCGGGATCGGTTGCCTGTCCGTCCAGGCTGCCAAAATCGCCATCTACCGCGCGGATTTGCGCCAGGGAGGCATCAAGCATATCGCTGGCTTTCAGTTCACCAGCTTGTACTTTTTGGGCTATTTCGTTAGCAGAAAGTTGTGTGTAGCGCATTATAAATCCTTTCCGCTGGCAGGTTCAGGCACTAAAATCATACCGTCTTCGTTTTGTGGCGCGCGCTCAATAATACCGCGGGCTTGCTCAAAAGCCTGCCATTTATCCTGACGGGGCACATCGCCCACGCGCGGTATTTTGTTGAAAGACAAATCCACGTCGTCCTCAAGGGGGATGTCCAAAAGTTCCTGCACGGATTGCAGTTGATGATTAAGTTGCTCGAGTAAATACGCCTTTTCCTGGGGTTCGAGATCGAACGCAACCATTTCGACGATTTTCTCAAAGGCTTCGGGGGTTATTTTTTCTAATTGCATTTCATTTCCTTGTCTTTGGTCGAATCAATCATTCAAATTTTGCCAAGGGCATGGTCTTTTGACCACATCCGAACGCTAAATACAAATCCGCGTTCGGTCGAAAAACTATTATACCGTAGGACACCAAGCATTGATATAATTCAGGCGGAGGAAGCATGAGCCAAAACACAATCATCACCAAATCCGACTATCTTGCCTATCTCGATGCCCCGCGTCACCTATGGGCGGCAAAGCATACTGTTGAACAATTGCCGCTTGACCCTTTGGCTCAGCACCAGATGGAAGATGGCAAGCGCGTCGAAAAACTTGCCTATGACTATCTCGCGGAATGGGTCAAATCGCGCCCTGCTTGTCGGCTGCTTTACCAGCAAAGTTTCAGTGATGGCCCCTACAATGCCCGGGTTGACTTTCTCATTCACGACACACAGACCGACACTTACGAACTCATTGAAGTCAAAAGCAGCACTGAAGTGAAGAAAGACCACATCCCCGACCTTGCTTTTCAGTTCGCCATACTGCAAAACCAAGTCCAAATCAGTAAATGTATCGTGATGCATCTCAATAAAGATTATCGCCGGCATGGTAACCTGGAAATCAGCGAACTCTTTACGCTTTCCGATGTCACCGATGAAGTCAGAAATGCGGTGCTTGATGTGATTCTCCTCCGTCCTGAAGCGCTTCGTGCGGCGCAGCTGGAGGACTACAGCGAAGCCGCGCACTGTCTGAAACCAAGGGACTGTCCCTATCCAAATTTGTGCCATGCAGACCTGCCCGAACAGTCGATCTATGATGTCCCGTACCTTATGGCCAGAAAAAAACAAGCCCTGCTGGATATCGGCGCGCTCAGCATTCACGATATCCCCAGTGATTTCGCGCTGAGCGAATCACAGCGTCGGGTGGTGGATTGCGCCCAGCAAAACCGCGTGCATATCGACCATGCGCAACTCAAACACGCAATAGACAGTCTGGAATATCCCTTGTGGTTCCTTGATTATGAATCCTGCATCTCCGCAATCCCTCTTTTTGATGGTCACTGGCCCCAGCAGCAAATTTTGTTCCAGTACTCACTCCACAAAATTGCCTTCCCTGGTGCTAAGCTGGAGCATTTCGCCTTCCTAAGCTTTGAACCCGGCAACCCCATACCCGCTCTCATGGCCAGTTTGCGCGAAAACCTGGGGAACGGAGGCAGCATCATCGTTTGGAACAAGAATTTCGAAACGACCCGCCATAAAGAACTCATGGAGCTTTACCCGGAACACAGTGCCTATCTGGATAATGTCAACAATCGCATTTTTGACCTGATGGATATAGTCAGCAAACATATGTATTACGACCCGCGTTTCAATGGCCGATATGGGCTTAAATACGTCTTGCCTGTCCTGGTACCGGAACTTTCCTACGAAGACATGCCCATCAATATTGGCACAAAAGCCAGCGTGGCATGGTGGCAAATGAACGCCGGGCTTATTTCTGATGACGCTTTGACCGAAGTCCGACAAAACATGCTCGATTATTGCCACCTCGACACCCTGGCGATGGTAAGATTACTGGCGTTCTTTCAGTCAGTACTCGAATAAAAAAGGAAACAAGAAAACACAGCATGATACAAGTTGACAGCTCCGTGCCCCGCAAAAATATCACCCGCGAAAAGCGTCCGTTTGGCTGGGTTGAACTGCTTTTTGTGCTTGGTTTGATGCTTTATTTGGCGACACGCTTTATCGCTCTCGATAAATTTCCGATTTATTTTTTCTCCGATGAAGCCATTCAGACCGAGTTGGCAGGCAAGTTAATCGAAAATGGTTTCAAAGACGCCAGCGGGCAAATCCCGGTCTATTTCGAGAACGGGGGACAGTTCAATCTAAGTCTTTCAGTCTGGCTGCAAGCCCTGGTGGCGCCATTTGAACGTTCCATCTGGCTCACGCGGGGCATTTCCGCGCTAATCACCGTCATTTTTCCGCTCACGCTTGGCCTGGCATTGCGCGATTTCTTCAAGATAAAGTATTGGTGGTTCGCGCCCTTTGTTGTCAGCGTGATACCCGCCTGGTTTTTGCACAGTCGCACTGCCTTTGAAACCGCGCTTGGCACCGCGCTCTTTTGCGTTTTTCTCTACTTTTACCTGCGTTACCGCATGCAAGACCGCGACTTTTTGCCTATCGCGTTGCTGTTTGGCGCTTTGACCTTTTACGCCTATGCGCCTTTGCAGATGGTCGTCGTGCTGTGTGGTTTTTTCATGCTCATCGTTGACTGGAACTATCACTTTAAAGATAAAAAAGTGCCCTGGTTGGGCGTCATCACCTTGCTTGTGCTCGCTTTGCCCTATGTCCTGTTTAGAATTCGTCATCCTGAATCGCTTGGACAACATTTCAGCATCCTGCAAAGCTACTGGGCTGGCAACGCGTCATTTTTCAGCAAACTAGGCGAGTTCTTTAAGCGTTATCTCAAAGGACTTGACCCGCGATATTGGTTCTTGCCTAATCAAACCGACCTGATTCGCCATCAGATGAAAGGCATGGCGCACTTTCCACGCCTTTTATCGCCGTTTATCGCTCTGGGAATAATCAAAGCGCTGACTAAACTCAAAAATCCCGCCTGGCGCCTGGCCATAATCGCCCTGCTGGTCGCGCCCAGTGGTGCCGCGCTTGCCGATGTCGCGATCACACGCAACTTGGTAACCGTTGTTCCCCTGGCGATGCTGGCGTGTCTGGGGCTTGACGCGCAGCTAAACTGGCTTGCAAACAAACCTAAAAAAGCGCTTGTGCCTGTCCTGCTGGTCATTTTGGCTTTAGTTGCTTCAACTGTTTTCATGACCCATACCGCCATCACCAAAGCCCCCACCTGGTATCAGGATTACGGTTTATATGGCATGCAATGGGGCGGCAGGGAGCTCTCCGCGGAAATCAAATCTTTCCAGGCTGAACACCCCGAAAAGAAGATTATCGTCAGTCCCACCTGGGCAAACAATACTGATGTCATCCTGTCTTTTTTCTTGGGCGATCCCTTGCCAGTGGAAGTAAACAGTATCAACGATTGGACTTTTAGCTTGCGGGAACTGGACGAGAACATGGTTTTTGTCATGCCACCCGAAGAATTTAGCAACGCGAAGGCGAGCGGTAAATTTACGGATTTTGAAGTCGTGCACAGCCTGAACTGGCCCAACGGGGAAACAGGATTTTATTTCCTTACTTTAAGATATGTGGACAACGTTCAGGAAATTTTTGATCGCGAAGCTATCGTTCGTGCCCAGCCAGAAGACACCATCATTCGATTGTTTGACCAAGACGTGCTAGTCAGCCACTCGCTGTTGGATATTGGACACATTTCAAACGCCTTTGATGGCGACAGCAACACGCTCATTCGCGGGCTTGAAGCCAACCCCCTAAGCATCAAACTGGTTTTTGAAAAGCCCATTGAGATGCGGGGCCTGCGACTGCTCATTGGCTTACCACCTTCTGTGCTCATTGCTGAAATCAAAGTCGCTGGTGATGGACAGACCTTTCATTCTGGCACGCAAAGCATTGGGTTCGAGAAAAACGACTGGCTGGAAACCTACTTTGCTGGCAGTTACATGGTTGAAGAACTAAAAATCAGCCTGCGGGAAAACACCAACAATCCCCAGCCCCATATTCACATTTGGGAGATTGAGATTATTGAGTGAATTATACTCACATAGATAAGCTTCAGCCAAAGTGCAAACTTTCCGTCGAAATTAAAATGCCATACAACTCTATACTGCACAACGCAACATCTCCTCTACAATAAACTTCGAAACATTCTGCTTTTTCCCCTTGACTCCCAAAAAATATGATATACTCAATCCGGCTCCGGGGTAGACCTTGGAGACTACTATTACACACGCCTTGGTACAGACGCTCCCGCGTGCCCAAAACGGGTTCGGAGTGCTCGCAAAACCAGGCGGAGGCATAACGCAAAGGAGAAATAATGCCCCCTGTATCAATGAAAGCTCTGCTTGAGAGCGGTGTCCATTTTGGACACAGAACAAACAAATGGAACCCCAAGATGCGCCCATACATCTTCACCGAGCGCAATGGAATCCACATCATCGACCTTCAGCAAACCGTTAAATTGCTCGAAGAAGCCGCCGAAAAAGTGACCGAAGTGGTTGCCAACGGTGGTACTGTGCTTTTTGTTGGCACCAAACGCCAGGCTCAGGAAACCATCCAGGAAGAAGCCGAACGCTGTGGTATGCCCTACGTCAACCAACGCTGGTTGGGTGGCACTCTTACCAACTGGATCACCATCCAGGAACGTATCGTTGAACTTGCCCGTCTTGAAAAAATGTTTGAGACCGGCGAAGTCCAGGCGCTAACCAAAAAAGAACGCCTTCTTTTGGAACGCGACATCAATCGCCTTGACACCCGCCTGAGCGGTCTGCGCAACATGAAAACCCTGCCCAGCCTGCTCTTTGTGGTTGACATCGAACGCGAAGACACCGCAGTAAAAGAAGCCGTTTCTAAAGACATCCCGGTGCTGGCCATGGTTGACACCAACTGTGATCCCCGCTACATCGATTATGTGATTCCCAGCAACGATGACGCCATCCGCGCCATCAAACTGCTCGTGGGACGCATTGCCGACGCTGTCGTTGAAGGCAAGCTGATGCGTAAAGACGTTGAGGAAGAAGAAGTACCCGTACTCGAAACCCGTTCCCGCATCGCCCGCCGCCTGGATGACGACGAAGAACTGGACGACGAAGACCTCTTGGGTGAATCCACCCGAGCCAAAATCATCATCGAACGAGCTCAAGAAGCTGATGATGACGAAGAAGAAGAAGACGAAGAATAATATCGCGGTTGCCCCGCAAGAAAAGGAGCAAAATGGAAATTACAATTGATATGATTAAAGACCTGCGCGAAAAAACCGGCTGTGGAATCATGGACTGCAAAAATGCCCTCATCAATTCCAAAGGCGATTTTGATGCCGCGCTCGAAGTTCTGCGTGCCCAAGGCTTGCAAAAAGCAGAAAAACGCGTCAACCGCGAAGCTTCCGAAGGCCGTGTTGAAGTATACGTGCACTCTGAAGGCCGTTTGGTTGTGGTTGTGGAAATCAACAGCGAAACTGACTTCGTTGCCAAATCCGAACCCTTCCTGGAACTCTGCCACGAAGTTGCCCTGCAAATCGCTGCCAACAGCCCCAAATTCGTCTCCGAAGAAGACATCCCCGCGGAAGTCATCGAAGCCGAAAAAGAAGGCGTTGCCGCTCGCGTGCGCGAAGAAGGCAAACCTGAAGCCATCATTCCCAAAATTGTGGAAGGCTACATGAAGAAGTACATGGACGAGAACGTTCTGCTCAACCAAAAGTATATTCGCGACGAAAATAAAACCATCGCCGACCTGGTCAACGACAAAGTTGCCGCCCTTGGCGAACGTATTGTTATCCGCCGCTTCATCCGCTACGCTTTGGGCGAAACCACCAAGCATCTTGAGGAAGAAGAAGACGAAGAATAATTCAAGCAAAAGAGCCGGCCAGATGGTCGGCTCTTTTTTTATACCTTTTTGGCGCCAAAACTGGCGACCATGATATTATTGTAGCCAAACATAATAAGGAGATTTCATGACCCAAACTGAATCACCCTTTAAGTATAAACGTATCCTACTCAAACTTTCCGGTGAGGCATTGGCTGGGCCAAACGGCATGGGCATTGATCCCAAACAGGCTTACGAGATTGCCAAAGTCATCAAAGACGTTTCGCTGGCTGGCATTGAAGTAGGGGTAGTAATCGGTGCCGGTAACCTTTGGCGTGGATTGAGTGGTGAAAACGTTGGTATGGATCGCGCGACGGCTGACTACATGGGCATGCTTGCGACCATCATGAACGCGCTTGCCTTGATGGACGCGCTTGAACAAATCGACGTCGTCACCCGCGTGATGTCCGCCATCGAGATGCGCACCGTTGCCGAACCTTATATCCGACGCCGCGCCCTGCGCCACTTCGAGAAAGGTCGCGTGGTCATCTTTGGTGGAGGCACGGGCAATCCCTACTTCTCAACCGATACCGCCGCGGCTTTGCGCGCCACGGAAATCGGCGCGGATGTGGTCATCAAAGCTACAAAAGTAGACGGCGTCTACGACCGCGACCCCAAGAAATACCCCGACGCGGTGCGTTTCGACACAATCAGCCATATGGAAGCGCTCAACTTGCGCCTCAACGTCATGGATAGCACCGCCATCTCCCTGTGCATGGACAACAACCTGCCCATTTTGGTGCTGAACTTCTTTGAGCCAGGTGTGCTTATGCGCGCCATCAAAGGCGAAAACGTAGGAACCCTGGTTAGCTAAGCCGATTAAAATCATTTAAAAAAAGAAAGCTGGCGCAATATCAAACGCCAGCTTTTTTCTAAATCGAAAGATTATCTTCTATATCCCTTTTAAGCCCTAGAGCAGCGCCCAGAACTGATAGCTTTGGAAATAGAAAATAGCCACGATAGCCAAGACATTAACAAGGAATAGCAAAATGGTCTTGAAGCGTTCTTTGGGGTAGGTCTTGAGTACAGGCGGCAGAGACATAAAGCGAATCAGATGCAAAACCAAGCCTATCAAAACCAGTAACGCCAAAACCGAGACAACAATAACTTGCCATGACAGCGAGAAAGTTAACAAACATGCAAAAAAGCCTAAAAACACCAGCAATACGAAAAGTTGCATCAACAGGCCAGTCAATCGCCATTTTCGCAAAGGTTGAAGATCTTCAAATTCATCTGGTGTTTGCTGCTTTTTATTGCGTTTTACCAAAGCCCGTATACCCATCACAATCAAAATCGTCAAAGACACCAAGCCACCTAATACGATTGCTACAATGGAAAGCAGGACAATGATAAGTTCCGCTGTGCCGATTTTTTTCAAATCAAAAATGGGGTGTCTGATGACTGTTTTACCGTCCACAGTGTCCTGTTCCCATGCCTGGCTAAGCATCTCATTGTCCATCGCCATAAACTGCACGCCGGCAATTCGTAATGGACCGTGTTCAACAGCGCGAAAAGGCTTGAATATTCCCCCCACCAGTTCGCGTTCAGGCATGCCATGTTTGTGGACGTTTTGCTGCCCAAAGATAATCTTTTCCAAACCTGCGGTGTAAACCTGCTCGGCTCCTTGGTTGGTCATCACCACAATGCCGATACCTGAAACAGGGTCAAGTTGCAACTTGCTGGACATGCCCGCGGTATTGCCCCCATGCCCAAAAACGATAACATCATAATAGTCCACCCAAAAGCCATGGCAGTTTTTAGCCAAGCCACTTTTAGGGAACACATCTGTGGCACTGTAAAGTGTTTCAAACGTGGCAGGATTTTGAAACAGATGTGAAGCATTTTTTGAACCAGGCACCAGGGCTTGCGCGAATGTAGCAAGGTCTTTTAATGTGCCTGTCGCAGAACCAGCGGGATACATTGGAACGACAAAGTCACATTCAACAGGCTTTAGTTTTGCTGTATAACAATTTACGTTTTTTCGCTGAGCCTGCACCCATGTGTTGTCACTCATACCAGGGAAAATAGAGGTGTGGTTCATGTCAAGTGCCTTAAAAATATGGGTATTGACATAATCAGCAAAGTTTTGTCCGCTTACGCGTTCAACAATATAGCCTGCCAAAGTAGCACCCCAATTGGAATAAGCGGTAAGCTTTCCAGGCGGGAAGATTTGTCTGGGTTCGCTTTCGACCAGCAAGGTCTCCAGGTTTTTGGCAGAGCCTGCTTCATTGGCGAAAATATTTTTATACACTTCTTCAAACCCAGGCGTATGATTCATCAGATGAATCATCGTAATCGGTTCGTCATATGTCAGATCAGAAAGAAGTGTATCAGGCAGATAGGTTCTGATGTCCGCGTTGAGATCCAGCAATCCTTGTTCCCAGACTTGCATCACGCTTACCCAGGTAATGAGCTTGGTCACACTGCCCCACTCGAAAACAGTATCAGCGTCAACGTGTAAGTTCTCCGCCTTGTTCGCAAAACCAAAATGATTTTCGTACAGAATCTCATCGCCGTCAAAAACGCCAACTGCCATACCTGCGGTCGTGGCTTGATTTTCCTGGACATAGTCTTCAATCGCCGTTGCCAGCTGAGAAACGGGCAGACCAGATGGCAAGACCTCTGTGCTTTGCGCTTGGGCACTTTGCAATGGGGAGATAAGCGATATTAATAAAATCGCCAAAAGAAAGATGATTTGAGTTGTTTTTTGATATTTTTTCATAGATTAATTATAGCGAAACGCGATAACATCTTGTTTCATGACTGTAAAATAGCTGTAAAGCATACCTATACTTATGTTTGCCAACTAACAAATTCCCACCCTGGAATACAAAACAGGGTCTTCTGATATTGAAAGCCCTGTTTTTTTACTTAGAAACTAACTGAGTCGAAAGCTTACAGCTTATGCGATGTAGTGCTTAGCAATTTTTTGTTTATCAACATCACGAACAGGCATTGCTTCGTCAGTTTCGCCGATCGTCACCGAACACACCGCCACAAAGCCTTCAGGCAAGCCAAAGCGCGCTTTTAGTTCAGGGTTTTGATTAGCCAGCCCAATCGCGCCCCAAATATCGCAGCTTCCCAATCCCAAAGCGGTCGCGGCAAGGGTCATGTTATGCGCAATCATTGCCGCGCTGGAGTATTCGTTGTTTTGGGGCACCTCGCCAGCTGGTTTAACAGATACCAGCACCAAGACTGGCGCGCCAAAGAGCGGGTCTCTATCTCGTCCGGTCTTTTGGCGGACATTTTCAGAGATAGCCTGCAATAAAGTTTTATCGCTAATGACGGTAAGATGCATATCTTCAAAACGCGCGCGGGCAACCGGCGACAGCATAGCTGCATCCAAAATAAGTTCCAAATCTTCCTGGCTGACAGCTTTTCCAGTATATTGACGGGTAGATCGTCGTCTCTTCAAGACTTCAAAAATTTCCATATATTCTCCTTTGCTTTTTTCTGTTAAGTTTATGATAACATGTGAACAGATAAATTTTTATTAGAAAATTCGGGGGACATGAAACGCGGGGATAAACAATGCCAAACACGGTTGCTATTCGCCCTGTTTTTACTGGAATAAAGGCAGTTTATGGTAAGATTTATGCAGATAAAACTTTCGCGAAACAAAGGATTTGCCATGAAAACCATATCTGACGGATTGACTTTTGATGATGTTCTCATTCTTCCCGGGTACTCCGAAATTCTGCCCCGTGACGTAGACATTCATGTCCAGCTCACCAGGGACATTCGCCTTGAAATCCCGCTCATCAGCGCAGGTATGGATACTGTCACCGAAGCAGACATGGCACGCGCTATCGCACAGGAAGGTGGTTTGGGCATTATCCATAAGAACATGAGTATTGCTGCCCAGGCCGAACAAGTTGCCCGCGTAAAATCCGAAAATCTCCTGGTTGGCGCGGCGGTTGGCGTGACCCACGACGTGCTCGACCGGGTCAGCGCTTTGGTTCAGGCCGGTGTGGATATCATCACCGTTGATACCGCGCATGGCCATTCCAAAGGCGTGCTGGACACCGTACGCAAAATCAAAGAGGCCTTTCCCAGCCTGCCACTCATCGCCGGCAACGTCGCCACCGCGGAAGGCACCCTGGCGCTGATCGACGACGGCGCGGACGTCATCAAAGTAGGCATCGGCCCCGGTTCCATTTGCACCACCCGCGTGGTTACCGGCATCGGCGTGCCCCAAATTACCGCGGTGATGGACTGCGCGCGTGTTGCCCGCGAACGAGGCATCGCCATCATCGCTGATGGTGGCATTCGGCTTTCCGGCGACATCACCAAAGCCCTGGCGGTTGGCGCGAACGCGGTCATGCTGGGCTCACTTTTTGCGGGCACAGATGAAAGCCCTGGTCAGGTTCTCCGCGTGAACGGAAAAGATTATAAAAGCTATCGTGGCATGGGTTCCCTGGGCGCGATGGACAGTGGCAGTGCCGACCGCTACTTCCAGTCCGAAAGCAAAAAGTACGTTCCCGAAGGGATTGAAGGCACGGTACTCTATAAAGGCGCGATGAAAGATGTCGTTTATCAGCTGATAGGTGGATTACGCTCGGGAATGGGATATGTCGGCGCGGCAAATCTGACGGAACTTTATGAAAAAGCCAGGCTGATTAAAATCACCCAGGCCAGCCTGATAGAAAACCATCCACACGACATAGAGATGATTAAAGCCGCCCCTAACTACACGCCCTAAAGCGTTCTGATTACAAACTGGCGATAAACTCAGCTACCGCGTTGCGACTGACGCGCTTATATTCGCTTTCGGGCGGGCTTTTGGGGTCCCCAAAACGCAAGTCGGGATTATGTTGCGTGGAACTGTCTTGCATCAGGCGCGAAACACCACCCAGGTGAATTTCGCTTGCGCCTGTTACGGCTAAAAGCTCTTGCACATTCCCGACGCAAATTCCCCCGCCAGGCATGACCTGCAGACGACCCGCAGCATAGTCCATCATCTCGCGTAAAACATAGCACCCGTCATAAGCCGATGAGGCCTGCCCACTGCTTAAAACACGTTGCACACCGATTTTCATCAGGCCATCAAACGCTTCCCGCCAGTCAGGCACGACGTCAATCGCGCGGTGAAAACACACCGGCACGTCACCAGCCAGTTCGACCATTGCCCGCGTGCGCGCCAAGTCAACACGGCCGTCCGCATGCAAAAAACCGACCACCAAAGCATCCGTGCCATGTTTCAGCATCTGTTCCGCGTCGTGCATCGCTACCCTAAAATCACTTTCGGAATAGCAAAACCCGCCCTGGCGGGGACGGATAATTGTCGCGACTTCAATCTTCGCTTGTGCTTTTAGTTCCAGTAATGAACCCAGCGATGGTGTTAAGCCACCCAAAAAGAGTGCCGAACACAATTCCACGCGGTCCGCGCCACCATACCAGGCTTCAATGGCATCTTCCGCCGAACCACAGCAGATTTCAACAAGCACTTTGTTTGACATTTGCACTAGAAAAAGTTGGACAAAAACTTCCCGGTCACGTGCACATCGGTACTTTCAACGATGAACGCGTTGGGGTCACGTTCCTGAATATGACGCCTTAAGCGAATCAGCTCATACTTCGATACCACCGTGTTGATGACAAAGGTGTCCTGTCCGGAATAACCACCTTTACCCTGCCAGTAGGTAGCACCACGCCCAAGATCTTTGGTGATGATATCTAAAACGTCTTCCTGTTTTGTGAATATTGTCAAGCTAATCTTCACATTTTGATAGTGGGTTAAATCGACCACAAAGGCGTAGATTAAGGTGAAGATAAGCGAATAAATCATCACGCTAAAGTCTTTCACAAAGAAAGCGTAGGCATAGATAATCAGGCTGATAATCAAATTGATACGTCCCACGCTGAATTCTTTTCGCTTCATGCTAATATACACGCCAAAGATATCTGTACCACCACCGCTGCCACCGGCTTGCAAACACAAACCCGCACCAAAACCGGCAATCACAGCGCCGATAATTGTGATCGTAATCGTTTCAAGAGTCTCGGGCAAAATCTGCACGATGGGGATAAAGGTCATCGCAATGAACATTGAAGCAACCGTAATGACTGTTTTCCAGAAAAATTTGCGATTGATTGACGTAAAGGAAATGATAAACCAGGGCAAGTTGAAAAGGAAGAGCAACAAACCCGTTATATCGCGATTGATCGGGAAAAAGGCCTTTAGAATGTCCTGCACAACCTGTGCTAAACCGGTCATATTACCGATAAACAGCCCGCTTGGCAACACGATCAAATTAATTGAAGCAGCATAAATCAAACCACCAAGGATGCATAATAAAAATTGTCCAAGGTCTTCCAGGAAGTGTTTGCGCTTTTGCTTACGCTGTTCGGGGCTCAATGGTTCGCGTTCTCGCGATTTTTTAGGACGGGGTTTTGACTCTTTTGCCATGGCCTAATGTTATCCCAAAGATGCCTGGTGAGCAAGCGATTCAGCTGAGCATTTTTTCTTTGCAAGACAGGCACTGTGCGTCATACGAAAACTGACAAACGTGCTTATCTGCCAGAATATTTTGAAAATCCCCCTTACCGTGATATCATCTTTAGGCAAATCTATTCAGTTTTGGTGAATTATATGAAAAAGCCTTACTATCTCATCCTTATCGTTCTTGGCATTAGTTTGCTTGTTTTTGGCGTTATTGTCTACCGTAATACGGACTCCACAGAAGAATTCCGCATTGAACGGGCAGAACTTTTTGACCGCCTTTCAAATAGTAAAGGTTATGCTTACGCAACGCTGAAATATCCATCAGAACTTCTTATAAAAGAAGAAGCTGTTATTAGCCTGGAAATTATGCCCGATAAGAATTTGAAAAACATCCTGGAACATGGCGTCGCTATTGACACGCTCATTTCTCCCAAACGCCTTGTACTAAGCTCTGAACGTCGTCAGCTCGAAGCTGTCAATGCCAGTGGCACAACCGTTAGCTGGCGTATTGAAGCCACACGCCTGGGAACCAGCAGCGCCACAGTGAGCCTCGGACTAAGTGATTTACGCACCGATATCACCATTTACCCGATCACTCCGCAACATACTTTTCAGATAAACATTCCCGTCGTTGAAACAAAGTCCAAAGCATCATTTGGCGAGTACATCGGCCCCATCATGATCGCGGTCGGTAGCCTTTCGCTTTTGGCTGGTTTTGTTATTGCATCAAAAGACTTTGATAAAGCGACAAAACAATCAAGGAAAAAGAATAAAAGATAACATGGCAAAATACATACACACTATCCTACGTGATATCCCCGTTCAACCTGTTTCAGACATACCACGCGTACTTTTGCATGGCGTTAGCGCGGACTCGCGCCAAATAAAAGACGGTTACGCCTTTGTCGCTGTCAAAGGCGATAGCGTTGACGGCAATCAATTTATCCCCAACGCGATTGAAAACGGCGCGCGTCTCATCGTCAGCGCTCACCCCAAACCGAAAGGTCTAAACATCGCCTGGTTACAAATCGAAAGCGACCCGCGTGCCGCCCTGGCGCATATCGCCGCGGCGCTTAACGGTTTTCCCGCCCGAAAGCTGCGCGTTATCGGCGTAACCGGCACCGATGGCAAAACCACCACGTCGTCGATGATTCACCACCTGCTCATTCAGGCGGGCATTAAAGCCGGCATGATTTCAACTGTCAGCGCCCTGATCGGCGACAAAGCCCTGGATACCGGTTTTCATGTCACAACTCCCGACTCACCCGACATCCAAAACTATATGCGCCTGATGGCTGAGGCGGGCATGACGCATTGCGTGCTCGAAACGACTTCGCACGGACTAAGCCAGGGGCGTGTCATCGCCGCGGATATCGACATTGCCGTTATCACCAACATCACCCACGAACATCTTGACTATCACGGCTCGCTTGAAGCCTACGTGCAAGCCAAAGGTCTCCTGGTTGAAGCCCTGGCGCAAACCCCGCGCAAGCGCATCGGCAACCCCCGCCTGGCAGTCTTGAACAAAGATGATGAACATTATGCTTACACCAAACGCCTGGCACCGGGCAAATTCGTTTCTTACAGTCGCCTGAACGAAGCGGACATTTGGGCCAGCGATATCGACAACCGACCGGAACAACTCCGCTTTACCGCGCATATCGGCAAGCAGTCCTACCCGGTAAAAAGCCCTATGATTGGCATTTTTAATGTCTCCAACAGCTTGGCTGCCCTGGCGTCGACCGTGCTTGGGCTTGGACTGGACCCCGCGCAAGCGGCGCAGCACATCGCGACCTTGCCCCCCGTTCCCGGACGTATGGAAGTAATCCAAATGGGGCAGGATTTTACCGCCATCGTTGACTTCGCGCACACCCCCAACGCGCTGGAACGCTCTTTGGAGACCATTCGCCTGATGACCCCCGGCAAGTTAATCACCGTTTATGGCTCAGCCGGCTTGCGCGACCGCGAAAAACGACGCATGATGCCCAAAGTGTCCATCAAAGGCGCGGATATTTCTATTTTGACCGCGGAAGACCCGCGCACCGAGTCGCTGGATGCTATTCTCGAAGACATGGCGCAAGCCGCGATTGAAGCTGGTGGCGTGGAAGGCGTCAACTTCTACCGTGTACCTGATCGTGGCGACGCCATTCGCAAAGCGGTTGAACTCGCCCAGCCTGGTGACACCATCGTAGCGCAAGGCAAGGGGCATGAACAATCGATGTGCTTCATTGATACGGAATATTTATGGGATGACCGCACCGCGATGCGCGCCGCGCTGGCGGAACATTTAGGCATGGATGGTCCCGAAATGCCCTGGTTACCCACCAGCACGCGATAAGAAATAAGAAACAAAGCACTAAGAAACCGCCTTGCGTTGACTAATTGCAAGGCGGTTTTTGTTGACTTAAATACTGACAAAGTTTATCGTATCTTTTATAAATCTGCGTCTTTTTCACTTCGCTTGCGCCCATGACCGAACATCATGCCCAGCCCAGCGCCATTGAACCCACCCAGGGGGCCCATAAAGCCCACCAGGGGCACCAAAGTCAACGAATTGCGGAATAAAATTAAGCCACAAACCAGCATGCAGGCCAGTCCAGCGTAAAGCCCGTAGGTCATACCGCGTTTATCTTTGGCGAGAAACGCTAAAAAGAATGCAAGCGTTGAGATACCGATAAAAATTCCCAGCATCAGCGTGGTATCCACACCGGTTATCTGATTAGGATAGCTTTGCATGAGATAATCAACCAGCGCCAGGTAAGCGAAACCCCAGGCACCGCCTAAAACGATGCTCAGGATAAACAACCAGGTTTTCGTACCCCGTGGGTCCAGCCATGTGATTAACTTTTTCATTTTCTGTCCATCTATGCCTTATTATTCTTATCTTTTTCCTTGAGCGCCTTATAGACTTTTACCGTATCTTCAAACGCTTCCTGCAAATCGGCGTGTTCATACCCCAGTTCTTTTGGCGCGTCGTCCAGGTTCAAAAAGGCGTTGCGCGTTTGCACCTGAACATAGGGCACCAAATCCAGCCCGGCTTCGCGCCCTTGCAGTTTATGATACAAAACAATCAGCCCGGCTCCAAATTTCACCAGCCAGTTGGGCAAGGTGATGATTTTCTTCGGCTTTTGGAGCATATGGCCAAGACGCGTTAGAAATTCAGGCCAGCTAAGATTTTCACTGGCGATGGAATAGAGTTTGCCAGGTTCACCTCGTTCCAGTGCCCCGACTGCCGCCCGGGCGACTTCCCGGACGCCCACCATCGCGCTGCCCCCAGCCGGATAAAAGACCCATGGCAAAGCGCTTTCGAGATAGCTCAAAAGAGGAGCCCATAAAGGCATGCGTCCCGGCATGGCGCCAAAGATGTAGGGCAAAGCCAAAAAGCTCACCGTCATTTCATCACCCGCGACACGCCTGGCCATCTCAATTTGTTCCACACGGCTTTTGATGTAGGGATGGCTTTCGCTCAGTTTCAGTTCGGGCCACATTTGATGGCAGGCCACAAAATAGGAACTGAAGATAACCGCGCGTTTTACGCCAGCCTGTTTTGCCAGGCGCATAACGCGCTCGGTGGTACGCACATTGCCGGCGTAAAAGAAAGGATAAGCCGGCGCTTTGGGCACAACGCGGTCGTCCACCCCAGCGGCGAAAATGAGCCCATCCGCGCCTTGCAGATGTGCCAGAAGGGCGTCATCGCTTATCTTGTTCATATCCGCGACGTCGAGTTTGACTTCTTTTGGGAAATCAAGCTCATCAGGTGGTGGCATGTGCGCCAAAGTGCTCACCTTATGCCCGCGCCTGAGAAGTTCCAAACAGGTGTAATAACCTAAAAAGCCCGTTCCACCAACAATGAATGTTTTCATAAGGCAATTATAAGGCTTTTTTCGCTGAGAATCTATGTTTGCTATGCCCGCGGCGATACGCCGGGACGAGAGCATTTAAAGCACGTGGTCGGGAGACCACGCGCGAACAAAAAACAATCTCCTGCCGGCGTCCTGCCGTGCAGATTCACCTATTTAACTTTCACCCTATGGCAGTTGGGCGAAGTACAATTCCGAACCAAAGGCGATGAAAACAATTTGCGAACTCGACACGGTCATCGCCGTCGCGTTTTGTCGTGGGGTTGCCTGGTCGCCAAAACTGACTTTTAGCACATCGGTAGGCACCAAACGATAGGAATAGCGCGAAATCGATGGCTCACCTGGCTCCAAAAAATACAGCACGTTATCGGCCACCTGCAAACCGGAAATCTGGCTAAAGTTACCCTGCGCCACCTGCCAGGGCACATTAGGCGCCTGAGCTTCAACAAACCCGCTAAATGACGGGACATTGCTAAAAACCGTCCTGCCATCCGCGTAAAGCACAAAAAGGCCTTCGCGTCGCACCGTGATGTCAATCGCCGACGTCAAATCAGCATCTGAAGCATCCAAATATAAGCCAGGCTCATAAGGGAAGGCTTCCCCCAGCCCCCGATAGACCCAAATCTTGTTTTGACTGACATCCATGATATACAAACCGTCATTGCCATAGTGAATCGCGTCGATGCTGCCAAAACCGCCTTCGGGCTGGGTCAAAGAAGTCGCGATTTGTTCCTGCCCACCGTCTGAACACAGAACGATATTGCCCATCGCGTCGATACCAAGCACATTAGCTGAGTTTGGACTGCTGCCTTGCACATCGGTGATGTCGATGATTTTGCCCATTTCCACATCGCCGATTGTCACCGGCCCGCAGGCAAATTTTGTGTCCAACAAGTAAGTGTCACCAGCTTGATAGAAACGCAAGATATTGCCGGTGTTCGCGTTCAAAGCAAAAACGGCATTTCGCCCCGGTACCAAATGGCTAATATATAAATCAGGATGGACGATGTTTCCAAAAGCGTTGCTCAGCATCAGCCGGCGCACGTTGTCCATCTTGTCCAGCTGACCCTGGGCTTCGTTGCGCATTTTGATAATTTCTTCTGTATCACCCTGATTGAACTCACGGGCCTGGTTCAGCCAAACAACCGCCTGCACCAAAGCCTGGCGCTGTTCACCCTGGGTGGCGCTGGACTTGGCTGCCTGGATTTGCGCGTGGGCCTGGTTGATGTAGTAGACGTATTGCCTGTCCAGTCCGCGCGCGAAGTAGATGCTCACCGTGATAGCCACCACCAGCAAGGGCACGATAATCACAATCGCCCATTTTGCGAAGGGCGACAGGGATGGGATTTCCTGCCCTGACGCGCTCACTTTTTGCTCCGTGCGGCGCGCGAAGCTTTGGGCGTTCATCTCAATGCCCCGCAACCAGCCCGCGCTTCTGGCAACGCCGGTTAGCGCGCCTTTTTTGAGTTTTTCAAGGCGCTCCTGCCGGGCAATCGCTTCCAGGTCCGGTTGGGGTGGCGCCGGGGGCTCATCAGGAAAAATTTCATTTTCATTGTCATCATCAACAGGTTCCGGTTCAGGCACAAAGACGAATTCTTGGTCTTCTTCCTGCGTATCTACATGGAATGTATCACTTATTTCCGCCTGAAAATCCACTGGTTCATCATCGTGCCGGTCTGTGGTTATGTCGCTTGCTTGCACAGGAATATCACTTATAGCAAGGTCTGTATCTGTAACAAAATTAGTATCGGTCATTTCAAACGTATCGCTTCCAGACTCTTCCTGGGGAATATCAATGATGACAGGCTCTTCAATAATTTTCACACCGGGTTCTTCATCTTCTTCCACAAGAAAGGCATCGGGTTCCTGAAAATCAAGCTGTTTTTCTTCAACCACATCAGCCAAGTCTGTATCCGCTTCTGTAACTTCGTCTGGAGAAAGTTCATCAGCCAGTTCTTCTGCAGGTCTAATCTGGGCTCCTGTTTGGGTATCTGTCGGGGGATCGGCTTCGTCCAGCAGCATCGCCAAAGAAAGCAGACGGTTTTCAACTTTCCCTTCGCCCAGGCTTATTTTCGTCAGGGAATAGGCACTGGGCAAGTCAGCGATCTCATTCACCAGCCGAATGACCGACTTTGGTGTTGGTGCTTCGCGCTCAATCACAGCTAGGCTGCTTGGCGCGCCCATCAAGAGATAATCTTCGCCAAAGAAATCGCCCCGATAATAGCGCAATTCCAACAAATCGCTCAAACCCAAACCGCGTTGCTCAATATCGCCATCGAAGAACAGGCGCGTGCCCGCCCCACTCACCAACAAAGCGCTGGCATGAGCCACCTGTGCCAAATACAAAGCCCCATCGCGCAAAACGCCAACCATCATCGCCGCTGATTCAGGGCTTTGGTCCAGGCGCAAGCCACTGTTTTGCACACGCAAAGCCTTGTTGACACACTCGATGGCATCGCGCATCGCGCTCGTTATCGAACCCGGACTTCGGTAAAAAGCCACTGCCGCCTCGCGCGTCAGCTTTGCCAAACGCGAATCCCAAAAAGCTGTGTTCTGCGCGGGTATCAGGTGGATAACCAGGAAGTCATCTTCCCGCTGACGCGAAGCACCGCGCGAGGGCTGGCTGGCGAAAAAGCCTGGGTTTTCTTTATTATCTGACTGATAGCAAACTAAGTTGTATTTCATAATAGCACCTGTTATCTGTCCTTAAATGCAAAGACAAGTCGTATACATTATTGAGCAACATTCATGCCAGCTTATGAAAAGCTTAGAACAACCAGGCATCAAAGCGCAAGCAATCGCGACATAAGTAAAACATACATATCACCCATCCTTTATATGACAATTTTTAACGAAAGATTAACGTCCTGGGGCCCCCCGATTCTTGACGCTCCTATACCCGCATGATATCATTAATTTGAGATTTTTAGCACTCTCGTACTGAGAGTGCTAATTTATGAGATAACGATGACGACACTTAGCGAACGACAAAAAATAATCCTTTCTTTGGTGGTGCATGAGCATATCAAAGGCTCACAAGCCGTCGCTTCGGGTGCATTAATTCGCGATTACAATCTCAAAATCAGCTCTGCAACCGTGCGTGCGGAACTCAACACGCTTACCGAGTTGGGCTATTTGCGCCAGCCACACACTTCCGCTGGACGCGTTCCCACCGAGGAAGGTTACCGCTATTTTGTCAACAATCTTCTCAACCAAAGTGACTTGCCTGCCACAACGCGCAACACCATCAATCATCAGTTTTATCAAAGCGATAAAGGTCTGCACGAATGGTTGCCCCTGGCTGCTTCGGTGCTCGCCACGCAAAACCGCGCTGTGTCAATCGTCACTTCCCCGCATACAAAGCGCGTCGCTTTCAAGCATTTGGAACTCATCTCGGTCAGAGGCTCGCAGGTTTTGATGGTCCTGGTTTTAGTCGGTGGAGAAATTCGTCAGCAAATTATTTCGCTTGATAATATCTACACGCAAAATCAACTTTCAGACCTGGCCCAAAAAATCAACAACGGCTGTGAAAATTCCACGCTTGATGAAATCGAACAGTTCAGGCTCATCGACGAACCGCTTTCGGACACCATTCTCAACGCGGTTGCCGACCAAATGCGCTTCAGCGAAGACTACGCGAATGGCAAGCTGTTCATGGATGGGCTCACCAACGTGCTGGGCGCCGATGAACCTGTCGACCCCGACCAGGCCCGTGTGGCGCTCAAGCTCATTGAAGAACGCCAAAACCTTGACGACCTGATGCTACGCGCTAATCACAACCAGGAAATCGGTGGTGTGCAGGTGCTTATCGGTTGCGAAAACACCTGGCAGGAACTCCGCGACTGGTCCATCATTCTCACCCGCTATGGCGTTCCCGAACAAATGAGTGGCACACTGGGCATTCTGGGCCCCATGCGCATGCCTTACGGCCACGCCATCAACACCGTGCGCTTTGTTGGAGAGTTGCTTTCTGACTTAATCTCAGAAAACATGGTGGAATAGCTAGTATAAACACGAAACCTTTTAGAGGCAGGAATGACTAAGGAAAAGAAAACAGAAGAAACTAAAGAAGAAACCCAAAAAACCTATACCCAGGCGGACATCGACGCTTATCAAACCGCGTTAGATGACGCCCAAGCCGTTGCCGAACAGTATCTGGAAGACCTACAACGCGAACGCGCCTCTTTTGTCAATTACAAAAAGCGCGTTGACCAGGACAACCAGCTGATGGCTGATATCCAGCTAGGCAAAAGCATCAACCTCTTCTTACCCGTGATTGATGACCTTGAACGCGCGCTAAAAAATCAGCCCGAAGATATGGCCAGCAAAGCCTGGGCTGAAGGCATAGAACTCATCTTACAAAAGTTGCGCACCGCAATGGCTAAACTCAACGTTGAAGTAATTGACATCAAACCCGGTGATGAATTCGACCCCACCGACCAGGAAGCCCTCACCCACGAAGAGAGTGAGACCTACAAAGACGGTCAGGTGATTGAAGTTGTTCAAACTGGGTATAAATTAAAAGATCGCATCATTCGCCCCGCTGCAGTTCGGGTCGCAAAATAGGAGAAGAAACATGGCAAAAATTATTGGTATTGACTTAGGCACCACCAACTCTGTGGCTGCTGTAATGATGGGTGGCGAACCCGTGGTTATCCCTTCCGCTGAAGGTGAACGCCTTATCCCTTCAGTTGTCGCTGTCAACAAAAACGGCGAACGACTTGTAGGTCGTGTGGCACGCAACCAGGCCATCATTAACCCCGAAAACACGATTTTCTCAATCAAACGTTTTATGGGACGTCGTTATGATGACCTTGAAGTGCAACGCGCTTTGAGCCACATCCCTTATCGCATCAGCAAAGCCCCCAACGGCGATATGCAGGTGGATATGGGTGGCAAACAGTATAGTGCCCAGGAAATTTCTGCGATGATTCTCAGCAAAATCAAACGCGACGCCGAAGCCTATCTGGGCGAACCCGTTACCCAGGCGGTTATTACCGTGCCGGCTTACTTCAACGACGCGCAACGCAACGCCACCAAAGACGCTGGCAAAATTGCCGGCCTGGACGTGCTGCGCATCATCAACGAGCCAACCGCCTCATCCCTTGCTTATGGGCTCGACAAAAAAGATAAAAACGAGATTATCGCGGTCTATGACCTCGGTGGCGGGACCTTTGATATTTCCATTCTCGAAGTTGGCGATGGCGTCTTCCAGGTGAAATCCACCTCGGGCGATACATTCCTGGGTGGCGATGACTTTGACCAGCGCATCATTAACTGGCTGGCTGATGACTTCAAACGCGAGCAAGGCCTTGACCTCCGCCAGGACCGCCAGGCCCTGCAACGTCTAAAAGAAGCTGCTGAAAAAGCCAAGATTGAACTCTCCAGCACCATGCAGGCTGAAATCAACCTGCCTTATATCACCGCGGATGCCACTGGCCCCAAACACCTGGTGACCACGCTAACCCGTTCTAAGTTTGAGCAACTGAGCGCGGACCTTATCGAGAAATCTCTCAAACCCGTTGCCCAGGCACTGGCCGATGCCAACCTGAAACCCGGCGACATTCACGAAGTCGTCATGGTCGGTGGCATGACCCGTATGCCCGCCGTGCAAGAAGCCGTGCGCAAGTACTTCAACCGCGAGCCCCATAAGGGTGTTAACCCCGACGAAGTCGTCGCGATCGGTGCCGCCATTCAGGCCGGCGTTTTAGGTGGCGACGTGAAAGACATTTTGCTGCTAGACGTTACCCCGCTTTCACTCTCAATTGAAACTCTGGGTGGCATCGCCACGCCGCTCATTAAGCGCAACACCACTATCCCCACACGCGAAAGCCAGGTCTTCTCCACCGCTTCCGATAGCCAAACCCAGGTTGAAATCAACGTGCTGCAAGGCGAACGCCCCATGGCGATTGACAACAAAAGCCTTGGCAAATTCACCCTGGACGGCATTCCGCCCGCCCCACGTGGTGTACCCCAAATTGAAGTAACTTTCGATATCAACGTCAACGGTATCCTTGAAGTTACCGCGAAAGACAAAGCCACGGGCCGACAGCAAAATATTACTATCACCGCTTCCAGTGGATTGAGCGATGCTGAAATTGAACAGATGCGCCGCGACGCAGAAGCCCACGCCGAAGAAGACCAGAAACGCCGTGAGCTCATCGAAGCCCGCAATACCGCTGATAACGCCATCTATACAACCGAAAAGACCCTCAAAGACCTTGGCGATAAGGTCAGCGAGCAACACAAAGCCGCGGTTGAAGATCAAATCGCTACGCTGCGCAGACTCCGCGAAGAAGATGACGCTGAAGCCATCAACAAGGCGATTGAAGATTTGATGAAAACCCTTCAGGAAATCGGACAAGCCGCCTATGCGCAGGAACAAGCCCAGGCGCAACAAGCCCCACAAGACGATGGCACCGGTCAGGGCACATCTCACGCTGATGACCAGGGCGATGTCATCGATGGCGAGTTCACGGAAGCGAACTAAGACAATTCAAACAGGAACGATGAAGACAGTAATTTCCAGAGAAAACGAAATGCAAAGCTCGTGGTCAGGAGACCACGAGCGAACTTTCGTTCGGGCCCTCGTTCGGACACCTGTTCGGACACTGCTTGCGTGTCGAGCTCTTTTCTCGACATGGTTTCCTGACCATGTCCTTCACTCATTTAGAAACAGCAATGTTTAATATGAGCGTTTCGATGATGAGAGCCCTCACCAAGTCCTTCATCGTCATCATTTAAGTGACATAAACATGGCAGAAAAAAGAGACTATTACGAAGTGCTGGGCATTCCCCGAAGTGCCAGCCAAGACGATATCAAAAACGCTTTTCGCAGTTTGGCGCGCGAATACCATCCTGACGTCAATAAATCGCCTGACGCGGAAGAACGCTTTAAGGAAATTAACGAAGCCTACGGCGTCCTGAGTGACCCCGAAAAACGCGCCGCCTACGACCGCTTTGGTTTCCAGGGCGTTAACACCAGCGGCATGCCCAACTACGCCGACATCGGACTGGGTGACTTAATGGACCTTTTGTTTGGCTTTGGTATGGGTGGTTTTGGTGGTTTTGGCGGACGAAGCACACGCGCGGCTAACGCGCCCAGACGTGGCGCTGACCTTAGCACCCGCGTTAGACTGAGCTTTGAAGAAGCCGTTTTTGGCACGGAAAAGGAAGTGTCCATCTCCCGCAACGAGCGCTGTAGCACCTGCGGCGGGAATGGCGCAGCACCTGGTACAGGCATCGTAACTTGCCAAACCTGCCATGGGCAAGGCGAAGTGCGCCAGATGCAACAGACCTTTCTGGGGTCCATGGTGCAAGTCACCACCTGCCCGACCTGTCGCGGACGCGGCGAGATGGTTGAAGTGCCCTGCAACACCTGCAGTGGCACCGGTCTGGAACGCAAAAATGTCAATTTAAACGTAAGAATTCCCGCCGGCGTGGATGATGGCAACCAGGTGCGTCTCGTTGGCGAAGGCCAGCCAGGCGCCTTTGGCGGGCCCAACGGCAATCTCTTTATCCGCCTTGAAGTCGCCCCACATCAATTCTTCAGACGCAGTGGCAACGACATTCTGTTAGACATCGACATCAACATGGCGCAAGCCGCTCTGGGCGATGAAATTACCGTGCCCACCCTTGATGGCGACCAGAGCCTGCGCATTCCACCCGGCACTCAGCCCGGCAAGGTCTTCAAACTGCGCGACAAAGGCGTGCCCGTGCTCAACCGCGATGCGCGTGGCGATCAACTGGTCACCATCAATGTACAAATCCCCAGAAACCTCACCCACGAACAGGAAGAACTCCTGCAAGCGCTTAGTCGCACGATGGGACGCGAAGTTAAAATTCAGGAACGCAGCTTCCTGGACAAATTAAAGGACGCTTTCCTTGGATAATTCAACAGACAATCAAAAAAACAACACACCAGATCTTGGCGATTACGCCTGGCTGGAAGTATCGCTGGTTTGCAGTGGCGAAATTGCTGAAGCCATCAGCGAACTTTTTTCACGCTATGCGCCCGATGGCGTCGTTTTGCATAGCATCACCAGCTTCGACACCGCCGATTACGAGGAAGTACCCACCGGCGATATGCGCGTGGTGGCCTATCTCGCCAACGACGAAAACCTTGAGGATACACTCTATAAACTGGAAGAGTCGCTTTTTTATATGCGCCAAATCCTGCCTTTTGACGAGCTTGAAAAAGCCTGGGTAGAAAATCAGGACTGGATTGCAGCCTGGAAACAGCATTATCACCCCTTGCCCATCGGCAAAAACCTGATGATTCTGCCCGCCTGGGTTGACCCCAGCGTGGCTGGCGAACGCACGCCCATCATCATCTCGCCCGATATGGCTTTTGGCACCGGCACCCATCCCAGCACGCAACTGTGTATGGCCGCTCTCGAAAAATACGGTTGCCAGGGGAAAAACGTCATTGACATCGGTTGTGGCAGTGGCATTTTAGCTATTCAGGCTGTCCGCCAAGGTGCGGCGGCTGTTTTGGGCGTGGATAACGACCCCGACGCCATTCCCAGTTGCGTGCGCAACGCCGCGCTCAATGGCATGGAAGAAGGACGTATTATCTTTGAAGTAGGCACGCATACCGATATCCTGGCACGCGAAGATGGCTTAAATCAGGCACCGGTCGTCCTGGCAAACATCCTGTCGCCGATTCTCACCCAAATGTTGCACACCGGCCTGGCGGATATCGTCTCGCCCGATGGCATCATCATCATGGGCGGTATCTTAGACACCCAAGCCCCTGAGCTTATTGACGTGGCAGAAACCAAGGACTTGCACCATATCGAAACACTTCAAGATGGCGACTGGGTGGTCTTGGTCTTTAAGCGTTCTTAAACAAATCAAACAATCTATGTTAAAAACACAGAGCCTGCGTAATGCAAGCTCTGTTGATTATCAAAGCATAAAACGCTTATTCTTGTCGGGAAGCCAAAATCTTCTCAGTCAGCATAGGCACGATGCGGTGCAAATCGCCCACAATACCCACGTCCGCCACGTTGAAGATCGGCGCGTCGGGGTCTTTGTTAATAGCGACGATGTAGTCGGATTCTTCCATGCCAGCCAGGTGCTGAATAGCGCCGGAGATACCACAGGCGATGTAAAGCTGGGGTCGCACGGTTTTACCCGTTTGCCCGACCTGACGTTCTTTGGGTTGCCAGCCGGCATCCACCACCGCGCGCGAGCAGGACACCTCGCCACCCAGAGCGTCTGCCAGACCTTGCAGCATCTCAAAACAGCTCGCGTCACCCATGCCACGCCCACCCGAGACCAAAACTTTAGCCTGGGTGATATCAATCTTGTGGGAAACTTTCTTGATAACTTCTTCAATCTCGAACCAGCACTGGTTTTCTTCGAAAGTGTAATCGAAATTCACAATTTCACCTTCGCGGGAGTCATCGCGCAGTTCCTTAACCATCACGCCGGGACGCACAGTTGCCATTGATGGACGATGATCGGGGCAGATAATGGTTGCCATCAGGTTACCGCCAAAAGCGGGACGGGTCATGCGGAATTCTTTGCTTTCAGGGTCAATATCCAGGCTGGTGCAGTCAGCGGTCAGACCGGTATGTATACGGCCTGCCACCCGTGGCGCCAGGTCACGCCCAATAGCGGTCGCGCCAAAAAGTACGATTTCGGGTTTGTAGCTTTCAATAATCGCGGTTACACCCTGGGTATAGGGTTCCGTGCGATATTCATCCAGTACTGGGTCATCAATAATAATCACATGGTCCGCGCCAAAAGCAATCAAGTCTTTAGCCAAATGCGAAACGTTATGACCCAACAAAATCACGCTGACATCAGTTTGTAAATCTTGCGCCAAATCGCGCGCTTTGCCGATAAGTTCAAGCGACACATTGCTCAGCTCGCCGTGTACCTGTTGGGCAAAAGTAAATACACCTTTATAGTCTTCAATCGTCATTGTTTACCTCCACCTAAAGCAGATACTTTTCTTTGAGCTTGTCAAAAATAAATTCCACCGATTCCTCAACACCTTCTTCGATTTTCATTCCGGGTGCTTTCATGGTCTTGGGGAACGATTTTGCCACACGTGTTGGGGAACCACGATAGCCGATATTGCTGTCATCCACGGGCACGTCCGGGCGGTTCCATTCAACGATTTCCGCCTCGCGCCAGGCGTCGAAAATGGCGCCGGGGGTCATATAGCGGGGCTTGTTGAGTTCACCCAAGGCGGTGATGAGCACAGGGAACTTCGCGCGTACGAGATGCGAGTAGTCCTCAAACTGGCGTTTGACCACAAGCGTATCACCATCCACGTGGACTTCCTCGGCATAGCTGATGTTGGGGATGCCCAAATGTTCAGCGGTTTCAGGCCCAACCTGCGCGGTATCGCCGTCAATCGCCTGGCGACCGGTGATGATGAGGTCATAATCCAGTTTGCTGATTGCCGCGGCCAAAATGCTGGAAGTCGCCCAGGTGTCTGAGGCGGCAAAAGCACGGTCGGTGATCAAATAAGCCGCGTCCGCGCCCATGGCGAGAGCTTCGCGCAACATTTCTCTGGCCTGGAAGGGGCCCATGCTAATCACACTCACGTGCGCGCCATGTTCATCTTTGATACGCAAAGCGGCTTCAAGGCCAGCCTTATCATCCGGGTTCATGATTGAGGGAACACCCTCACGAATCAAGGTACCGGTCTTGGGGTCAAGCTTGACTTCGGTGGTATCGGGTACCTGTTTGATACAAACAATAATCTTCATCAGCACCTCTACTTCAACAGGGCAGCAGAAACAACCATCAACATCACTTCTGAAGTGCCCTCATAAATTTCTGTAATCTTCGCGTCGCGCATCATGCGTTCAACGCCGTAGTCCTGGATATAACCATAACCACCATGCAATTGCACGGCCTGGTTGGTAATCCACGAGGCTACGCGCGAAGCTTTGAGTTTGGCCATAGCCGCTTCCACACTGTGTTTTTCACCTTTGTCGTACTTGCTGGCGGCAAGATAAACCAACCAGCGCGCGGCTTCAAGTTCAGTTTTCATTTCAGCCAGTTTGAATTGCGTGTTTTGGAAAGCTGAAATAGGGCGACCAAATTGCTTACGTTCCTTAACATAGGCCACAGTTTTCTCCAATGCGCCACCAGCGATGCCCAGAGCCTGCGCGGCGATGCCGATGCGGCCATCATCCAGGGTGCTCATTGCCACGCCAAAACCTTTGCCTTCTTTACCTAAGAGTTGGTCTTTCGGAATGCGACAATCGCGGAAGATGAGTTCGCGTGTCGCGGAGCCACGAATACCCATTTTCTTCTCGTTGATGCCAAATTCAAAACCGGGCGTGCCCTTTTCGACGATGAATGCGGAAATACCGCGGGTTCCGGCGGCTTTATCGGTCATTGCAAAAATGACATAGATTTCCGCCTCGCCACCGTTGGTGATGAAAATTTTGTTACCATTGATGACCCACTCATCACCGTCCAATACAGCCTTGGTTTGTTGGCCGGCGGCGTCGGTACCGGCTTCTGGTTCGGTAAGACCAAAAGCGCCAATTTTTCTGCCATCAGCCAGTGGGCGCAGAAACTTGTCTTTTTGTTCCGGCGTGCCGTAGGCGTTAATCGCGCCTGCGCACAGTGATGTGTGCGCCGAGAGAATAACACCCGTGGTTCCACAAACTTTTGAGATTTCCTCAACCGCGAGCGCGTAGGTCAGGTAATCACAACCCTGCCCACCCCACTCTTTGGAAAAAGGAATACCCATAAAGCCGTATTTTTGCATTAAGGCGACTGTTTCAGTCGGGAAACGGTGATTTTCATCAACCTCTTCCGCGATGGGAGCCACCTCATTTTGCGCGAAATCTCTAAAGAGTTTCTGCGCCATCGCATATTCATTCGTTAAGGAAAAATCCATAAGCCATCCTTTTTTAAGTATTCACTATTGTTTTCAACGCTAAAAAACGCAAGTTGCCTCACGCGAGTTTATTATAGTCCAGATTAATCATTTCGGGCGGGATTCTTCAATATAAAAAGACTATTCTCATCCCAATACTTGCGCAACTGATTTTATCCACGGCGAGATGCCGGAACAAGAATTAATATCCCCCCGTGCTGGTGTTCTCGTTGAGCACTTTTCGCGCATGGCGGGAAATTTCCAAGCATTTCATCTTTGCTGCACCCTTCTGATACAGACTGTCCATACCCTGCATTTTCACTTCGGCAAGAATCAAGCATGAGACTTACACTTTGATCTCAGCGAACAAGCTTATGCCACAACGATATGCCAGGTGGATGCATAATTCCCATCCACCCAGCTTCTAAACATCAAATCAATACCACGAAAACACAGCTCAAGAACTTATTCTTTATAGAGCATCGGTATATATAGCTTTGGACTGTTACTCAGTCCACGGTATAATCCCGTTTTAGGGGTTCCCGCGTAAAGTATGTTTGGTTTTTGGGGGTTAATCGCAAGAATACTGATAATGGCATTATCTGGGAGACCCTTATTAGCAGCCTCCCATGAGCCACCACCATTAAGACTTTTAAAAACGCCATGTCCATTGGTTCCCGCATATATCGTGCCTGTGGTGTGCGGGTCAATCACGATGGATATTATGCATTCAGCAGAAAGTCCGTTGTTGACCTTAGTCCAGCTCCCACCACTATCGCTGCTCTTGAAGATTCCTTCAAATTTCGTTCCCACATAAAGTGTGCCTGGCGTTTGTGGGTCTATCGCGATGGAAACAATATATAAATCTGTCAAACCATCATTAACCGCGCTCCAAGTCTCCCCATCATCAATGCTCTTATACAGCCCATCACCGTAGGTTCCCGCATAAATTGTGGTTGGAGTTAACGGATCTATCGCGAGGAAACTAACGAGCTTGCTCGTTAATATGTCTCCAACTGCACTCCAGTTTCCACCGCCATTGTAACTCTTAAAGACTCTTCCATTCATTGTTCTCACATAAAGTACATTCGGTCTTTGAGAGTCCATCGTGATGGAAGCAATATTTAAATCTGTCAAGCCATCATTAACCGCGCTCCAGGTTTCACCGCCATTGCTACTCCTAAAGACTCCTTTGCCATTCGTTCCCGCGAAAAGTGTATTCGGTAATTTCGGATTTATCGCGATAGATCGAATAGACAGTCCTCTCAATCTGTCGCTAGGCAGATACCAATTCTTCCCGCCATCAACACTCTTAAACACGCCATCATCCGAAGCTCCCGCATAAATTGTTTCTGGTGTTTCTGGGTTAATGGCAACCGTCTGAATTGTTTTACCCAGCAATCCCGCGCTTATAATGCGCCAGTTTCCTCCGCCATCATTACTTTTGAAAACCTCACCGTCCCATGATCCCGTATAAAGTGTGTCTGGTGTTTGTGGGTCTATGGAGAGAGAATAAAACCGTTGAGTTGGTAAACCACTGCTAATTTCAAGCCAGCTTTCACCTGCATCATTACTTTTGTAGATCCCGCTACCTTCTGATCCTGCATAAAGTGTATCCGGTGTTTGAGGGTTTATTGCGATAGTCATAATGGAACGATAGATTTTCATCACTGATCTCCAGCTCTCTCCACCATTATCGGTTTTGAAGACTGCATTACTTGTTGCTGCGTAAACTGTTGATGGCGTTTGTGGATCTATCGCAAGACAATGAACATACCGATTCTCCAACCCATCATTGAGCGGGTACCAATTTTCACCACCGTCGATACTCTTAAAGATACCGCTACCCCAGCTTCCCGAATAAAGTGTGCTAGGCGAATGTGGGTCTATAGCCAGGCCTTTAATATGCAAATCTGTCAATCCTGTATTGACCGCACTCCAATTATCACCACCATCAATACTTTTAAATATACCCCTCCAGCTTCCCAAATAAAGCGTGGATGGCATGTGCGGATCTATAACGATAGACTCAACGACAAGGCTTGACGGCAATCCAGCATTAATTTGGCTCCAACTCCCACCGCCATTGACGCTCTTGAACACGCCATTTGTGCTTCCCGCGTAAAGCGTAGATGGCGTTTGTGGATTTATCGCAAAGGAATAAAACCATTGAGGGAGATCAATTCCATTGTTAATTTCATACCAACTCTCTCCGCCATTGACACTTTTGTAAACCCCACGCTTAGTCGCGTAAAGAGTACTTGGTGTTTGTGGATCTATTGCTATCGATCCAATAAGGATAGATTCCATTCCTATATCAGAACGTTCCCAAATAATAGCATCTCTTGCGTAAACATCAGTAGCAGGTAAGCTGAGCACCAGCAATATCATCATTAATAGTGTGCCAATCGTTTTTTTCATCTCTTTCTCCAGGCTATTGTGATCATTTGTGAATATGCTTTATAAAAAAGCTATCTTAAAGCAACAAACACAACATGTCCCATTATAACCTTAACCATGCCATAGTATTTTAATGTCAATTCTCGATGATAAAGTCGTTCGGGGTTAGGAAACCGGGTTAGCCAAACAACACCATCCCAAAGCTAACTAAAAAGCCAGGCGTGCGAACACACCTGGCTTTTAGTCTCTTTCGCTTAAAAAGCTAAGCTGGATTCTAGTATTTATAGAAGCCTTCACCACTCTTGCGGCCTAATTTACCACCGCGCACCATCTTGCGCAGCAGGGGATGAGGGCGGTATTTCGGGTCGCCGGTTTCAGCCTGCAAGACTTCCATAATTGCCAAACAGACATCCAAACCGACCAAATCGCCCAACTCCAGCGGACCCATGGGGTGCGCCGCGCCAAGTTTCATGGCTGTGTCGATACCCTCAGCGGAAGCCAAACCATCTGCCAGGATACCGATTGCCTCGTTAATCATCGGTACCAAAATGCGGTTGACCACAAAGCCGGGGCCTTCCTGGACCAAAACCGGGGTCTTGCCTATCGCTTCAGCGATCTCGGTTACCTTAGTGACCAATTCTTCCGGTGTGTTCAAGCCCGGGATAATCTCCACCAGTTTCATAACTGGCGCGGGATTGAAGAAATGCAGACCCACCAAGGGGCGCGAAAGCCCGCTGCCAAGTTCGGTGATTGAAAGCGACGACGTGTTTGTGGTAAACAGACATTCCGGCTTGGCAATCGCGTCAAGCTTGACAAATGTTTCTTTCTTTACCGCCATAACCTCGGATGCTGATTCAACAATCAAGTCCACATCGGCACAAGCTTCATACAAACCGGGTGTCAAGCGCGCGGCAATCGCGTCGACTTCCGCCTGCTCCATGCGACCACGGTCAACCCGTTTTTGCAGGCCCTTAATAATGCCATCGATGCCTTGCTGGGAGCGTTCCAGTCTGGCATAATGCACCAATACAACCTCAAAGCCTTCAACCTGAGCAAAAGCCTGGGCAATGCCAGAGCCCATCGTTCCAGGACCAATAACTGCAACTTTCATTTGCGTCTCCTATCGATTCTTAAAGTTCTTTTCTTTGCGTTTTTCGAGAAATGCCGCCATGCCTTCTTTTTGATCTTCGCTGTCGAAGCATTCGCTAAACAAATCTGTTTCAAGTTCAATGCCTTCTTCAAGACCAAGTTCCATCGTAGCGTTCACACTGGTTTTCGCGTTTTCCACCGCGATGGGCGCGTTGGCAGAAATACGGTTGGCGATTTTCCACGCCTCGTCCAAAAGCGACTCTTGCGGATGAACCGCACTTACCAGGCCAATGCGCAAAGCTTCATCTGATCGCACATTGCGCCCGGTATAAAGCAACTCTTTCGCGACGGACATTGAGCCAATTAAGCGGGGTAGGCGCTGGGTGCCACCAAAGCCGGGGGTGATACCCAAACCAACTTCCGGCTGACCGAAAACCGCATTTTCGCTGGCAATACGGATATCACAAGCCATGGCCAGCTCACAGCCGCCACCTAAAGCGTAGCCATTCACCGCGACGATAACTGGCATGGGGAAATACTCGATGGTTTCCATCAGTTCGTGCCCCAGTTCCGCGAAAGTCCTTGCTTCTTCGCTGCTCATGTTCGCCATCGCGGCGATATCAGCACCCGCTACAAAAGCGCGGTCATCAGCGCCGGTCAAGATGACACAGCGCGTGTTGTCAACATCAATCATATCAAAAGCGTCAATCAGCTCTTCAATGACTTCCACGTTCAACGCGTTCATGGCTTCCGGACGATTAATCGTCACCAGTGCCACATAGCCTTGTTGACTTAAAATTACTTTTGCCATTTCTCAACCTTTCTCATTCCATTCATTCTGCCAAAAAGCAGACCAATGCGCCCGACAAAATGGCGCATCTCAGTAAACTAGACTTTGCGCACTGCCGCAGCGACGCCCATGCCACCGCCAATACACAGGGTGGCCAAACCTAATTTCGCGTCGGGATCACGTTGCATTTCGTAAATCAAGCTGACCAGAATACGCGCGCCTGAAGCGCCAACCGGGTGACCCAAAGCAATCGCGCCACCGTTGATGTTGACTTTGTC
Source organism: Anaerolineaceae bacterium (assembly GCA_012839565.1). Classification (GTDB taxonomy): domain Bacteria; phylum Chloroflexota; class Anaerolineae; order Anaerolineales; family Anaerolineaceae; genus Mesolinea. Next base: position 203,276 of record DUMZ01000005.1, read on the forward strand.
GGGATCCATGCCCAAATCTTTCAGCACCGCCACAGATTGCGCGGCAAAAGCTTCATTAGCTTCAATGAGATCAAAGTCGGCAAGTTCAGCGTCCATTTTTTTAAGCAGTTCCTGGGTAGCAGCCACAGGACCAATGCCCATAATGCGGGGTTCCACACCACGCAAAGCACCTTCGAGCCATTCCACCTGCGGGGTTACGCCCAGTTCTTTGGCTTTTTCTTCGCTAATCAGCACCACCGCGGCGGCACCGTCGTTGATAGTTGAAGAGTTGCCAGCGGTCACGATACCATCAGCTTTAAACGCTGGGCGCAGCTTGCTAAGACCTTCAACTGTTGTACCCGCGCGAATACCTTCATCTTCTTTGAATTCAATAATTTCGCGTTTAACCTTAACAGGAACCGTCACGATTTCATCAACAAACTTGCCCTCAGCCTGAGCTTTGGCAGCCTTGTTTTGTGACTTGGCAGCAAATTCGTCCAACTCTTCACGAGTCAAGCCCCATTGTTCAACGATATTTTCGGCGGTGATGCCCATATGAGTACCGCTAAAGATATCAGTTAAACCATCATGCACCATCGAGTCGATAATCTTGCCATCGCCCATGCGGTAGCCATAGCGCGCGTTGGGCAGCAGATATGGCGCGGCGGACATATTCTCAACACCACCTGCTACGACGATATCAGCTTCGCCGTATTTAATCATGCGAGCGCCCATATTCACGGACTCAAGCCCTGAACCACATACGACGTTAACGGTAACCGCGGGGACCTCAACCGGCATGCCACTGTGGATAGCAGCCTGGCGGGCGACGTTTTGTCCGAGCCCTGCCTGCAAAACATTGCCGAAGTAAACGATATCAACATCAGCGGGTTGAATGCCAGCGCGTTGCATGGCTTCTTTTACCACAATTTCTGCCAACTTGGCCGCGGGCACATCCGCCAAACTACCACCAAACTTTCCGATCGCTGTGCGAACTGCTCCTGCAATATAAACTTTTCTAGTCATCACTAATCCTTTCAACTGTTGTTTCATTAACCCCACAAGTGGCACATCAAAGAAAGCCAGATGAAGGGCTTAATGGCTCTATTATTTTCCCTACAATTATGCCATATTTAATGCATTTTTGGGAGAGCTTGTAGATAGGATTACGCTGAGTTTTACTTGATGCCTGTGATATCTGAAACAGCCGACATCTGGTATCTATATTTCTTATTATTAGCTAGTATCTTTTTTATAACAGGCAAATTCTATGCTTATCTCTCTTAAAACAAAAACGCCACTGGATGAAAAGTGGCGTTTACATGATCTATAAGTAAAGCAAAAAGCCCTTAATCCTTATTGAGGATTTTGTGGATATTGTGGATATTGCGTTCCTTGCGCCTGTGCATAAGCTGCCTGGCGTTGTTCTGCTTCCTGTCTTTGAGCTTCATGAATTAAGTGTTGCCATTGAGCCTTGAGACCATTCAACTGGTCAATCTCTTTTATGCCATTCACCATGAACAAAATGAGCAAGATTCTTAAGGCAAGGCTCCCGAGAACCTTAATTTCTATTGCGCCCATGATCACACTAACAATCTGAATGATCCCACCAATTGCTAACAAAACGATGGCTAAGATAAAACCTGCTTTGTTAAGTCTTGTAATTAAGATGCCGGCAACAATGAGCCCAATAAGGATGAGCATATCAATGATTACGGCTTTATGGAAGAAGCCAATAATACTGGCGCTTACAAGGGTGCCAATAATCCCAAGCCCCGTAAGGATAAACAACCATATAGATTTGCTCTTAATCTTTTTTTCCAGTGCTGAGATTTCCAGGTTTAAGGTTTGGATACGCTGACTGGCGTTTGTGTAAGGTATGTTAGTATTCATATTATTTCCTTTCTCTTCATAAGAACACAGCTTTTGTAAAATGGTTACTATTTAAACCATTCCTTTTATGGTTTTAGCTGAATCTGTTATTACGCTTTGCTACTTCCCATCCGGCACGGTGCCACCCAGCTCTTTTTCAAGCCTGCGGGTAATCGCCACCATGCGCTTGTCAATATCCACCGCGGTCATAGTGCCTTCATTTGAACCCAGCCAAACTCTAAAACTCAAACTGCGCTTGCCTTCGGGTACGTTGCCACCCCGGAATTCGGTGAGATAGGCCAAATCGCGCACCATCGGGCGCACCAAAGCCTCCACACGCGCCCAGGTTACCTGGTCGTCCAAAATGACCGAAAGGTCCTTAGCCACCAGCGGATAAACCGGCAAAGCCTGATAAACGTTGTCGCGACTGGGCAATGGCACCAAAGCGTCCATATTCAACTCAACGATAACCACATTCAAGCGTTTAATCGCTGCCAGTCGCTTGGCACGCACAGAAAGCGCGCCCATCACGCCAAAAACGCCGTCCTTGTTGCGCAAATTCAGACACAAACCGGGTTCAGCCCAGCCAGGCACTTTGTCGCTTACGAAGTCGAAAGGTTCACACTGCACCAAACGGGGCAAGCCCTGCAACACACCTTTGGCTTCCAAAAGTAGTTTTTCAGCATCTTCGCCAGCCAAGGCAAAGGCCAAATAATTGCGCTGATCGTGCAAACCATGAAAAACAACACCTTGTTCGAAAACTTTGAAGGTTTCAAAATGATGTTGGTTGAGTTGCACCGCGTCAATCAAGCCCGGCACCAGGCTGGGGCGCAAATGGGCTTGTTCAGGCGAAGGTGGTGTGGCAAGTTTCAGCAAGCCTTCAGTTTCAATGCCGGCTGCTTCCAAATAGCGGTCTTCAACCCAGGGATAAGTAAAGATTTCCTGCATACCCAAACGTTCGCTCAGCACGCGGGCAATGGCTTGGCTCATGTTTACGCGGGGTTGATGCAGAGCTTTTTCCAGCGCGACAACAGGTGGCTTAAACTCAAAGCTTTCATAGCCCCGTATACGCGCCACTTCTTCCAAAATATCCGCTGGCAGGCTCACATCACCGGTCGCGCGCCAGCTGGGCACATGACATGTAAACACGCCATCTGCAAAAGTCACCTCAAAGCCCAGGCGACCTAAAAGCGCTTGTACTTCATCCACTTCGAGTGTGCTGCCCAAACGTTTTTCCAAATAATCCTTACCAACGGGCACTAGCAAGGCTTGTGTTTCCTTCTTAATAACATCCGTAAAACCAGTAAAACGTGCTTCGGGCATGAGTTCTTTAAGGAGCGCGACCGTCATTCCCAAAGCCTGGTCAACGCGCTGGGTATCAAGTGCTTTTTCAAAGCGACTGCTCGACTCAGTACGCACGCCCAAACGCGTTGCCGTGCGGCGGGTGCCAATCGCGTCAAAATTAGCCACTTCAAGGATAACCGCCTGGGTATCGTCCAGGACAGAATCCAGCTTACCACCCATCACACCCGCCAAAGCGAGTGCTTTTACCTTGTCCGCGATCAGCAAATCGCTGTCGCAAAGTTCAACAACTTCGTCATTAAGCAAGGTCAGCTTTTCGCCAGCCTCTGCCCGACGTACCACGATGCCACCTTCAACGTGCGCGGCATCAAAGGCATGCGTCGGCTCGCCCACACACAACATGACGTAATTTGTGATATCAACCATTAAATTAATGGGACGCACATCCAAACTGGCCAAGCGCTCGCGCATCCAAATAGGTGACGGTTTATTGACGATACCTTCAATGCTCAAGGCCGCGTATCGCGCGCAACGGGAGTCATCTTCAATTTCCACCGATATTCCAGCAGGCAGTTGCTCTTTAAATTCGGGCAAAGGCTTCAAAGGCAAATCATAAATGGCAGCCAGCTCACGGGCGATGCCATAATGCCCCCACAAATCGGGACGGTTGGTGATACTTTTATTGTCAATCTCAAAAATGATGTCGTCACGCCCAACAAGCTTGCTGACAGGCTGTCCGGGGGTGGCATCATAACCCGCAAGGTCTACAATTTCAGCTTCTTCTTTGGCGGGGAAGAGTTCTTCCATGCCGATTTCCGCGCTGGCGCAAATCATGCCCGCGGAGGGCACGCCACGCAACTTGCTGGCCTTGATTTCTACCGGTTCACCCTCGCCATGCCAGCGCACATACGAACCAGGTTTAGCCAGTACAACCATTTGTCCCACTTCAAGATTGCTGCCACCACACACCACCTGGCAGAGTTCATCTTCGCCAGCATCCACTTTGACTACGCGCAAGCGGTCTGCCTGGGGATGAGGCTCAACAGATTCAATTTTAGCGACAACGATTTTATCCAAACTCGCGCCGAGATCTTCAAAGCCTTCCACCTCAACCGTGCGCATGGTCAGGTCATAAGCCAGTTGTTGAATGCTTAAGTCAGTCGGGAGGTCTACAAATTCTTTAATCCAGTTTAATGATACTTTCATGTCTGCCTCTTACTTAAATTGCCCCAGGAATCTCAAATCGGCACTGTGGAAAAGACGCACGTCGTCAATGCCGTAACGCATCATCACCAATCGGTCAAGACCGATATTGATATAGAAACCAGACCATTCCATGGGGTCCAGTCCTGCCGCCAGTAGAACGTTGGGATGTGGCACGCCACCGGGCATAATCTCAATCCAGCCAACGTACTTGCACACCCCACAACCCTTGCCACCGCAAACCTGGCAGCGCATGTCAATCTCAAAACCGGGCTCCACAAAGGGGAAGAAACCAGCCCGCATGCGGGTTTCAATCGGCTTGCCAAAAACGCGTTCCAATATGGTATCAATCAGCAAGCGCCCGCTGGAGAACGAGAAATCCTTTTCGACGATGAGGGCTTCGTATTGATAAAACGCGCGTTCGTGGCCTGGGTCGGTGCTCTCGTTGCGATAAACCATGCCGGGATAAACAAAACGTGCCGGCGCGCCGTGTTCCTTGAGATAATCGACCGAAGCACCGGTGAGATGCGGCCTTAGGCAATAGCGTTCATCCGCGCTTTTATCTTCCGTGCCGGCAATCCAGTAGGTATCCATCGTTTCGCGCGCGGGATGATCAGGCTTAAAATTAAGGTTATCGAACGCGGTTTGCTCGGTGCTGATGTGCGCGCCGTGATAAATCTCAAAACCCAATGACATAAAGGCCTGGTTAAGGTCATCGCGCATCTGTCGGGTAGGATGCAAGCCCCCTTGTGTGATGTCAAAACCGGGAATGGTCAAATCAAGTTTTATGCCACTGCCAGCCTGGTCAATAAATACTTCCTCCAGGCTTGCCAGTTTTTCCGTAAGCATGGTTTTGATTTCGTTCGCGCCGATGCCAAACGGACGGCGTTGCTCAGCCGGCAAGGTTGGAATGGCTTTGAGGATATCGGTCAGCTTGCCGTTTTTGCTCAACCAGTCGTGCTTTACTTTTTGCAAAGCTTCCATGTCAGTAATGCCTGCCAAATCAGCTTCAGCTTCATGTCGCAAGGTTTCAAGTTTTTCTAACATAAAATCTCCTAACAAACACTTGGGCTTTTTGCCCAGTTCACGCCCGAAAATTATAGGTTTTTCGCGGGCGGAGTCAAGTCAATTATTCCGCTTTCAGATGGCAACTACAGGGTTTCAGCGGCAGCTTTCACCACAGCCACAAAAGCATCCGCTTTCAGGCTCGCGCCACCAATCAAACCGCCGTCAATATCCGACATGGCGAACAATTCGCCGGCGTTTTCGGCATTCACCGAACCACCGTACAAAATGCGCATGCCTTCAGCAATTTCAGCGCCAAACAAATCGCGCAATACGGGGCGAATAACGTCGCGATGCACTTCGTTCGCGCCTTCCGGCGTCGCGGCCAGCCCGGTGCCAATCGCCCATACGGGTTCATAGGCGATGACGATGTTTTGGGCTTGCTCGGGCGTGATGGCCTGCAAACTTTCCCGGCACTGTGTTTCAACCACTTGCGCGGTCTCGCCAGCCTGGTTTTGCTCAAGGCTTTCACCCACGCAGATGATGGGTTTCAGATCATGCGCCAGGGCGGTATGCGCTTTCTTGTTCACGGTTTCGTTCGTTTCGCCAAACATTTGGCGTCGTTCACTGTGCCCTAATATGACATAATCACAAAAATCCGCCAGCATTGATGCGGAAATCTCGCCAGTGAAAGCGCCTTTTTCCTGCCAGTGCATATTTTGCGCGCCAAGTTTTAGGTCGGTTTCGGCAATTTGCTCACAAGCCAGACTCAAATTTGTAAAAGGCGGACAAAGCACAATGTCCACAGCCTCAATTTTCTTTAGTTCAGGCAGCAACGCCTGGGTAAGCTCACGCGCTTCAAAAGCTGTCTTGTTCATTTTCCAATTAGCAGCAACCATAGGTTTTCTTGCAGTCATTTTTCACCTCAGGATGATTTGTTTTCTTTCATTTTATCACGCCAAGGTATGAATATAACGCATAATTCTTTAATATGTGTATAGATTTCCAGGATAAGTGCCAAAACGGGAACAAGCCCCTATAGCCTTGCGCGATATAGAAAAAACCGTGCGCGTGGCACGGTTTTAACTTTTTCAAAAAATCATCTCATTTTACGGACGGTAAATAATCGGGTCAAGCCAAAGTCCGATATTGTCCTCGGCTGTGCCATGGTTCCATACCACCAGCGAGAAGGTGACTTTGTTTCCAGCCAATGCGCTAAGGTCGATAGAAATGGTATTCCATTTCTTTTCATAGACCTCAATCCATTCGCCCAGTTCGATGAACTTACCATCGCCAATTTTATAGTACAACTCAAATTTCAAACTGCACTTCTCAGCACCGCCTTCACATTGAATCAAAGCCCGGAACTCATCGCCAGATTTAATGTTGATCGCGGGATAAATGCCCTGGATATAACCACCACTCACTGTTGGGCTGGGTCGTGTAATCAATCCTGGGTCGTTCTCTTTACCACCATCTTCGCGAATGGGGTTTTTCTCGTAAATGACATAACCTTGACCCGCCTTTTTCCGGTCACCCGGGCAAGGAAGTTTGCTGTTCAAATCACTCGACCAATCGGCATCGCAGGCAGAAGTGGCGAAGTTATAAATCGCGCCTTTGCCATCCACAACTTCAATCTTCGCCCAAAAAGTGCCATCGCTCTTTGGTCCACCGCCAAACTTCACGCCATTAGGATTTACCATTTGCCACTCAGACGTATAAACGCCATTAGTCGTGGGCGCGGTCATTTCAATGGAGATTTCCACGGTTTCGCCAGGTTTTACAACTTTACGGAAATCATAAATTGCCGACGCTGCCAGCTGCGTGCCCCTTACAAAAGCGACATCAAAGCGTTCATCCCAGGTACAAGACCCCGTGTTCTTAATGCGCCAGGTCTTGGTAAAGGTATTTCCACCGGGGATTTTCGTCCCGTCAGGAATGGTTACATCCGCCACAAAACTCAGCTGATAGCAAGGTATCGGTGTTGCCGTGGGTGCAGGACGCGTTGGCACAGCAGTTGGAGGTACTGCCGTCGGTGGCACTGCTGTTGGGGGCACACTGGTAGCAGGCACTGCGGTCGGTTCGACGGTATTGCTGGGTTGCACAACCGGGCTTTCTGTCGGTTCAACTGGCTCGACAGGCTCGGTGCTTTCGACAGGCACGGTAGCTGTCAACTGTGCCACCAGGGTTTGAAAATGCTCTTGCGTTTGCTGCGCGATTAACGTTTGCTTGGCTTGTTCAATCGGGTCCCCCAAAGGTTTCTCGGAACCAGGTAAATTACAAGCCGCAAGGGCAACAACGGATATCACAATCACAGCGACTGCGACAATCCAATTCGTTTTGAAAAAAGTTTGCTTCTTCATCTTAAGCTCCTATTTGTCTTAATAATCCAGACTTTACATATAAGACGTATCCCAAGCGAAAAAAGTTCCAAAAAAAGCCACCCATTTAGGTGGCTTTCATCTTTTTTACGGCTTGCGCACTTCAATCTGGATGGACAGCCCCCAATCTCCGTTTGGCCCATAACCAAATCTGATTCCATCAACTGTCATCACAACCCAATAACTGTAATAGGTTCCTGGTGTTTGTGGTGCCACCAGATCATAAAGCGTGACTGTTGTCGTCTCCCCGGGGGGGACATTTTCCTTAAAATCACCATACTTATTCGAACCGTAGGCTTCACCACCACTCAAATAGACGTCAAATTCTCTGGACCATTCACAGGTACCAGTGTTTCTGATTGTCCAGGATTTTTCGAATTTCTCACCTGGGGTCATGGTCGTACCTGCGGGAATTGTTTCAGATACAAGCTCCATCGCATAACATTTTGTACCTGTATCCTGGGTAGGCGGTACCGTTGTCGCAGTCGGCTGTACTGGGTTAACTACTGCCGTAGGGGGTACCTGCGTGGGTGGGGGCGCCTGGGTTGGGATTTCAGTTGGGATGGGGGTAAACGTTGGCATACTCAAAGCGGTCAGCTGGGCTGCCATCGTTTCAACCGCGAACTGTGTCGCTCTTGCGCTCTGGGTTTCAAGCACCTGTCGTTGTAAATCTTCTTCAGTGTAAACTGGTTCCTGTTGACTCGGTTTACAAGCCGTAATCAACAAAACCAAAACGCTTAATATAATGAGTGCGTATGTAGTTTTTGTCTTTTTCATAATCTCTCCGATTTAACGCATAGTTTCAAAAGTGTTCCTTCAAAACACTGACTTAATTCTATCACGCTTTAAGAAATGCAAGTTTACTTATCATCCAGGGCAGCTACACCCGGGAGTTCGATACCTTCCAGCATTTCCAGTGACGCACCACCACCGGTTGAGATATGCGTAATTTTTTCCGCCAAACCGCTTTGGTTAATCGCAGCCACCGAATCGCCACCGCCGATGATGGTCACGCCTTCGCATTCTGCCACGGCGCGCGCGATACCAAAAGTGCCTTCAGCAAAACGCGGGAACTCAAAGACACCCATGGGACCATTCCAAACCACTGTACCAGCTTTGGCAATTTCCGCGCCAAAAGCTTTGACCGTTTCAGGGCCAATGTCCAAAACGCGCCAGCCTTCAGGAACATCACCAGCCGCGATGGTTTGCGCCTTGGCTTCAGCATCAAAAGCGTCCGCGATAACTACATCCACAGGCAACAGCAGTTTGCCATCACTCTTCGCCAGCAATTCTTTTGCGGTTTCAAGTGATTCAGCTTCTACCAATGAATCCGCCATTACGTATCCTTTGGCAGCCAAAAAGGTATTCGCCATGCCACCGCCAATCAGGATTTTGTCGGCTTTGCTGAGCAGATTTTCAATCACGCCGATTTTATCGCTGATTTTCGCGCCACCCAAAATCGCCACAAAGGGATGTTTGGGGTCATTGATGGCGTTACCCAAATAGTTAATTTCCTTTTCCAGCAAAAAGCCAGCCGCGGAGGGCAAATAGTCTGTCACGCCCGCGGTTGAGGCATGCGCGCGATGAGCGGTACCAAAGGCGTCGTTCACATAAAGGTCTGCCAACTCTGCCAGGTCTTTAGCCATTTCGGGGTCGTTCTTTTCCTCGCCTTCGTAAAAGCGGGTGTTCTCCAGCACCATCACCTCGCCGGGTTGCAAGGTTTTGGCCGCTTCTTTGGTCTCTGAGCCACGGCAATCATCCGCAAAACGCACCGGCGCGACCAAAAGTTTCGCCAGATAAACCGCGACGGGTTTCAAGCTGTATTCCAGGTTCACTTTTCCCTTGGGGCGTCCCAGATGCGAAGCCAAAATAACCGCCGCACCATTATTCAGCAAATAATTGATTGTGGGCAGAGCAGCCAAAATGCGTGTGTCATCTTGCACAACGCCATCTTTTAGGGGCACATTAAAGTCAACCCGTACCAAAACTTTTTTGCCTTGCAGGTCTAAATCAGTTAACATTTTCTTATTGAGCATTATTCCTCCAAAAACGCTTTGTTTATATCGTTATATTATCACTTTTTACTGTTACAACAGAGTGCCGTGCACTTATTAGTGCCAGACATTCTCATATCTTATGCCATCTTGCTGGCAATAAGCTTCGCCAAATCAACTGTGCGGCTGGAATAGCCCCACTCATTGTCATACCAGGTCACCACTTTCAGCAAGTTGGTGCCCATCAGCATATTGTTGGGCAGGTCAACAATTGAACTGCGTGTATCACCGCGGAAGTCCACCGAGACCAAAGGGTCGTCATACTCGCCCTTGACCACACCCACAATGCCCTTATATTCGCCTTCAGCGGCGTCAATAAAAGCCTGATTAACTTCTTCAATCGTCGTGTCTTTTTCAAGCAAAGCCACAAAGTCAATAATCGAAACCGTTGGGGTTGGTATGCGCAGAGAGTGGCCATCAAACTTGCCAGCCAGTTCGGGAATAACAAGCGCAATCGCCTTGGCCGCGCCGGTTGAAGTGGGCACAATGTTCAGAGCCGCAGCCCGCCCACGACGCACGTCCTTTTTATGACCCTGGTCCAGTAGCACCTGGTCGTTCGTATAACTGTGCACGGTACTCATCACCGCGTTTACAATGCCCCAGTTGTCGTTGACAATCTTAGCCGCCGGCGCCAATGCGTTGGTGGTGCATGAAGCATTCGAGACAATGTGATGCAGTTCAGGGTCGTATTTTTTATCGTTCACACCCATCACGATGGTGATATCTTCGCCTTTGGCTGGCGCGGTGATGATAACTTTCTTCGCACCAGCTTTGATATGCGCGTCCGCGCCTGTTTTGCCAGTTTTCTCATCACTGCGCGCGGTGGTAAAGACGCCCGTGGATTCGATGACCAAATCAACGCCAAGATCTTTCCAGGGCAAATTGTTGGGGTCACGTTCCTGCAAAACGTCAATCCAATGGCCATCCACAATCAGGTCATCGTTTTCGTCCACCACAACCTCACAGCTGCACTTTCCGTAGCTTGAGTCGTATTTAAAGAGATGCGCGTTCATCTTACTGTCGTAAAGGTCATTAATCGCGACCAAATCCAGCAAGCCAGACTTATCGTCCATGATAATTTTTGCTACCTGGCGACCAATTCGTCCAAAGCCATTGATAGCAACTTTTACTTTTTTCATAAATTCCTCCAGTCAACAAGTTAAATTACTCGTTGAAAAACGTTTCCATATCAACTACATTATAATCCTTTACAGCAAAGCATGCGGAAAAATGAAGAACCTTAGCCAGTTCAGACATTAATTAATGTCTACCTCACGTCCCATTTCGTATATCACAGATAAATTATTTGATTAGATTAGATTAGATTAGACTATACTACTTTTGGACATGGCACACGGAAAGTTTTGTAAATTTCCTGTTGACATAGTAGTTGCGAGTTTCTCAATTTCAACTTGACAGCACCTTGAAGCTTTGTTATTATAAGCATACTAGTACACTATCTTAGTAGTGTACTAGTCGGAAAGGACAAAGACAAAATGGAGCTGTTCGCAAATACTAATCTTGCTTCAAACCAATCTACCTCCAATAATCAAGGTGTGGATTACTTGGCCATTGATGCTAGAAAAATAAGCAAGCGCTTTGGTAAAAATCAGGTGCTTGATAATCTCGACTTTTCACTGCCAAAAGGTCAAATCTACGGTATTAGCGGATCAAACGGGGTTGGCAAAAGCGTATTTCTTCGAATTATCGTAGGGCTTATTATCCCAGATTCGGGCACAATCATTGTTAACAATCAGAAAGTCGGTATAGATGTCGAATTTCCAGATAAAGTCGGCGCACTCATTGACCACCCCGGGTTTTTGCTGTCTGAAAGTGCTTATCGAAATCTTCACCTGCTCGCTATCATTTCCGGCAAAGCCGATAAAGAATCTATTTATAAAACAATGCGTTTCGTTGGACTAGATCCAAACGACCGCAAACCTATTCGGACCTATTCTGTCGGCATGCGCCAACGTTTAGGACTTGCCCAAGCCATAATGGAAGACCCTGACTTGCTCATTCTAGATGAACCTACCGCCGGATTGGATTTTGACGCGCAAAAAGAGATTTATGACTATCTGCTTGCATTACGAAGAGAAGGAAAAACGATCCTTATCACCAGTCACAGTTTGAACGAAATAAAATTTCTTTGCGATAAAGCGTTCCAACTGCGTGATGGAAAGCTTGAACAAATGACCCAAATAGATTCCACCACAGCTTACAGGTAAAAAAATGGATAACAACTACAATAATTATGAACCTATCTATTTACAGATTATCCGACGAATTTGTTATCAAATCTTCCGGGGTGAATATAAACCCGGCGATAAACTGCCTTCGTGGATAGACGCGGGCTTAGCATTTGACGTTAATCACAACACCATTGCTCGCGTTTACCAGGAATTAGCCTTATTGGGAATCATTGAAACCAGACGAGGCGAAGGCAGTTTTGTGACTGACAATCAATCCCGTATTGACGAATTACACGACAATATGAGAGACGATTTAATTTCAACCATGGTAATGGAAATGACTCAAATGGGCTATAGTCTCGACGACATCAACCAAGCTTTCAGTCGCTACATTGATTCGGTTAGTGAAGTTTCACATTATTAACAGAGATTATCCGCAAATAATCGGTTGAGGATATTATGAAAAAAGCTAATGTCTATAAAGAAGAATTCTTTAGGGCGTTTTGGAATCCACGCTGGCTTATTGTTATCCTGTTATCCATCATCATTTTTTTCATCGGAAATTATCGGTGGCCAATACCGCTAAAGAACCCAGTTAATCGCATGATGATGCTTTTAGATTATGGTTACTTCGATTTTTTGGGAGCAGTACTCCTGGCAGTACCTTTCGCAGATTCATTTCTCACAGATTCACAGCAAGGGTTCACTCGATTCATCATTCAACGCACGAACTTTAAACATTACCTAAGCGCGAAAATTCTTGCAACAGGTCTTAGCGGGGGGGTAAGCCTGATTTTGTCTAATCTAATCGTCTTTTTGCTTGGGCTTGGAAAAGGCATTGACTTTTCCGATGTCAGTTTTAGAGCTGGGTATCAGGGAACTATGCCATGGGGTCCGTTTTCTGAGTTATATGGGCAAAATCCATGTGCTTATTTCGGCTATCTTTTGCTGAGTGTGTTTATCTTTGGTTTTGTATGGTCACTTTTAGCAATGTTTTTTTCAACGCTAAGCCGTAATCGCTACATTACCCTTGCAGCACCTTTGGTCATCACTCAAGGACTTCGTGTCCTAATCGAACGCAATGACATCGTTCCATATCAACTTAATGCTCTCTTTGGCTTACAACCTTATGCCGTGTTTTTTGAGCGACCCACTTTTTCTATTCAACTTTTACAGTATCTGGCTGTTCTTGTATTATCACTTATCGGTTTGTTTGTTTTTACACGGAAAAAACATGAAACAATCTAAGGAAAAGAAATGAAATCCTTTTTAACATACTTGAAGTTAGAACTCCAAAGTTATCTTTTTCGTTTACGATGGCTGTTACCAATACCTGTATTCGTTTATCTTTGTATGCATGCTAACGACTACTTAACAAGCTATTTAGCACAAATAGCCCCACAACTCCCAAATAGATGGGACTTATTGTTCGTGGTATTCGGTGATCAATATTATCTTTATCTTGGTTTAGGTCCACTCTTTATTTTTCTTATAAGCGATCTCCTACCTGAATCCAATCTTGGACAGATGAAGCTTTTACGCCTGAAATCGCGTAAGAAATGGTGGCTCGTAAAAGTATGCACTCTCTTTATCCTAACCTTGTTCTTTTTATTGTTGTTGCTTTCATTTGTCTCGGTAACAGCCTATATTACATTACCTGGTACGACAGGTTACTCAGAACTGGCACAATTCGAACCCATGTTTCTTAATCTGGACATACGCTTCTTTGTTAAACTTCAGCCGCCAAGTCCAGCAATCTATTTCACACAAAATTTTGGGCTCTTGTTATTAGGATTCTTTAGTTTTGGACTAATCCTTCTATTAGTCAATCTAATAACAGATAGGTATTATCTTGGTTTGATAGCTGGTTTTAGCATTTTACTTGTAAGTTATATAAGTGTGTCTTTAAGCGGGCCTCCCAGTTGGGCACGTTTCTTACCAGGCGTACATCTTAGCTATGTGCAAATCATCCCCTTTAGGTATGTTCCTCTCTGGCAATCTTTTCTATATTGGGTAATTCTAATCACCGTGACAATATCAATCGGTCTTCTGGTATGTAAAAAAAGGGACTTTAGTGCCCTTCAAGACAACACGGAGAAATAGTATATGAAGAATAAAATCGCATCATTATTTCTTTTCCTCTTACTACTTGTCACAGCATGCGAAGCTCAATCCATTGAACCTAGTCCGAATGAGTTACCAACTCCAAAGGTCTCATCAATGCACGATGAATTATCATCAGCATTAAACATCCCAACGCCTACACCTGAAGAAAACACCATCATTCCAGACCACTTGCTTGTAACCCCAGACTGGAACTACACAGAAGAAAATCCGCTTACCGATCCAAACCTTATAATTGGCTGGTTTGAAAGACTAGACGCGCTTGAAATAGCCTTAGTTAAAAAAGGAAGCTGGTACTTTGAAACCGAATCATATCAAGCTACAAACGATCCGCTTAACGAACCTGGTTATAAGATCTCCTTTACGCATATACACGAAGACCGCATTGAATGTGACGAATATATTGAGTTTGAACCAAGCTGGGGCAGTATTACGGAAATTTACGATTATGCTAAGGCAGGAGAATTTAATATTACCTTTTATAGAAAACCTGGATACCCAGAGCAATACTACGTAGAAAGTCCAGACGCCTGTTGTAGCTATTACAGTGTTAAAGATTCAGACTGGCGTCGCCCATTCATACTAACTAATTTTTACCCTACTTTTGAACATACACTATATCTATTGAAATTAAATGGTGATGCGTTTGGAAAAAATGAATTTAAAATGTGGTTTGAAAAAACTGAAAACGCTGAATTATTACATTTTGAAGAGAATGCATGGGATACAACGGGTGGCTTTTTTACCAGCACTAATTCCGAAATCCTTCCTATTACGGCTAAAACAACACATTTCATATTTGATGTTGCAACTGGACAAATGATTTACGAGTTTGAAACTTTAAAAAGCTATAATAATGAAAGTAAAACGGATGAAGTTTACTACTATCAATTAGCCATGAATGACATTCCGCAAATATATAAAGATGCGATGAATAAGCTGTACCTGGATTTGGGAAAACCGCCACGTTGGGCAGATTAAAGGGATATGGCTTTTTCCGTTGGCGAAAACCTAATCAAAAAGTGGCCCGGTGCGTTCTTCAAAGACGCTTATAATCGCTTTGGCCAATTTTTTCGAGTCATGTCGCCAGGGATAAAGCCCATCAACCAAATCTGTTTCATAGACCTTATAAGAGCGTCGGCTGGTCGCGTCGTTGCGCACCCAATCGACTCCTTCACCCAAATCGCCTTTAAAGTTGTTGTTGCTAATGACCAAATCGAAAATGTTTTTGCCAATATGCTGTTCTAAAACGTGCATATGATCAGACACATTAAAACCGTCCGTCTCGCCCCGCTGCGTCGCCACATTTGACACCAAAAAGACCTCCGCGCGACTGCTGCGTATGGCATCAACCAAACCCGACACCAACAGATTAGGTAAGATGCTGGTATATAAACTGCCTGGCCCGATAAGAATCAAATCCGCGTTCAAAATCGCCGCGACGGTTGGCGGATAAGCTTGCGCGTTTGATGGATCAAGCAAAACACGCAAAATCCTGCCATTCGCCCCTGTAATTTTGCTTTCACCTTTGATATGCACAATCTCATCGCTGTCGTGCAAGCGCACATCACCCACCAGTTGCACGTTACTCAGCGTAGATGGCAATACCTTCCCATAAATCGCCAAAACACGCCCGGATTCCGCCACCGCTTCTTCAAAACTGCCGGTAATCTCTGCCAGCGCGGTGATAAACAAGTTGCCCAATGAATGCCCCTCAAGCCCGGCACCCGATTTGAAACGGTACTGAAAAACCTGCGAAAGCAAGGCTTCATCGTTACTCAAGGCGCTTAAACAGTTGCGGATATCCCCTGGGGGCAAAACGCCCAAATCACGGCGCAGTTCACCCGACGAACCGCCATCATCCGAAACGGTCACGATGGCCGTAATGTTATGCGTGTAAGCCTTGATGCCACTAAGTAAAGTTGCCAGTCCATGCCCGCCACCAATCGCCACGACCTTGATGCCGCGGTCTTTGCGCCGATATTGCTGCACGGCCTCCCAGGCCGGGCGTCCCTCGCGTTCAAAAGGTTTGAGCACCGCGCGATTAGCCCCCCAAATGCCGAAGAGAATCAGCGTGAAACCAATCCCGCCGAAAAGCAGAAATCGAATGGGACGGTCAAGAAATCGGAGAGATAAAACTGCCAGGATAGGCGTTAGAAATTCGTTAGTCGTTGTGCGGTAGTATTGCAGGACAATCACTGCCAGGCCTAAGCCCAGCAACATCGCGCCGATGACGGTCAAAGCCAGCCATCGTTTATAGCCGAGGCCAGGCAAAAACCAGCGGAACTCACGGTTGAGTTTGTCTGTAAAACGCTTCCACCAGCTCGTTTTCTTCCCGTTATCGTGCATGAATTGATAATAACTTCTTTTTAAACAGGCGTCAATCTGTTTTGCTTTACCAGCTACACATTTTCCATTCAGGGCATTTTATAAAGCTTCGTCTGAGAAAAAATCATAGTCAATTTTCTTTATCTCATAAGACGTGTTTAACGTTACGCCTACATTATAGTCAATCATAAGTTCAGCGAGTCGTTCGCCATCAATCAAGATTACCTTGGCGTCAATTTTTTTAGCATAATTAATGGCGTCCTGCGTAAATTTTGCTGTGGTAATAAAAACGCCTCTTCGGGCATGTTGACCAAATAGTGCACCAACAAATTTTTGAATTTCTGGTCTACCGATTGAAGAATCCGATTTCCAATTCTTTGCTTGAATATAAATCGTATCCAGCCCTAACTTATCCTGGTCAATAACACCATCAATCCCTTCATCGCCATGCCGGCCAACTGCACGGGCTAATTCCCGCTGAGTGCCTCCATAGCCCATTTTATGCAAGAGTTCAACAACCAGCTTTTCAAAAAAGCCAGGTGACGTGGATGTCACAACGTTTAAAACTTCTGCAGCTAATGTCTCCCGTAACTCCTGGTATGCTGATTCCATTATCTCTTCTGGTGTTTCAATTGAATCTGTTTCTGATTTTTCTACTATCTCATCACTTCTTTGGGGTCTCCTTTGTCTAAACTTAACAAACTCAGGGTAGCGAGATAGTATTTTATTATTAATAGCTTTTGGATTTTCCGCCAGTAAATCAAGCCCTCTTTGTGTTATCTTAAAGTAAGTTCGTCTTGGATCTTCCAAAAGTTTAGCTGCTTTCATGTAAGACCTGGCCCAACCAACACGATTATAAAAAACTGACTGAGTACCGCTCGGTAGTAATGCCCCTTTTTCTTCTTCGGTTAGCTTGAAATAATTACTTAATTCTTCAACTGCGTCATGGATATAGTGTTCTTTTCCATCAGATGCCAGTTTTAATAGTGGCAGCATGATTGTTTGAAAATCTGGAATTGCCATATTTGTCTTCACTCCTTCAGTCCTTTAAGTTCTCGCTTATATCAAACCCGCACCGGCGCCCGGCCTGGCAACAATCACATCCATCACACCCGGCAAAGCTTTGAGCGCGGGCAGGGCGAAATCAAGTTCGTTTTGCGTGCCGATAACATGCACATTCGGACCCGCGTCCACCGTGGTACACAGCGCGTGCCCCTGCTGACGCCAGTAGCGCACTTGCCACAAGATGAGTTCGGTCAGTTCCGTCCAGTAGCGCAAAGAAGGCGTGCTGGTGCGCATCACCGCGTGCATCCACTCCGAGTCCAACTCCGTCGCCCAGGCAAAAGCTTCAAAATCGCGGGCCAGTATCGCGTTTTTACAGACCTTTAGGCGTTCGTCCACACCCGCTACGCGCAATTCGTTCAGTGGCGAAGTACGCGCCAGCGGATGCCCCTGCGAAGAGCCCACCTGCTTATGCCCGCGGTCAACGATGACCACCATATCCACCAAATCCCAGTGACTGGGTGGGGCAAAACTCTCCGCGTAGCTGCTTTCATCGTCCTGCCCGGCGTGCCATTCGACAAAACCAGTCGGTATTGAACGTGAAGCTGAGCCAGACCCCAAACGCGCCAGGCGCGAAAGTTGGGCTTCGGGCAAGTTCAGGCCCAAGGCGCCATCCACCGCCATCGCCAAAGCCGCGAACGCCGATGCCGACGAAGCAATACCTGCCCCGGCTGGAAAACTGTTTTCGCTGACAACCTGGGCAAAGTAACGTTTTTGCAATTCAGGCTTTAATATGCCCCGCTGAACAGCTAATTCACGCGCGGAGTCCAAAAACGCTGAAACCCGCGCCAAACCCGCGCCTTCCTGCAAGATGCCATTCAAAGTCAGGCTGTCTGCGTTCAAACTTTCATCGAAACTTATCGTCGTGCGCGTTTCAAGTCCGTCCAGGTTCATCGAAAGCGAACTGTTGAGTGGCAAACGCAAGGCGTCATCACGATTGCCCCAATACTTTATAAAAGCGATATTCGGATGCGCGATGGCAGTAGCGGAATGAGTTGGTTTTTGGCTGTGGTTTTTATCTTTCATAACCAAATTATACCTGCAAACAGGGTCGTAGTTGTGTCTTAATTAAAGAACAATGTACCGATAAAAACAATTCGTTTTAGTTAATCGCATAAGCTTTTTTACCAATTTCGGTGAAAAAAATATGAAGAGACATCTTTGAAAACAAAGTTGTGTTTAATAAAATATGGTAAACTTTAAAATAATAATAGATTGTCCCATATTTTGAGTTACAGAACCTTAATTCATTACAAGCTACAAGCTTTGGAGGAGAAATGAAAAAGAAGACTGCCTTTCTTATCGCCACAATAAGTCTTTGCCTTGTCCTTTCGTTGACATCCTGTAGTTTTTTAGCCAAGACTTTAAGAGCGGGTGCCGATAGAATTGAACAGGAAAGCGCTAAAACCGAAGAACTCGGCGTGGAAGACCAGGTTGCCAGCCTGGTCGCGGATATCTCAACTCAAACCAAGGCGGCTCAGCTGGAAACGCCTGTGCCGATGGAACCAGCTGTCAATACACCTGTGCCAAGCCCTACGATTGAATCCATCGTTCCGCCCACCGTCACACCCCAGCCAGGCCAAACATCAACTGACACGCCATCAAACAAACCCGACAAGGAAATCCGCCTGATGGGATTAAGTTTCACGCTTCCAGGTGACCTTGACTATACGGTGACCATTGAAGAGCTTGATGAGTGGCCCGACCCCAACACCCTGGAACCCGGCAATATTGGCCCAGCCCGCATTATTTTCCATCTCAATCCATCTTATGACCATCAACACTTTCACGATGGACCCAGAATCTATGTTTTCCCTGGATATAGCTATGCGAAGTATTATGATGTCGCTATGTCCTTTTTCCAGCTAAATATGCTGATGGACACGGAAGATTTTTCGGATTATGATGTCGATGAAGCACTGCCCTTCCCCCCGCTTTTTAATGCCATGCAGATGTTCCACAGCAACGAGAAAGTCATTCACTTCCAAAATGGCTCCGGCATCCGCTACTTAACGGCATATCACCAAATTTACGCGCCTATCGTTACCCAGGACTTGTTCTACGCTTTCATGGGTTTTACTGAAGACCATAATTACATTGTGGTCGCGATAATACCGATTTACGAATCGCCACTGCCCTGGAGTACACCGCTCCCTCCGGATGGCGATCCTTTCTATAGCAATTACACCCAACATTTACTGGACACAGCCAATGCCTTGAATGCTGCCAGCCCTGCTGATTTTGACCCAAACCTGGACTTGCTGGACAAACTCTTTGAAAGCTTAAGACTAAGCATGCAATAAAATTTTGCTTTTCAGTTCTGAAATCAACCCTGCTCAAATCTCTGGGCAGGGTTTTTCTATAGCGTTTTACATTTATCGTTACATTAAACCTGTAAAACACAGGGTATCATTCTGTAAAATTAACACTATAAAAATCAAAATCCAACCTTTCTCAGCAAGGACGATTAAGGTATCATTATGGCATGTTTATACCAACCACCCCCGAAGAATTAAAGAAACTCGGATGGGATAGCCTTGACGTCATTTTAGTCAGTGGCGATACCTACATCGACAGCCCCTATAGTGGCGTGGCACTCATCGGCCACCAGCTTATTCGCGCTGGCTACAAAACGGGCATCATCGCCCAGCCCAACACCACAAACTACATTGATATCGCCCGTCTTGGCGTTCCCCGTCTGTTCTGGGGGGTTACCGCGGGTATGGTGGACTCGATGGTCGCCAACACCACTGCCCTGGGCAAACCGCGCCGCATGGA
Source organism: Anaerolineaceae bacterium (assembly GCA_012839565.1). Lineage (GTDB taxonomy): Bacteria > Chloroflexota > Anaerolineae > Anaerolineales > Anaerolineaceae > Mesolinea. The sequence goes on from DUMZ01000005.1 coordinate 223,556, forward strand.
CGATAACACCCCTGGTGGCCTAAACAACCGAAGGCCCAATCGTGCCACACTTGTCTACACGAATTTAATTCGACGCTGGTTCAAAAACACCGCGCCTATCGTTTTGGGTGGGATTGAAGCCTCACTGCGCCGCCTCAGTCATTATGACTTTTGGTCAAACTCCTTGCGCCGTTCTGTTCTGTTGGACTCCAAAGCGGACTATTTGCTTTACGGTATGGCAGATAAAAGCATCCTGGAACTTGCCGAAATTCTCAAAATGCGCGGTGACGCGCGTGGCATTCGCGGTTTGTGTTATCTAAGCCCAACAGTGCCAAAAGATTATATCGAATTACCCAGTTTCGAAGCCTGCGAGTTGAGCAAACAAAAGTTTATTGACATGTTCAATACCTTTTACGCCAACAACGACCCCATCACTGCCAAAGGCCTCGCCCAAAAATCGGGTAGCCGTTACGTCATTCAAAACCCACCCGCCATGCCTTTGACAACCGAAGAAATGGATTATGTCTACAACGCGCCATTTGAAAACGCGGTGCACCCCTACTACAGAGCCATGGGCGAAGTGCGCGCGATGGACACCATTCGCAACTCAATCGTCACCCATCGTGGCTGTTATGGCGAGTGCAATTTTTGCGCGATTGCTTCACACGAAGGACGTCACATCAGCTGGCGTTCCAAAGAATCTATCTTAAAGGAAGCCAAACAACTCAGCAGCCGCAAAGATTTCCGCGGTATCATCCATGATCTTTCCGGTCCAACAGCAAACATGTACGGCTTCGATTGCGAAATTAAACGCCAAAAAGGCGCTTGTAAAAATCGCAGCTGCATTTACCCGGAAGTATGCCCCAGTCTAAAGCTGACCCACCTGCCACACCTTGAACTCCTGCGCGCCGTCCGCGATTTGCCAGGCGTGCGCAAGGTCTTTGTGGGGTCTGGCATTCGCTATGACATGGTCATGGCAGATAAACTACATGGCCGCGCCTATGTCCGTGAACTGGCTGGACATCATGTATCTGGCCAACTTAAACTCGCGCCCGAACACTCCGAGCCAAACGTGCTTGCCTGTATGCGCAAACCGCACACCCAAGCCCTGCTGGACTTCAAAAAAGCCTTTGAACTCGAAAGCGAAGCGCATGGCCTTGAACAGTATCTGACCTATTATCTCATTGCTGCCCACCCGGGTTGCACAAAAGAAGACATGATTCAACTGCAAGAGTTTGCTGCCAGCGAACTGAAGGTGATGCCTGAGCAGGTGCAAATTTTCACCCCAACGCCATCAACCTACGCCAGCTTGATGTACTACACCGAGACTGACCCCTTCACTGGGAAGAAGATTTTTGTGGAAAAAACCGACACCGGCAAGATGCAGCAGAAGGCTCTTATCACCGGTTGGCGTGGTAAAAAGTCCCGTCAGGTTGACGAGCGCGAAGCCCGTGGCGCCGATCGCGGAGATAAGCGTAGTGATAAGCGCGACCGTCCTAAACAACAAGCCGGAGATGAACCACGTCGCGAAACCCGCATTGTACGCGATGACGATGGGCGTTTCTTTATGAACCGCAAGCCCGAAGGCTGGGTAGATAAAAAATCCAAAGACTACAAAAAGAAGTCAAAAACAAGCCGGACACTGTCTGAATCCAGACCCTACGACCCAGAACGCAGACCAAGACCTACCGATGGTGATGGTGAAAAGTCCCCACGCCCGCGCAAGCCTTTCGACCCTGACCGCAGACCACCCCGTGCTGATGGTGACCAGTCCCAGGGTCCGCGCAAGCCCTACGACCCCAAGCGCAGACCACCACGTGCGGATGGCGACAAACCCCAGGGTACGCGCAAGCCTTACGACCCCAAGCGCAGATCACCACGTGCTGATGATGATAAAGCCCAAGGCGCGCGCAAACCTTACGACTCCAAGCGCAAGCCACCACGTGCTGATGGCGACAAATCCCAGGGCACACGCAAACCTTATTCGCAAAAACGCGATCCAAAAGACAAGCGTCAATCCCATTCTGGCGACACCAAGAAAGAGAAAACAAGAACAACATGATTGAAATTCCTTATACGGTCAAAATTCTGGCAAGCGTTATCCTGGCTTTCCTGCTGTTAGGCATTGCCATCATCTTCATTAATAAAACCCGCAAGCGTCGCCAGCAAGACGCCACAGTGCGCGAACGCCAAAGTCGAAAGCCCTTTCCGCAATCTGCCACCTTGTCAGAAAACGCGCTTATTGCCAAACAAGGCGACCCGCAAAGCCGCGAGCAAATTATCCGCGACCACTATCGCGACTGGCTTGCGCGCTATCTCCTGCCAACTTACGATGCCCGTGGCGCTTTTGTGCGGGTGGGCGTTGAGCGCAAGCGTTTACGCTATCAAGTCAGCACCACCTCCCTGGCACAAGGATTTGCTTTGCTGCAAAGTGTGCTTATCGGCGGAGATGACCTGGCCGCCTCCGACCGTTACGAGCGATTGTTGACCTTCGTGATAGCTTACCCCAGCAATCAAAGCGAAGACCTGTGTTCCTGGCACACCCTGCCCGATATGACCGCCCCACCAAAACTCGAATCTGACCCACACGCCGAAGCCTGGATTGCCTTCAGTCTTTTGATGGCAGAAAAACAATGGGGCCAAAGTGAAAACTTCGATTACAAACGCATGCTTGAGTATCGCTTAAGCGCGCTTTTGGAATTGCAACAAAGCATTGAAGCCAGTGACCACAAACGCGCCATCTACGCGCCTTTGTTCTTTGATGCCTTCGCGCGTCACTCAGACGCTGAAGCCTGGCAAAAAACAGCCCTGGACCTGCGCAAGGAACTGCTCGCGCATATCAAAGGCGCGGAACTTAGCGCAGATGGGTCTGCTGAAGAAGCCTGGCTGGCATTTAGCACCTTGCATGTTGGCCTGGCAGGACTTCTGCTGAAAGAGTCCAGCCACCAAAATCTGGCAAATCAGTTTGAAGGTCTGGTCTACAATGCCATAAAAACCCTGCCCGCGAAACTTGAGCAAGCCGAAGAAGACGGACTTTCGCCACTGGCACTCCTGGCTTGCTGCGCGCCCCTGGCGATGTTGCAAAACGACCAGGATTTGCTTGAAAAATACTGGAATACACTCAGCACACACAAAAGCGCCCAACACGACGCCATCGGCGAAACCCTGCGCCTCCTCGCGCTGATGACTATGAACGGAAACTTTTGGGTTTAGACGATATAAGTCAAACAATCCGTGTAACTAATACCGTCATTTCCTACTATATTGCATTGAGCAAATTATTGACGCACGGCGGGCGACGTGTTATTATTTTTTGCACCTTGCCCCCATCGTCTAGCGGCCTAGGACGTGGCCCTCTCAAGGCCAAAACCGGGATTCGAATTCCCGTGGGGGCACAAATTCAAATGGAGAGCGTAACGAATGCTCCCCATTTTTGTTATGTAAATGTGAGTAAAATGATTAAATACCCCCGCTATCGCATTCGTCGCGCCATTCTAGATGGTATCGGCAAAGCCCTCATAGGTCTTTTAACCAACGTTAATATTGAAGGCCTTGAAAACATTCCCAAAACCGGCCCCGTAATTCTTGCTGGTAATCATGTTGAAAGCCTTGAATCAGCTTTTCAAGCTTTATATCCAAAACGTGTTGTTGAACCCATCGGCGCCGGCGACATCCCCTTTGACAGAGGTTTGGATAAATTTGTCAATCTTTATGGTTTCATTGCGGTTGACCGTGGAACGGTTGATCGCGCCGCCATGCGCGAAGCACAATCTGTGCTAGAACAGGGAGCTGCTTTGGGTATTTTCCCTGAAGGCGGTACCTGGCGACCCGCCAAGATGCCCGCGCAAATTGGTGTGGCTTTGCTCAGCGAGCGCGGAAAGGCACCTGTTGTACCGATCGGTTACAGTGGCTTTATCGGTGCCGTCAAAGCTGCTTTGAAGTTTCAACGCCCAAAACTAACCATGCGCGTTGGCAAACCCATTCCAGCTTTGGTCATTGACCCAAACGGCGCGCCTGTCAAAGAACAAATGCAAGCCTATGCCGATAAGGTTATGGACGAAGTGCACGCGCTCTTGGACGAAGCGGAACACAACATTATGCCCGAACGCGAAATTTTGCAGTTTACCATTCGCCGTGGAAAAGATGGCGATAAACTTCAAGAGTTGGAACCTGTCCAGGGTGGTGAAGCATTTGTAAGTTTAATTAATACCAAAGTCATCCTCGATACACTTGCTCTTAGTCTAAAATTACCAACCCAGCCCTTTTACCCGGGGCAGGAAAGCATCACTGCTAGCAGCTTCATCGAAGCGATTAACGCGACTTTAACGTATCTCGAAGAAAAGCCCACTTTCTTCACCTACCGTATGGGACAGGAAATGGGCGAGCAAATCCCTGGTGTTTTGGAAAAACTAAGACAGTTAGTTATCGAAAGCAAAGACCTGGGGCAGGATCTCATTTTGGATGGCTATGTTGAAGCTTTTTACCTGAATGGCGAAGAACGCCAAACGCATCATATTTTCAAGATTGTAGCCGACTAACAGCCAAAGAACTTACCAACAAAAGAAACTAAGCGGGCTTTGGCTCGCTTTTTTTGATATCTTTTACATTCAGCTGCACATTGCGCATGCCCATATACTCATTGATTTCGACCGTATAGGCGATGTCGATATAGTCCGGCATGTTATTTACCCAATGTCCTTGCCGGAAAGCAATCGCATCGAATTCCTGTTGGCCATCACGCACACTAAACTTCAGATGCGCCCCATTACCCACCGTGCGCACCCGCAAAGCCTGGCAATGATGGCTGCTAAAAAGCGCGTCTGGGTTCTTGTGCCCGGTTGGTTCCAGTTGCGCTACATCGTTGAGAATGCCCGGTATATGTTCCGGTTTCAGACGCGCAAGGTCAATATCATAATCAATGCGCAAAATGGGCAGGAGCGTCATATCTCCCAGTTTTTCTGTCGCCACCTGGTTAATGCGCTCCACAAAAGCATCAACGTTCTCCAGTTTAAGCGTCAGTCCGGCTGCCATGGCATGTCCGCCATGCTTTTCGAGTAAATCTTCGCATTCCTTTAAAGTTTCGTGGATGTTTAACTCTTCAATGGAACGGGCGGAAGCGACGATTTTATCGCCTTCAATGTGCCCGACAATAGCAGGTTTATAAAGCGATTCAACAATTCTTCCCGCTGCCAGGCCCACCAGACCTTGATTGAAATCTTCTGATGCCACGAAGATAACTTTGAAATCCTCGTCCGAAGCCAAAGCTTCCTGAACGGCGATTTCTTCAATTTCATTAAGCAAATTTTTGCGTTCCTGGTTTTTATTGTCCAGGTCCTGAGCAAGGCGCGCCGCCTCAAACAGTTCCTGCGTGACCAAAAGTTCAAACGCTGCCATCGCGGAATCCATGCGTCCCGCCGCATTCAAGCGGGGTCCAATGCCAAAACCGAGATGTCCGGCATTGAGTTGGTCAAGCTTGATGCCCGCCACCTGGCTAAGCGAAAACAAACCCTGACGCGGATGCATGCGCATGAGTGCCAGACCACGTTTTACCAAAGAGCGGTTTTCGCCGTTTAGTTCAGCCACATCGACAACGGTGCCAATCGCCACCAGGTCAAGCCACTGGTCAGGGTCAATTTCCGGGTTTGGATAGCGTTGCAAATAAGCCACAACCAGCTTCCAGGCGATGCCCACGCCAGCCAGTTCTTTGTAAGGATACGGGTCGGTGGGACGATGCGGATTGATAATTGCCGCGGCATCAGGCAAAACCTCCGGCACCTGATGATGGTCGGTGATAATCACGCGCATTCCCAGTTCGCTGGCACGGGCGACCTCAGCCACGGAACTGATGCCACAGTCAACGGTAATTAACAGTTTCACGCCTTCATCAGCCAGTTGTTCAATGGCCTCGAGATTAAGCCCATAGCCTTCATCAAAGCGGTTTGGGATATAAACCCGCGCGTCCAGACCCAACTGCGCCAAAAATTCATATAAGATAGCTGACGATGTCACCCCATCGGCATCATAATCACCATAGATGGCGATCTTTTGCCCGGACTGAATAGCGTCATGCAAGACTTCAACCGCTTCATGCATTCCCAGCATCTGAAACGGGTCAGGATTAGTAGGTGAGTCGCCGGAAATATAAGCCAAAGCGGCCTCGTTGCTTTCAATACCCCGGTTGTAAAGCAATTGTCTTAAAAATGGAGAGACATCAGGCATTTGGCGACTGATGTTCGGCGGGATAAGCGGTGAAGTAATCCATCTTTTAGCTAACTGTCGGGGTGTCTTTGGCATTGTGTTTTCCTTGGTTTTTCTCTATTCTACCTTTTTATCTTCGCTTTTCAAAAACATCCTGCAAAAGCTGATGATAAAAGGTCTAAGGACATAATGAAACCAAATAATTTTATTACTTGTTTATGTACTGGCAATATTGCGACAGAACAGGGCATGTGTTGTAAAATTAGTGCATGGAAGATACAACTAAAAATCACCAAACAATTCATACTGACGTGCTGGACAGCCCCGAAGTACGCCAGGCCCGCGCCACTGGCGCGCCTATCGTTGCCCTTGAGTCAACCGTCATTACTCATGGTTTGCCCCAGGGAGAAAACCTAAAACTTGCCCGGGCGATGGAAAAGACCGTCATTGAAAACGGTGCGATACCTGCCACAGTCGCCGTCATCGACGGACGCATTCGCCTGGGTATCACCAACGAAGAACTCGAAGCGCTTGCCGTACACCCCAATCCGCGTAAAGTGAGCATCCGCGATTTTGGCTACACCCTGTCAAAAGGCATAAGTGGCGGCACGACCGTAGCAGCCACAGCGTTTGTTGCCCACAAGCAAGGAGTGCGGGTCTTCGCGACAGGTGGCATCGGTGGCGTGCACCGTCAAGCCCCATTTGACGTCTCCACCGACCTCAACCAGATTGCCAAAACCCCGCTGTTGGTCGTTTGTGCCGGCATGAAAGCCATCCTGGATTTACCGTCCACAATGGAGTATCTCGAAACCCAGGGCGTGCCCGTTATCGGTTACCAAACCGATGAACTCCCCGCTTTCTATTCCCGCAGCAGTGGCATTCGCCTGAACCAACGCGCTGACAGTCCGCTTGAAGTCGCGCGAATTGCTTACGCACACTGGTCACTGGGCTTCAGGCAAGGTATTGTCCTTACCGTTCCTGTGCCAGAAAAAGACGCCATCGCGCGTGAAGAGATGGAAGGCTGGATTGATGACGCGCTCATTGAAGCGCAGCATGCGGGCATTTTGGGCAACGCGGTAACGCCATTCCTGTTGGACAAAGTCAGCCAACTTAGTGGCGGGCGCAGTATGCACAGTAATATCGCTCTGCTCCTCAATAACGCGATGGTGGCAAGTCAGGTTGCACGCGAGCTAAACACACTTTTGCGCCACGAAGAAAGTCAGCTTCAGCTTAGTTAGGCTTTCTGGCTATAAATCAATGTTGACAGTATCGGATTAGGTGACAATCAGGGCGTATTCGTTGGCCAGGGCGTAGACGTGCGCGTTGGCGTTGATGTTGGCAAGGCGGTATTCGTTGGTGTCGCAGTTTGGGTTGGGGTGATTGTTGGCGTGCTTGTGGGTGGCGTGCCCAGGACAGTGAAACTCGCCGACCTGACCCAACCATGCCCCACAAAAAACAGCAGGCGATAAGCCCCTGGTTTCCACTTGCTGGGTTCAAGTTCCAGCTTCGCCACGCCATAGCCCCCACTTCCGCCCTGCCAGCGACCCGTATGTGACTGGATGAGATCACCATCACGGTACCAAAGTTCAGTCCACTGCACGCCTTCGTCCATCATGTTGTAACTGTAACAGGCATAAATCGTTTCCAGCGGGTTCTCAAATTCTGTTGCCGGGTCAATCGGCTGCAAACCATCATCAATTTCCCGTGCGAAGACAATGCCACTCAAAGCATAATTATCACCTGGGGTGATAATCGACTCAAACTGAGACGCAATATCATCTGGCACAGACGGGGTATTCGTGACCGATGGGGTGTTGGTGATGGTTGGCGTAAGCGTGATGGTGGGCGTTAGCGTAATCGTTGGTGTCAGGGTGATGGTAGGTGTCAGTGATGGCGTCAAACTGGGTGGAAAATAGGTGTACATAACGCCTTCACCATAGCGAAAATTCAAATAGGCGAAAGCAAAAAGTGCCAAAGCACCAATAATCAAGCGAATGCCCAACTCAATTTGATGACGACGCTTGGTGAAAAAAGAGAGTTTCCGACCTTCGACAATCGTTCTTCGGGCACGAGACGCTGTTGCAAGCCCCGCCACGACAGCCAGGATGCTGATGGTCATTATCGTCGAACGAATGTCGATGTTCATGGTCTGATTATAGCATTGCTGCCAGGGTCTGGAAAAGCTGAAAAAATAGCGTTCGGCTTTAAAAATTATTCGTTGAGTGATTCTCTCGTGGCTTGCTTGCCACGCCGGCGCATAATGTCCAGCAAACGTGGCAAAACCTTCGTGTAAAGATTGTAGAGCAAGGGTCTGGCCAAAAAATCCCAGGCACCAATGTGTCGCGCGGTTGTGCCGTTGAAGCCTTCTTTGAAACGGTAAACACCCCAAAGACTGTCGCTTTCGTCGAAGACATCCGGCGCGCCCCACATATCGTAACTTTCGCAACCCAGCTGTTTGGAAAGTTTTATCGCTTCCCATTGCAAAAGGTAATTTGGCATCAACTCCCGATATTTGTCAGTAGACATACCATACATATACCGTGCCACACCGTTAAAGTGAAAGATAAACAGTCCCGCCACCGCTTCACCTTCAACTTCGGCGATAAGCGCGTGGCACATATCAGCTTCCACAAAACTTTCCCAAAGCTCCAGATAGTAATCTTCTCCGCGGATAACAAAATCATCGCGTAAGGCGGTATACGCGTAAGTCTGATAAAGCATGGGTAAGTCAGCCAAACTTGCCTGACGCACACTTACACCACGTCGCGTGGCAAGCCGAATGTTGTAGCGTGTTTTTTGTTTCATCGCGGCAAGGATTTCTTCTTCATCGCGCGTCAAATCGATAAAAACAGTGTTACGAAATTGAATCTGGTCTTGCGAAAACAACCAGTTCCGTCCCTTGAGTTCGTTTTCAAACTCAACACCTAATGCTGATACTGTTTCATCTTCTGCGCCAGGAACACCGGTACCTAAAAGCACATCAGGGTCGATTTTGAGAAAGATAGCTTTCTGATCGCGCGCGTAGTTCTGCAAATCGTCTAAAACCCGTTCGCGTAAGGCTTTGTTCGCCCAGTTAAGGTTCGGACCCTTGGGACAATATAAAACACGCAGGCGGAGAAAGCCAAGTTTGAGTTCCCGTCTCAAAAAAAGCGCGCAGGCTTCAATATTTTGAGCTTCGTTATACCAAACAAAGGTTTCGGGCGTCCAGCCGTTGCGGATTTTTGACGCGCCCCATTCCCAGGTCTGTAAAATATGCGCCTCAGGGAACTGCAACAAAAGCTGGTTCCACTCACTTGGCGTCGTCTTAAAGGCTTGCATTTTCGCCACCTGTCCGCTTATTTCTAAGCCAGCGATAAGCTTTGTACAAGAGGGGTTTAAAGACCTTAACATAAGCTGGTGCGGAACGCTTCACTTCACCACCAAAGCCGCGTTTGAAGCGATAAACACCCCATAAGCCATCCGAACGTAACATAAATTGTTCTTCAAGCTCGTCTTCATCAGCATCAGGAATGCCCCACATATCATACAGTGTGGCACCGTGGACCTTGGCATAACGCATGGCTTCCCATTGCAAGAGATAGGTAGGCATCAGATTACGATGCTTGTCATTTGACGCGCCATAAAAATACCAGGCACGCTGCCCATATAAAAAGAGCATCAAATAGGCCAGTGATTCACCTTCATACGATGCCCGCAAAAGCACACACTGACCTTTTGGTTCAAAGATTTCAAACGCATTTTGGTAATAAGGCAGACTGTGTAGCGCAAAACCATCCCGTCCGCTGGTGATAAGCATCTGCTCGTAGAAATCATCCAGGTCGTGGCTCGTTTCAACCTTGATGCCCTTGCGTTCAGCCAGGCGAATGTTATAGCGGGTTTTTTGTTTCATTGTCGCTAGAATAGTCGTTTCTTCCGAACTGATATCAATCAGAATCGTGCCACGTGGTTGTATTGTTGCTTCGTCTTTTATGTAATTTGGAAAGACACTGTCTAAACCAGCAGTGTCATAAGGCTCGTCAAGGTCAGGTTCAATTTGCAGGAAAACCGCGTTGCGCTGACGACATTCAGTTTCAATTTTGGGCAACAATCGCGTCCATTCTTCACCAATGCCCGCTTTCGGCACATAAGCTACCGAAAGTCCAAGAGGCAAGCGCTTGAACAGCACCAGTGCCGACTCTTGCCCGCTATGTAAGCGGACTGGTTCCCATCCATAGCGCGCCTTAAATTCGCCCCAGCTATCGGTTTGCAGAATATGCTGGCTGGCAGGAAAAGCAGAAAATGTCACTTTAGCGCCCTTTTAAGCCCAAAACCGAGCCGACAGTACGCAAAAGAATTGTAATGTCCATCCAAATTGTGGCATGAGAAATATAGTAAAGGTCATACTCAAGTTTAAGCGATGTCTCTTCAACGGTTTCGGCATAGCCTTGATGTATCTGCGCCCAGCCCGTGATGCCCGGTTTGACCAACATTCGCGTCCGGTAGAAAGGCACTTCGCTCTGGAAAACCTGTACCAGCTCACTGCGTTCAGGTCGTGGCCCCACAAAGCTCATCTCGCCTTTCAGAACATTAATCACCTGGGGCAACTCATCTAAGTGTGTCTTGCGCAGCAATTTACCAAACTTGGTAATGCGCGGATCTTTTTCTGCAGTTACCAGGGCAGCATCATCATCCGAATTATGCTTGCGCATCGTTGGGAATTTATAGATTGTATACGGTTTTCCACCCCGGCCAAGGCGTTCTTGCTTAAAGATAATGGGTATATTTCCTTCAATTAAAAGGCCAAGCGCAATAACCGGAAAAACAACAGCTAAGCCAATAAGACCAAGCCCAGCTAAAAACAAGTCCAGCAAACGTTTAAAAATACGATAAAAGCCACTGTTGGGTTTTCGGTCCAAAAACGACCTTATTACCCAATCCGGTTGCAGCAAATCGATGGGAACCCGGCCCGTAATACCCTCATAAGCATCTTGCATGGTGGTTAGTTGAAGTCCGGCTTCTTGTGCGTCCAGAATGGTATGAAGCATGCCTGGATTCAATTCATGAGTAATAGCTAAGATAAAATCACTTACGCCCAGTCTTTCGGTAATGGATTCCATTGTCTTATGATCGCCCAAAACCGGAATACCTTCTATGCGGGTATTCAGTTTGAGTGGGTCATCATCAATTAAGCCAATTAGATTGAAAGGTTTTGGATCTGTCTTATTTATTTCACGAATAAGTTCTGTGCCTGCTTTACCCGCGCCGATAATCAGGACCCGGTTTTGTTGACTTGCCGCCTTGAACATACGGATAAAAATCAAACGCCAAACAAGGGTCAACATTGCAGTAATAATAATAAAAATTGCCACACCCACTCTTGGTAAAGACATCGGTGGCACCAGAAAATAAACTATTAAATAAATCGCTACAGCAATTGCCAGCGCGATAATAACACCTTTCAAAGTGGATTTAAATTTGCCGGCTTTGCCCAAATCATAGGTATCAACTAGCAGGACAATCCAAATAATGGGCAGAAAGTAAAACCAGGTATCTACACGATCTCGAAAGAAAGCGGCTGAGAAATCGAGCGAGTCTATTTGCGCCCAAATAAACAAAGACAAAAACAGAGCAATTGTTGCGGCTAAAAAATCACCAAAAATTTTAGGAGTCTTAATATGGAAGCCCGACAACATAACGATCATTTCGAACGGTTCAGGCTAAAAAACTCTGAA
>DUMZ01000006.1 GCA_012839565.1 Anaerolineaceae bacterium
ATATGGTGGTGTGGAAAAAAGACGGAAATCAAGGTATCAATACCCCGAAGGGTCGGGGGCTCGTTTCTACTAGTCACCAGACTAATCGTTAGAAACGAGCCCCCGACCCTTCGGGGTATTGATACCTTGATTTCCGTCTTTTTTCCACACCACCATATTGGTGGAAACACGCCCCCGACCCTTCGGGGTATTGATACGGTGTATGCAATGGATCTGAATAAAAAGGCTGAGCCTTGTGGAAACACGCCCCCGACCCTTCGGGGTATTGATACGAAGGTTCTACCAGGGACAATACTTTTTCAGTTGTCCGATGTGGAAACACGCCCCCGACCCTTCGGGGTATTGATACATGATAGGGTGTTCAACACCCCAAAATATTAGACATGCGTGGAAACACGCCCCCGACCCTTCGGGGTATTGATACTATAGAATAGTCTGACCCAAAAGGTTTACAAAACAGTGGAAACACGCCCCCGACCCTTCGGGGTATTGATACGATTGATTTCGTCCTTAAAGAACGAAATTCCGTTAGTGGAAACACGCCCCCGACCCTTCGGGGTATTGATACTCCATGACAGAACAGTCACCCTTATTTGGACAATTATCGCAGTAGAAACGAGCGCTCGACCCTTCGGGGTATTGATACACTTTCTCTTTGGGATTATCTACAGACTTATTCCAGGAAGGGTCGGGGGGGTGTTTCCGTTGCCAGCTATTGATTATTTTAATTCACATTCTGTTTTTATAGCCAAATACCAATAACAATTTAACGGTTTCATTGCCCGCGGCGAGACGCCGTGGCGAGCGGGAGTGGTGAAGGGTCGAGCGCTCGTTTCTACCTGGCTCACAGTTCGTTACATAACGACAATAAGCTGTATCAATACCCCGAAGGGTCGAGCGCTCGTTTCTACATCTTTGCGGAAATAGTATGCACATGCTTTCCCAAGAGTATCAATACCCCGAAGGGTCGGGGGCGTGTTTCAACTACCACTTTGTCCATTTTACTTCACATTCTGTTTTTATTGCCAAATATCAACAACAATTTAGCGCTTTCATTGCTCGCGACGGAACGCAGGGGCGAGCGGGGCAGGTGAAAGGTCGAGCGCTCGTTTCTACCAGAGATAAGGAGATATAACAATGACTGAAAACGAAACTAAAGTATCAATACCCCGAAGGGTCGAGCGCTCGTTTCTACTTTGGAAAGGTACGGCCTTTGATTGGGATGACCTCATCGTATCAATACCCCGAAGGGTCAAGCGCTCGTTTCTACGAATATACAATGAAAAAGCTAGTTATTTTCTTAACCATGTATCAATACCCCGAAGGGTCGGGGGCGTGTTTCCACAATGCCTTCAAGGGCGCCGACGGAAAGCGCGGAACTCAATTGTATCAATACCCCGGAGGGTCGAGCGCTCGTTTCTACTATCCATAGCAGGCATATGTCTAATTTTCTGGTTGTTATGTATCAATACCCCGAAGGGTCGAGCGCTCGTTTCTACAGCTAAGAGAAGACCCGGTCTTTAAAGCTCAGGTTGCCTAGTATCAATACCCCGAAGGGTCGAGCGCTCGTTTCTACCAGTTGCCGAGATATATCGCAAAGCGCGTTTTCAAAGGTCAGTATCAATACCCCGAAGGGTCGAGCGCTCGTTTTTACTGGTAATAATCTTCCACACTTCTACTACTTTGCCCGTATCAATACCCCGAAGGGTCGAGCGCTCGTTTTTACAGATTTGCTCATTCCGAAGCAAATTCTTTTAGTTGAAAGTATCAATACCCCGAAGGGTCGAGCGCTCGTTTCTACTATGTTATGACACTATCAGTAAGGGTTGCGAACCTCCGTATCAATACCCCGAAGGGTCGAGCGCTCGTTTCTACCGAATTCGCTGTCGTTTTCGGTTATGGTATCAAGGTGTATCAATACCCCGAAGGGTCGAGCGCTCGTTTCTACTAGCGAGCAGAGAACATTAAAAAATATATAATATAGTATCAATACCCCGAAGGGTCGAGCGCTCGTTTCTACTTTCGACCTCGAGGACAGGGTATGGATCCTCGAAAATTTGTATCAATACCCCGAAGGGTCGAGCGCTCGTTTCTACTGCAAGATATTGCCCATTTTACCACACTTTTTTGTTTTTACCCCCATATATTGCCGTTTTTTCGTTTGCGAGCATCTCAAAAAAATAAATTTCGCCGTAGATGCTCGCATTTTTCGTTTTTTTAACTGCCATATCTTGCCTTCTCAATCACCTCAAACCTTATATATAGGGGGTCATAAGCCAGGTTTTGCGAGCATCTCAAAAACGTGATTTTACCCCCGAGATGCTCGCAAACAGCTCTTTTTTGGGGGTTTTATTACGCGTTTTGTGGTTAGAAATCGCTTCATATAAATCCATTTTTGATGCTTTCATTATATCAAATGAAATTGCGTTTTATGCGCGGAGCGACCGGGCTTGTTCCCGGATAAGTTGAAGGTTGATGATTTCCGCCAGGACAAATTGAGTTGGAATGGTATTGGTGAGCGGTTTTAGGCGGATGATGGCTGGAAAGAAGCCCAAAAGACCGTGAAGATGCGCGATTAAGAGAGAGGCGATGACGCTGTGAGCGGGGAGATTGATGAGCATTGGCAGGCTGGCTAGTTCTTCTGTTGAGAACGGGATTTGATCCAAGAGGGCTTTAATTTGTTCTTGAAATGGCTCTTCATTATTAAAAGCTGTTTTGATCGTTATGATGTCGATTATCTTATGGGGTTTTATGAGGCTTTCTATTTGCTCAATTTGTTCAGCTGTTATGGGGTGTGAAAAGTTGAGAAGGTACATCAGTTTTTGGCTCCTTTCGGCTAGTTTACTTAGGTCTAATTCTTTTTGTTGTTCCTGTTATTCCAAAAAAACAAGCGATTAATCGTCCGCTTTTTCCTCAGCTTCGCCACGCCATTTGGACAGACGCTTGGCGATTTCGGCTTCGGCGCCCTGGTCGGATGGGGTGTAAAAACGCGCGGATTCCAAACCGTCGGGCAGATATTGTTGTTTGACCCAGTGCCCTTCAAACGCGTGGGGGTATTTGTAACCCTGACCATGTCCAAACGCTTTGCTGTCGCGGCTGGCGTCCATCAGATGGGTGGGGACGGGTTTGGCGCCGTTTTTCTCAATTTCTGCGAGCGCGTCAAAGTAAGCGCCGACGGTGTTACTTTTGGGCGCGGTGGCGAGATAGAGCGTGGCATGGGCGATGGGGTAAGCGCCTTCGGGCATGCCCAGCATTTCGTAATTTTGTGCCGCGGCACTGGCAACGACGATGCCCATGGGGTCTGCCAGTCCGATATCTTCGCTGGCGAGTATCATCAGCCGGCGCAGGATGAAGCGCGGATCTTCGCCGGCATAGAGCATCTTGGCCAGCCAGTAGAGGGCGGCGTCAGGGTCGGAGCCACGCACCGATTTGATAAACGCGGAGATGGTGTCGTAGTGTTGGTCGTCGGTTTTGTCGTAAAGCACCGCGCGGCGCTGAATGGACTCCTGGGCAATTTCAAGCGTGATGTGGGTTTCTTCCTGTCCGAGTGGGGTGCTTTCAACGGCGAGTTCCAGCGCGTTTAGCGCGTTGCGCGCGTCGCCACTGCTGATTTCTGCCAAGTGTTGTAGCGCGTCATCGTCGATTTTGACCTTTCGCAGACCAAATCCGCGTTCCTTATCGGCTATTGCGCGTAGCAAAATTTCCTTGATGTTCTCAACGGTCAGGCTGTTGAGTTCAAAAACGCGCGAGCGGCTGACCAGGGCTTTGATGACGTCAAAATAGGGGTTTTGGGTGGTAGCGCCGATTAGCGTGATGAGCCCATTTTCAACGTGCGGTAAGAGGGCGTCCTGCTGGGCTTTGTTCCAGCGGTGCACTTCGTCGATGAACAGAATGGTGCGCGTTTGGTAAAGGCGGCGGCGTTCGCGGGCGGCTTCAATCGCTTTGCGCAAATCAGCCACACCCGCCAAAACGGCGCTGAGCTGTTCAAAATGGGCTTTGGTGCTGTTGGCGATGACCTGCGCCAGGCTGGTTTTGCCGGTTCCGGGCGGGCCATAAAGGATGATGGAGCCATGCAAGCGGTCGGCTTCAATCACACGCCTGAGCAGGCTGCCTTTGCCGATGATGTGATCCTGGCCGACGATGTCGTCCAGCGTTTGGGGACGCATCCGCGCGGCGAGCGGGGCGTGTTTGCGCAGTTGCTCTTCCAGGGATGAATCAAAAAGGTCCACTTAGTATCCTCTTTTAGGGTCAATGACGTTGTAAAGCGGTAATTCATCCCGGTAGCGTTTTAGGTTGGTGTTGAAAAAGCGCAGGACGTTATCCAGTATTTTGGGCGAAACGCCGGATACGTGGGGCGTGATGATTAGGTTCGGCTGTTTCCAAAGTGGACTGTTGGCGGGCAGGGGCTCTTCGTTAAAGACATCCAGCATCGCGCCCGCGATGGTTTTGTTGCGTAAAGCGACAACCAGCGCGGATTCATCCACCAGGGCGCCCCGCGAGACGTTGATGAAATAAGCGCTTGGTTTCATGGCGGCGAAGGCTTCGGTGGAGAACATATTGCGGGTTTTCTCGGTGAGTGGCGCGGTCAGAACCACGAAGTCGCATTCAGGCAACATGCCCAAAAGCGCGTCGGTGGGGTACATGCGATAGAAGTAGTCGCCGTGGGGGTCGCCCAGTCCTTCGGGGATATAGCCGGTATCTTCCAGATTGCTTAGATCCGCTTTAGTTGCCAACACTTTCGCGCCAAAGTGGTAGAGCAAGCGGGCCAGTTCACGGCCGATCGAGCCATAGCCGATGATGCCTACTGTGCTGCCACGCAACTCTTTGGGCATAACCATACCGGATTTGTTGCTAATCCATTCGTTCTTGAGCTGGGCATTGATGATGGCAGGCATTTTGTGACCCAGCATGAGCAGTGCCATGAGAATATATTCGCCCATTTGGCTGACCATGACACCACTCGCGGAAGTGACTTGAATGTTCTCATCGTGGATGATGGCACGGTTCAGGATTGGGTCAACGCCGGCGAATGAGATTTGGATCCATTTGAGTTTGGGCGCCATTTCGCGGGTGGGCAAATAATCGCCTGCCGAGAGCAAAACTTCGGTTTTCGCCCACTGTTCAGCAGGAATTTGCTCGGCGGTGCTTCGTGGAAAGGTGCTAATGCGCACGTTCTCAATGCCGTCGTTAATCATCGCGATTTGGGCATCGCTCAGGTTAATCAGGCTGGTAAGTTCGATAATTCTGTTCTTATTTCGTTGGCTCATGTTTTCTCCGCAAAAGGTCTGTAAAATCCAAACAAAAAGCTGGCGGCGACTCGCAAATGTCGGTGGCCGCCAGCCATAGTATTCTTAGGGGTGTTTACTCAATTATACTCACACGTGTGCGGCTTTGCTCGCGCATGTACGAGAGCAGGGCGTAGGGTCCGCCCGTGTTGCGACCGGTAGAGCCGGAAGCTTTCCAGCCGCCAAAGGGTTGGAAACCAGGCCAAGCGCCGGTGGTGCTGCCCATAACACGGTTGACGTAACACACGCCAGCCTGAATGTTGTCAAGGAACCATTCGCCTTCTTCCGCACTGCCCATAAAGCCGGCGGTAAGTCCATAGTCGGTGTCGTT
The DNA here is from genome assembly GCA_012839565.1 of Anaerolineaceae bacterium. Taxonomy (GTDB): domain Bacteria; phylum Chloroflexota; class Anaerolineae; order Anaerolineales; family Anaerolineaceae; genus Mesolinea. The sequence continues at coordinate 5,617 of DUMZ01000006.1, forward strand.
GGCGTAGCCCATGGCTTCTTCAAGGCTGTCAACGGCGGTGACCATGGTGATAGGCAGGAACATTTCGTGTTTCCACAGGTAATGCGTCATGGGCACATCAACCACGATGGTGGGCGCGCAGAAGAGGCCTTTTGCCAGGTCACCATCGGTGAGGCGTTTTCCGCCGGTCAAAATGCGACCCACAGTCTCGAATTCTTCAATATATTTTTCGTAATCTGCTGCGGCTCTCTCGTTGATAACCGTTCCAAACCAGTTTTCGCGCATGGTTGGGTCACCGATTTTGATTTCTTTTGTCAGGCGCACGAGTTCTTCAACAAAGGCTTGATAAACTTCACGTTCAACAAAGATGCGCGAGTTGGCGGAGCATTTTTGACCTTGCAAGCCAAACGCGGAGCGCATACAGCCTAAAGCGGCATCGGCGATATCAGCGTTTTTGGAGACGATAGTGGCGTTTTTACCGCCTAATTCGAGCACAACCGGACGGGGGTATTTGAACTCGGCAAATTTACGGTTGATACCCAAGCCAACCGCGGCTGAACCGGTAAAGGTAACGCCAGCGATATCGGGGTGGTCGATGAGCGCGTTGCCAAGGGTGCCACCCGGGCCAGTAAGGTAATTGATGACGCCACTGGGGAAGCCGGCTTTTTCCGCGCATTCCATCATCATGGCGGTTGCCCACGCGGAATCAGAGGCTGGCTTTAGCACCACGGTATTGCCGGCAACCAAGGCGTTACCCATGGGTCCGCAAGCCAAAGCGGCGGGGAAGTTGAAGGGTGTAATCACCAGCCACACGCCATGGGGCACCATGTGGCTTTCGTTGACTGACAGGACGCCTTCCATGGGGTCGTTGGCGAGTTTCACCTGGTAACCATCGGCTTGTTCCATCATCTTGCAGGGCCAGAGCAAGAGGTCAACGGCTTCCTGCACGTCCGCCAGAGCTTCCATGCGGTTTTTACCGACATCGAGGCTGACCGCGGCGCCGATTTCGAAGATGCGATCTTGAATCGCCTGTGCAAATTTTCGCACGTAAGCAACCCGTTCCTGCCAGGGCAGCTTGCTCCAGGCAGGAAAAGCGGCTTTGGCAGCAGCGACAGCATCTTGCGCGTCCTGGGCATCACCGCTTTGGAAGCTGGCGAGTGTCCAGTCTCTGTTGATGGGTGAAAGCGCAGGGAATTTTTCTTCTTTGAAGCGTTTTTCATCGCCGATAATCAGCGGATAGTCTTTGCCGAGTTTGGTTTTGAGTTCTGCCAGCGCAGTTTCGTAGGATGTGTGAAAAATATCAGGTGGATTGGCCATGCTGGCATAGGTAAGTGTAAATGACATTGAAGCCTCCTGTACGTGAATGATTTAATTTTCTTAATCTCTATTCTATCAGAATTGACGCGAGAATCTGGGATTGCAGTCCACAAATTTGCCTGTCTATATATAAAGAAGTGCGGTATAGCATCTTTCCGTAGTATTTAAGTTGGAATGTTAAGAAATTTTTTAACTATCGACTGTTATAATGGGGACATTAACGATAAGGAAAAGAGAAACTATGGCCAGAACAAGTGTACCGTGCCCAAATTGTAAAACCCCGATAACCGTCGATTTAATTCGGTTGTTTGATACCAACACCAACCCGAATGCCAAACAAATTTTGCTTTCCGGGCAGGCGAACTATTACCAGTGCCCCAGCTGTCGCAGTCAGGGTATTTATCCCACGCCGATTGTCTATCATGACCCCGAAAAAGAGTTGCTGTTGAGCTATTTTCCACCTGAACTTGGCGCGCCTGTGAACGAACAGGAACGCGTCATTGGTCCCCTAATTAAGAAAGCGGTTGATGACCTGCCACCCGAAAAGCGCAAAGCTTATATCTTTAGCCCGCGCACCATGCTTACCAAAGACTTGCTTTTTGAAACTATTTTGGAAGCGGATGGCATCACGCCTGAAATGCTCAAAGCCCAACAAGAGCAGTTGGCGTTTATTCAACGTTTGCTGATGTCATCACCTGACGCCTTGCCCGAAATACTGGCAAAGGACGATGAACGCGTGACGGAAGCGTTTTTCATTCTGCTGTCACGCCTGGTGCAGACATCGCTGGCGGCTGGTGACCAACAGGGCGCGCAAGCCCTGGCGATGGTACAAAGTGTGGCCCTGGAACACACCACTGTCGGCAAGAAAATCGCGCAAGACTCTGCTGAAGCCCAGGAAGTGATGAACAAATTGCAGGAATTGAGTAAAGAAGGCATTACCCGCGAAAAGCTTTTGGATTTGGCGATTGAGTCGGCTGAATCGAAGGTAAAACTGACCATGCTGGTCAGCGCGGCACGGGGTGGCATGGACTATCAGTTCTTCCAGTTATTGACTGAAAAAGCTGAACAATCCCAGGGCGATGAAAAAGCCAGGCTTGAAGGTTTGCGCGACAGCATTTTGGAACTGACAGAAGAAATCGATAAGGCCCAAAAGGTTTTATATGCTGAAGCCAAGGAAATGGTCGATAGCTTGCTTGAAGCTGAAAATCTACCTGAAGCAACCCAGCAAGCCCTGCCATCTTTCACGCAGGCGACGCTGGAAGTGCTGAACGATGAGTTTGTAAAAGCCCAGGAAGCTGGTGATGAAGAACGGGTTAAGAAGATCGTGACCGTTTTAACCGTTTTCCGTTCGGCGAACGAGAGCAGTGTTTATCTGGAGCTGATTGACATTCTGATGCAGGCACCCGATGACGCCACGCGCGAACAGGTTTTGGAAGAAGCGCACGAAGGCTTGAATGATGACTTTTTCCAGGTGCTGGGAAGCTTGATTAATCAGGTTGAGCAGAGTGGCGAACAGCCCGACTTGCTCGCGAAGTTGCGCGAAGTCAACAGCGCCGCGCAAAAATTCATCATGCGCAAGAACTTTGAAGCCGCATCCAACGAATCTTAGACGTTTATAAGTGAATTGCTATGCCACACTACGATATGTAGTGAGCAGGCACAGAAGCAGAATAAATCATATTAAACCAAAAGCCTGTTTTAAGCAGGCTTTTTTCTTCTCGTGGTCATGGGTGAGAACTTGGCTTTTTTACAAGTCCGACCATCCAAAATGCCTTCCTGGGCCTTGTCTGCGCAGGTTTGCCATTCTCGGGTACAATTTAGAGCATGAAAACCTTGCGTTTTTGTGGTTTGGTTTTGTTCTTTGTCTTGGTATCGCTATCAATGCTGGTGGCTTGTAAACCCAAAGTGCCAGATCTGCCATTTGGGCAAAACGAGCCAACTTTCAGCCATGATGAACTCTTGCAAACCGCAGCCATGCAGCTTACTTATTCATATCATGAAACCCAGTTTCATCTGCCCACATCCACGCCCACACCACTGTTTACTGCTACGCATACCCCGTTGCCTACATTTATCGCCACGATTGCCCGTACACCAACGGCTGAAATCAGCCCGACAGACGAAAAAGCGTGTAACCGTGCGGGAATGGGCGTGCCGTTTGATGTGACTGTGCCAGATGGCACCATTTTTTATGCTGGTGAAACTTTCACCAAGACTTGGCGCGTGGTCAATTCAGGTTCCTGTAAATGGACCCGACTTTATAAACTGGTTTTTTACTCGCAAAACGCGATGGGCGCGCAGTACGAACGCTTTCTTGAAGGCGAAGTCTTGCCTGGTCAGGCTATCGACCTTAGCGTTTTGATGACCGCGCCAGGCAAACCCGGCACCTATCAGGGCAATTGGATGCTCCAGGCACCCGATGGCACCTTGTTCGGCTTGGGTATGAACGCCGATACGCCTTTTTACGTGCGCATCATCGTCACCGATGACCCGACGCCAACCCCAACTGAGGACTTGACCATTACACCAGAAGCAAGCCCGACACCATAATTCACTAAAAGGATGATACTATGACCCCTAACACACTCGCTGACCCCGAAAACATGCTTTCTTACATTAATCGCTTGCCCGATGATCTCGAACTTGCCTGGCAGCTGGGCAATACGCTCCCATTGACTGATTTGCCAAAACCCAAAGCCATTGTGATTTGTGGCATGGGTGGCTCAGCGATTGGAGGTGATTTGTTTGGCGCCTATATGCGCGAAATTGCGGATGTGCCCGTCTATTCGCATCGCGATTATGGATTGCCTGCGTGGGCGAAAGGGAAGGATGTTTTGGTCATTTGCTCATCTCACTCGGGCAATACCGAGGAAACGCTGGATAGCTTCAATACCGCATGCGAAAGAGACTGCTCCTTGCTGACCATCAGTACCGGTGGTAAGTTGCGCGAAAGGGCACTTGAAGCAGGCGTGAGTGCCTGGACTTTTGAACATGACGGTCAACCACGTACCGCCCTGGCCTATTCCTTTGGCATATTGCTTGGTCTGGCAAACCGATTGAGTCTGGTGGCTGGACAGGAAAGCGCAATAGAAGAAAGCGCGCGAGTAATGCGAGAGTGGCGCGCGGTTTATAGCGTTATTGAAGAAAAACAAGCTAATCCGTGTGAAGAATTGGCTATCCGCTTGCTTGATAAAAACGTGATCATCTTTGGCGCAGGGGGTATGGAAGTGATTGCGCGACGCTGGAAAGCACAGATTGCTGAACTTGCCAAAGCTTTGGCATCGTTTGAGGCCATCCCTGAGATGAACCATAATACACTGGCGGGCTTATTGTTCCCCGAAAGCCTGGTTGAGAATACTGCGGCAGTCTTTTTGAGCGCGAAAACGGACCATCCCCGCAATCAACTACGTGTGGAGGCAAGCATTGAGCTCTTTGCTGAAAGCGGTGTTGAAGTGCTGGAAGTTTTTGCCAAGGGTGAAAGCCGATTGGCGCAGATGTGGAGCCTAATCCAGTTTGGCGACTATGTGGCGTATTACCTGGCGCTGGCCTATGGCATTGACCCCACGCCCGTTACGATTCTGACACAACTCAAGCAAAAGCTGGCGAAGGCCTAGCTCTTTTCCCCATAGTTGAGTCAGGCCTTGCCAGGATTTGCTTAGTTAAACCGTTTGATTGTCAGAATTTGAAAATGTTTTTTGCCGGCTAAAAAGTGATTTGAAAGCCAGCATCACGCCCAGGATTGCCAAAGGCACACCGAAAATCGCGCCAATCAGGGTCATGCTAAGCAGGACGCCGAGGACGACCAACACGATACCTAGGATAAAACCGAGCAAACGACCGGTCATCTTCAAAATCCAGATGACCAATTGCATCAGGGCATAGAAGGGCCATAGCAGTAGAGGTACTCTTCGATTTGTTTCCATTGTTTCTCCTTTAGAAGTCTTGAACGATGACTTCTGACCTTAGTATAGGGTGGGAATCTAAGTGCTACCTTAGATAATATAGGGAATTGGGTATTTTTTGCAATTGATTTTGGTGTTATATGAGAGAGATGTTATGAAAGTGTAAAACCTTTCTGATTTATGGATATTATCTCTCAATTTCTGTAAATAAACCTCTTAGGAAGCGAATATTCGCTATAAGTCCGTAGTGCTTGAGTTATAATTGGAGCTAAGACTATTGAAGTCAGGAGATATACCTAATGGCAAGTAAAGATAAAGCTCAAAAGGAAGATCGTAAAAAGTCAAAGATGACTATCAAGGAAAAACGTAAAGCCAAAGACGAAAAGAAAAAGTCCGGCAACGTTAGTGTTACAAGATAATAGCCAATATTATGTTTCAACTGGAGTAAAGTCTTGTGCAACCAATCATTGTCGAATGCATTAATAAAGTAGCTGTGGCCATGAGGTTGCATATGTTCAAAGCCCTTTTAAACTAATCAAGAAATAACTATCTATAGGAGAAAAACATGGAACAAAAATGTCTCAATTGCGGTCAAATGAACCCAAGCAATCAAAATTTCTGCACCAACTGCGGAAATGCACTCACTCAGCCTGAAGCACCAGCTTCAGATCCTGCGGATGGCTTCACGCAAGTCACACCCCCTCCAGCATATCAAGCTCCCGCACCTCAACAGTGGCAGCAAGCCCAAACGCCACCACCTGCTGGCGAGTGGCAAAGCCCAGCTCCTGGTGCTTACCAGCCGGGTTACCCACAATACCCGCCGTATCAGCAAGCTCCTAACTATGCCCCCAGCAAGGCTAAAGCTGAATTCGAAGAATCAAAGGGTCTCTTTATTAGCATGATTAATGCTCATAAAGCAGATGCTGATTCTGCTAAAACAGACGGCGAAATTGCGCGAAGGAAGTATCCCGCGCTCAAACTTTTCATGACGCTGATGCGCATTCTCGCGTGGATTCTCGGTATTGGCATTCTGCTAACAGGGTTAATTGGTTTCTTTGCCAACCTTGGCAGTCGAACATGGTGGATCGGTTTGATTATGTTGCCTGTCGTGGTTTTGGTCGCATTTTTGACCTTTTCAATGTGTTATGCGGGCATTGATTTTATCCGCCTGTTAATTAACACCGAAGATAACACCCGTCGTTCGGCGAATAAATAAGAAGGAAAAATCAGGCTTGCGAGATTTAAAGTCGCAAGCCTGAGTAATAAAAGAGAAAAAGAGTACGTCATGAAAAAAGAAACTAAAAGATTTTTTCTTATTGTTGTGTTGCTTGTTTTTATTGCTACACTGTTTCAAACCAGTTCCGCATTGGCGGAAGACATCCCCGAAGTAAATGTAATCAGTCCGTATTACACAGAAGTTTATAGCACGCTCAGTGATGGCACCCCAATTGTGGGAAGCATCATTAATGGACCCTCAAAGCCACTTCCTGAATACGAACAGGAAAGACTTGAATCTTTCCGTACCGCAGACAACGTGCAAGGCTTGATACAAAACTTCCCATCTTACGATTGGAATTTTGGTTGTTCTGCGGTCAGCCAGGCGATGATTAGTGCCCATCAAGACCGGACAACATTTCCCAGACTATACACAGGCCCTGCAAACGGTGGCGTTGCGCCAATCACCGATACTTCCTGGCCACGGTGGACTGATAACTATGGCGATTCATATCCCAGCAATCCCATTGTCGCCTCGCGCATTGGCACCGATGGACGCACCATTAAAGGATCAATAGAAGACTATTGGGTCAAGGTCAACAGTACCGCTCAGGATCCTTACCTTACCGGTGGCTGGACACAACATAGCTACGGCGAAGCTGTCGGCGACTATATGCGCACCAGTCAATCGGCGGTTGGTAATGCTGATGGCGCCACTACCTTCTACACATTCAGAGAAGATCCAGGTCGGCTGACTTGTCAAACTTTGGAAAACGAAGGTATCCATCACGATGGCAGTGTAGGACGAAAAAACTATTACCAAAGCCGGGGTTATGCGGTTACAGAGTGTTATAACCAGGTAACTGACAATTCAATTGCTGGTGGTTTCTCACTCGCCCAGTTTAAACAAGAAATTGATGCGGGGCGTCCGGTTTTCATTAACCTTGAGGGACACTCCATAGTTGGTTATGGCTATGAAGGCAGCACCATTTATATTCGTGACACCTGGAGTTCCGACCCTAATACTCGGCCAACGATGCAATGGGGTGGATCGTATCAAGGGATGCCCATGCAATCCGTAAGCATCGTGAAAGCCAGCCCTGGTTCAACCCCTCCCACTGGAAAAAGTTTGGCTTTTCCAATGATTTTTAAAGCTGACCCTCCACCGCCACCATCACAACCAATAAAAAATGGTGATTTCGAGATGGGCAACGCCTATTGGACTGAGTATTCATCTGGCGGATATGAATTGATCCAAATACCGCCCGCTAATATGCCACAACCCACGAGTGGCAGGTACTTGGTGTGGTTAGGTGGTGCTGCAAACGAGACTTCCCGTATAAGCCAAAATATTACTGTTCCCGCAGGCCTTACAAAACTAATGTTTAGTTTTTGGGTGGCATCCCAGGATAGTTGTGGATTCGATAAATTAAGAATACGCGCTTCGGGAACTGTGGTTGGATATTACGACTTGTGTCAGGAAAATAACACAAACGGTTGGGTGACAGGATATCTTTCTTTGGCAGATTATGCCAACCAATCCATCACACTACAGTTTGAAGTGACCACGGATGGCTCCCTTAACAGCAACTTCTTCATGGATGATGTCCGCATGGCTCCACCCACAGCCAATAACGACCCAGTCCTGCCACAATTTGAGCCAATAGGTGACAGCATATACCAAATGAAACAGAAGTAAGCGGTTGATAAGCAAATAAAGACAAGACTGCCAGTACGGTTTATAAGGCCGAAGTCTGGCAGTCTTTTTTATTCGTGAAAATCTCTGCTTTTATTACACACTCGTTACAGAACATGGTACAATCCTGCTTGCTGAAAATGCTTGCAGTATTGAGATACCGTTTTTCTTCGGGCTATTTTCAACACGGTTTTTGCGAATTATCGCTAAAAGGTGGTTTGCACCTTGACAAGACCGCCATTTATTAGGTAAAATTACGAGCCTTGATATCTGGAAGGACACGGGCCTGTAGCGCAGTTGGGAGCGCGCTTCAATCGCACTGAAGAGGTCGAGGGTTCGACTCCCTCCAGGTCCACTGTGAGATTATAGACTTTCTGTTTCAAATGGAAAGCACAGTTAACAAAAAAATATGGGCCCATGGCGCAGTTGGGAGCGCGTCTCAATGGCATTGAGAAGGTCGAGAGTTCGAATCTCTCTGGGTCCACTACTTCTTGTTCGGTCGTGGTGAAAGCCCACGACCTTTTGTTTTAAAGCTTAATTATATTTTACATTACTATAATTAAATTATATTGCTTGAAAATTTAAATGTAGGATTACACTACAATTAGACAGTATCTAAAAAAGAATAGAAGGAAATGGAAGCATCCGTTATTGCTATTGCGCTCGTACAAAACAAAAAGGGGAAACCACAACCTGCTATGGATAAGATAACACAAGATATGAAATATCGGCTATCTTTGGTCAAATATGCTCTCACACATGGCGTTAGCAAAGCGTCAAGAAAATACAACAAAAGTCGTAGCTACATTTACTTTTGGCTAAAACGCTATGACGGGGACATACGTTCCTTGGCCTATCGGTCAAGAAAACTCAATCATTCCCAAATCAACACAATCAGGAAGATATAGTCTTGATCCGTCGCTATTGGAGACGGAATAAAGACCTGGACTTATATGAACTTTGGTTCAAACTTAGAAAACAAGACTATCGTCGCCATTACGTCAGTCTTTACAGAGTAATGCAACGAGAAGGATTGCTCAGACAAAAGTCGAATGTGTGCGAATTGATAATGGGTTCGGTCACCAAACGCTTTCAAAAGACGAAAGACGAGCATAATCTAAGCTTGTTTGAGACTGTCTTACGCGATAAAGGAATAAAGCATAAACTAATCAGGCCCTACACACCCAGACACAATGGGAAAGCAGAGAGAAACCATAAGGAGGATCAAAAACGTTTCTATAACAAAGCAACATTCTATTCATTTGAGGATTTCAAAAGACAACTGAGAAGACACAACCAGCGCAGTAACCATATACCAATGCGTCCATTGAAGTTCTTATCACCTATTCAATTTTTATCTCAGACTGTCCAACATGTTTGACAATCTTACAGTAATATCCTGAGGGTTTGTAGCTCTTTTTTGCTCATATATAGTATAATAAATCACACTCAGGTGTTTTCATTTTTATTAGACATTTGTGAGATTGAGCTGAGGAGGATAGTGAAATGAGAAAATTTTATATTTTTATCATTTCTTGCTTGTTGCTAATCACCCTTTTGACCAGTCAGGTTAATGTAGTCCACGCACAAACTTCGGATAGGATCGTTTACGACTATGTTTTTCTAATAGATATTTCTGGTTCAATGGAAAACGGTAGTCCGTCCTTATTTTCACAAGTGCAGGAAGTTGCATCAAACTTTGTTAGACGACTACCAAACGGTTCAAACTTATCTATTTTTACTTTTGACGGATTCGTCTCACATTTAGGTAGATGGGATTCTCTAACCGAATCAACAAGGCAAAATGTCATCAGTGAGATAAGATCCCTTAGTACCAAAGGGGGCTATACTGCTTTGTGGGATGCCATTTGTGTTGGCGTAGACGAAATGGAAAAGATGAATAACTCCGATGACACCCACATTCAGCTGCTCATATCCTATACTGATGGCCAAGATAACGCAAGTAAGAATTCATCAAGTGCATGTTTGGATAAATACAAGTTAATGCAAAAAAACGGCTATACTTATTGGATTTATAATGCTATAGGGGGCATAGAAGTCCCCGATGAAATATTAGCCTTGCAAGACATTCTGGGAATTAACCGCACAAACAATCCAATCCCAATTAGGGTAGCGCAATTTCAACCATTTGTATTAACTTTAGGTGATTTACTTGAAAAAGATAATTCAGTAAAACAAGGTTGTACTGTTTTCTGGCTTTCTGACCCAAGTATTGAAGGCAAAGAAATTGACTTTTCACAGCAACCTGTTGCTGAACGTACTCTTCCAAGAGGCACCGCTGCTCAAATATGTGCATCAGAAACGAGCTGTGACCGCAAGACAAAAGTGACAACAAATAAAGTCTGTTTTGATTTTGAATTAGTTAATCTTGATATTAATACATTGTCAGCTCAAGATTTTGGAGAATACAATGTAACCCTTCCTTTGAACATTTTGAACGATGATGAGTTAGGCCCAATATACTTGCTACCGCAAAGTTTAGACTTTTATTTCGAACTTATTCAGCCAAAAACACCTACATTAGCGCCTACATTTACAGAAACAACCGCTCCGACTACTACCCAACAGCCCACATCCACAAACACCCCAGAACCAACAAGTACGCCATCGATTGCCCCTGCAAGCATACGTTGTCAGGGAAAACCGACAATTGACATGGGTACAATTAAGTTGAATGATGATGGTGCTTTCATTGCTATGCAAACTTGCGAAGTCACATTTAGCGACAATGGTATTATCACGCCTTTAACGGTTAGTATTGAAAGCGAAAATCAAGAACTCATCCAATATTTAATGCTTCAAGCCAACTCACAAAAAGGTAGGGTTGTTCAAATCGACACGACAGAAAGTGAACTGTCCTTAATGCTAAATATTCCCGCTGATGTAGTGGCTGGATTCAAAGCCGGCAAACACACTTTCAATGGTGATTTGGTTTTCACCGGTGCGAATGTTGAACTACTTGGAGATTTCAAATTAGGTCAGAACAAACTCCCGCTAACATTTGAACTTTCAAAGCCTAAATCTAAATTGCCATATTACATTATCGCAGGAATCTCGTTTATCATCTTTTTAGTACTAGTTATTAACTATTTCAAAAAAAGAAATAAACCCCCTGAATTCAATCTCATCATAAGATGGACAGATCACTCTAACAGGCAACATTCAGAAGGGCTTATGGATATCGTTCCTAAACGCGTTGAAGGCAACAAGTTCTCAATGAGTATAGGCTCTTCTCATCTCTCTGATTTTCAGATTGATAGTTTACCCGATCAAGCGTTTAGCATCTTAGCTTATAAACACCGGGATTCCATAGAGTACTACATCCAACCCAAAGCCCCCATTGTACTAAATAGTGTAGAAACCAACGAGCCTTTCAAGCTCGTATCACAAGAACCCTTTTCAGTAGGTGATATTACTTTTAACTTTCTTATAGGATAGTAAAGGAGAAGACATGTTAGATGATTTATTTCCCCAAGATGAAGAAAAAAAAGAAGAAGAACAAACCAATATTCAATTCACGCCAGCCCTTTATGTACTACTTGGTTCAACACCAGCACAGATCGGGCTCAGACTAAAAGCTCTGCAAGATAGGGCTTATGGAGATCTTCCCATTTATCAATATCTTTGGATAGACACAGATACCAGTACCTCGCCAGAGATTGATAAATGGATGAAAAGTGATAACGTAACCAAGACCAACATTGGCAGGTACGATGCAGCTACCGTACTTAGACACTTAGATGGTTACCCTGCAATTAAAGCTTGGTGGCCTAAGATTCCTCATGCTGGTCTAGGCAATTTATCCCAAGGCGCAAAGCAACGAAGAATCTTAGGCAGGCTCAGTTTATTCGCCTTATTTGATCAGACAAAAGATGGTGAATATTCAATTAGAGATTCACTGGAAAGAGCCGCACAGAGAGTTGCAGAAATTAGTAAGTACCAAAAAGTCAACGAAATGGTTGTTGGCAACAAAACCTATTCGGTAGATAACAGTCGGGTTAGAGTTTACCTCGTCAACTCAATGTGCGGTGGCACAGGCAGTGGTATCGTCTTTGATATTACCTATCTGCTACGGAATTTCTTTGAACAAAACGGTGTACAGGCGGAAATCATCGCCATACAAATATTACCAAGTGTAATCGAAAGAGCGATTGGCCAAACAGATCCTTATCAAAGGCAGAAAGTAAAGGCCAACGCTTATGGTTATCTGCAAGACTTAGAGTATCTTACCGAAAACCAAAATTGGAATGTGGAATATCCGTCAATGCACGTTGATCAGCCTTATGCTCCGTTCGACTATTTTTATGTTGTAGATATAGCAAATACTGCAGGGCAGTTTTTAGACGAACCACTGGATGTCTACAAAATGATTTCTCAAGCCATGTTTTTCCTGAGTATAACGCCAATGTATGGCGCGCATATTGGCACTTTAACGAATACTGCTGTTTTTGATCGTCGTTATAAAGGTAAATTGCCTTATGTTAGCGCATTGTCAGCAGCAAATCTGATCTATCCAAAAGAAAGAATCGCAGGGTATTGTGCTCACCGGCTCATAAACGATTTAGTTACCCAGCTGAATGGCAATGAGTATGAGGCTAATGAAGAAAGACCAAAGCATCTTCAACTCATTGAAGAATTAGGACTTCAGCCTAATATTCTCTTTAACAACATTAAAGACAATCTGAATGTCATTAATGACCAGCTTGATTTCATTAAAAGAGCAAAAGAACCTGGTGAGGCGTTATCATACGTTAGCAACGAACGAAGTAATGACGAAATAGAACGAGCTCAACTCTTTAAAACGTTCACACTCAATCGTGAGAGTTTAACGGAGAGAGCAATCACGGATTTGCGTAATAAGGTCGCTAAAATCAATGCTGAGTTCGGGCCTAAATATGCAGCTGGAGTATTAGAGGCTTTCCTTAACGACAAGGCACAAAACAACTCCATAAACGCTTATACAACCAGAATCGATAAAGATACCTCCTTAGAAGGCGATGTATTAAAATACACAGATGAATTAGAAAAATCAGTAAATAGTCTTGGTGACTTATCTAAAAAATTCATTCAAACTGCGTTTAAATGGCTCCTGAAAAAAGAATGGAGAGATAAGTTTGAAGCCTTGAAAGCTGACGTTATCACCAACATGGCCAATCAAAACGCGGCTTTGCTTAGACAATTCATTGCTCTTCAGCAAAAAGAACTCTACGTTGCTGTTGGGCAAGAAGCGACATCACTGAAAACAGCGCTCGATGGATTTTTAAAGCAATTAACTGAGATAAGTGGTGCAATTGCTCAAAGAGTAGATTCTCTCATTCACCCAAGATCTTCTGGAAACCTTTTTGAACTTTCTAAAGAAGTTGTTGATGGAGACTATTTTGTTGATTACTACGAAAGTAAAATAGCTGATATTAATATACAAAAGGTATTTGCAGATTTCATGGATTTGCAGGTTGATCAATCAATTGCTAACCTCAAAACCTTTGAGAATAGAGGTCTGTATTCTGCCTTAATAAAAGTCGCATCGAATAGATTCAGTTCCCTATTAGATGAAATAAACATACTTGAAGAAATGAAATCACATTACGGTGACCAGTACGAAAATGTACTCTCAGAGAAAATGGATTCTGTGATGAAATACTGCTTACCATTCTGGCGATATTATCGGGTTGACCAAAATATGTTAACCGCTAGCCCCTATTTTATTGGGGTTGAAGATGCTGATTCAGAGCTGATCCCTGAAAAATATCGAAGAATGGGCAATGTGCGTATCATTTCAACAGGCATTAAAGATATGGTTTCCTTTGCAAGAACTGAACATGGTATCGCCTTATGGATGCTTGTCGAACAGCAAGTTTGGAAAAAAGCCTATGACGACTTTATGCGAATAAGTGCTGGTATTGACCCCATCAACATCATCCCCGAATCCTCAAGTATATCCATCGATCCCTCTGCTTCTGATGCAAATGACACGACATTCGCATTAGGCTTGGCTTTTGGCTATATTACTCAACGGGGAGCTTACTACTACTTTGATAAAGAGAAAAAGTACACGGACCGTAGCATACAACCTGACCCGGCTCATCGCATTGGTCATGGTCGAGAAGCTTCAGCTACTAGCTTTGCTACTAATTTTGAATGGGTAAACGAAATTGATAGTTTGGTCAAAGACGAAATAGCCACAATCGGAAATGTCCAGGCTTCTGCGCATTTGCAACAATATATCAATGAGCTTGAAAAGAGCAAAGACCGTCTTAAAGTCGAGGACTCTAATCGCAAACAATACGAAAAGGAAATTGAGTTGATTAAAACTGTAATTGCATCCTTAGAGTAAAGCTTAGGTCTGTAAGCTAACGAGGGATTATGTCAATTGACCAAAACAGCGCCAGTCTCATTATCTCAATAGGTTCAAGAGTGCATGAGCCTGCATGGCGCGCTTTAAATGCTTACAATACGCACCCCAATAAGCAAAGTGGGTCTTATGTTATCGGATCCTCCCTGGAATACTCCAGGGAGGATCGCCCCGGGGGAGGGATTATTTCAAGACGCCTTGAAGATCTTAAGAAGAGTGAGTTGTCTTCTACAACGGTAAAAGGCCTTTTTAGTGTTGAACAATTAATATTACAAGACCTAAAAGACATCTTGGAGAGACTTTGGAAAGAGTTTCGTGGACATGCTGCAAGAATTAAACGCGATCCAGATAAAAAAGGGCTTGCCCACAACCAGGTTATTGTCATTGGCGACGCTTGGGACACAGATTGTTCATATCTCTTATTACCTACACTCTATATATTAAAAAATTTATCTTTGGTAAATCATGATACTCAGTTGGACATTATTCTCGACATTTCGAATTTTCAAAAATCAGAAAACACACCAGTTCAAGAAGCGCTAGTTTATCGTCTGATTAAAGAAATCGAAAACCGTATTGACCCAAATCCTAGATTTACTAAGGACTTTCTTTTGGAAAGCCTTGGCTATGATATGGATTTAATGTTCGATAACATGGATTTTTACTTGTTCAGCAAGCATAAAGAAGATGGTATGTTCGCTAAGGATCATAAAGAGCTTGAAGATATCTTAGTGAGCTTCTTGCTAAGCATCCTAAATCCAAGTGTACGTGACCTCTTTTATCGAAGCAAAAACGAAGAATCTAGACGGCTTGACCGAACCTTCTTCTCAAGCTTTGGTAGTGCTGGCATGTTAGTTGAGTCAGAAAATATCATTGATTACTGCAAACATCGGCTTTGTACAACAACAGTAAATGAAGGTTTTCTGGAAGAGCAACCAATACAACGAAAACTCGTCGAGGGGATTTCTGATGAAATAATTGCCAATCTGGGTGAAACAATAGAATTTATTCAAGGATTAATTCGCAAGCCAGATTTTGAACTAGTGGGATCTGATACAACCGACTGGCGTTTAATTTATACAACTTTAGATCTCCCGTATCACCCGCCACTTATAGATGAAATCAATTCCTGCCCATTTCTCGATAACGTCCAAACAATATACAAGAAAACGCTTGATGAACATCTCTTTGGAGAAGCAGATATTCTCAGCAACAACGCAAAAATAAAACTAGCCTCTGTCCTTAACAGCAGACAACAACTATTGTTAAGCTTGCTTGAAAATCCTAAACTTTTTCCTAACTATTTTTCCAACCTGCGTTTTATCTTAAAGTACGTCTCAAATGATCTGGAAAAGCGCCAAATCCATGCAAAAAAACATCGTGACAGCTTAGCTAATTTAGATGATGCGATTACAGCTTTAAACAACGCCAAAGATCGTTACCAAACCATTCTGGACAAGTTTCCATCACCACCTGTTTGGTTTCATCGAATCCCTGAAAACTTCATAATTATAAAAAAGATCTTAAGAAAAATACTTTCCTTGCCAAGTTTTTGCTTGTATCGTCAACTTGATCAAGCAAGAATTCAAACTGAAAACGCTTTAAAAGAACTGATTAGCTTGCCCTACGAACACATTCTGAGTGATTTCAACCAATCTTTAGCTGAGCAAACCATAATATTGCTAAAAGAATTTGAAGAAAAGGTTAATGCCGCTTATGAAAATCTGGAAACAATATACCATAACCACAAAACTGAGCAAGCGAAAACGTTTACCTATTTAGTGCCAAATGGCCATAGTAATGTCTTTCTATTACAACCACTCACACAGAAAATAATAGAAGAACTCTATCAACGCCATCAGCCTGAATTATCCCAAATGGGTAGCGAGCTTATCTTAAACAAAAAATGGATCCTAAACCTGGTAACGAACTATTCAGTAGACTTAGATACCCAACTAGCCGATTTAGCAAAGAATTATTTCGCTGAAATCAATAATTATTCTCTAACGACCTATCTAAAACAATATTCCTCAGCACAAGCTGAGTTAAAAACTCTGCCATTTATTTATCAAGATTACACTAACAGAGTGCTAACATTGTTGCCATATATCAGTGAAGTAACTGGCACCTACTACGCCTCACCTAAAAGAGCTGCATTAATGTCTGCAGATGGCGAAGACTTTTGGAAGCTCTTCATTACCAAACAAGATAAAGAATGGGAACACTTCTATTCTCCAAGCAAACACTTCGCCTCATTTAGTCAAGTCCAACACCGCATGTCATACAAAGGGCTTGAACACTTGTTCTTTGCTGGTATTGCTCAATGGGAGGCACTTTCAGATTCTGAAAGACAACAATACGATATTATCCCCAACAGCCCTCTGGATGGCCCAAGCGCAGTTGCGGAAAGAGTTAACGAAACAACATGGCGAATAACATATAATTGGTCGTTTACCCCTTCCGAGGAAAAGAAAACCCACGAGTTTACTATGGAGATTGATGTAAATCCGACTTCATATTACGAATTAGTTGCTACGCCTCGCTATAAGGGTCAATGGCAACGTTATGCAGAAAAAGAATCAAATGAACTTACCCAAATAACCCGTTATTTAGCCTACTTCCATGAGCAAGCGAAATTTAGCGTCTATGACCAAGCCCAAAATGTACTTAGTTTCGTTCAATCTTTCATTGCCTATCGCTCAGACCTCGATACAACCGGTTTTAGAGAATATCCCAGATTTCCCTTAGAAACATTGTGGGATCGCGTAGGTGACTGCGAAGATGTCGCCATTCTTGCTGGCTCAATTTTAGCGCGTCTTGGGCATAAAGTAACCTTACTTGATTATCCCGGCCACATCGCTTTTGGTGTAGAAGCAAGCCCAACAGACAAAAACTTTACGCTCATAAAAGATGATAAATACAACATCTCCTATTACTATGGAGAAGCTACATCCAAAGGTTGGAAATTAGGTGAGATTCCGGATAGCTACAAAGATATTCCACCAGTATTCCACAGAATTTTTGAAAACCAGTGGAAATAGAAACATTCTTATTAAGGCTAAAGAAAAAGTTGCGGGTGCAACTTTTTAAGCTTGCAGAAATTATAAACTTACAAAACGTCCGCGAAAAAGCCCGTCTTTTTCGTAAAGATTAGCGTTAGTTTAAAAATATGTGGAAAAAAAACATACCAGAATTATTATGCCTTACATTCATCATTTCTTCATCTCGAGAATCCAAAGCGGCTCTTGATAATGGTTGGTATGGACGTGCTATACAAGCAATCTTTTTACGAGCAGTTGAGCAATCTTACTCCCATTCATACGCTGCTTTATTGCATAAACCGAATCATCTCAGGCCTTATTCAGTATCAAGTTTAACCAAGGTTAACTCAGTGCTACCTGAAGAGAATAAATACGCATTTAAAATTTGCAGTCTCAATCAGGCGACATCCGCCGCGCTTTTAACCTGTACTAATCCAGGAGCAATGCTGTCAAAAGGCTCCAACATCGATATGTCAGGTAATCTATGCCATATTTCTGAATGGTCCATCAATGCGGGATATAATTATAAAGATTTGCTTTATAAAACATCAGCTAAGCCAGAAAATATCAATGCCTGCTTCGAACTCGAACTTGAATCACCTTTCTTTTATAAGGAAACCAAAACCAAAAAATACATGTCTGAGCCTAACAAGCTCACACTCTTTAGGTCTTTGTTGGAAAAATGGAAATCTTATTCTTCAATTCCTGAACCCCCTGGATTTATCGAATTCCTATCGAATTCAATAAGCCTTGACATATCAAGATTAGAGAAAGAAAAAGTTGAACGGGGATCGTTCACACGAACAGGTTCAAAGGGCAAATTAACGATTCACACCGAAGAATCAAATAATCCATCCTGGTCTTTTTTGTTAAGTTTAGCCAGATTTGCAAGTTTTGCTGGTGTGGGAAAGGACACTTCAATTGGTTTTGGGCAGGCGCGTTTATTGTCTGATTATTAAGGACTTTCTTGTCTAAAAAGATGCAAGATGGCTTATAAACTGATATTTTGCGAGCATCTCGGGGGTAAAATCATGTTTTTGAGATGCTCGCAAATTTCGGCTTTAGACCCCCTGTATATTGGGGTAGGAGCGTTTGAAAAGGCAAGATATGGCGGTTGAGAAAATGAAAAATGCGAGTATCTACGGCGAAATTTATTTTTTTGAGATGCTCGCAAACGGAAAAACGGCAATATATGGGGGTAAAAATGAAAAAGTGTGGTAAAATGGGCAATATCTTGCAGTAGAAACGAGCGCTCGACCCTTCGGGGTATTGATACAATATTCCCCTTGATTTTAGGGTTACGGGAATTTCCCCAGTAGAAACGAGCGCTCGACCCTTCGGGGTATTGATACAATCTCTGCGGTCGGTTCAACAATCTCTGCGGTAGTAGTGGAAACACGCCCCCGACCCTTCGGGGTATTGACACCAAGACAAGGTATCCGAGATAAACCACGGGTTTTTTCGAGTGGAAACACGCCCCCGACCCTTCGGGGTATTGATACAGCCATATTGGTAAACCATAAGGATATATGTCCCAGGTGGAAACACGCCCCCGACCCTTCGGGGTATTGATACGACAATCCGGGCACTCTGGACAATCCTCGCAGGGCTGTGATTGTGGAAACACTCCCCCGACCCTTCGGGGTATTGATACTTGACCGTTTCTCCGGTCAGGATAAGACTTTCGGGAGACATGTGGAAACACGCCCCCGACCCTTCGGGGTATTGATACAAATCGTTCACGGTCCAGCCGGAACAACCGTTGGCCGGTGGAAACACGCCCCCGACCCTTCGGGGTATTGATACAATTCTCTTCGGAGCTTTGTTCTGCCCGTGATCCTGTGCATACAGTGGAAACACGCCCCCGACCCTTCGGGGTATTGATACATAAATCGTGCAGGTTGGTTTGAAGAAGGTGGATGTATTAGTAGAAACGAGCGCTCGACCCTTCGGGGTATTGATACACAAACAAGGGTACCATCACCCAAAACACAATTTTCCAGGTGGAAACACGCCCCCGACCCTTCGGGGTATTGATACACATTGCCGTCCTTATCGAGTATGCTGTTTCTTCCGGTTAGTAGAAACGAGCGCTCGACCCTTCACCACCCCCGCTCGCCCCGGCGTCCCGCCGCGGGCAACGAATCTACAAAAAAACGATATTTGGCAGTAATAAAAGAATATGGGGTAGAATAAGAAATGTGTGGCAGTGAAAGCACGCCCCCGACCCTTCGGGGTATTGATACTTTTCCTTTGTTGGCTGTCCGTATAAGAATACTGGGTTAGTAAAAACGAGCACTCGATCTTTCGGAGTATTGGTAAAATTCCCCCCCTCCTCGGAGGGGGATGCAAGGGGGTGGGTAGAAACGAGTTCGCTACCTTATTGAGCCCCGCTCGCCCCGGCGTCTCGCCGCGGGCAATGAAACCCGCTTCGCAGGTCATGGACAGGAGGTCATGACCGAACAGGTACAGGCATAATCACTCTACTCTTAGGGGTAATGGCGCTGAATCTGCTCGGCGAGACGCCGGCAGGAGCGGGTTAAAGAAACCAACTCCCGAGTCCGGTTCGCTCGTGGTCTCCTGACCACGGGCATCACATTAAGCCCTTGGCGCGATGCGCATAAAAAGCAAAACCAAACTCAAACTCACCTCGATTTATCGCATTTGCGAGCATCTCGGGGGTAAAATCACGTTTTTGAGATGCTCGCAAAACCTGGCTTATGACCCCCTATATATTGGGGTCAAAATGATTGAAAAGGCA
>DUMZ01000007.1 GCA_012839565.1 Anaerolineaceae bacterium
AAAGCTGCCACAGTCGGTACCGGCAACATACAAGAAGCCTTCAGGATCTACACACTGGATCTCGATGGTACCTTAACTGAAGTTGGTACGATGAACACTTCCGGCTGTGCCATTGATCTCGCTTATATCCCAAGCGAAAATGCCATTTACACCGTTGACTTGTTGTCCGATAGCCTGCATCGCTTTGACCTTGGCACCAAGACTGACACCATCGTTGGTGCGCTTGGCGCTTCCCCCAACTACGCTCAGGGTATGGACTACGACGAAACCAATGGCGTTCTCTACTGGGCTGCCTACACTGGTGCTGCCGAACTCCGTGTCATCGATATTACCACCGGTGCATCCGCTCTCGTTGGCGCGTTCCCCGGCGGTACTGAAATTGACAGCTTCTCAATTGAAGCCAATACCGGTGGCGGTGGTGCTGTGCCATGGCTCGACGAAAACCCCATTGAGGGCTACGTTGCTGCTGGTGCCACATTGCCCGTCGAACTGATCTTCCAGGTGCGTGGTGTTATTGACCAACCTGGTGACTACTTTGCCCAGTTACGCTTCAGAACTGATACCCCCCATGAGGTTCAACCTGTTGACGTTACTTTGCATGTCTTGCGCCCCTACACCTGGGGTAACATCAAGGGTACTGTGATCGCTACTGAAAAGTGCGACATCAACCCTGCCCCCATGCCTGAAGCTACAATCAACTTCTACCGCGATGGTGCTATCGTTAAGAGCACTGTAACCGACGAAAACGGCTACTACAGCTACGCTCTCGAACGCGGTACCTACGACGTGGAAGTCGTTGTGGATGGTTATGTAACCGCCCGTGTTGACGGCATCGTCCTTGGTAACAGTGAAGAAGTCGTTGTTGACCTGGCTCTCCGCCACGACAGCGCCTGCTTGACCTACACACCCGAAGCCTTCTTCGCGCTCCACTACCCAGATCAGGTTTCTGAACAAACCCTGACCTTCACCAACACTGGTGCCCAGGATGCCATCTTCGAGATCACTGAACTTGAAGGCGAAGGTCCCGTGCCCTTTGGTTTCGCAATAGACAAAGCCGGTGCACCGAAACAGCTGAATATCCCCGCCTTTACAGGCGAAGTTGAACTCAGTGGTGAACCTACTTCAATGTTCCGCGATCCCAAGTTAAGCACAGCTTACGAAGGACCGCTCACCGTCGAACTTAACGCTAACGCTGCCCAATATGGCATCACCGAGGCTCCAGCTGCCCACGCCATGGACCTTCTTAGCGACCAACTCTGGTACTGGGAAGATTTAACTGTTCCAAGCGCCTATGAAAGCATTGGTAGCACAGCACCTGCCTTATCATTATTCGCAGGTGACTTCCTTGGTGATGATTACAGCACCCTGTATGCCATTAGTTACGACAATAACAACTTGTATGCTATTGATACCACTACTGCTCAACCCACGGTTATCGGCTTCGTACCTTCACCTGCTTCCGGTACCACTTACGGTGGTTTAGCCGGTGCCGATGGCTTCTTCTATGGTGTTGCTACAGCCTGCGGTTCTCAATCAATCCTGACAAAGGTTTACCCAGATGCCACAATGGAAACAATCGGTGTCATTCCTGGTACTTCTTGTTTGATTGACATCGCTTATGTTCCCAGCGAAGACATGCTCTACTCCGTAGACCTTGTTGACAACAATGTTTGGAGAATTGACCCCTCTGATGCCTCCGCCGAATTGGTTGGAGCAACCGGTGTTGATCCCAACTATGCTCAAGGTATGGACTACGATGAAGAAAACGGCGTCCTTTACTGGGCTTCATACCACACCGGTCCTGATCTACGTATTATCGACTTGGAAACCGGTGCCTCAGTGTCTATTGGTACATTCCCCAATGGTACTGAAATTGACTCCTACTCAATCCACGCTTTTGCTGGTGGTGGCGCGGCTGGTGACATCCCCTGGTTAACTTTAGATCCCACCGCAGGCGTCGTCTTTGCTGACGGCGGTACAGTTGATGTGACCCTCACATTCGACTCCACTGGTCTGGTTTGGGGCGACTACTTTGGCGCTCTCCGCGTCGACAATGCACCCGATCCCAAGTTCACCATCCCCGTGCAGTTACGTGTCCTGCCCTTCAACTTGATGTACCTGCCCCTTATCCTGCGCAACTACAACTAAGATTGTAGTTACAAAGGAAGCTTCTGTAAGTTTTGAAGCAAATTAGAAACCCGAAAGTCCCCAGCAATGGGGACTTTCTTTATCCCATCTGTCTGTTTCCCGCCATACACTAAATAAGACCATTACGAATGTTACATCTAAAGACTTAAAATAAATTTTCGTTTGCAGATGTATTCCCATTTACGCACATACATTTGACCTGGCTCATATCTATATATTTTTCCCCTGATTACCCACCACCGTTCGCGGAGACGGCACGCCGACGCACCCATCTCGTAGCTAATTTAAGTTTTTACTTCTTATCCGTGCTATAATTTCAAATCTAAGGAGGAGCCCAACCAGCTTCTTATTTATGCGCGCGATAAAACATTATTCGATTGATTATTTATTAATAGGACATCTAACTCAAGACCTTCAAGATGATGGCAGCTTCAGGCTTGGCGGTACCGTTAGCTATGCCGGCTTAACAGCCCACGCTCTCGGGCGCACCCCCTTTATTCTAAGTGCCGGCAACCCTGCCACGCCACTTCATGACCTGGAAAACATAGAGCTTACCCTAATCTCATCCGCTAACACAACGCAATTCCGTAATATCCCCACCGATAAGGGTCGCAAGCAATATCTTTTCAACCAGTCTACTCAAATTCAAATTCAACATATCCCTCTTGAATGGTCAAACCCCGGCATTGTGCACATCGCGCCTGTTTATCATGACCTGGACCCCGCTATTCTTGCCCAGTTTCCCCTCAGTCTGGTTTGTCTCACCCCACAAGGCTGGATGCGTAAGACAGACGAGAATAAGCAAATCCACCCCCAAACTCTGCAGGGTTTTGAAAAGTGGTTAGGCTACGCGCAGGCAATTGTGCTTAGTATGGAGGATATTCAGGGGGATTTAAAAGAAGCTGATCGACTTGCCAGCTACACCCAAACGCTGGTCGTTACCCAGCGCGAAAATGGCGCTCTTGTTTACCACAATGGCAAACAAACGCATTTCCCAGCCCCAAAAGTCAAACTGCTTGATGATACAGGATCTGGAGATATCTTTGCCGCTTGTTTTTTCCACTGGCTGCACCGTTACCAAAACCCCTGGCAAGCCGCGCGTTTTGCGGTTGAGCTTGCCAGCCAATCCGTTACCCGTGAACATTTTAAAAGCATACCTACTCAGGAAGAAATCCAAAAAGCGACATATCTCGCTTTAGAACAGGCTGTTTATGGCTAGAACTTATACTGTCGTCAACCAAAAAGGTGGCGTGGGCAAAACCACCACCAGTATCAATCTTAGTGCCAAACTTGGCGAATATGGCTTGCGCGTGCTCATTGTTGACCTGGATCCCCAGGCCAACGCCACCGCAAGTTTGGGTGTGGAACGTCACAAACTCAATACCGGTATATATGAACTGCTCATCGGCACCGGGAATGTCAACGAAACGATTCTCCACCATCCCCGCTATAATATCTCGCTTATTCCTTCTACAGTAAACCTTTCTGGCGCTGAAATTGAACTCATCGACCTGCCCGACCGCGATAAACGCTTATATAACGTGCTCACACCGATATCTGACCGCTATGATTACATCATTATCGATTGTCCGCCATCCCTTGGTTTGCTAACCCTAAACGGTTTGATTGCCGCCCGTGATGGCGTGCTGATACCCGTTCAATGCGAATATTTGGCGCTTGAAGGCTTGGGGCAGCTTACCCAAACTCTGCATCGCATCCGTCAAAATCTCTTTCCTGAACTAACTATTCGTGGCGTTTTGCTCACCATGTTTGACGGTCGCACCAATCTAAGCGCTGATGTGCGTGCGGAAGTGCAAAAATTCTTCCCTGAGCAGGTATTTGAAAGTTATATTCCGCGCAGCGTCCGCCTTGCTGAAGCCCCATCTTTTGGCATGCCCATATCGGTCTACGCGCCAGATTCGAGCGGCGCAAAAGCATATGACGCACTGGCACGTGAAATATTATTATCAGACGGTTATGATCTTAAAACGGAGAAAAAACATGGCTAAAACAACTGGACTAGGCAAAGGTTTAGGCGCGCTCATCCCAGGATGGCAAGACGAAGCAAAATCAAGCGACACGCTGACTGCGGACCAGGTGCCCCTGATTCCCATTAATCAAATCCGCCCAAATCCGCACCAGCCCCGCAAAACCTTTAACCAGGAAAGTCTTGAAGACCTGGCTGCCTCCATTCGCGAGCATGGCATTATCCAGCCACTCATCGTTATTAGTGATGGCCCAAACCAATATACGCTTATCGCTGGTGAAAGACGTTTGCGTGCTTCAAAAATTGCTGGTTTAAAAGAAGTTCCCGCCATTGTACGTACTGCCACTGAACAGGAACAACTTGAATTTGCCATTATTGAAAACGTACAACGCGAAGACCTCAATCCGATTGAGCGCGCTCGCGCATTCCAGCGCTTGATAGACGATTTTTCGCTTACTCACGAAGAAGTTGCCCAACGCGTTGGAAAAAGCCGCGTAACCGTAACCAACGCCTTGCGTTTGCTAAACCTGCCAGTGGGTGTTCAACAAGCCGTTTTGAGCGGAAGCATCAGCGAAGGCCATGCCCGTGCCCTGCTGGCCCTAAACAGTCCGCGCGCTATTGAAAATGTGATGGAAACGGTCATTTCGCTGGGTCTCAATGTGCGCCAAACGGAATTATTGGTCAACAAAACGCTTGGCCGTGTCTCGTCAAAAACCAAGACCGCTGAGCGTAGCCCAGAGCTTGATTCGCTCGAAAACGAACTTCGTCAGCACTTCCATACCAAGGTCACCCTTGTGAAAAACAAGAATGGCGGTTCCATTACAATATTCTTCTATTCTGATGAAGAACTAAACGCCATCACCGACCGCTTTGGTTTGTATGACTAAAGCTACAGCTTTAATCAACGCACGTATCTATGTGGATTGGCATAACCCGCCAGTCGAAGCGCTACATTTGGAGCGTGGTTTGGTTCGTCTTGCTGGAACAAATCGGCAAATCCTTTCCGTTTCACCTGATTCCACGAAGAAATTTGATATGCAAGGCATGACCATTTGGCCTGGCTTGTGTGACGCGCACTTGCATTTAGAGCATCTTTCAAATCAACTGGCAAGTATCAACTGCGAAGGCTTATCAAAAGCTGAAATTCTCGAATTAGTGCGTCTAAAAGCGCAAAGCCTGCCAAACGGCGCGTGGATTATCGGTTTTGGTTTCAATCAAAATGACTGGACACCCCCAGAATATGGCACTGCCCAGGAATTAGATGCAGTTTCAGCACACAATCCAGTCCTTTTACACGCCAAATCCTTACACGCGGCCTGGGTGAACACCCAGGCAATGCGGATTGCTGGTATTGACCCTAAAAGTCCTAATCTTCCTGCTGACACTTTTCTAAAAGAAAAAGATGGTTCCGCCAAAGGGATTTTACTTGAGCATGCCATAGAGCAAATTGCGAAATGTATTCCACAAAAAAGCCCCCGACAACTCGCAAACGACCTTTTGGAAACCCAAGCTTATCTTCATAGCCTGGGCATTACTTCTGTGCATGAATTTGACGACATCGCGCTGGCGAACGCGCTCTTAACACTAAATGCCCAAGACAAACTACGCCTGCGAGTGATGAAAAACATGCGTCTTAACAGTTGGGATTTAATAACCCAGGGAGATTATCGCCAAACTCTAAACGCTGGTAATTACCTGCGTGCCGGCTGGCTGAAACTTTTCGCTGATGGTGCCCTCGGTCCGCAAAGCGCTGCCATGCTGGCGCCCTACGAAAACACCCAAAATAAAGGCATCTTATTGATGTCTGAAAAAGAAATTGAATCGGTCGGACTAAATGCACTGGAACATGGTTGGAGCCTATCTATTCACGCTATTGGCGACCTTGCCACCCAAACCAGTCTAAACGCTATAGAACGCATCAATCGCGCGAAAACAAGCCATAATAACACGTCGCTATTACCGCATCGCATTGAACACATCCAGGCTCTGGACCCGGCAGATTTATCGCGCTTTAATGCCTTGGGCGTTGTTGCATCTATTCAACCGGTGCACGCGACATCTGATCACCTTGTCGCGGAGCGTCTTTGGGGCGAGCGTTGCCAGCATGCCTATGCCTATAAATCACTCCAAGACAGTGGCGCGGAGTTGTTTCTCGGCACTGATGCCCCCGTTGAAATTGCCAACCCCTTCCACACCTTATACGCTGCCATAACGCGTCAAACACTCGCAGGCGAACCCAATCCAGATGGCTGGTACCCTGCCCAGCGATTGAATATGCATCAAGCCTTAGACGGCATGACAGTCAATCCTGCCCGTTATTTTGGCACACCGGCACAAACCGGTACGCTCAAACCCGGTTCAAATGCGGATTTTATCGTTCTTGAAAAAGACCCGTTCATATTATCACCCATAGAAATGGCTAAGATCAAACCGGTGATGACCTGGGTCGCCGGTAAATGTGTCTACACCAGCTAAGCTGATGTCATTTTCCATTTATCCTTCCAGCGAATTTGACCTTTTGTCTCAGTATGAATTTTTAAACAGCAATCATCTGCGCTATAAGCACTTGGACTGGGTGCCCGAGAAACAACGTCTGATTGAACCCTTCGCTTTTACCTTGCTTAAAAACAACGAAATAACAGGTATGCTGTCTTGTGCTGCTGAGAGCGATCAAGCAGCCTGGTTGCGTTATTTTATATGCAGGCGAAATATTGACTATGCGGAAGTATTTAACACACTGATAAAAACTGCGGTGACATCCCTTATTAATGCAAGAATCCCGCATCTTTACGCCTTAGGTTTGCCTGAATGGTTTAGCCGTCTTCTCATCAATCAGCAATTTACAATCAAACATCAAATTATCTCGCTTCATCTTGACCCATCAAACCAAATTAAAAACCTTAAAACTAATATTATCGATGATACAACTTTCAATATCCGCACTATGACCCATGATGATTTAATATCAGTTTTCCAAATTGACCAACGCGCTTTTGAAACCCAGTGGCAATTAGGATTAATAAACTTAAAGGCTTGTTTTAGAGCGAGCAAAATCAGTCTGGTTTTAACATGGCAAAATGAAGTCCTTGCCTATTTGATGAGTGAGCAATATTTCGACATTCAGCATATTTCCCGTCTGGCTGTTGACCCAGCATTCCACGGAAAAGGTATCGCCAACTGCTTACTTAATACATTTATCAATGAGACACTAAACAATGGTGTTAGCCAAATCAGTGTCAACACAAATGATGACAATACACCAGGTTTGGCTTTATACCAAAGCCTGGGTTTTGTGAAATCTGATGAACGTATTCCCGTTTATGCCTTATCTGTATTACAATAATCCTACCGTTATTGTACGGTTGAAATCAAAACACAAAGAGGTTAACCATGACAATTAGTGAACGCGAACTGGTACGTTCTCAAATTCAGCAAAAAAAGAAAAAGAACCGAACCATTATTCTCATAATCCTGGCAGTTATTGTAGTAGTTGCAGCGGTTATTATCATCACCCGTCTTCCCAAGAAAGGTTCAAGTTTTACAACTGAAGATGGCTTGAGTATCGGTGATCCGAACGCACCTGTAAAAGTGCTTGAATTTACCAATTTTTCATGCAGCCACTGTAAAAACTTTACACTCAACACTTCTGCCGGCTTCATCAAACAATACGTCGAAACCGGCAAAGTTTACTACACAGCCTATCCATATCCGTGGAGCGAAGACGACCTGACATACACCGCGTCTCTTGGTGCGTATTGCGCGGCTGAACAGGATACTTTTTATGCCTATAAGGAGCTTGTTTTTAACCGTGTAGCCAGCCCGCAGGATTTGAGTGAAGAAGCTGTGAGAGGATACGCTGAATCTGTCGGTATGGATTTAGCAAAGTTCGATTCTTGTATGCAAGATCCAAACCTGGCATCAAAGGTTGCAGAAACCAAAGCGCTTGCTAGCACCTTTAATGTATCCGGTACACCAAGTTTTATCGTAAATGGCAGTTTGTTCTACGCAAACAATCTCATCGATGGTGTTGAAGCTGCTTTAGAAGCGAGTGGCAATTAATATCCATCCAACGATAAGTCTAAGCTTCAATCAGGCTTAGTACATAACACAAACTCGAAAGGCGGTTGAGATATTGCAAAACCGCCTTTTGTTTTAAATTTTCATTCTGGAAAAATATAACCAGTTCCCGTTCGGCACGTCTCACAATTGTCCTTGCCAAATTTAAAGCACCTTCTGCTTGGTTATCGCCAGGAAAAACGAACGCCCTTGGAAATTCTGTTTCATCTTCCAATTTGAACAAATAATTTTCAAGATTCTGCAATTCAGTCTCAAAAAAATCGTCAGTTATGACAAAAAAAGTTTGTTTGGTATTAACACTTGCAATAAATCCCATCAGTTTGGAAAGATCTGCTTGACACTGTTTTAGAAAGTCCGCATGGGACTTTTGAGTCATAAACGCACGCGCCATTCCCAGTGATGCGCTGGCCTCATCTACTGCGCCATTAGCTTGAATGCGTGGATCAGCCTTGCTAATTCCTGATGCGCCAATTAAATCAGTATAACCAATAGGATTTCGTTTCGAATGTCTTGACATGGCGCACCTCTTTTGTCTTTCTATTGTTCTGTTCCAGGAATTCCTGTTTTTATATACCACTCACATATGGTATTGAAACGGTCACTGTGGTCATAAATCGGCCCCATAGATACATTTTGAATCGTATCCTTTACAGCATAATTGTAAACGGTGTAAAACAAGGGCAAGGATGGTAAATCTTCCGCGAAAAGCACCTGGAAATTACGGTAAAGCCTGGTTCGAAGATCATAGTCACTGATAACACGCGCTTGTTCTATATATTCACTGGCAGTCGCATTGACCCAACCAGAATAATTTTGCCCTTCAGAAGCTGTGGCCTCACTCCAAAATGGATAGGGATCAGGGTCAGGCGTGGCAGAAAAATCAACATCAATCAACGCGGACTGGTAATTCCGCGCTTCCAATAGCGACAAAACTTCTTCATAAGGTCTAATATCCAGAACGACTTCAATACCAATTGTTTTCCAATTTCGTTCAACAATACTGGCGAGTGCTTCGTAGCGAAGATCATTTGGAACCAACAGTTGCAACTTCACTGCTTGTCCTTCAGCATCTCTTAATTTCATTGCGCCATCAATCTTCATCCCCAACCCTGCAATAAGTTGTCTTGCCAGGTCCGGATCATATCTAAATTGCGGTTGGCCGTCAAAAAACGCCCAGCTATCGGGAATAAAAGGTCCAACAGCCAAAATACCCTGTCCGTATAAGACCTCATCAATCATGCCCTGGCGATTAATAGCAGCCATAAGTGCTTTTCTAAAATCCGCATCTGAAAGGTATGGCGCTTCAGTACTGTTATTGTTGAGGAATATTGTACTCAATTGAGCTTCCCGGCTAGAATATAAGTTCAAACCGGGCTGTGCCAACACACGATTCATCTCGTTGGTAGATATACTCGACAAGCCATCGACTTCGCCACCCAAATAGGCTTGCAAAGCAGATTCGCGGTCAAAGTAATACCGGAAAGTAACTTTATCAAGAAAAGGCCGGCCCTCAAAGTAAAAATCATTCGCCACTAATTCAACACCAATAATCTGAGATTCCTTGATGATTAATTCTGAAAAACGAAAAGGTCCTGAACCAACAGGCGATAGTGTAAATGGATGGTCTATCAATTCTTCAACGGTCTGTACAGTTAATAGATGCGATGGCAGTATTTGAAAGTTGAGATAGTCAAAAAAAGCTGCGAAACTGTCCTGTAAGACAAATTCAATCGCGTCATCACCATGCACAATAACTTCCACATTAGGCCAAAATTCCCTTAGGTTTTGTGCGATATATGGACTTCCGCTTTGAATCAAGCTAACCGTAAAAGCGACATCATGACTGGTCACGGGCACACCATCATGCCAAACCGCCTTTTCGTTTATAAAAAAGGTGTAATGCGTGGCATCGTCCGAAACCGTCCAGTTTTGAGCCAGTTCCGGAACAGGCAGACCAACACTGTTATGCCGAATTAATCGGCTAAACAACAGTCTGTCCACATCTCTGTCCACTTGGTTGTAATGGTCCAATAGTGGATTTAAACGGGAAAACTGCCCCACTAATGCTTCTGTATAGCTTCCACCACTAATGGGGCTGGGCGTTTCGATTACAGGACTTTCCGGTTTGTTTTGATAGAGAATCAAAATGACGCCAACGACTAACGCCGTTAGCAGAACGATAAGTAATTGCCAGCGAAATTGTTTCATATTAGAAAAAAGACGACCTTCGCACCTGGCGAGTCGTCTTATTCCTCCATATAATAGAATTGTCGCTACGCCATTAAAGCATACGCGACTTACTTAGTCAAAATGACACTTAGCAATGCCAGAATGATGAAAACAACACTTAAAGCGAGTGTGATATAAAACATCACTTTCTCAATACCGCGTCGCTGAGTGTAAACACCACCGGAATCGCCACCTGCCAGACCACCGAGTCCAATTCCCTTACTTTGCAGCAAAATGCTGATGATAAGGAAAATAGAAACGATAATCATCGAAATATTAATTAAAGGGTTCAATTCTGCCTCCTACAATATGCATCATTGAATTATACTCAAGGATTAGAAATCGTCAACTTTTTTTGAATATTATCCCTGCTTCTTAGCTCGAATTACCTTGAAACTTTAGACATAGCCGCTCAATTCTGCTATCATTAAGCCGTTCAGGTTGGTTGAATGTGCGCGCTCTTCGCAGAGTGAGGAAAGTCCGTACACCACAGAGCAGGATGCCAGGTAACACCTGGAGAGGCGTAAGCTTTTGGATTAGGGCCACAGAAACATACCGCGTTGCAATACGTAAGGTTGAAAAGGTGGTGTAAGAGACCACCGGCGGGTTTGGTAACAAGCCCGGCTAGGTAACCCCCATCCGGTGCAAGGTCAAACAGGAAAGAGAGTTGGCTCGGCTCATCAGATTTCCGGGTAGACCGCAAGAGCAGTTCGGTGACGTCCTGCCCAGATAGATGCGCATTCTCGACAGAATACGGCTTACAGACCAACCTGAACAGGGAACTTTTAGCATACCAAAAACGTTTTATAGTTGCATTTTTGATGATGCTATGGAG
This sequence comes from Anaerolineaceae bacterium, assembly GCA_012839565.1. Classification (GTDB taxonomy): domain Bacteria; phylum Chloroflexota; class Anaerolineae; order Anaerolineales; family Anaerolineaceae; genus Mesolinea. The sequence goes on from DUMZ01000007.1 coordinate 11,277, forward strand.
AAAACCATTATGAGTAAAAAAGCCCTTCCAATCGCAACAGTCGCATTAGTGCTTACAACACTGTTCGCCTTTCTTTTAATTGCATCCTGTGCCGGCAAGCAGGAACCAGATTTATCGATAGAAATTTCAGAACCTAAAACCGGCGAACAGTTTTATACATTTCAGGAAGTTTTCATCAAATCGGTCATTTCAGGCAATGAAAGCTGGTCGCGCGTTGAACTATGGGTCAACAATCAACTTATCCGCAGCGATACAGCAGCCCGTATTCAAAGCAACCACGTTACGCAATCCTGGTTGCCATTGCAAGCTTTGCCTACCCTGCTTGAAGTCCGGGTTTACAATCGGGCTGGAACAAAATACGTCAGCGATGACATCGCAATATCCATCATCGATAAACCTAACACCCTTACGCCTGAGCCGACGCCTATGCCTGGCGAACCCACACCGAGCAATGTCCCGACCCAGGAAAACTGCACTACCGCGGCAACCTTACTGGCGGATTTAAGTATTCCAAGTGGAACTGAACTAAAGCCTGGCGAAAGATTTACCAAAAGCTGGCGTATTCACAATAATGGTACCTGCGACTGGGTTGACTATAAACTGGTTTACATCAGTGGCAGCCTTATGGGTGGCAATTCTCCCAGTCTGTTGCGGACTGTTAAAGCTGATGAAGTGATTGATATCGCCCTTGAACTCGTGGCGCCAAGTTTCCCCGGTGAATATACTGGCGTTTGGAAAATTCAAACCGACAAAGGCACACTTCTTAACACCGAACTGATGTATCGCATCATCATTCCTGCGCCAACCGCTACACCCAGCCCGACCGCGACCCAGACACCAACCCCAACACCTACCTTTACACCAACAGCAACCGCTACGCTTGTGCCAACTGCAACTCACACAGCGACACCACAACCGACACTAGAACCCACTCCAACCGGTCCATACACACTAATTGCCATGAACCCCCAGGATATCGCCAGGGGAGCAGCAGTTGAACTTTCGGTATCTTGTAATGACGTTGGCGGGCAAGCCATTAGCGGCGGTTACACTGTTACGGATGGGATTACCGTGCAAGCCAGTCAGCTTGTTGAAAATGGATGGTCAATCATTGCTAAAAACAACAGCAATCAAAAACAGCGAATCAGCGTTCACGTTACCTGTCTGATTGACCAAAATCTTAAACGTCAACTACAAAGCCTGAGCGCGACTGCGACACCTAATGAAACCACGGAACTTGAAATTGACAGCACTGGCATGGTAGCAGGCGTCGGTTACGCTTTAGACCCCAACAATCGTCTTACACTTCTCACGCTTGACAGCGAAACCTATAAAGCAAAAATGACTGTACATAACCCGACTAATCAAGAGATTGAATTTAGCTTACAAAATATCAGTCTCAGTCAAAGTACGTACCAAAACCGGACTGTTTTCACACGAACAGACAAAATCAAACCTGGAGAAACCAAGCAAATTAATCTTAGTTGCAATCACGGATTAGCCCTTGGCGCGACATTTGAAAATCCCAATAATCTGATGATCAACATCAATCGCCCAACGCTTAATGGATGGCTATTTGAAGTCAAGAACAAAACGTTTACCGAACAGGACTTCATCAGCACACTGATATGCTTTGATGATGGCAGTAAGACAATCCAGCCAATTGATGATTTTCAATTACAATAGGAAGAAATAAATCTGGGAAAAAGGACGCTTGAAAATCTTATGCGTCCTTTTTTACTATGCCTTCATGAACGTCCCATGTATCACAGGCTGCGACAAATTCAGGCGAGAACATACTTTTATCAGTTGTAGTTAGCATCGCCTGTTCCACATCCTCAATCAGGTTTAATAGATCATTACGCCGTTCTGTGTCAAGCTCAGCCATAATCTCATCCAGAAGCAAAACGGGCGTATCCCCAATACGACTTTTCATCCAGGCAACTTCAGCAAATTTAAGGGAAAGCAATGCGCTTCTTGTCTGACCCCGTGAACCATAATATCCCAAATCAATCCCGTTACTTAAAAACCGAAATTCATCGCGATGTGGCCCTATCGTTGTAACACCACGTGCCAGATCCTGACGTCGGTTTTTCACAAAGGCACCCTTCAAACCCGATTCAAGTTCTTGTTGGCTTACACCACTAAAACTTTTCGCCGCTTGCACAGGTAAGAAAAGCTGATTTGAATCGCTAGCCAAAGGGTCATAACTGGGCTGATATTGAAAGCGCAAGACTTCGGCTTCTCTCGTCAGCCGATGATGAATTCCCAGACCATGTCGTTCCAACTCATCCAGGCAACGGATACGCGCCTGCATAATGACAGCACCATGCACAGCAAGCATATCATCCCAGGCTTCCAACTGCCCTAAGTCGCCATTGTTCTCAAATAGAGCTTTAAGCAGTGCATTTCGCTGACTTAATGCCTTGTTATACTGAATTAGATTACGCGCATAGCCCGGTTCAACTTGTGTAAGGATTTCGTCCAGATACGCCCTTCGGTCAGATGGCGAGCCTTCAATAATACGCGACATTTGTGGCAGAAAGTTGACTACATTAAACTTTCCATACAGTTCACTGATACGCTTTTGCACGCCATCAAACAAGACTTGCTTTCTAAATTTAGCCTGACTTTGTCCGGTATATTCCTGGATAAGGCGCACTTCAATCGTATGGCTTTGTTCCTGTCTCTCAAACTCTCCGATAATCCGTCCTACCATAATCGGTTCAACTGGCATATTAAAATTGAGCAATTGTCGGTCGTGGCTGGCATGAAAAGATGAAAAGTTTGCTAAAAAAGCGATAGCTTCCAAAATGCTCGTCTTTCCCTGAGCGTTTTTTCCAGTAAACAAGATGACCCGCCTGGGAAATTCCAAGTCCAGACGGGTAAAAGAACGGAAATGTGTCAGGGAAAGGCGTTTTAAATGCATATTAGTTTTCTGGTTCTGGTTCTATATCATTTATTTCTTTATCTGATGGTTCATAAACTTCAGTGGCTTTATCAATGTAAAGAACCCCATCCAAATGGTCCATTTCATGTTGAAAAATACGTGCCAGCCAGCCATCAGCCTTGATTTTTATGCTTTTTCCGAAACGGTTTTGCGCTTTTACAGTTACTTCGTTCCAGCGTTCAACCATGCCCACAAAACCAGGCACACTCAAACATCCTTCCAAATCCGATGTCGTATCATCAGAATGGTAAACAATCTCTGGATTAACCAAAACATATGCCTTTGGCTTGGCGTTTTCAACTTCAGCATCCGCATATTCAACCACGACAACGCGCTGACTCACACCTATTTGTGGCGCGGCAAGTCCCACGCCAGGTGCTTCGCGCATAATCATAAACATATCTTCAATCAAGTCTTGAAAATCCTTATCAAATACACTCACCTTTTTCGCCTTCCTGCGTAAAAAAGGATTTGGGTGAGTAATAATTTCATACTTTTCCATAATTAATCTCCAGCTTAGTTATACCATCATGCACAGGCCAAATTCTAGTATTTTGTTAGCACTTGTCCATTGTCATACGTCAGATATTCTGGAAAAACATGTTTTAGAATAACCATTGCCAGTGGAAACGTAATCACTCCATATACAATGCCACTGGGCAAATCCCAAAACACATGCTGTTTCACCAATAGAATAGACGCAAGAATCATCACTGAATAGAAAACTGAGAAAACTTTATATCCTGGCTTAAACTTTGAACGTAATACCGTCATAATCAAAACCATCGTTGTTAAAGCATGCACCGATGGAAAGCCGGCATAATGGTTATCCACATGATAGGTTAATGCGACCAGTTTATCAAAGATAGAATCGCCTAAATGAATCGCCCGGGGAACATCCGTTTGAAAAACGATAAAAGTCAAATAAGCAGCAAACTGACCAACTATCAAATGCATCATATATTTACGATATTCAATTCTTTGCGTTTTATATAAAGCAAAAGCATTCGCCATCAAAAAAGGAAACCAACTGTGATAAATCAAGATAAATTGTGGCACATACGGAATAACATCATCAACAGGCGAATAAAGATTCCGCACAATGCCGATGGGACGATTCAACAGTCCAAAAATCGGCAAGCTTAGTAAATAAATCAGGATAAGTAAAAAGTCTTTGTTTTTGAACAGATTCTTCATTCTTTTCATAAACTTAGGGTCTAGTAAATACTTCTCTTTAATAATCAACACACGGGCGATAAACATTACCCGTGTGTTGTTCTGGTTCTGTATTATGTTAATTGTCTTCAGCCTTATCGCTTGGTGCCGTACTAAAGGTCAATGTATCATCACCTTCTTTATGTCGGGCAATGACTTTATCGCCTTCTTTAAACTCTCCAGCCAACAATTTACTGGCCAAGGGACTTTCAACAAACTTTTGCAAAGCGCGCACAATCGGTCTGGCACCAAACGAAGCGTCAAAACTCTCATCAGCCAGCCAATTAACCGCGCTTTCATCCATTTCTAAAGTCAAGCCAAATTCAGCCATGCGCTCGCCAAGTTCTTTCACCTGCAAACCAACAATACTGCGCAGGTTTTCCTTGCTTAATGGCGAGAAGATAATAATTTCGTCAATCCGGTTGAGAAATTCGGGTCTAAAGGCTTCTTTCAACGCGTTTTGGATCTTATCGTGCGCAGCTTTTTCGTCATCGTCTCCACTCTTATCGATGAAACCAAGCGTACCGCCCTTGCGCACAAATTCAGTACCAAGGTTACTGGTCATGATTAAAACCGTATTTCTAAAGTCAACCACTCTGCCCTGTCCATCAGTCAATCGTCCATCGTCCAGAATCTGCAATAGCGCGTTCCAAACTTCAGGGTGGGCTTTTTCAATTTCATCAAACAGGACTACCCGATATGGTCGTCTTCGGACAGCTTCAGTAAGCTGACCACCTTCTTCAAATCCAACATATCCAGGTGGCGCGCCAAAAAGTCGCGAAACTGTGTGTTGCTCCCGATATTCGCTCATGTCTATGCGCACTAATGCTTCTTCATCATCAAACAGGAATTCAGCTAATACTTTTGCTAGTTCCGTCTTACCCACACCAGAAGGTCCGATAAAGATAAACGAGCCAATCGGTCGGTCGGGATTCTTAAGACCTGAGCGGGCGCGTCGAATTGCATCAGAAATAGCTGCGATGGCTTCTTCCTGTCCAATAATTTTTTCAGATAAGCGGCTTTCCATTTGAAGCAACTTTTGAGATTCCGATTCCATGAGTTGCGTCAAAGGGATACCTGTCCATTGATGAATGACATCTGCGATATCTTCCGCATCCACGACATCATCCAGTTTCATCTCGCTTTCCCAATGCGCGCGACTTTCATTAAAACTTTCCTCAAGTCGCAAGCGTTCAGCTTTTAGTTTTACAGCGCGTTCATAATCACGTTCCAAGCCAGCTTGTTCTTCTTCAGCTGCCAAACGGTCAATTTCTTTCTTTTCTTCACGTAATTCTTCAGGCAAAGAAAATAGCGCCACACGCAATTTCGCTGCGGCTTCGTCCATCAAGTCAATCGCTTTATCAGGCAATTTCCGTTCCGTCATATAACGCGAACTTAATTTCGCAGCAGCATTCAAAGCTTCATCAGAAAGAGTGACATTATGATGGGCTTCATATCGGTCACGTAGGCTTTTTAGCATATTGACGGTGTCATCAATGCTGGGTTCTTCTACATAGATAGGTGCGAAACGGCGTTCCAGCGCGGCATCTTTCTCAATATACTTGCGATATTCATCCAATGTCGTCGCGCCAACACATTGCAAATCGCCTCTTGCCAAAGCAGGTTTCAGCATATTCGAAGCGTCCATCGCGCCTTGTGCTGCCCCCGCCCCAACCACAGTATGCAATTCATCAATGAAAAGAATAATCTCACCATCGGAGTTTTGCACTTCTTCGAGCGTGTTCTTCAAGCGTTCTTCAAACTCACCTCTAAAACGGGTACCCGCAACCATCGCGCCTAAGTCCAAAGCAACAACCCTTTTGCCACTCAGAATTTCAGGTACGTCATCGTTCGCGATTTTCTGGGCCAGTCCTTCAGCAATCGCTGTCTTTCCGACACCAGCTTCACCGATAAGTACTGGATTGTTTTTAGTACGTCTGCTCAAGATGGTTATCAAACGCAATATTTCTGAATCACGGCCATAAATCGGATCAAGCTTGCCATCTTTGGCTGCCTGGGTAAGGTCGCGCGAATATTTTTCAAGCGTTTTATATTGTCCGCTTCCAGTCCGAGCCCCTTTTTTACCACCACGCAGTTCATGGATAGCATCCGTCACGGCTTGATGGGTAATGTTATGGGATTCCAACAACCGCGCCAGTTGGGTATTTCTCTCAGCAAGTATAGCCAGAAGCAAGTGTTCGGTTGAAATGTATTCATCACCTAATCGCGTTGCTTCAGTTTTTGCCAGGTCTACGACCATTTTCACACGTGGTGTCAGGAAAATTTGCCCACTCGCCCCTCCAAAAATATTCGCCTTAGGTGTCGTGCGCAAGATTTCATCAAGCCGGTCAACCACAGCAATGGTATCAACCTTAAGCATCTCAAAGATTTGGCTAACAATCCCATCGGGTTGCTCAATGAGAGCCAGCAAAATATGCTCAGAATCGACTTGATTGTGCCCATAGCGTGTAATGATTTCCGCGGCGCGGGCAGCGGCATCCTGGGCTCTTTCTGAAAATTTATCAAAACGCATCATAGTTTTGTTCCTCTTTTATTTCTTTTATCTGTACCTTTATTTATCAGTATCAGTGTAGCCAAGAATTATTAGATTAACCTTAAGATTCCTGTTGTTTACAGTAAAAGCATCGCATCGCCAAATGAAAAGAAACGATAATTCAACTCTATAGCTGTTTTATACAATGCTAAAATCGTTTCTCGGCCAACGAACGCGCTTACCAGCATTAAAAGTGTGGATTTCGGCAAATGAAAATTCGTAATCATGCCATCTATAACTTTGAATTGATATCCAGGTAATATAAAAAGTGATGTATCCCCTTGCCAGGATCTTAAAGCGCCATTTTCACTTACTTGCGCCAGAGTCTCCAAAGTCCGAACTGCGGTGGTACCAACCGCAATCACACGCCCACCGTTAGCTTTCGTTTGTGCAATCATTTCAACAGTTTCCTGTGGCACAGAACACCATTCGGTGTGAATATGATGTTCATACGGATTGTCTTCAGTAACTGGTAAAAAGGTATCCAAGCCAACTTGCAAATCAACAGTTGCCATACTGACGCCTTTATCTTTCAGCTGTTGGATAAGCTCTGGCGTAAAATGCAAACCCGCCGTAGGCGCAGCAGCAGAACCTGGCGTCTTATTAAACACGGTTTGATAACGCTCCGGATCGCCTTCATAACCATGAATATACGGCGGCAACGGGACATGTCCAGCTTTATCAAAAAAAAGTTCTATAGCTTCATCAAAGCGGACAATCCGTTTAGCGCCCTCCAAAACGGCAATAACTTCAGCTTCCGGTCCGTTTTCAATACGCAATCGCCGGCCTATCTTCATGCCACTGCCACCGATTAAACACGACCATTCAAGTTCGCCTTGCTTTTGCAATAGCAAAACTTCAATGTGTCCTAAGCCTGGCAGTTTTTGGCCATATAAACGCGCAGGAATGACCCGTGTTTGGTTGACGACTAACAAATCCCCCGTATGCAGATAGTCAACAATATCATAAAAATGCTTATGTTCAATTTTTCCCGATGCTCTTTCATAAACAAACAAACGGGAGTGGTCGCGCGGTTCCACAGGCGTTTGCGCAATCTGATTTTCTGGCAGGTAATAATCAAAATCGTTGGTTTTAAGCATCGTAATTAATTTGGCAGGCTTATTCTTCGCTGAACAAATCCATTTGACTGCTGCTTGTCACGTAGGGTCTTCCCAGATGTTCATACGCCAGTTGGGTGGCAACACGCCCTTGCGAAGTGCGGTCAATAAAGCCCAGCTGCAAGAGATAGGGTTCAACGACATCCATAATCGTGTCAGCTTCTTCGCTAACCGATGCGGCAATTGTATTTAAGCCAACAGGCCCCCCATTGTATTTGTCGATGATGGTCAACAGAATGCGCCTGTCCATTTCGTCCAAACCCATCCGATCAATATTCTGCAAGTTGAGTGCTGCCTCAGCCACGTCACTGGTAATGCGTCCATCTGATTTCACTTCAGCATAGTCGCGAACACGTCTTAACATCCGCAAAGCAATGCGTGGCGTTCCGCGCGCCCGTCTGGCGATTTCAACAATGCCATTTTCTTCGGCAGGCACTTGCAAAAGCCTTGCCCCCCGTCGAATGATATCGCACAGGGCTTTGACATCGTAATAATCCAGGCGATACAATGCGCCAAAACGAGCCCGTAACGGCGCGGTTAATAAGGCTAAACGTGTCGTCGCCCCCACAACAGTAAATCGGGGGAGTTTTAATCGCACAGATTTTGCTGCTGGTCCTTTTCCGATGATAATATCCAAAGCGTAGTCTTCCATCGCCGGATATAAGATTTCTTCAACTTGCCGTCCCAAACGATGCACTTCGTCAATAAATAAGATGTCATTAGCGCGCAAATTAGTCAAAATAGCAGCTAAATCGCCTGCGCGTTCTATAGCAGGTCCAGACGTGATTTTGATATTAACGCCCATCTCAGCTGCCAGAATGTGTGAAAGTGTCGTTTTACCCAGCCCAGGCGGACCGTAAAACAATACATGGTCTAAGGCTTCCTGGCGTTGTTTGGCAGCCTGAATCTGAATGCGCAGATTATCCTTAACGACATCCTGCCCAATTAAATCTTCCAGGGACGTCGGCCGCAAAGCGTTGTCGATGGGATCATCACTGTTTGCCCGTCCGTTGAGAATGTTATCTTTTTCTTCGTTAGTCATTAGCAAAATTATACCCGAAATATTGTCCCATTCCTGCATTTGATAGGTATAATAGGCGCAACAGCAAAAATTTTGGAGACATTATGAATTTATCAATCGTCGTGCCCGTATATAATGAAGAAAAAAACCTGCCCGAACTTTATGAACGTATTGAAGCCGCTATGCTTCCCCTGGGATATCCCTGGAACGTCACTTTTGTGGACGATGGCAGCCGTGACAAAAGCCTGGAAGTTCTCAAAAGCTTGCAATCAGCAAACCCCGATAAAGTTCGTGTGGTCGAGTTCCGACGCAACCATGGCCAAACAGCCGCCATCAGCGCGGGTATCGACTATTCCAAAGGAGATATCGTCATCTTAATGGATGCAGACCTTCAAAACGATCCCGCGGATATTCCCATTTTGCTGGCTAAACTTGACGAAGGCTATGATGTGGTCAGTGGCTGGCGCAAAGACCGTCAGGATAACAAACTCACCCGCAATTTACCGTCCCACATCGCCAACGGACTCATTTCCAAGTCAACTGGTGTTAAATTACATGACTACGGATGTACCCTCAAAGCTTACCGCCGCGAAATTTTGGATAATGTCAAGCTCTATGGAGAAATGCATCGCTTTATCCCAGTTTACGCCTACGAAGCCGGCGGTAAAATCACCGAAGTCGTTGTGCAACACCATCCCCGCAAGCATGGCAAAGCCAATTATGGGCTTGAACGCACCTTCAAAGTTGTTCTGGATTTGATTACCGTCAAATTCTTGATGGCATTCTCTAAAAAACCCATCTATTTGTTTGGTGGCGTGGGTGTCTCTCTGATGCTGATTAGCACAGGGCTTTTCATCTGGCTGGCGGTCAGACGCATTGTTTCTGAAATTTCCGTACTCGGTTCTCCCTGGTTCCAAATCAGCATCATGATGTTTATTTTGGGCTTTTTGGCAGTTTTGCTCGGCTTAATCGCAGAAGTTGTTATCCGGACTTATTATGAATCACAAGACAAGAAAACATATACGGTCAAACAAGTGATTGAACCACAAAAATCACCGGGGATGCGCAAAGTCGCCTAGCCTAAGGTTTCGGCACCAACAAATTAATTTCCTCACCCTTAAAGGATCTCACGACTTCGTAATGTTCCAACAAAGGTATTACAACACGTGTAACCCACGTGTTGTTTTCTTCATTAAAGGCTCGTGTTCGATCTTGTATTCTGGTTGATACTGGATCCGTTACAATGGCAGCAAAGTCGTGGTTTTCGAGCTGCTCATAAAATTTTTGCAAATAAGCTTGATTATCACTCATTGCCATTTCCATCAAAAACACTTTTTCATAAGGATGCACAATAGCAATATTATCAAGTTCATCAAAAGTAAGTAATTGACGTTCTGAAATAAACAAGATGGGTCTATCATCAATTATCTCCGATTGCAAAGCTGTTCTTAATGCGCTCAATTCTTCCTGATCTTTTTCATCAACAGCAAAAGACCATGTTCCCGCTCGCATAAAAGCGAAAAACACTGGCACAATCACCGCAACAGCTAACCAAAAAGGTTTAGCTTGCCAAAATGATGTTTTATCCTGTTCATTCTGGATTGCATTACCTTCTGATTCAAAATGCAAATGTCCTGCCAAAATGTAGCTGGCAAAAACCGCAAACAGGAAGATGAACGCGTCAAGATTATGCAAATCACCCCCGCCACCGATTTTGACACTCACCACAATCCCGCCTGCCAAAAAAGCAAACAGAATACCCGCCATACCCAACCAGCGCAGCCAATGTACATTTCGCCATTGGCCACGCATTTTATAACAAACTAATACGAACAAAGGCAGACATAGCAAAATAATTCCAGGTAATATCCCGATAAAGAAAGTTTTATTTGGCAATAACCGTTCCCATAACAGTGCTGAGCTAAAAGCCGAATCGAAGATATAAGCTGGCTCTCCACTCAGACGGATATAGGCTTTTTTACTCAGCCATGAAATCAATATGCCTAGTACAGACCAAAGCATCGGAAACCGCAAATAATTTAACCAGTTTTTAGAATCAAAAGGCATTTCAATCAGATAAAGCATTACTGCCAAAAGCGCGGGCAGTGGCATCCAGTTCACGCGACTAATACCCGCCCACACAGATGCGGCAAGCACAAATATCAAGGTAAGCCAGGGTTTATCTTTCTTATACCCATACAAGACCAGCAGGACACACACCATCATGTGATAGTAAACCGCGCCCTGGAAAAAGAACAGGAAGAAATAGAGCGTCACCAAAAACATCGGTAACTTCAAACCATCTTTGACCCGCTTTGCCAAAACGCCGGCTGTCCAAAGTGTCATTCCCAGCCATAAAAGCACTTGCCAAACCCGATGCGCGACAATCGATTTTATACCAAACCAAAATGGCACTGCTTGCATCAAATAGCGACTGGGATGAAGAACTGGCCATGGCAGTTTTTCGCCATAAACCTGTCGCGATGCAAAAAGTGACGCGTTATAGTAACGACTGCCTTCCGACCAGCCAAACGAAAACGGGCTGTTTTGGATTTCATTTAGAAAAGCAAGGGAACGATACAAAACGCCAAAAGCAAGCAAAATTACCGTGAAATTCAGGTAGACGTCCTGTTTGCTGCCACTCGCCGCCAATAATAAAGCACCCAGGCCAGCAAGCACAACGGCTAACGCCATACGCAAAGCGCTGAAAGCCAGCATCGCGCAAGGAAGCATAAAAAATAATATTGAAACAACAACAGTCACTAAAGCGATAAACGGAATAAGAACTTTATGAGAAATATTCAAGTTTAAGATGACAGCTTTTTTGGGATTAATAAAAAGGACTGCCAAAAGCACCGCTAAGACAAGCAAGCCAACAAATGCCATGACAAAAAATGCAATGTTTCGGTTATGAATACTTTGGTAAAGATACCAGGCGACCGTCCCGCCCAACAGCAATAACCATTGACGAACAAAGGGTTTAATTTCTTGATAATCCATCATCACCTTCTGATTTGATTTCTTTCTCTTTTCCAGCTAAAACATCGCCGATGAAAAAAGCGCCCGGTAAACTGCCAATCATCCACACGATGCGCAGGATAAGCGCCAGCGCAATACTTGTCGCGGGACTGATACCGCCCAAAATGCTATATAGATTAGTAATGGTCACTTCAGCCAAACCCAAGCCATTCACCGAAACAGGTAACAAAGTGATAAAGTACGTCAAACTCCAAATGCCAGGAACCTGATAAAACGGTAAGCTTTCCCCCATGCCATTGATGAGCACTGTAATAATCAAATAAATAGCCAGCTGATGAACAAGCGTAAATCCCAGCGCTTTTATCAAAGATTTCGGATTCTTTAACCAATAGGCAAAGCTTTCTCTTAACTTCTTCAGCCCATTTTTGAGTTTTTGTATCAAGCGTTTGAAGATCGGAGGCTTTTTCTTGTCAGATTCATCATCATTCAGCTCAACATTCATCAACAAGGGAATATATCGTATTGTTTCCTGTGGCTTCTGGTTTTCCTTGATGTAAGCAACAAAGTTAGGAATAGCCAAAGGTAAAACCAGGGTCATGCCTGTCATGCCAACGATACGGTCCGCAATCAGCGAGGCAGTTGCCAACGCGCTGTCAATTCCCAAACGCACTGCGCCAGCCAAGCGGAAGACATCCCCACCTATTGTAGTAGGCATGAAGTTAGACGCGAACAAGCCCGCAAAAGTCAACTTCAATACTTCAACTGCCGATACTTTCTCATCTTGCACTGACAGTAAAGCCTGCCATCTAAAGTAAGTGGCAAAACGCGATACAAAAACCAAGACCAAAATCAAGCCAATTCGCCACCATGCCAACTGGCTAACCGTCTCCCATGCTTCCCTCCAACCTACTTTTGAAAGCAAATAAACCATAATCGCTATTGAAACTATCGTACCAGCCCATCTAATGATGAGTTTTACTTTGTTCTTTTGTTCATTTTGCATAATCAGAATTATACCCGCTAAGCAAGATTGGTTATACTTGTTTCTATAACTAAATAATTTTCATTAGCCAGGCAAGGAGACTCCATGAACAATCTTATTCAAATTGACCCAAAATCGTTCGTTCTCAAACCACATTATTTGTTTAATAATCAATGGTTCCTGCTTAGCGCAGGGAATTTCAACAAAAACGACTTCAACTGTATGACCATCGGTTGGGGAAGTATCGGCACCATGTGGAATAAACCCTATGTATCCGTGGTAGTACGCCCAACGCGCCACACCTTTCACTTCATGGAGAAATACCCTGATTTCACATTGACCGCCTTCCCGGAAGCTTTTAAAAAAGACCTGGCATACTTAGGCAGCCACTCAGGCAGAGACGAAGACAAACTCGCAAAAACACAACTGACACCTATAAAAGCCCAGCAGCTTACCGCCCCAAACTATGCCCATGCAGAATTATGCATCGAATGTCGCCAAATCTACAGTGCTGACTTTCTTCCATCAAACTTTAAAAGCCCCGATCTTGAAGCCCATTACCCTAAAAAGGACTATCATCGCGTTTATTATGGCGAGATTATCTGCATTCAAGGCGATATAAAGTATTGCTAGATTCTCCAAAAGCCAGATTCTTGCATTATAATAAAAGCATAACATTTGGAGGATCTAAATGCCTGAGAAAAAAATTCGTGTATTAGTTGCCAAACCTGGCCTGGATGGCCACGACCGTGGTGCGAAAGTTATCGCCCGCGCGCTCAGAGATGACGGTATGGAAGTCATCTATACCGGCCTGCGCCAAACGCCCGAAATGATTGCCGAAGCCGCCCTGCAAGAAGACGTTGACGTCGTCGGTCTATCTATCCTTAGTGGCGCGCACAACGCCCTGGTTCCTCAAATCATTCAGGAACTCAAGGATAATGGTCAGGAAAATATCGTCGTCTTTTTGGGTGGCATCATTCCCGAAGACGATATCCAGGGACTTCTTGAACAAGGCGTTCACAAAGTCTACGGACCCGGCACCGACACCCGCGAAGTCTGCAAAGACATTCGCAGTGCCGTTTCAGCCGAGGCATAGGCATGCCCGCTGAGCTAACGAGTGAACTCAGAAAGGGCAACAGGCTTGCCCTTTCTCGCGTTTTAAGCCAAATTGAAAAAGGGTCCGAGAAAAGCGTCCGAATTCTTGAATCCCTCTTCCCTTTCACGGGGCAGGCGCACAAAATCGGTATTACCGGCCCACCCGGTTCTGGCAAAAGCACCCTGGTAAACGCCCTGGCTCGCCAGTTGAGGACGCTGGAAAACCATCCAAAAGTTGCCATCATCGCGGTTGACCCCACCAGTCCCTTTTCCGGTGGCGCTATTTTGGGCGACCGCGTGCGGATGCAAGACTTGCAAGGCGATAAAGGCATCTTTATTCGTTCAATGGCGTCCCGTGGCGCGCTTGGCGGACTTGCTGCCCAAACTGAGATGATGAGCCAGGCATTTGACGCAGCTGCTTATGAATACATCATCATCGAAACTGTCGGCGCGGGTCAAAGCGAAGTAGATATTGTCAACCTGGCCCATACCACCATCGTGGTCGACGTGCCCGGCATGGGCGATGATATCCAAAGCATCAAAGCCGGCATCCTTGAAATCGCCGATATCCTGGTTGTCAACAAATCCGACCAACTTGGCGCAGATCAGAGTGTTAAGCATCTGCAAAATATGATAGCTATGGGTTATCGCGGCTTGCGCTACGCTGGTGGCAAGCATCGCCTTTCAGCAACCATGCCCCAAAAACAAGAAGAAGTTGAAACAACTGGCTGGGTTCCGCCTGTCTTAAAAACGGTTGCCTTTGATGGTACTGGTGTTGACAAACTTGCTGATGAAATTGTCAAACATGGCAAGTATCTCAAGGAAACTGGTCTATGGACCCAAAAAGCCGAGTCAGCCATAACCGACACTTTACGCAAACTCATTCAAAGCACACTTTATCAACAATGGCGCCAGACGATACCAGACGAAGAACTGGAAGACATTATCATTCAGGTTTTACAAAGAACTTTACATCCACATCAAGCGATTAAGCAATTGCTGTCGTATAATAAAATTACAAGAAACTAATTCGGAGTTAATGAATATGGAACGTACTTTTATCAAAGATTTACCCCAAAAAATTGGAGAAACAGTCCAGCTAAAAGGCTGGTTACAGACTTTGCGTGACCAAAAAAGCATGCAATTTCTCATTTTGCGTGACAACACAGGTTTAGCCCAGGTTGCCCACTGGAAAAAAGGCAATCCTGAACTGGCTGAATTGATTTCGGGCATCGGCACCGAATCCGCGCTTACCCTGACTGGCAAAGTCGTCGAAAACGAAATTGTCAAGTTAGGTGGTATTGAAATTCAACTTGAAACCCTTACCGTCGAGAATAACGCCGAATTACCCCTGCCTTTTGAACCCTTCGCGGAAACCCTTCCTGACATGGATTATCGGCAGGATTGGCGCTATCTGGATTTGCGTCGCGAACGCAACCGTCTCATTTTTGAAGTTCAGACCACCCTTGAACACGCCATGCGTGAATACTTCGTAAAGCATGGTTTCATCGAGATGCACTCGCCAAAAATCATGGGTACCCCTAGCGAAGGTGGCGCGGAAGTTTTCCACATCGACTACTTCGAACGCGACGCTTTTCTTGCACAATCCCCGCAGTTCTTCAAACAGATGGCACAAGCCGCCGGTTTTGAAAAAGTCTTTGAGATCGGACCCGTTTTCCGCGCTGACCCATCCTTCACTTCCCGCCACATGACCGAATTTACCGGCGTTGACTTTGAAATCTCCTGGATCGACAGCCACGAAGACGTTATGGCATTTTGCGAAAACTGGCTGGCATACGCGTACACCGCCGTCAAAGAAAAGCATGGCGAACAAATTAAAGAAACTTTCGACGTGGAAATTGAAGTACCCCAAACACCATTCCCTCGCCTAACCATGTCTGAAGCTTACGCCATCCTTAAAGAGATGGATTACAAATTACCACCCGAGAAAAAAGGTGATCTCGATCCCGGCGCTGAACGCGCTTTGGGTGAATACGTTAAGAACACTTATAGCAACGATTTTGTTTTCGTTACCGATTGGCCTGCCACGGTGCGTGCGTTTTACCATATGCGCCACGCTGACCAGCCCCTGCTTACCAAAAGTTTTGACCTTATCGGCAAAGGACTGGAACTCACCACCGGCGCCCAACGTGAACACCGCTACGAAGTACTCAAAGCGCAAGCCATCGAAAAAGGTCTCGGCACCGAACTTTTGCAAGGCTACTTTGACTACTTCCGCTATGGTTGTCCTCCCCACGGTGGACTTGGTTTAGGTCTTAACCGTCTCTTGATGGTCATGCTCAACCTGCCCAGCATTCGCGACGCGGTCTATCTCTTCCGTGGACCCAACCGTCTTGAACCATAATTAACATTCTTGGAGCAAATCATGGCCATTCTCTATGGTGAAAACGTCAGATTAAGAGCAACCGAACGCACGGATATCCCCACTTTTCAACGCTGGATAAACGACCCTGAGGTAGTGGAGTTTTTGAGCAATATCTTTCCATACAGCCTTGAAGCCGAAACGGCATGGTTCGAGTCCGTTCTCAAACGTCCGATGGCAGAACACCCACTCGTTATCGACTTGCGCTTGACACATGGCAAAAATGGTAAATCTGAATGGCTACCGATCGGGAACTGTGCTTTCATGGGAATCACCGACATTCACCGCAGTGCTGAAGTTGGTATTTTTCTCGGCGAAAAGGAATACTGGAGCCAGGGTTATGGCACCGAAGCCATGCGCTTAATGCTTAAATTCGGCTTTGAAGACCTTAATTTGCATCGCGTTTGGTTACGCGTAGTTGAGAGCAATCACCGCGCCCGCAAAAGCTATCTCAAGTCTGGTTTTATTGAAGAAGGTCGCTTTCGAAAAGCTGAATTTCGGCATGGTTTTTACAATGACATCATTCTTATGAGCATTTTGCAGGAAGAATGGTTCACAAACAAACAAAAGGAAGGTTAGAACAATGACATCTCAACAGCCAGATTTTGGCATGCGCTACGGTAATATTCGTCTTTTTGCGGGCACGGCTTCTATGGAACTTGCCCAGGAAATCGCCGATTATCTTGGTCTTGAGCTATGCGGGCGAGATGTAATCGAGTTCACCAACGAGAACTTATTCGTAAAACTCCACGCCTCCGTTCGTGGCCAAGACTGTTACATCATTCAAACAACCTCAATGCCGGTACACCGCAATCTGATGGAAATGCTCATCATGGCACAAACTCTCAAACTTGACTCAGCCGGCCGCATCACGCTTGTCTTCCCCTATATGTGCTACGGACGTTCCGACCGTAAAGACCAACCTCGTGTGCCTATTACAGCCAAATTAGTCTGTGAAATGATGGAAGTTGCCGGCGCGGATCGTTATATCACCATGGACCTGCACGCTGGACAAATTCAAGGCTTTTTCTCTATCCCAGGTGATGTCCTTTCGGCATATCACATCATCAAACCTTATCTCGCTGATCTGCTGCCTGACCTCACTAACCCTGTCATTCTTACGGCTGATTTAGGCTTTGCCAAAAATGGACGCCGCTACGCAATGGGACTTGATGTTCCGCTGTCTTTTATTGAAAAACGCCGTATCGACAATCACGACCATACCGAAGCGCTGAACCTAATCGGAGATGTGAAGCACCGTGATGTCATTCTTATTGATGACGAAGTCGACACCGGTGGTTCCATTTGCGAAGCGGTCGAGACAGCCAAACTCAATGGCGCGCGTGACGTTTATGTCGCTTTCGTTCATCCTGTGCTTTCATCCAACGCCGTCAAACGCCTGACTGCCTTGCCAGTAAAGCAATTTATCACTACCAACACCATACCGCTAAGCGACAACCAAAAGGCTGCTTTTGGCGAGCGACTCAAGGTCTTGAGTATCGGCCCACTGCTGGGCGAGGTCATCAAACGCACCAACCAAAGCACATCTGTTGGTGTGATGTTTAACGAATAATGCCCGAACTGCCGGAAGTTGAGACCATCGCGCGAAATTTGGCTAAAGGTGATGAACAAACACCTTCAGTCCTTGGGCAAAAAATAGTCTCAAGTTCTATATTTTGGGCAAAGACTGTTGCTGAACCGGATCTTTTAAGTTTCCATTCAGCCATAAAAAATCAATCTGTCCTAAACGTTTCAAGGCGTGGCAAGTTTCTCATTTTTGACTTAGACCACGCCTTTTTGCTTATCCATTTGCGTATGAGTGGCGATTTGATAATGCGCTACGCCGATATGCCTTTGCCACTGAGCAAACCTCTTGTACCCCATGACCACGTCTATCTTCATTTTGCAGATAACTGGCATTTGGCTTTTAATGACACACGTAAGTTTGGCAGAGTTTGGCTAACGCCCGACCCCAACCATATTTTATCTAAACTAGGCCCCGAACCCTTTGACCCCAAACTCACCGATGTCAATTTTGCTGATAAGCTAAGAAAACATAAACGTCAGCTAAAGCCACTCTTGCTTGACCAAAGCTTCATCGCTGGTTTGGGAAACATCTATACCGACGAAGCCCTATTTGAAGCTGGTTTGAATCCCAGACGCCAGTCGAACAGCTTGAGTTTTGATGATTCAAGTCGCCTGTTGCGCGCCATTCGTAAAGTTTTACAGCTTGGTATTGAACATAACGGAGCCAGCATCGACTGGGCATATAAAGGCGGTGGGTTCCAAAACTACTTCCAGGTCTACCAGCAGACAGGCAATCCCTGCCCACGTTGCGGTAATCCCATCACACGCACTGTCATAGGACAACGGGGGACACACTTTTGTGAAAGATGCCAGCCCCTAATTTAGCTTATTTTCTCAAAAAAATTAAAAACAGATTTATACCGTCAGTTTTACCGAAGTCATCCGCAAACCGTGTTGTAGTTTACTTTGATTCATCTTCAGCCATTCAACCGTATCCTTGATAGTTTCTTTTAACTGGCGCGGTTGATATCCCAGTTCATGGATAGCTTTCTTATAGCTAATATGCGAATTACTTAACAAGGTTTTGATGCTATAGGTCGTAAATTTCGGCCGTTTTTTAAATAATTTGTAGAAAAACTCAGCAATCGGTGCTACAAACAAAGCCAGTTTGGCGGGAATATTAATTGCCATTGTCTTAATGGAATTAGCAGCTTGCACCATTGCCCTGAAAGCTTTGATTGTCAAACGTTCTCCGCCCAGGATATACACTTCACCAGAAAGGCCTTTTTCAGCTGCCAGAATATGCCCTTTCGAAACATCGCGCACATCCACAAAATCGTAGGCACCATCGGTTGAGACAGATGCACGTTTTTTCATCCAGGTAATAATCATTTCACCCAGTTCAGACAGTTTGAAATCATAAGGTCCGACCACGCCGGTTGGACAAACAACTACCGCGTCCAGTCCTTCTTTCACCGCGTCAAGCACCAGCAAGGTTGCTTCGGCTTTTGTACGGTCATAAAGACCATCAGGGTTTTCTGTATCAAAACTAAGTTCCTCATTAACCACAATACCTTCAGGAACGCGTTCAAAGGCGTGAATTGAACTGGTATACACCAGGCGTTCAACACCCAGCTCTTTACACAAAGAGATGACATTTGCAGTTCCGTCAATGTTTACCTGACGCATAAGCGGATATTTGTCAGCTGTCAAAGCGACAAACGATGCTAAATGGAAAACCAGCCTGGCACCACTCATCGCTTCACGGAGTTGCTCCATATTCAAGATGTTTCCGCGCACAATTTCAACATTTACGCCATCAAGAGAACCAACATCTTCACCAGGCAAAGCTAAAACACGTACGCGTTCACCTTTTTCGACCAAATCGCGTACTAAAACGTTTCCTATATGTCCAGCTCCACCAGTAACTAATATCATTTAATCACCTTCTTAAAGTCTTTATTACGTATTAAAATATAATGAAAGCACAAACTGACTTCAATTGATGATTGTCACTAGTTCTGTGCAACTTGTCATACAGAAGGTATAATTGGCCCCGAAAGAGAGGTAAAAAATGAAAATTGCCATTGCATCAGACCACGCAGGCTTTTTACTTAAAGAACAGATAAAAAACTACCTTGACAGTCGCTTAATTGAATATGAAGATTTTGGCACGCACAACGAAGAAAGCACCGATTATCCCCGTTACGCGGAACTCGTTGCCAAAGCCATTCAATCCCATGGCTTTGACCTTGGCATTCTCGTTTGTGGCACAGGTATCGGTATGTCGATTGCTGCCAATAAATTTCATGGTATCAGGGCTGCGGTATGCAGTGAACCCTTCTCCGCGATTCTTTCCCGTCGACATAACAATAGCAATGTCCTTTGCATGGGCTCACGCGTTGTGGGCAGTGGACTGGCGATGCTCATTACCGAAGGCTGGCTCAATGCTGCCTATGAAGGTGGCAGACATGAACGTCGCGTGGGCATGATTACGCGCATGGAACAACGTAACGCAGCCGACGTTTTGCAGATTAATTCTACCGATGATACACAACCATTCACAAAAGACGAATAAATCCATAACATTGTTTTGTTAGAGTTTAGACAATGATAAAGTTTAGAAACTAATTTTAAGGAGCATTATGAGATACAAAATATTAGGAGATAATCTCCCCGCAGTCACAATCCAATTCGACCAGGGCGAAAGCATCTACACACAGTCCGGTGGTATGACTTGGATGACCGACAACTTCAATATGGAAACCAATATGCGTGGTGGTCTGGGCAAAAGCCTTGGACGTATGTTTACCGGTGAATCGCTTTTCATGGTTACATATACCGCACTTGCACCTAACGCTGAAATGACCCTGGCTTCCTCATTCCCTGGCGAAATCAAACCCATCCAACTCGATGGCAGCATGGAATATATCGCCCAAAAAAGTGCTTTCTTGTGTGCCACTCCTGGCGTTGAACTAAGCACCCACATTACCCGTGCCGGTGCGGGTTTCTTCGGTGGCGAAGGCTTCATCCTGCAACGCCTGCATGGTCATGGTCTCGCTTTCCTTGAACTCGACGGTCACATCGTTGAACGCTACCTGCAACCCGGTGAACGTCTCAAAGTCGATACAGGTAACATCGCCTTCTTTGAAGCGACGGTAAAATATGACATTGAGACTGTAAAAGGCTTTAAAAATGTCCTCTTCGGTGGCGAAGGTCTCTTCTTAAGCGTTGTTGAAGGCCCCGGCCGTGTTTGGCTGCAAACCGTCAGTGCCTCAGAATTTGCTCAGCGCTTGATACCATTCCTTCCCAATAAAGGCTAGGAAATAACGTAAGTTCATTAAAAAAGCCTTCTTTGTGAGAAGGCTTTTTCGTTGTTGGAAACTAGTCCTTAAACTGGCTTAACCATATATAACTCACCCAGTTCAAAACCACGACCAGCATAATAAGCCCGGGTACCTACCGCCGCGATAACCGCAATCTTTTGATAGCCATGGTCTTTGGCAATCTGTTCCGCGTGCGCGATAAGTGCCTTACCAATGCCAGCGTGCTGCGCCATACCTTCCTGTTCGGTACCGACTTCCAAAGACTGTCCATAAACGTGCACTTCACGAATAATGGCGGCATCTTTTAAGTCATCAATATCCAAAGCGTTATCATCATTCGGCAAGGAAAGCCGCAAAAAACCTGCCAGTTTATCATCAGCAGTGTTATAGGACAGAAAATGTTCCTCCGCGCCAGCAGCCTGATAACTGAAGTCATCATAAACCAACTCGCCAGCTTCCATTCTTTGTTCCCGAATTTCTCTGCATCGCACGCACTCACATTTTGTTCCGCGCCGTGCCATTTCCACGGCAACGTCCTGACGTAAACTGGTATTGCGCGACCCTTCAATCACATTCGTGCTGGGAATATCGCGAATAACACGGTTGATGCGACAGTACCTTGGAACCATCGTCTTGATATCCGCCAAAAGATTTAACAAGGTGGTTTCATCGTAAGGTTCGTAATCGCCATCCTGCCAAATCCCATAAAGTGGCGCGCTGTTCAGCAACTGACATGGATAGATTTTTAGTTCATCGGGATTAACGCCATTTTCTTCCCACAAGCGCTTAAAATCTTCTTTGTCAAGGTCTGGCGTAGACCCTAACAGGTTGGGCATCCAGTGGGCTGTAATTTTAAAGCCCGCTTCGCGCAATAAAGCTGTTGCTTTTAAGGTTGTCGCGCTGTCATGCCCGCGTCTGTTTTTCTCCAATATCTCATCGTTCATGCTTTGAATGCCGATTTGAATTTTTGTCACGCCTTGTTTACGTAAAAGCTTCAATTCTTCGGCATTGATTAAATCTGGACGGGTCTCAATCACCAATCCGACGTTCCGTTTTTCAGCGTTCACATTTCGCGCCTGAACGTCATAAAGCGACACATCACCCTGGTCGTCCAACGGGTTTTCACCATTCATCGCCTCAAAACAACGTCTTAAAAACCATTCCCGGTAATCTTTCGGATAAGCCGACCAACTCCCCCCCAATATCAGCAGTTCAATCTTCTCCGTGGGATGACCAACGTCATGCAAGGCTTTCAGGCGCGAAGCAACCTGACGATAAGGGTCAAATTCATTTTCCAAACCCCGTCTGGCTCCGGGTTCATCCGGTAAATAGCTTTGTGGCATTCCTTCAATGGTTGGACAAAACACACACTCCCCAGGGCAAGGATGCGGCTTGGTAAGCACCGTCAACGTGGTAACACCCGATAGGGTGCGAATCGGCTTCATGCGAATTTTTGCCAGCAGAACTGGGTCTTCTTCCCAAACTTCCTGTTCAACCAAACGTCGATAAGCTGCCACCAGAGCGTGCTTAGCGAGAAAACCGGCACCACCCGGCAAGGGATACATGCGCTGGGCGTTGCGCACCTCTTGCCCATCACGCACTGCTTCAAGTACTTTTCGCGCAAGGGCAAGTTCTTCTTCGGTATAAGTTCGTTTTTTACGCCATGCTTTGCGTATTTGTTCATCTAACATAATCACATTGTAACCGTTTATCCAATGAATTTCTACACAGCGAATGTCAGATTGTAAAAGAAATCGTCTTCCGTTATACGCCAGTCGGTCAGGTGAAGTACAATCATGTCATGCCGAAAATGAGACCAGAAACCAGCCAAAAACTTCTCGCGTTGAATAAAAGCTTTTACGAGAACAACGCCCAAAGTTTTTCTTCAACCCGCTACGCCATCCAGCCCGGTGTGCGCAGTCTTTTGCCGAGTATGCTAACGGCCAGGACGATTCTAGACTTAGGTTGTGGAAATGGTAATCTAGCCCTTGCCTTGGATAAAGCCGGTTTTTGCCATGAATATTTTGGTGTGGACAACAGCCAGGGCTTGATTGATGACGCCATTTCCGCCAGAGATAAACGCATCGCCAAACGTGCCCATTACACATTTCAAGTTCTTGATTTAGGCCAAACGCCCTGGCAAATAGCTGCAGACCGACGTCAGTTCGACATGATTGTTTCTTTTGCCACCTTGCACCACATTCCCAGTCTCAGTCTGCAACAAGAATTCTTTATGCAAGTTGCCAGCTTACTGGAGACCAATGGCACATTTATTATTAGCTGCTGGCAACCCCTCAACAGTCCCCGCCTGGCAAAACGCGTTCAAAACTGGGATGTGCTTGATATCGACCCAAACGAACTTTCAGAAAGCGACTTACTCCTCGACTGGCGCGCGGATAACCAATGTGAGACCCAAAACTTGCGCTATGTGCATCAATTCACGCCCGAGAAATTAAAAAGCCTGGGTGAAACCGCAGGCTTAATCTTAAAAGAAACGTTCTACAGTGATGGCAAAGAAGGCAATTTGGGTCTTTACCAAATCTGGCAAAAACCCTAGCCACCATTAAACTTTAGCCTAAAGCCAAATCCAAAAGCATCATCACCGCGAAGCCAAGCATCACCCCAATCGTGGGGATATCGCTGTGTCGGTTTGATTCGCGTTTGGCTTCAGGAATAAGTTCTTCCGCGACGACATAAATCATCGCGCCCGCTGCAAACGCCAGCGCGTAAGGCAGCAAACTTCGCATCGCAAGCACCAAAGCCGCGCCAATCATTGCTGAAATCGGTTCAACAACCCCACTGAGTTGACCCAGGAAAAACGCTTTTCCACGACTAAGCTTTTCCTTGCGCAAGGGCATCGAAACCGCCATACCTTCCGGAAAGTTCTGTATGCCAATACCCAAAGCCAAAGCAATCGCGCCAGCTAACGAAGCACCTTCAATGCCTGCCGCCGCGGCACCAAACGCCACACCAACCGCCAGCCCTTCAGGGATATTGTGCAACGTAATCGCCACAACCAGTAAAACACTGCGTTGCCAGCTGCTTTTCACACCTTCCGGTTTTTTATCGCCAGGATGCAAATGGGGCAGGATTTTATCCACAATCCACAGGAAAACACCACCTAACAAAAAGCCAGCCACCGCGGGGAACCATTGTGGCACATTCAAATTAACCGACATTTCCACCGCCGGGGCAAGCAAGGAAAAATAGCTGGCGGCAATCATCACCCCAGATGCAAAACCAAGCATGCCGTCCAGGAGTTTTTGATTGATTTCTTTCTGCAGGAAAACGCCCGCTGCGCCTAATGCGGTCATGCCCCAGGTGAACAGGGTGCCAAACAAGGCTTGCACAACCGGACTAAATTTTTCAAAAAAAGCTAACATATCGCTCTCCAGTGATAAGATTATGACATAAGGATCTTATGTTTATGGCGTCATTCTATCAAAACCAGGCACCAAATCAAAATATCGCGGATAGTCTTTCTCTTTTTGAAACTTGCTTAAACGCGCGCCTTAACGATGAGCCCTTGAAAGACACCCAAGCTTTTCGCCTCTTCAATGGCTTTTATGAAGGCATTCCTGGCTGGATAGTTGACCGCTTCGCGCAGACTCTGCTTATTAAAAACTTCGCCCGTCAGCCACAAACACTTGAAGGTCTCATTCAGCCCACTATTGACTTTTATAAGAAGAATATTCCTGAGATTAACGCCGTTGTGCTCAAAACCCGTCACGCAAAGCAAGAAAACCAACGTGTTGGACAAATCCTTGAAGGCCAACCCGACCAGGAAATCATCGAAAACGGTATCCGTTACAGTCTCAATCTGCAACTCAACCAGGATGACAGCTTTTATCTCGACACGCGCCATCTCCGCCACTGGCTAAGCCAAAACATGAGTGACAAAACGCTTTTGAACACCTTTGCCTACACCGGCGCTTTAGGCATCGCTGCACTGGCAGGTGGCGCAACGAGCGTTATTCAAACCGATTTAAACGCAAAATATTTGCAAGTCGCCCATGATTCAACCCAACGCCAGAATAATGCCGGCAAACATCAGATTCTTGCGGGAGATTTCTTTAAACAAATGGCGCGTTTCAAAAGCCAAAACCTGCTTTTCGATGCCGTCATCATCGATCCACCCCTCTATTCAAGAACCCAGGCTGGTGAAGTCAGTTTGCTTAATAACTGGGAAAAGCTGGTCAACAAAGTTCGCCCACTTGTAGCCCACGATGGCTGGCTAATTCTCATCAACAACGCGCTTTACTTAACCGGAAAAACCCTTTACGCGCAAATCCAAAAAATGTGTGCTTCTGGCTATATGGAAATTGAAAAAATCATTGACATTCCCCAGGATATCACCGCTTACCCCCACACCATAAAGAACCCGGTCCAGGTTGACCCAAAACCTTTCAACCACCCCACCAAAATAACTATAACGCGCGTCAAGCGCAAAGATGGCCGACGCGCGTCACAGTTTTAATTTTTTTTAAGAAATTAAGCGTTTTTTATTCAACAGCGTAGCGTTCAAATCTTGAACCAACGACATTACAGATGGGGCAATTCTCAGGCGCGCTGCCAAACTCAATATAACCACAAACCGGGCAAAGGTAGAATTCAGTTTCTTCCAAATCTTTTCCGGCTTTCACCGCTTCTAGTGCCTTGGTATAAAGCTGAGCGTGAACTTCTTCAGCTTCAACCGCGTAGCCAAACATCACTTTGGCACGATGATCGATTTTTTCAGCGTTTTCCAGCATAGGCGGATACATTTCCTTGTACTCGTAGGTCTCGCCAGCGATGGCATCCTCGAGATTTTCAAGCGTGTCTTTGATCATACTCAAAGCGCGCAAATGACCTGCGGCGTGAATACGTTCCGCTTCCGCAGTCGCCTGGAAAAGTTTCGCGATTCCAGGAAAACCATCGCGTTCAGCCTTTTGTGCGTAGGCAACATACTTTTGGTATGCCTGGCTCTCTCCAGCAAATGCCTCTTTTAAGTCTTTGATTGTTTGTTCCATTGTTCCTCCGAAATAAATTTTACTTTCCAGATAATTTTACCTGAATGTCACGAAATTCAACTTAAAAATGTAAAAGCAATATTACAGGCGAAATGTAAACTTCCTTTCACATGAAATGTGCTAAAAAATTTGACAAGTCCAGTTTCATGTGCTAAAATCCATTCCTGTTCGGTACGGAACCGCAACAAACATTTGACCGCGGGTGTAGTTCAATTGGTAGAACGTCTCCTTGCCAAGGAGAAGGTCGTGAGTTCGAGCCTCATCGCCCGCTCTTTACCAGACTGATAGCGGTAACGGTATCAGTCTTTTTATTAGGCGACGTGGCCAAGTGGTAAGGCAGGAGTCTGCAAAACTCTCATCATGGGTTCGATTCCCATCGTCGCCTCTTTTTTATGTCTGTTTTTAGCTCAAGTACGTTGTTTAGAATATTGAATTAGCAACTTTTAGCAATTTTCAATTTGTGAATTAAAGCAAACAAATCCTCAACCACCCAATCCGGTTGATATGGCGCATTTTGCAAATCCACTCGCGATGCTTCGCCAGTTAAGACCAGCGCGGTCTTTACACCAGCTGTTTTGCCCATCATAATATCCGTATAAAGTCGGTCGCCAACCATCAGAATTTCATCGTTTCGCAATCCCCACTTGAATGCCAATCCTTCAACAATGCCCGGATTTGGCTTGCCTAATATCAAATCAGCCTTACGTCCGGTGGAAGCCTCAACCATCGCCATCATTGCTCCGATATCCGGCGCGTATCCACCTAAAACCGGACAGTTTACATCCGGATGCGTGGCGAGATAGGGCAAACCCCTGCGGACATAATCACAAAACCTGGTCAATACCGGGTAAGTCAATTCGGTATCGTAACCTAGCACGACTAAATCAGGGTCTTCTTCAACCAGGCAAACACCCGCCTTTAGAAAACTCTCACGCAAGCTTTGAGTGCCCATCAAAAAGACTTTCTGACCAGCATGTTCACGCAAGACATAATCAACCGTCGCGTCACCCGATGTATAGACTCTCGCGTCTTCATGTTTCACGCCCAGTCCGGTCAGTTTTTTAACATAATCATCAGCACTTTTACTGCTGTTGTTGGTAAGAAATGAAAACGGTATCTCCCGCTCATTCAAAAACGACACCAGTTCCAAAGCACCCGGCAACAGAACATCCCCCATATAAAATGTGCCATCCATATCCAACATCACGGCTTTGATACTTTTCTTTTCTTTAGTCATTATCCTCTTCTCCTTGTGCAAGTAAAAGCCAAATCATCAAACAATAAATTTATAAGAAACCAGTTTTACAAAAAAATTTTATCCCTTTGGTATCGCGCTTACTGCTAAACAATCAGCGCGTTCGTTCATCGGGTTTCCTGCATGACCCTGAACCCAAACCCATTCGACCTGGTGTTTCGAGAGTTCAATATCCAGCGCTTGCCACAAATCAACATTCAAAAGCGCGCCACCCTTACGTTTCCAGCCACGCGCTTTCCAGTTCGGCATCCACTCCGTCGCGCCTTGCATAAGATACTTTGAATCCGTGTAAATCACGACCTGGCAAGGCGCTTTCAAGGCGCGCAAACCTTCCAGCGCGGCGGTGATTTCCATGCGATTGTTGGTCGTCGCCCGTTCACCACCAGTCAATACCTTTTCATGCCTGCCCGAACGCAAAATCGCCGCCCAGCCACCTGGTCCAGGGTTGCCAGTACACGCCCCATCGGTCCACATCTCAACTTTTGGCAGCTTATTCATCCGAACTCCCTTGCACATCAATCAACGTTTGTTTGAGCAAATCAAGAATATTTGGGAAATACTGCGCCTCAAGACCATAGACGCGCAAATAAGCATCCTGGAAGATTCGACGGGTAATCGCCCAATTTTCCGCTTCAGGCGCCAAAATATAATGCGCATCAGGTAACGCAGCGCTCGCCCATGCGGGATTTTCCTTCGCATATTTTGGCGCAATCAAAGCAGGTGCCCCGGTTACTGGCCAATAGCCATGGACTTCAACCAAGGCAGCTTGTTGGTCTTGTTCCAGCAGATATCGCGCGAAAATCCATGAAGCCAACTGTTTATGCGCATCGGATTCTAAGATGCCAATACCCAGGCTTTCCATAGCGATAACACCATGCCCATCAAGACTCGGATAGGGCATAGTCGTCCATTCATCCTTATTGCTACTGCTGTTGATTGCGGCTGTGATATAAGCCAAGTCGTCCAATCCGCCTTCAACAGCCAAAGCAAGGCGTCGCGCAAAATAATCGTATGGGATCGTTTCCGCGCCAACCCAGTGCGCGTCTTGTGCGTAGGCAGTTTTCAGCCATTCGTAACTATCCAACAAGGCTTTTTCATCAAATTGCAAATGCCTCGCGCCCGGACTAAACGCTCCGTCAAAACCCGCATACCAGGCTTGGGCAGACTGCACAGATTTGGACAGGAAAAGCCCACCCGTGCCATTATTGTTTGGGTCATTGTCATGTGTGTTAGCCTCAAACCCAGCCATCATTTGCGTGGTAAAAATCTCTAAATCCAAGGGGATTTCGTCAAATCCAAGCTCTTTTGCCCAGCTTGTATTGTAATAAAGCACAGCTGGCTGATAAGCGATAGCTATAGCTTGTCGAAAATCATCGTTTTCTAATGGACACAATTCATTAAACGCAAAGCTTTCGTCATATAAATCCAAAATTCCCAGTTCTGGGTCGTTGATAAATTCACTCAAATCAACAAAGGCATTGTTTTCATTAGCAGAAAGAATATCGTACGTCTGCGCGATGACCAGATTTGCGTCCAAAGTTTCATTACTTAACAAATCTGCCATAGTTTCCAAGCCATAGCCACCCACTGGACTGACTTTTATTCCATAGCCATTTTCATTATTGAAAGTCTCAATAAGCGCATTAAATCTCTCTTCGGCTTTGCCATACCATGGATGCCGCAACACCAGATTAACGCCAGCCAGTTGACCATCCATTCTTTCAAGCAAACTTTCAACGGTTGGTATAGGTGTCGAAGTGAGCGTTGGTGCTGGCGTCTTACTGGCAGTTTTGGACGGATGAGGCGTAGCAGTGCCTGAAGTTTCCGTAGCCACAGGCAATTCCACTCCCTGAGTTTTACAAGCAGCTAGGAGAAAAACAAGTGCTAAAAATAATAGTAGAAAACGTCGTGAATAAGTCAAAATCACATCCTTAATAACAAGGCGGGAATGGATGGGAGTCGAACCCACCACGGATCTTATCAACCCGACACTGATTTTGAAGACCAGGAGGCCCACCGGGACCTAACCATTCCCATCGCCAAGTATAGCCGAATTTCATCAGTATATGCAATAATTTTTCATTTCTTGATTATTTATGGTAATATAGTTGATGTGTAAACTTTATTTTGATGCACATTAGAGGTAAAAATGACGAAACACTTAGATGTCACGCCCGACTGGGTAAAAAATGCCGTATTCTATCAGATTTTTCCTGATCGCTTTGCCTGGAGTCCCAAAGTTGAAAAACCAAGCAACTTTGAACCCTGGGACAGCGAACCCACCGTACACGGCTTTAAAGGTGGCGACCTGATGGGTGTCGTGGAAAAACTCGACTACTTGCAAGACCTTGGCATTAATGCCATCTACTTCAACCCTATATTCCAATCCGCTTCCAACCACCGCTATCACACCCATGATTACTACCAGGTGGACCCACTCCTGGGCGGTAACGAAGCCTTTAAACTGCTTGTTGAAGAAGCTCACAAACGCGACATCAAAATCGTTTTGGATGGTGTCTTCAACCATGCCAGCCGCGGATTCTTTCAGTTCAATCACATCATGGAAGTTGGCAAAGACTCCCCCTACGTGGACTGGTTCCATATTCACGGTTACCCGCTAAACGCTTTTGAGGGCAAACCCAATTATGAATGTTGGTGGGGGCTGCCCGCTTTACCTAAACTCAATACTGACAATCCCCAGGTGCGCCGATATATTTTTGATATCGCTCGCTACTGGATTGAACAAGGCGCGGATGGCTGGCGACTGGACGTGCCCTTTGAAATTGACGATGATGAGTTCTGGCGCGAATTTCGCGATGTGGTTAAAACCGCCAACCCAGAAGCCTACATCGTCGGTGAGATTCCATGCGAAGCCCAACGCTGGATGGCAGGCGATCAGTTTGACGCCGTGATGAACTACCAAATCACGCATGCTGCGCTTGGCTTTTTTGGTGGCAAACAAATCGATTATGAACTTGCCAGTGGCATGATGGGTCTGGGCGAAGCTGAAAAATATACTGCTGAGAATTTCGCCAAACGCACTGAAGAATTACTGCAAATCTACCCCTACGAATTTGCGCTTGCCCAAATGAACTTGCTCGACAGCCACGATATGCCCCGCTTCCTTAGCCTTGTAAGTGGAAACGTGAAACGCCTGGCCCTGGCCTACCTGTTTATCCTCACCTATCCTGGCGCGCCCAGCATTTACTACGGTGACGAAATCGGCTTAACGGGTGGAAAAGATCCTGAATGTCGCAAGACTTTCCCATGGGATGAAAGTGAATGGAATACCGATTTGCGCGACCAGTTGAAATCCTACATCGCTCTGCGCAACGCCAATCCTGTATTACGCACTGGCGCATACAAGGTCATCTACGCGCATGATGGCGTGATTGCATACACTCGCAAGAACGAAGAACAAACCATGCTGGTCATACTCAATGCCAATGATTCGCCAAAAACAGTCACTATCCCCACTGGTGACGCGTTTGCAGTAGGCACAAAGCTTAAAAGTCAACTCTCTGACCGCGAACTTGTTGTTACCATAAACGGTATTGAAGACCTGGAACTGAAATGCTTGAGTGGTTTGGTTTTAGCTTAAGCGTTTAAAAAAACAATCCCTGCAATTGCAGAAAACTCATCTTCTCCAAAATCCCTGTAAAAGAAATCGGGCGATTTTGGGGAAGATTTGCATTAAGCGCGCGAATATCCAAAGCATGCCAATCGCAAATATCGCGCCAAAAAGAAAGCCGAATAAGACGTCTGAGAGATAATGCACTTTCAGCGCAACACGCGAATATCCCACCAATATTGCCCACACCGCGACAATTAAAACCACCCACCAGGGCAAAAATCTTGCCACAACCACGACAATAGCCGTAGCGCGCGCGGCGTGGCCAGATGGAAAAGAATGGGGATCATTAACACGATAAACCTGCCCCCAATCACCTTCAGGACGTGGACGACGAAACAAAAACTTAATCAGCAAAATGGTAATGGCTAAAAAACCCGTTACAAATCCCATAGAAACTGCAATTTCTTTGCCGTTCTGCCCCGCTAGCAGCCACACCAACAGTAATCCCACCAGCCAATACCACGAGTCGCAACTATGGCTGATAAACTTTAAAAATAATTCAACTGCTTTGGGCGGACTGTCCAAAGCCAAACCTGCGGAAAGTCTTTCGTCTAAGCTAAGCAGACGCAAAAGAAATGGTTTCATAGACCTTTTGCTTTACGAATCGCAAAAAACAGAATTACACCAAACGCCAACAAGACCATCAAAAAAGCCATGAAAATATCTGTTTTGGCAGTTTTATCGGCCAAAATTAAACGACCATCTTTGCGGGCTATTTCCAGTTTAGGCGCGGCTAAGATCGAAAACACCGCCCCCGCCAAGAGACCGCCCAAATGTCCCCACATATCAATTGAAGATCCAGGCACAACCGAGATGGCAAAATTGAGTAATAAAATCATACCAATTCTAAAAAGCATCTGTCGCGCGCGGTTGCCAAAAATTTTTCGGTTTTTGCCAATAAAGACCGCTTGCGCGCCGATCAAACCAAAAATCGCCGTTGACGCACCCACCGAGATGGCTTCCGAAAATGCGAACGAGAGTACATTGCCACCAAACGCGCTCAGCAAATAGAGAAGAACAAAGCGGCCATGTCCAAACAAAGATTCAACATCACGTCCTAAAATATAAAGCGCGTACATGTTCAGACCGATATGGATAATGCCCCCATGCACCAGCACAGGTGTTACCAGGCGCCACAATTCGCCAGAAACAATAGCAGGATTTACCTTGGCAAAAAACACCAGGATAAGATCAGCGTCAAACAGGTAGGAAGATAATTGCTGGCCGATAAAAAACAGTATGGTAAGACCCATAATAAGATAGCTAAGAATCGGGCTAACCGTTTGTGGCGTGATAAAAACAGTTTGCTGTTCCGCGGGCGCGCTGGTCGGCTGTTCTGGAATGCCATTTGGCGGTGTTTGTGAAGGCATTTCAGGCTTATTTATAGGACTTTCCTGTTCAGCCAAGCCTTGCCAGTCCGATGGGTCAGGACTGTTTTGTGTATTCATATCTGTCATAATTCAACCTTGCGGGGTTTCGTGCGCATGTGTTCCGTGCGGATAATCGCCTGGATATCACTAATCGTCTGTTCGATATTCATATGTGAATTGACGACCAAATAATCAAACTCTTCAATTAAGGCATATTCTTTTTCTGCGGTTTCAATGCGCAGTGCCAGTTCATCTGGTGTTTCGCTGCGTCGTGCGATTAAACGTTGCATCCATTCTTCCTTACTTGACGCGGTCAGGAAAATGAGTATAGCATCAGGGCAAAGCTCACGAATGGTCATCGCGCCTTGCACGTCAAGCCGCATAATAACATCCTTGCCCGTCGCAAAAGCTTCGCGCACCTGAGACTTGGGAATCCCCTTATAGTCAGAATAAACCTTGGCATATTCCAAAAGTTCGTCTTTGGCAATATGGTCTTCAAACGTTTCCCGATCCACAAAGAAATAGTCCACGCCATGAGTTTCGTCCACCCGTGGCGCGCGCGAGGTCATCGTAATCACAAAATGCGTATCGGGGGTGTTTTTTCGCAACAAACCAACCACCGCGTCTTTTCCAATACCACTTGGACCAGAGATAACAATTAATAGCGGGTATTGATTTGGGGCACCGAAGACAAGTGAACTTTTCTGCATAGCTTAATCTCTTTTCAATTATTCTCGTTCATTATAACGAACTATGGCGCGATTTTCATCAGGTCATCCAAACTTCGCACGTCTTGAATTGTATCAATAAACGCCTTTAGGTGTGGCAGGCTGTAACGTAAAGCGCGCACCGCAGGTCCGACTGGATCTTTGCCCGAAGCGCCACCTCCTGGCGTGTCATTATAGGAACCATAAAACGCAAAATAAGCCTGATTGAGTTTGCGAATGCGAAAGCCCTCATCCCAAAAGACCAGTCGGCGTTGTTCCATATACCGTTCCGCCATAAGAATTTGTGCTTGCGCAAGCAATTCATCCACCGTCACGCGTGTTTCACGCATCTCTGCCCGATAATTGAAACCTTTAGAATTTTGCTCTTCTTCGCTTATAACCCAATAAAGTTCTCGTTTTGGGCATGTCCCTATGACAATATGTTCTGGATAGAAAATTTTGATTACCGCCCGCCCAATTTCTTTCCCAGCCAGACTTGCCGTCGTTTCGTTGATCGTACGCATGGCATTATTCGTGAAATAGCGCACTCCCAGCGGACGTAAGGTGAGATAGTTATGGATCCATTCATGCGCCACGGTTTCAAACAGCCAGTTGATGCTATTACTGCGCAAAACCATAGTTGGATAAGTTCCAACCCCTCCGACTTCTTCAATTAGCGCAGAATAGTCATAATGATAAAGGGCGTCATTCTCGATTTCATTCTTTTCAATTTCGTCTATGCCTGGTTTTAGGCTGATACTTAATACCGTTCCAATTTTATCTCGGGCAGATACAATCAAATTCAGGGGCAAATCAGTCACTTCATAAAGCACTGGTGGAATAATTTGCCCGCCATAGCCAAAGCCCATATCCAATAGAATGTGTTCTGTCTGGTTTTGAATGATTGCTTCGGCAAGAGGTGCCAGTTTTTTTAGCCAGGTTCTCGCTTCATTTAAGTCTTCGTTCGCCAGCTGAAACTGGCTTTCGTCGAAACTTGAGTGATAAAGCACGTCCTCAAGTGCGCGTTCCTTTTCTTCCACCACGCCAACCTGGTCAAAATAGGCTTTTACTATAGTCGCCTGTTGTTCATCATTTAAAAACTTTTCCACCCCCAATGACGCCGACACTGCTTTATTAAACAGCGCTTTCAATGTCCACACAACGTAATCAAAGCGCTTGCCATCCGCCAGACTTCTCACACCATCCAATGGTTCAAGTGGCAAAACAGATGACGCCCGCAGGCCAAAAAAGAATGTCAAAATCAATATCAGCCACAAAAATTGTTTGCGATGTCTGCATTTTGTATTTTCTGTCTGGCATGCCATGCCTATATTTTACACTCATCTGGAATACTTGTTTTTACACAGTCTGAATTTGCAACTTGCATCATAAGCTTTATAATTGTCACGGTAAATTTGCCCAGAAAAGGATAGTTATGGAAAAAACAAACGCACGCAATGTCATCTTAATCATCATTATCATCTTTTTATTCTTTCTTTTGGCATGTTGTATTGTTTCAATCTTCGGTTTTTCCGGTGTCATCAAAGAGACGATAAGCTATATGCTTACCCAGACACCTATGGCAACACCAGCCTTACCCATCAAGCAAACGCCAACATCTCAACCTTCAATACCAATCCCAACGTCTGCTGACCATGACGAAGCCGCCCAGGAAACCTGGCAAACGCTTAGCAGAATTATTATCCCGGAAGCCGACAGCATTGACCTGGCCCAGCGACTCGCTGGCAAGCAAAATGTGCCGGAAGTTTTCATCGACACCAATGCGCCTTACAGTCTCGGCGCAAAAAAAGCCTTTTGGATTATCAATTCCGACACCACTGAATCATCATCCATTGACGCCACACTCCACTATCTTGGCGAACACATCTACATTTGGATTGACGATCGTGTTAGCTTCCGCGACAGTTCCCTGCAAACGTTGGGCGACATCATTGACCAGGACATCGTCCCCACCAATCGCGAATTCTTTGGCATGGAATGGAACCCTGGAGTGGATGGTGACGAACGCTTTTACATTCTTTACACCAAAGGCATCGGTAAATGGGTTGCGGGTTACTTTTCTTCCGCAGATGAAGTCCACCCCGACGTCCACCCCTACTCCAACGCGCATGAAATGTTCTTTCTCAGCGCGGACAACGTACGCCTGGAAGATAAATACATCCTTGGCACGATTGCCCACGAATACCAACACATGATTCACTGGTATCTCGACAAAAATGAAGAAACCTGGGTAAACGAAGGTTTCTCTATGCTTGCAGAACAGGTAAATGGCTATGATGCTGGTGGCTTTGACTGGTCTTATATGCAAAACACCGATATGCAACTGAATGACTGGTATCCCGGTGATGCCGACAACAGCGCCCATTACGGAGCCAGCTACCTTTTCATGTCCTATTATCTCGACCGTTTTGGCGAAGACGCCACCCGTGCCTTAGTCGCCCATAAAGAAAACGGTTTCGTCGCCATGGACGAAGTATCCAAAGAACTCAACATTCTCAATCCGGACAGCAATCAGCCCTATACTGGCATTGAAATTTTCGCCGACTGGGCCGTTGCCAATCTCCTGCAAAAATCGCCTATTCAAAACAAGCGTTACGCCTATCAAAGCTATTCACCCTATAAGCTTAGCATCACCGAAAGTATTTACAGTTGCCCTGAATACATTCAGCGAGATGTACATCAGTTTGGCGTGGACTATAACGAAATAAAATGTGATGGCGTAAAAAATATCGCTTTTCAAGGCAATCGCTACGTAAAAGTATTGCCCATTGACGAAATTCCCTCAGGGGATTACTTTTGGTGGTCCAATGCTGCCGATGAAAGCAACATGAGCCTGCAACGCGAGTTTGACCTCAGCGATGTAACGGGTCAGGCAACCTTCAGTTTTTGGCAATGGTACGACATTGAAGATGATTACGACTATGCTTATCTCACCGCTTCAACTGACGGGGAAAGCTGGGAGATGCTTAAAGCCAGTAACTGTACCGAGTACAATCCTTCTGGTAACAACTTTGGCTGCGGCTGGACAGGTTCCAGCGATGGCTGGGCAGAAATTGAAGTGGATTTAAGTGCCTATGCCGGTCAAAAAGTGACTTTGCGTTTTGACTATGTTACCGATGCCGCGGTGAACTCCCACGGTATGGTCTTGGACGATTTCAAACTCGAAGCCATCGGTTACACTGATGACGTCGAGTCCGGCGATGGTGGATGGACCAGCCAGGGTTTTGCGCGCATTCAAAACATCCTGCCCCAAAGCTATGCGATCAGCGTTGTGCGCTATAGCAATGAAATCCAGGTTGAACACTATTTTTTGAGTGGCGACACGCCGTTACAGATAGAGTTAAGCAAAAGTCCCGCCAGAGAGAAAATTATCATTATCGTTAGTGGTACAACCTTATACACCCGACAGAAAACGGATTATCAATTACTGTTTGGGGAATAAGTCAATACTTGTGTTGCAATTGACTAATTAGCATTATAAAAAAAGGTATACTGAAAGCAACTTAATAGCAAAAAAGCCAGCCCAAATTAAAAAGGCTGGCTTTTCTGATATCAGGTAGTGTCATTTTAGATGCTGGCTATAGCATCAATCATTTCTTCGTAAACGGTAAAGTAAGGCAAAATACCAATCAAATCCATCGAATCGCGCACGTTTTCCTGCAAATTCACCAGGACAAGGTCGGCTTTATGCTTGTTCTTGAGTTCTTTCTGAACGCGAATAATCGCCCACCACCCTGCACTGGAAACGAAATTAACCGCTTGCATGTCGATGATGATTGATTTTTCAGAATTAGTCAGCTCCATCAGGCGTTTTTCAACTTCCTGTGCAGAAGTGCTGTCAATACGCCCATCAGCTTTGATAACAAAACAACGTTTATATTCAGTAATTACAAATTCCATTATTTCCTCGACCTCACTAGTTGATTTTATCGACATTAGCATTATATCATCTTTAATATTATATCCCCAATAATTGTCAAGTATTCATTCTTAAAAATTAAAAATCAATATAAAGAACTGTATTCAAGTATAATCTGGGCTATGAAATATCATATTTGGACTATAGGCTGCCAAATGAATGTGGCAGATTCCGAGCGCCTCAGTCGCGCCTTGGAAAAATTAGGCTATCAAAGCACAAATCTTGCTGATGAAGCAGATATCATCGTTCTTAACACCTGCGTCGTCAGGCAAAGCGCTGAAGACAAAGCCCTTGGGAGACTTAACTCATTGAAACCTTTAAAGTCTGCTAAACCACACTTGATTATCGCCGTGATGGGTTGCCTGGTTGGCAATAAAGGCAACCCCGCACTTGAAAAACGTTTCCCATGGGTAGATGCATTTTCCGCACCCTCTGACCCCGAAAGCATTTTGCGAACTGTCCGGGAAAGACACGCAAGTCTATTCGAGCCAATCTCAAAGACAGGCGAAGACGACATCACCAGTCTCTTACAGGAAGAATTTGGCATCTATACCAGCAATCAACATGCCGTCAGCGAGAATCTGCCCATCGTTCTCGGTTGTTCCCATGCCTGCGCTTACTGCATCATTCCCAGCAAACGTGGCCGGGAAATCAGCCGTGACCCGAAACGCATCATTGAAGAAGCCAAAACAATGGTCGCCCGCGGTGCCAAAGAAATCGTATTGCTTGGCCAAATCGTTGACCGCTACGGTCTTGACCGCGACGACGGTATACATCTGGCCGAGTTGCTGGCAATGGTAAACGATATTGATGGTTTGGAACGCATTCGTTTTCTGACTTCGCACCCCAACTACTTCACCGATGACATGATTAAAGCCGTGGCAACTTTGCCCAAGGTCATGCCCCACATTGAACTGCCCATTCAAGCCGGAGATGACGAAGTGCTCAAAGCCATGCGACGTGGTTACACCAATGCCCAGTATCGCGACATCATCGCCCATATCCGCGATTTGATGCCCGATGTTTCAATCGGCACCGACATCATTGTTGGTTTTCCAGGTGAGTCCGAAGCCGCCTTTGATGAAACCTACAAACTGCTCGCTGACCTGAAATTAGACGTCGCCCATTTGGCACGCTACTCCCCGCGCCCAGGAACCTATTCTGAACGTTTCCTTGCGGATGATGTCTCCGCTGATGAAAAAATGCGTCGATTCAGAAAACTGGAAAGCCTGCAAAAGCAAGTTGTTGGCGAGATTAACCAGCGCTTTTTAGGCCAATCCGTACCCGTTTTATTTGAAGAACGCGCGAAAGGCAAATGGCGTGGACGAAGTCCGCACAATCGACTGGTCTTTGTTGAATCGGATGAAATCTTATTAGGTCAAATTCGCGACGTGCATATAGACTGGGCAGGTCCATGGTCACTCTTGGGCACTTTGTCTTAGTTTTTTCCGACTAACTAAAGACAAGCGGTTTTCAGGCGTCGAAATTCTTTTCGTTATATTGACACAGCTTTTCAACAGGGCACGCACCGCATTTTGGCTTGCGTGCCTGGCAAAAATCACGTCCTAAGCTGATAATATTGAGATGCAAGCTGCCAAAGCTTTCAGGTCGGTTACTCGACATAAACCAGCGATGCGCATTGTCAATGGTCATCTTTTCCGGTCGCAAAGCCAAACGCCCTGTAACGCGATAAACATGGGTATCCACCGGAAATGCTGGCATATCCAAGGAAAAGACCATCACAATAGAAGCTGTCTTTAATCCTACACCTTTCATTTGGGTCAGCCAGTTCATGGTTTCTTCCGGTGTCTTTTCCTTCAGCCAGTCCAAATCAATCTCACCACGTTCCTGAGTGATAAATTGCAAAGCAGCTTGAATATTCGGCCCTTTTTGGTTGGCTAAGCCCGCGATGCGAATCGCCTCTTTTACCGCCTCGGGGTCCGCGTCACGAACTTCTTCCCAGTTCGAAAACGTTTCCTTGAGTTTCACAAAAGCCTTATCACGATTGATATCGTTCGTGTTTTGCGAAAGAATCGTGCACACGAGTTCATCAACAGCAGGTAAATACTCATGCCAGTCAGGGATGCCATAATAGGCGTCCAGTATTTCTTCCACGCGATCAAGACGGTCTTG
Organism: Anaerolineaceae bacterium; assembly: GCA_012839565.1. Classification (GTDB taxonomy): domain Bacteria; phylum Chloroflexota; class Anaerolineae; order Anaerolineales; family Anaerolineaceae; genus Mesolinea. The sequence goes on from DUMZ01000007.1 coordinate 50,475, forward strand.
ATATTCAGGCGTTATCGCAAGCATTTTTACAGGTTTATGGTCTTATTGACCTTAATCTCGCCAATTTCAAGCCCACGTGAGTTATGCAAAACTGGCGCATTAAACTTCGCAAAAGCTTCTTTCTGCATTTCTTTTTCAAAACCAAGTGCGCTTAATATGGCCACGGTCAAAGCGGATGTTGCCCGCCGGCCCGCATCACCATCAGAAAACTTCATCGTGATTCCCAAACCTTTAGGATATTTCTCAAGCACACCTGGTAAAACACCAATCATTTGATAGCCTTCCGCGCCACCTTTTGAAAAGACCTTGCCAGCCATCACTTCCATTAGAACTGTATCCAGTTGCCCGGGGCCAGCCACCATTGTGGGATAAGCGCGCATAACTTTTGTTGCCGTTAAGCAGGCTTTGGCCTGACTTTCACTCAAACTTTCTGGATTAGCCAGTTTTGCAGTGGCATGTGCGAAGGCTTTCAAAGGCATCGCGAATACAGGCGCGCTGCACCCATCTGTTCCGATAATCAAATTTTCGGGTAGCACTTCACAAAATTCAGCTACTTTTCGCAGAATCCTTTTTTGTACGGGATGTTTGATATCCAAATAGCTGTCCAGTGGTTCGCCTTGCATTTTTGCCATGGCCAACATGCCACTGTGCTTGCCCGAACAGTTATGCCGATACGGCGTTGGCGTTTCTCCGCGCTTGCGCATTTCAAAACTGGTATCTTTATCCGATGGCCAGTGAAATCCACATTGCAGGTTATCCTCACAAAGTCCAACTTTTTCGTGAATGCTTTTAATCACGCGCACATGTTCATCCGTACCTGTATGCGATGCGCACATAATAGCCAGTTCTTCGTCGGTCAATCCAAAATGCTTTTGTCCGCCGGCTTCAATAAAAGGCAATACCTGAAAGGGTTTCATCGAACTGCGCGGAAAAGTAATCAAATTCGGGTCTCCACCTGATGCAAGCAAATTTCCTTCAGGATCTACGACTGCAAAAGCGCCAAAATGAATTGACTCAACAATCCCCCCGCGGGTCAGCGAAACAACAGCGTCATAACCATTAATCATTGTTCTCATCTGCTTTCTGGCTTATAGCCTGGTCATACCAAGTGCGAATACCCCAACGTAAGCGGTTGTAATAACGTTCATCCTCGCGCATCAGGGGATTGAAATGATTCATTACATCAGGAATAATTTCATACCATTCTTCAATTTCAGCCTGCGCTGCAAGCAAAGCGTCAAATTTATCAGAAATAAATTTGATTACCTTTCCCCAATAGCTAACATCTTCCTGACTAACGATGCCATCGCGCGTGGAAACAATTTGATAGCCACGATAATCTTTATCCGCCAAAATTGCCATTTCATCAACCCAAATCTTTGGTGTTGAAAACCCCAGATAAGGTGGCTGGTCAACCATAACCGAGTCGCCCACAAAGATAATCTTCTGCTGGGGAAGTTCCACCCAAATTGCGGCATAGTTGGCACCTGGCCGGTGTTTTAAAATGACTTCATACTCGTCAAGATATAGCACCATCCTGTCTTCAAAAGTAATCTCTGGTGGTAAGAGCCGCGCCACATTACCAGTAGGGTCATAAGATTCGGTGTGAATAATCGGCTCATCCTGCCCACGAACGTTTGTAACCTTCATGCGTCCAGGCACAACCGTATTTGTATGCGCAATAAGCGTACAATCATTACCCTTTGAACTCAACAAACGATCATAATGCGTATCGAGCATAATCAGGTAGCGTGCGTCGCCCGAGACCATTCTGCTGGTCGCCCCACGCCAGGACTTGAGTTCATCTTGTCGGAATGGGAAGTCAACCAATGTGGTTGAGTTTTCCGAGCGGATAATGCCCGTTACCATACCGAGAGAGTTTTGTTCTATAAAAATGTTAGGCGCGATTTCCTGCACAGTGAGCCTCCGAAATTTCGATTGTATTGATTATAGCTAAACTCCCGCCCTTAATCTACACCAGTATCCCGAATACAGCGTGGCGGGCCTTTTAGCGCGGTTTTCGCATTGAGATACATTCCAAAATAGGGCGATGGATCCAAAGTATTTGAAAAGACCAACTCATTGAGATAATTCCCCGCGCCATCGTCTTTAACAATCGACAGATGCAAATGCACCCCAACTGGTCGGTCTGGATTTCCGGAATAATCACCCTGATAGCCCAGGATTTGACCCTGTTTTACGGGAATTTCTTTGGCACCAGGTGGAAAAAGCTCATCAATCAAACTGTTACCATATCGGTCAGCCAGATGGGTCATGTAAATCCATATTTGTCGGTCTGGCTGAAGTGGGTCTTGGGGCACACGAATGATAATTGTGGATTTCCAGCTTTCTTCCCGCGTTAAATAGCCATCATAGGGTGCGTAAACTGGAGTTACGCCGCTTTCTGTACCCGCAAAAATATCAATGCCCTGATGTCGTTTACCCACTTGAAAAACATCACCATACAGATAGCCAATAAAGCCATCCGTAGGAATGCTAAAAGGAGCATCCTGACACTGATATCCAGCTGGGGTTACCCAGTCCTGATGCGCTTCTGGGTCTAAAATGAATTGCCACACTGGGCCATTTCGTCCATTAAGATAAGTCCATGCAAGCCAAAGCAAAACAGCTAACACGATTAGCGCAATGGCGATAATAATCCAAATCCTTTTTTTCACAAGCTTCATAATCCGATTTTTAAGTCTACAGTTCTGTTTTGTCCGATTATTATACGCCCCAAAAACTATTTTACAAAATTGTGAACTTAGGAACAAATCTTGCATGGAATGCGTTGTATATTAAAAGAACTTGACGTCGAAAAGGAGAAACAATGAAGAAATATAAAGCTTTCACCTTGTTTTTATGTATTGCCCTGTTAGTCCCAGCGTTGTTTGGCGTTGGTAAAGTCTTTGCGGCAAACCCAAGTTTTACAATAGGAGAAGTTGTTACCGATAAAACCGTGACTATTCTCATCAAAGACGCGCCTAAAAATCGTGAATTCATCGTGCGCATGGGCGAATACGACACCAAAGCGATTAACGGCATTGAAGCTGGTCGTTTTCAGACTGGCGAAGGCGGCAATTTGCAAGCCACTATTGATATCCCTGTCGCTTTCGCAGGGCGCGCCCAAATAGCCATCCGCATGGATAGCGTCACTGGTGGCTGGTACTATTACAACTGGTTTTGGAACAAAAAAGAAGGTGGCACCTGGCCACCCCCATCAACCACACCCGAACCAACACCATCATCACCTGTCACGACTCCCCAGCCAACTAAAACACCGCCAAAAATTGTTCCCACGATAACAATCATATCAGCGGTCGAAAGCCAAAGTGTGACCATTGCCATTACAAATTTCCCCAAAAATGCTGAAATGCGCGCTTTTATGGGCGAGATGTATACCAAAGGCAAAGATGGTATTCCCGTTGGCGATTTTACAACCACCGACGCGGCAGGAACCGAAGTTACTCTAAATATCCCCGGAGCCCTGGCAAACGACGAACGTGTTGCTATCCGTGTTGAAAGCGTACGTGGTGGCTGGTATTCCTATAACTGGTTCTGGAACAAACAAGGCGGCCGTGTCGTCACCCCACCAAGTTCAGGAACTGTCACGCCCGCGCCAACCCAACCTGGCGACACAAGTAAATATCCCGCGCTCAGCATCATAAGCGTTGATTCAGGCAAAACTGTCACCATAAAAGCGGATAACCTGCCTCAAAATACAGAATTTACTGTCTTGCTTGGCAAAATGTGGACCCGTGGCGTTAATGGCATTCCTTCAGCCACTTTCAATTCTGGACCACAAACGAGTGCAGAATTAACCGTCGATATCCCCGCCAGTCTTGCCAATGAAAGTTTGATTTCTATCCGCATTCAAGGTACCAATGGCCGTTATGCCTATAACTGGTTCATAAACAAATAAACCCATACGATTCTCATTTTCGTATCCGAAAGCCGGCTAACCACCGGCTTTTCATTTTCTTGTTTCCATTTACAAGTTATCAATAATAAACCGTCGTTATGGTATCATTTTAAGGATGGAGATAAACAATAAAATCACGATTATAGAAGGCCCCACGCCCGAGTTTGAACCCGTCAACCAGGAACGTGGTTATGGCACGCCCCACCCTTGGGCGCTGGGTGTGCTTGAAGGCCCCAACTTTTACAATACCGCCTTCACAGCCTTGCGTACTTTTAACAGCCAGCTCTTGCTGGAACGTTGCGAAACTGCCTGGGCAGCCGACCTGCCCATGTATCTCGTCTATCGCGACCCTATCGGCTTGCAGGTTGAAACACAAATCCTTGCCGCTCGCGCCATTCAGGTCGAAGAAGGTGAACTAATTTTGCTATGGGTACGCAATGGAATAGACGAAAAGAAGTCAGACATCCCTGCCACCCCACCCAGACACGGGAGTGAAGAAGAATAAACACACTTAAGCAAAAAACACCCAGACGGGTGTTTTTCTTTTATACCCCAGGAGGGAATCGAACCCCCAATCCAGGCGTTAGGAGTGCCTTGCTCTATCCATTGAGCCACTGGGGCAAGTTGCTGAAGTATATCACTTTAGGGAAGATAATCCCAAGGGTTCACCTGCGTTCCACCGTAGCGAATTTCAAAATGCAAGTGGGGTCCTGTAGAATTCCCTGTTGAGCCAGCTGTTCCAATCACCGCGCCTTGAAGCACATTATCGCCACATCTCACATAAATATTCTCAAGATGTTCATACAGTGTCTGAAAACCATTGCCATGGTCAATAACCACAAAATTACCATAGCCACCATCAAGCCAGCCGGCATAAACCACGATACCACTATCGGATGCGAAAAGTTGTGAACCAAGACCAGCGCCGATATCAATTGCCCGATGACCAGGCCCATAGTTATTACCTGAAATATATCGAACAGCAGATGGCCAAATAAAATAGCCCGTACCAACATAACCATGCCCGATAATTCTACAAGCACCCGGCCCGGAAAAACCACTGCGCCGGTTACCTTCATCATCAACCACAACTGCGGCATGGCTGACTTCAGTAAGCATCCGGTTTCCACCCGGTACCATCACAATTGTTCCTGGTTTTATTTCTGGCTTGCTTAGATCAAGGTTGTTACCGATAAACAGAAGAATATCGTCAACATTCGCGCCATATTTTGACGCAACTGATTCAATCGTGTCGCGACTGGTCCATTTATGTAAAATACCGTCTGTCGGTGGAATCGTTAGCACTTGACCAGGTTTGAGATTATCCGATTTATCCTGCAAAATATTGAAGTTGGCATAAAGGATGGATTCCACACTCACGCCATATCGTTCAGATATACCCCATACTGAATCACCACTGGAAACAGTGTATTCGATGGGTTCCGTGCGATATTCTGTATTCAGATCTGTTTCTGTAAGCGGTTTTCTAAAAAAGCCAGCATCCACTGCCTGTGGTTCAAACGGGGGCATGGCGGCCACGATTTCTTCGTGAACTTCCGGAGTTTCGTAAGATCTTACCGCTTGATACTTTTGCATGGATTGTGCGACACCAACCTGCCAAAACGCGAAGATAACAATCCCCGCGCAAAGCACAATCGCCACCAACCAGGCAATAAAACCTGCCAGGTGTGGATTAACAGCTTTCTTTCTCTCTTGTGGAGTTCCTTCGTATTTTTCAGTCATACCCTGATTATACTAGATTACATATCAGTCAATGTTTCCAGGAATTCAGCGTTCGTTTTGGTCTTTTCCATTCTTTGCAAAATGGCTTCAGTCGCCACGGCAGTGTCCATGCCAGCGCCTTGTGGCGGGTTGGCTACCATTTGCAGATACATGCGCCGCATAAGCCATACACGTTGTAAGGTTTCCGGGTCAAGCAAAAGTTCTTCACGACGGGTTGATGATTTCTCAATATCAATAGCGGGGAAGATGCGTCTTTCTTGCAATCGCCTTGAAAGATGCATTTCCATATTACCCGTACCCTTGAATTCCTCATAAACGACGTCATCCAGGCGCGAACCAGTATCAACCATTGCCGTAGCAATAATTGTCAGGCTGCCACCTTCTTCAAGATTCCGTGCCGCTCCATAAAGGCGTTTTGGCGGGTAAAGCGCGGAGGGATCCATACCACCTGAAAGAGTGCGGCCACTTGGGGTGACAACCATATTGTAGGCGCGCGCCAGGCGTGTGAGAGAATCCATCAAGATAACCACATCGTAGCCAATTTCCACCAAACGTTTTGCTCGGTCAAGCGAAACTTCTGCCATACGCACATGCGAAGAAGTATGTTCATCAAATGTACTGGCAATCACTTCCGCTTCAACCGAACGGTCCATATCGGTAACTTCTTCCGGACGTTCACCAATCAAGGACATAATCTGGCGCACTTCTGGGTGATTGACGGCAATCGCGTTAGCAATTTCTTTCAGAATACTGGTTTTACCCGCTTTGGGTGGCGAAACAATCATCGCGCGTTGCCCGCCACCGATCGGTGCAACAAGGTTGATCATTCTTGTGGCAAGGTTGCTGGATGAATATTCTAGGTTAAGCAATTTGTTTGGGAAAATAGGAGTGAGATTTTCAAATCGTGGTCGTCGTCTGGCTTCATCAGGTGTTAAACCATTGACCGATTCTACTTTCAGTAAACCATGGTGTCGGTCAGATTCTCTTGGCGGACGCACTCTGCCTATTACCAAATCGCCAGGACGTAAATCGTAACGACGCAACTGGGCCTGCGAAACATACACATCATCCGCGCCGATACGGTAATTCGTCCGCAAAAAGCCGATGCCTTCGTTCATAATCTCCAGCACACCACCACGGACTTCAACGCCTTCTTCTTCGCCCATTCTTCGCGCGATTTGGAAGATCAGCCCTTCACGTTTCAAGCGATTAACACCTTCCACGTTCAAGTCTGTAGCCACTTTGCGCAACTGTTTGACTGGCATCTTTTCTAAATCAAAAACATCCATTTTTTTACCTTTCGTTGAAACCTTCCCCTTGACACTTTCCATCAAGCGTCGCGATACAACATGTTTCAGTTATTAATGTAAAACCATTTGTAATAAGGGGAACAGCCTATCGGCTGATTTGTAAACAATAATTCTTTATCGTGATTTCACTAAAATTATAACATCATCTAAAATCTGTGCAAGTTTTTTTGCAAGCGTTCAAATCAGGCTGGTTTTCAATTATTAAACCGATGATTTACACATTTTGCGTCAATACTAAGTGCTAACAAAATCATCAGCCACAATCCGATTATAATTGAACCATGCGCACGAAAAGGTCTCTGATTCAATGGATAGCGGCTGGTATGATACTCATCGCCTGTTTTTTGGCGATTTCTCAACTCACCCGCTACTCTCGGGTCCGCGCTAACTTTCCAACCGGACTAAAAATTGCCGGCATTCCTGTTGGTGGTTTGAATTACGAACTGGCTTCAGACCGCCTGGTAAAGGTATACATGTCGCCCATTGAACTGACTTATGGTGACCAACGCATTCAAGTGCGCCCAGCAACCTTGGGCTACGAGCTAAAACTGCAAAATATGCTGGCTGTAGCAGATAAACAACGTACCAGTGAATCTTTTTGGTCAGGTTTTTGGAAATACCTTTGGAATCAACCCATAACGTCTCACGATGTCGCCCTACAGGCAGAAGTGGACGAAAACCGTGTGCGTGCCTATTTGGAAACTGAAATTGCCTCCCGCTACGACGAATTTGCAGAACCGCCCATGCCTGTTCCTGGTGAAAGTTACTTTTCTCCCGGTAAAAAAGGCACCGCGATTAACTATAGCACGTCTATTGAGCGCATCATTCAGGCCCTGAATTCAGCGAACAATCGCAGCGTTAGACTTGACGTCGTTGAAAGCCAGGCAGCAAAGCCCGGCTTTGAACTTCTCGATTACATGCTGCGCGACATCATCAAGCAATCCGCTTTTGATGGCTGGGTTGAACTGTACATGAAAGATTTGCAATCTGGCCAGGTTTTGCACTTCAACTACACCAAGGTTGGCGAAGAAGAATTGCCCGTCAACATTGCATATTCGGCATGGAGTACCATCAAAATTCCAGCTTTGCTAAGCGCGTTCAAATATCTTGAAGAACCTTACGACCCAGCCATTCTCACCAAAATCGAAGAGATGGTCGAACAAAGCGACAACGAATCAACCGATTTTGTCGGAAAGAATGTCATCGAACGCAACTTAGGCCCCTTGCGTGTCAGCGAAGATATGCAAACCCTGGGTCTTGAAAATACTTTTTGGGCAGGCTATTTCGCTCTGGGTTCGCCCTTGTTACAGGATTTCAAAACGCCGGCAAATCAAGATACCAGTTACGACACCGACCCGGACCGTTACGCCCAAACCACGCCCTTGGATTTAGGTTTGCTTTTGGAAGAAATTTACTACTGCGCCCGGGATTATGGCGGTGCCATTCCCCTGGCTTTTGAAGGGGAAATAACGCACTACGAATGTCAGCTTATGGTCGAATATATGGCTAAGAACCGCATTGCCGTCTTTTTGCAAGGTGGCGTTCCACCGGAAACACAGGTTGCCCATAAACACGGCTGGGCGGTTGAACATAAAGATGGTTATATGCACACCATGGGCGATGCTGGCATCTTCTACACACCTGGCGGGGACTATATTGTCTCAATATTTATCTTCCACCCCGTTCAGGCGATTTTCGACGTCGTCAATCCCATGGTAAGCAAACTATCCGGTGCTGTTTACAATTATTTTAATCTTGAATAAGCCTAAATTTCATGTATAATTATGCAACTTGCCCGCGTAGCTCAATGGATAGAGTACCTGACTTCGAATCAGATGGTTGGGGGTTCGAGTCCCTCCGCGGGTATTTTTTATGTTTTTTACTCGTTAGAGAGCGCGATATATAGGTAAGGCTCCATGGTTATGCCCATGACTGAGCATCTGACGCTGAAACTTTGACTGTTTCTTTGTAGTTAAAAACAATGATTTCAAGCACGCAATCATTAAGACAAATTATGAATTTTTATTAATTTCTCTTGGCATAAAAAGTGCATGATATTTACTGAAACAAGTACAGAAAAACGAATGACCTTTCTATAACAGAAACACTAATTAAGATATAACCAGGAGTTTTCATGGCAAAAAAGCCAGCCACAAGCAAAGCGAAATCAAAATCAACCACCAGGGCAAAATCAAGCTCTAAAAAAAGAACCAGCAACAAAAAACCCTTTCTGGACTTTCAATTTGACTTTTCAAAAGAAAAAGTCATTGAAGTCAGCGGTATCATTCTTTTGGTATTCGGCATCATCAGTTTGATCATGACCTTTTTTGCCAAGCAAGGCAGTTTCTTCGCCAAATGGCCCGATTATTTACTCAAACAAACCGGCATCTTCTCTTACGTCATCCCCATGGTCATGATAATAACCGGTGCCTGGTTTCTCTTATCGCGCTATGAACAATTTCCGCTTGTTACCATTCCCAGACTCATCGGTGCCATCGCTTTGGTTTTCAATCTCATCACTTGGTTTCAGTTCTTTCATGCCCCTGACCCCACCCGCGCAGTGCCCTTTAAAGGAGGTGGCGTCGTTGGGAATGCCATCTACAGTTGGTTTCATCACGGATTAGGCACGCCTGGCGCGGTGATTATGCTCATCGCGTGGCTGTTAATTGCCCTGGTGCTTTTGGTCAATCTATCACTTCCCGCCCTTCTTGCCTGGACGGTTTTACAACTTAAAAAGACCAACACCAAACTTTCTCTGTTTATTCAATCACTGATAGAGCATCGCAAACAAAAACAAGCCCATCGCCAACAGATTCAGCAAGTTCTCGATTCCCAGGCAAGCCAAACGCCCATACAAGCACCTTTGGAACTTGATCCCGAACCAAAACCCGTCACAGAAAAGCGCAGTTTTGTAAAACCCGACTCTCACAAAACAGGCAGCACAGAAGAAAAATCATGGGTCTTGCCCGAACCGGAAGATATCCTCAAGCCTCCCGCTCGCACGCCTGTTGACCAGGAAAATGACGAAGACCGCGCTCGCGTCATCGAAGAAACTTTGCGTTCTTTCAACGCGCCTGGCACGGTTGTTGAAATCAGGCGCGGACCAGCCATCACCATGTTCGGCGTTGAACCGGACTATCTTGAAACGCGCAGCAGCAGAACCCGCGTGCGCGTCAGCAACATCACTCCCCTTGCAGATGACCTGGCTATGGCACTGAAAGCATCCCGGATACGTATCCAGGCGCCGGTTCCTGGCAAAGGTTATATCGGCATTGAAGTTCCCAACACCCAAACCTCCATCGTCTCGATGCTTGAAATCTTCCAAAGCACAGCATTTCAATCCGACAAATCTGCCTTGCGTTTCGTACTTGGCAAAGACGTAACGGGCTTGCCTTTTACCTCTGACCTTGCCAAAATGCCCCATTTACTCATTGCCGGTACCACGGGTTCAGGTAAATCAGTATGTGTGAACGCCATTATCGCCGGCTATTTACTCACCCTCACCCCCGACCAACTGCGCATGATGCTGGTTGACCCCAAACGGGTTGAACTCACTGGCTACAATGGTATTCCCCATCTCTTAACACCGGTCATCACCGACGCCGACAAAGTTGTCACCGCTCTCCAGCGCATGCTACTCGAGATGGACGCGCGATATCAACTCTTTGCTGGCAAAGGCGTACGTAATATTGAAGAATACAATCAGCAAGCCCAGGCACAAGGGGATAAAGAACTCCCCTATATCCTTGTGGTGATTGATGAGTTAGCCGACCTGATTATGCTCTCTCCTAACGAAACCCAAACCTCGCTCGCCCGCCTGGGACAACTGGCACGCGCGACAGGCATTCATCTCATTATCTCCACTCAACGACCTTCAGTTGACGTCCTTACTGGCCTCATCAAAGCCAACTTCCCCGCCCGGATTGCCTTTGCGGTCGCTTCCGGCTCGGACAGCCGCGTCATTCTTGACCAAATGGGCGCGGAACGTTTACTTGGTCGTGGCGATATGCTTTTCCTGCCACCCGACGCGCCTGAACCGATCCGTTTGCAGGGCACCTATGTTTCCGATGAGGAAATCAACCGTCTGACCGACTTTTGGCGCAATCAAAGCGCACAATCAGACGCGCCAGAACGCCCTGACCTAATGACAGCTGCATCTACCCCACACGTACCCCTTGTCGATGACGCCAAGTGGCATATTGAAGAACCTGACCCCGACGCCGATCCTATCGAAGACGAAGTTATCGCCATGATTCGCAAAGAAGGTCGCGCGTCAATATCCATGCTTCAGCGCAAATTCCGCATTGGTTACACCCGTTCCGCGCGCATTATCGAGAAGCTTGAAGCCGACGGTATCATCGGCCCTCCAAGTCCCAGTGGCACCCGCGAAGTGCTTGATTACGGTCAATACCCGCCTGTCAACGAAGATTAACCCTAACAATTCTTTCGGCTTCATGTATAATAGCCGAGATGAAAAACTTTGAAGAGGGTTTTGCGAACGGGCAAAAACAAGAGAAAAGCCATTCCAAAAACGGTTTTATCGCCTTAATACAAAAGTTATGGAACGCGCGTTTTGTTCGCTTTCTTTTTGTTGGGGCGCTTAATACGCTTTTCAGCTATTTGCTTTATGCTTTTTTGGTCTTTATTGGCATCAATTATGTTTGGGCGCGGGTTATTTCCATCATCCTTGGCATCATCTTCAACTTTTTCACCACCGGTCGCATCGTTTTCAATAATAAAGACAACTGGCTAATCATTCGCTTTATTCTCGTTTATGCGGTAACCATGTCACTGGATGTCTTCGTGCTTAAACGACTGGTAGAAAACATGACCATCAATAAATATTTGGCTGGCGCGTTAACCACCATTCCCATCGCGCTACTTTCTTTCTTGCTCAATTCCGTTTTCACTTTCAAAACGATTAAACTGTGTAAAAAACCGCCAAAGGATACATGATGACCACAAACGCCGAACAAACGCAAAAAATATCCAGCATAACCGCCGTTTTCCCAGCTTACAACGACGCCGGCACGATTCCAAGCATGGTTCTCACCGCGCTTATCGCCCTGCGTCAGGTTACCGATGATTATGAAGTTGTTGTCACCAACGATGGCAGCAAAGATGCTACCGGAGTGGTTTTACAGGAACTGGCTTCGCGCTTTCCGGAGTTAAAAGTTATCACCCACGAAACCAACCTGGGCTATGGTTGCGCCTTACGCAGCGATTTCGCTGCAGCTACAAAAGACTGGATTTTTTATACTGACGGCGATGCGCAATATGACCCACTCGAAATGCCTAAGCTAGCCAAAGCGCTAAAAGACGGTATTGATGTCGTCAATGGTTATAAAATCAGCCGCAACGATGCCTGGTATCGCATTTTAATTGGCAGAATTTACCATCACGTTGTTAAAATCGCCTTTGGATTTAAACTAAGAGATGTTGACTGCGATTTTCGGCTAATTCGCCGTGAAATATTCGACAACATTGAACTTGAAAGCAAAACCGGTACCATTTGCCTGGAAATGGTCAAAAAGTTCCAGGATGCCGGCTACAAATTTGCCGAAGTACCTGTAAATCACTATCACCGTTCATATGGCAAATCGCAGTTCTTCAGGCCAAAGCACTTGTGGACAACTTTCAAACATCTTTCGCAACTTTGGTGGAAACTTGTCGTCAAAAAAGAACACCTTGCGAATAAAAGCCAAAGCTAAAGTACAATTAGCCTATGGACCTTTCAACTTTCAAAAATAAAAATGTGCTCATCACCGGTGGACTGGGCTTTATCGGTTCAAACCTGGCCATTCGCCTGGTTGAAGCCGGCGCGAATGTCACCCTGGTGGACAGTCTCATCCCGACTTATGGCGGAAATCTGTTCAACATTGATCCCATAAAACATCTCGCCAAGGTGAACATCTCAGACGTGCGTGACCCCCACTCCATGAAATACCTGGTCGCGGGGCAAGATTATCTCTTCAACCTGGCAGGTCAAACCAGTCATCTTGATTCTATGACCGCCCCGGAGAATGATTTAAACATCAACGTACTCGCCCAACTGCACATTTTGGAAGCCTGCCGACATCACAACCCGGATTTACGGCTGGTGTTCGCCAGCACGCGCCAAATCTATGGCAAGCCACTCCAAATACCCGTCGATGAAACACATCCGCTCAACCCTGTGGACGTCAACGGCATCAACAAACTGGCCGGCGAACAATATCACCGCCTTTACTATGATGTCTACGGCATCCGTTCAACTATTTTGCGCCTCACCAACACCTACGGACCACGAATGCGCATTAAAGACGCCCGCCAAACCTTTTTAGGCATTTGGATCAGACGCCTGCTTGAAGGCTTGCCACTGCAAATCTATGGCGATGGCAAACAAGTACGCGACTACAACTACGTTGATGATGTTGTAGACGCGTTGCTCATCACCGCCTTGTCAGATAATTCCTATGGCGAAGTTTATAATCTCGGCTCAACTGAAGACCTTTCTCATACTGAAACCGCCCAAATCATGACCCAGCTTCATGAGGGCAGTTTTGAGTATGTGCCTTTCCCGCCCGCACGTAAATCTATTGACATCGGCGACTATCAAGGCAGTTTTGAAAAAATCAAAAACCAGCTCGGCTGGGAACCCCGCACCAGCTTCCGCGACGGAATGGGTAAAACCATCGCTTATTATCAGGAACATTTTGAGAATTATCTTTAATATGAACGCAAAACGTATTCCAGTTTCAGACCCACACGCCAGTTATCTTAGTTACAAAAACGAAATTGACGCCGCCATCCACAAAGTACTTGACAGCGGCTGGTACATCCTGGGCGAAGTGACCCGCGAATTTGAAAGTAATTTCGCAGATTACATCGGCGTAAAACATTGCGTCGGCGTTAATTCTGGCACAGATGCCATTTCGCTGGCTTTGCGCGCGCTGGATATCGGCGCAGGTGATGAAGTCATCACCGTCTCGCTAACCGCCGTGGCAACCGTCGCTGCCATTGATCTCGTTGGCGCGACACCCGTCCTGTGCGATATTGACCCGGACACACGCTACATGGACGCCAGCAAAGTTCAAGGCTTAATAAGTGAGAAAACAAAGGCCATTCTGCCCGTCCACCTTTACGGACATCCCGCCGATTTGCCCGCCTTGCAAGCCATAGCCAAGAAACACAATCTTTTCCTGATCGAAGATTGCGCCCAGGCCCACGGCGCCCAAATTGATGGCAAAATGATTGGCAGTTTCGGCGATTTGGCCTGCTTCAGCTTTTATCCCACCAAAAATTTAGGCGCTTTTGGTGACGGTGGCGCGGTGTGCACAAATAACGATGCCCTGGCTGACCGCTTGCGCTGGTTGCGCGAATATGGCTGGAAAGAACGCTACATTAGCTATTACAAAGGCATGAATACCCGCTTAGACGAAATGCAGGCCGCCATTCTGAACGTTAAACTCAAGCACCTTGAACACGACACCCAAAAACGAATCGCCATCGCGCAAACGTATCAGCAAACCCTTGCCGGTTTAGACCTAAAACTGCCCAGCACCAAACCTGGATATCGCCATGTTTATCACCTATATGTTGTTGAAGCCAACCATCGCGAAGGACTCCAAACTTATCTCCGCGACAATGGCATTGCCACGGCTATTCATTACCCCCAGGCCGTTCACCAACAACCTGCATATAGCCAAAAAATAAAGGGCTTTCACGATTTGCCCGTCACTAACTCTCTTGTTCCCAAAATTCTCAGCTTGCCCATGTACCCCGAATTGAGTAAAGATAAACAAGAGCATGTCATTGAAATGATTAGACGCTTTTATTCAAACTAAATTTTTGCTTTTGTTTATATTCCTAATCAGTAAAGAGTAAGTTTACAGACTGTTTACAACAATATTTTCAGTTTCACTTGCGGGATTTGGTTTATGCATCTATAATATAAGCCAAATTAATCAATTGGAGCTATTTTTAATGTCAGAAAACGACGCAGTTAGTGTGCAAGGGTCTCAAGATACTGAGGTCCCTGAAGTTAGTCCAGCCGACCAGGCAATCGAACCCCAATCCGAAGCAATCCAAGAACCTGCTGAAGAGAAAAAAGTCTTATCCATGGAAGATCTCATGGATCAGCTTGATGATGATGCTTTTATTATTGATTTACCCAAAGCGGGCGAAATCCGCGACGGTATTATCGCCAGCATCTCTGAGGGCCAGATTTTAGTCAGTGTCGGAGCCAAATCAGAAGGTATTATCACTGGTAAAGAATACGAAGCCATTCCCCAGGATTTCCTGAACACGATGGAAGTGGGCAAAGCCATTCCTGTCTATGTTATTACACCTGAAGATTCAAGTGGCAATCTCATCCTTTCATTCATCCGCGCAGTTGAAGAACAAAGCTGGGTGGACGCTGAAGCCCTGTTGAAATCAGGTGAAGCTTTCGATTCCAAAATCGTAGGCTATAACAAGGGTGGGCTTATCGTAATGCTTTCTACCATTCGCGGTTTTATTCCCGCATCTCAGCTAAGCTTTAGCCGACGACTGGGAATTTCCGGTGATACTCCCGAAGCGAAATATAAAGACTTGATTGGCGAGGACATCACCGTTTGCGTTATCGAAGTTGACCGCGATCGCCATCGCTTAATCCTCAGCGAACGAGCTGCCAGTTCCGAAACCCGCGACCAAATTCGCGATATGGTTATCGAAAGCCTGGAAGAAGGCGAAATCCGCAAAGGTCGTATCACCAGCATCGCTGATTTTGGTGCGTTTGTGAACATCGGTGGCGCTGATGGGCTTGTCCATATGTCCGAAATCACCTACGACCACATTACCCATCCCAGCCAAAAACTTGAAGTGGGCAAAGAAGTTAAGGTCAAGGTTATCAGTGTTGACCGCGACCGCAAACGCATCGGACTCTCAATCCGCGCGCTTAAGAAAGACCCATGGCTTGATTATGTCAAAGACCTGACCGTTGGCCAGCTTGTTGAAGCTGAAATCACCCGCCTGACCAGCTTTGGCGCATTTGCCAAACTCAACGTTCCTGGTGACCTTGAAGGGCTTATCCATATCTCTGAACTTTCAGACCGCCGCGTGGACCACCCCAAAGCAATCGTCAAATCTGGCGACCAGGTTACTTTGCGCATTATCAAGATTGACGAAGAAGAACATCGCATTGGCTTGAGCCTGCGCCGTGTCGACTCTGTAGCCTACGCTGACTTCGACTGGAAGACTCTCGCTGCTGATTTCGATCTTCTTGGCGATGAAGAAGGTGAAGCACTGGCCGATATCGTTGGCGAAGAAAATGTGGCTGAAGCGGAAGAATTAGCGGAAGCAGTTGAAGAAAAAGCTGAAACTGTAGAAGAAGCCATTGACGAACCCACTGAAGAACCCGCCGAAGAAGCTGCTGAAGAAGTCAAAGAGGACGAAGAAACGCCTGAAGCCTAAAGATTCAAAAAGCAATATTAAAGCGCCGGCACAATAGCTGGCGCTTTTTTGTGTATAATCAAACCATGAATATTATCCTCGACGCCCACCAAGACTTAGCCTACAACATGCTTGCTCTCGGCCGCGATTATCGCCGCTCTGCCTATGAAACCCGCCAAACCGAAGTGGGGAAGCCTTTTATGGCATGGACCGACGATGCTCTAATCGGCTGGCCAGAATACATGCAAGCCCGAGTCGCTATCGTTTTTTCAACACTTTTCGCTGCGCCTGCCCGCAGTGTGCCTACAGAAAAACGTGATTCACAAATCTACGATACACTTGAGCAAGCCCATCAAATCTATAAACAGCAGCTGCTTGCCTATCACCAGTTGAGTGAGCAAAGCCCGGACTATTTTCGCCTTATCCGCACCCAGGCAGAACTCAAGCACCATCTTGAGAAATGGCAAAATGCGCCAAAAGCTAAAACGCCTCAACTGCCCGTCGGCCTAATTCCTCTCATGGAAGGTGCTGAAGGTATTCTCAGCTTTGAAGAACTACCCATGTGGTGGGAACTGGGTGTGCGCATCATTGGCCTTGCCTGGCGCGGCAATCGCTACTCGGGCGGAACCAAAGAACCCGGACCGCTAAGCCAAGCCGGTAAAGAACTGCTGGACGCGATGGCTGAACATAGCTTCGTACTGGATATCTCCCACATGGACGAAGAAGCCGCCCTGCAAGCCATTGAACGCTACCCAGGCACAATCATCGCCAGTCATGCCAACCTTGCCCGTCTGGTAGAAGGCTACCAGGGCAACCGCTTACTTTCCGACACTTTGCTGGACGCCCTTCTCGAGCGCGATGCCATCATCGGTGTCGTGCCCTGTAATAGCTTTTTACGCCGCGACTGGAAAGAAAGTGGCGGAAAAGCATCTATCAGCTTAAAACTTGCCGCTGAACAAATTGACGCCATCTGCCAACGCGCTGGCGACAGCAAACACGTTGGTCTTGGTACTGACTTTGATGGGGGTATCGGCTTGCAATCCGTACCTGCAGAAATTGACACCATCGCTGACCTGCCCAAACTTAGCACTTTTCTCAAAGAAATGGGATATTCTCAAACCGCGATTGAAGACATCAACTATCGTAACTTCTTAAATATGATACAATCGGTTTTGCCCGCTTAGGATTTCAAATATGACTGATAACGTTCGACCCGTTCTTTTTGACCCAGACAATAAGAAAAAGCCCGATTATTCCGGCTTTCCTTTTTACAGAGCCCGACTTGGCATTACCTTCGTCTTTTTGGGCTTTATTATTTTCCTTGTAGGCCTGCGCCCTGACCTGTTCGGACTTGACCGTGGACGTTCTATTGGGCTCATTCAAATTATCACCATCCTGATTGGACTGGGCATGATGACCTGGTCTGGCGTTATCCTGTTACGCCGCCTTTGGAATGGCAAAAAGAAAACCATCGTCGGCGATTTTGGTTCCAGAGTCGTTGCTACTGGTTTTGTCATCTGTAGCTTTGCCGCGCTGGCTGATGCCTTTGGGCTGGGCACTAACCCCGTTTCCAACGTCCTTTTGGGCACTCTGCAAAGTTATGGCCTGATGGTCGGTATCGTTGTCGTTTGCATCGGTTTCCTGATGCTCATCAAACCCCGTAATAAAAATAAGCATCAGTAGAAAACACATCAACTTCAGAAATAAAACCGGCATTATTGCCCAAAACTTGATATCACAAGCATTTAATGAGTCTATCGCCTATGCAAAACACCTTACATAAATCAACGCTGGAAAACGGCTTGCAAATCTATCTCAAGGAAATTCACACCGCGCCCATCGTCAGCCTTTGGCTCTGGTACGATATCGGCGCGCGCAACGAAGTCCCTGGCAAAACCGGCCTCAGCCACTGGGTTGAACACATGCAGTTTAAGGGCACCGCAAATATGACCGGTCAGGAAATGGACCACGCCATCGCCCGCGTTGGTGGTTACTGGAACGCCTTTACCAGTCAGGACTGGACGACTTATCTTGAAACACTCCCCGCTAACCACCTTGAACTGGCGCTTAAAATTGAAGCCGACCGCATGCAAAACAGCTTGTTTGACCCCGATGACGTTGAAATGGAACGCACCGTCATTTTATCCGAACGCGAAGGCGCAGAAAACGACCCGCTTTTCCTGCTCGGCGAAGCCACTGAAGCCCTCGCTTTTCAAACCCACCCCTATCGCAACGAAGTACTTGGGTTTCAGGCAGATATCGAAAGTCTCACCCGCGATGACCTTTACGGTCATTACAAAAACTACTACCAACCCCAAAACGCGCGCCTTTGCCTGGCTGGTGATTTTGACACGCCAACAGTCCTGAAAATGATCGAAGACTATTTTGGCGCTATTCCTTCGCATCCAGTCAAGAAAAACATTCCCACACCGGAAGGCCGCATCACCCAAACCCATCACATCGAACTCGAAGGCCCCGGTGACGCGCATTTTGCTGAAATTGTTTACCGTTCGCCTGCAGCCAACACAAATGACTTTTTTGCCTACACCATCCTCGATAGTCTCCTGGCCGGACCCAGTTCACTCAACATGTTTGGCAGTGGTGGCATCAGCAACCGAACCAGTCGCTTATACAAAGCACTCGTTGAAAACGAAATTGTGGCCGGTGTATTTGCCGGCATTAACGCCACCATTGACCCGGGCAGCTATTCTTTCACGCTCATTTGTCGTCCTGACCGTGCATCAGAAGATGTTATAAAACGTTTCGATGAGCAAATCGAAGATATCCGCAATGGCAATATCAAAAAAGCGGAGCTGGAACGCGCTGTGAAACAAGCCAAAGCCCTTTTCGTTTACGGCGCGGATAACATCACTAACCAGGGATTTTGGCTGGGCTATGCCCCAAGTTTTGCTGACTATAACTGGTTTCTGCAATACATTGAACGTCTGCAAGCTGTTACACCTGAACAGGTCATTGCCATCGCCCAAAAATACTTCTCTCCCGATGAACGCGTGGTAGGCTTTTATAACCCCATCAAGAAAGATTAAGCCATGACACAAATGTCTCAAAACCTGCCCCACGCTGGCAATATCCTCCGCACAAGCTTTAATAACAGTTCCACCCTGCTCGCCTGGCACAACAGCACCAGCCCCGCTGTGGTTATTCAAGGTTTGCTCCCACCGGGTACTGTCGCAGATACACCTGGTCAATATGGTCTTGCTAACCTTACCACCGCCATGTTGATGACCGGCACACAAAAGCATGACTTTCAAGCTCTTCATGAAAAGATTGAAAGCCTGGGCGCGTCCATTCACGTACAATCCGGCAAACTGATGACAAGCTTTGCCCTGCAATGCTTAGCAGAAGACCTGCCCACCATTCTGGACCTGCTTACCGAAATCCTCAGCCAGCCGGCATTCCCCGAAAAACACTTCGCGCGCATCCAAAGCCAAATTTTGACCACCCTGGCTATTCGCGCCCAGGACACCGCCGCTATGGCCGACCAGGCCTTTGACCGTCTGCTCTACCAGACCCATCCCTTCGCTCACCCGTCTATAGGCTATGCGCAAGATATGATGGCACTTACTCTGGACGACTTACGCGCTTTTCACAGCGATTATTACACACCCCAAAACATGATTATCGCTGCTTCGGGCGGTTTAGCACCTGAAGAACTGACGAAAATCGTCGAAAACACTTTGGGCGCATGGCATAAAACAGCACCCCAAAAACAACCTGATCTTCCTGACTTTTTCCCGCCAACAAAGAGCCAACGCGAACACATCACGATGGAAGACAAAAGCCAAACTGATTTAATCATCGGGGTTCTTGGCCCCAAAACACAAGGCGACGACTTCCAGGCTGCCTCAATCGCTAACAACATTCTTGGTCAATTTGGCATGATGGGCAGGGTTGGCGAATCAGTGCGCGAAAAAGCCGGCCTTGCCTATTACGTGCAAAGCGCCCTGGGTGCTGGTCTTGGCCCTACCCCATGGCAGGTTGTGGCTGGCGTCAACCCCAGCAATCTGGATAAAGCCATCGCGCTAATCAAAGAAGAACTCCATAAATTCATTTGCATGCCGGTTACAACAGAAGAACTGGAAGACAGTCGCGCTCAAGCCATCGGTCGTTTACCCCTCGCGCTCGAAAGTAACACCGGCATCACGCGCTCCTTACTCAGCATGGAACGCTATCAGCTAGGGCTTAACCACCTGCGCGATTTGCCCGCCAAACTCGCTGCCATCACTGCCCAGGACATTCTCACCGTGGCGCAACGCTACTGGAATCTTGACACGCTTATCATCAGTTCAGCAGGAAAGGAAATCGCATGATTAAATGTGGTGTCGATATCGTGCGCGTCAATCGCCTGGCGGAGATTGACCCCAAAATCCGCGCGCGTTTTATTCAACGTGTTTTTACCGAACGTGAACAAGCACAAATGCGAAACAACAATGAAGGTCTTAGTGGATTGTTCGCTGTAAAAGAAGCTGTTTCCAAAGCCCTGGGCACCGGCATCGGCAAAGTCGCCTGGCGTGACATCGAAATTGTACACCTCCCTACTGGCGAGCCAACCCTGACACTCCACGGCTACGCAAAAGAAATCGCCCATTCCAAAGGACTTGAAGAATGGGCGATATCCATCAGTCATGATGGCGGTCTGGCAATCGCAATGGTCGTTGCCACTGGCAAAAGCTAAACCCACTTTGAAGCAAGGTCATATATCAAAATGATTTAATGATTAGGCTGTTTCTCCCTCGAGAATTTCCATAAATTCTTTGCCGGTAATAGTTTCTTTTTCAATTAAATATTCAGCCAATTCATCCATCTTTTCTCTGTTCTCTTTAAGGATATCTGTCGCATTTTTATGGGCTTTCGCTATGATATCCCTGATTTCCTCATCTACCAGACGTGCGGTTTCCGGTGAACACGTAGATCGACCCGGCTCTCCCAGGTAAGTATTTCCTCCCGTTTGCAGAGCCATCATTCCGAAGTTATCGGACATACCGTAACGGGTCACCATATTTCTTGCCAGTTCTGTAGCTCTTTCGATATCATTAGCAGCGCCTGTAGTCACGATATCAAAGACAAGCTCTTCGGCCGCTCTGCCACCGCATAAGACCTCCAGTTTTTGATAAGCATCCTTTTTGCTGTACAGACTTTTCTCATTTTCTTCAACTTGCATGGTAAACCCTAATGCGCCGGAAGTCCTGGGAACAATCGTAATTTTTTGTACCGGTGCTGAACCGGATTGTTTTGCAGCAACAAGTGCGTGTCCGATTTCGTGATAAGCCACAATGCGTTTTTCTTCTTCTGAAAGAATGGCGTTTTTCTTTTCGGTCCCAGCAATTACGGTTTCGACCGCCTCTGCTAAATCTGATGTGCTCACATGACTTTTTCCCATCCGAATAGCTCTCAAAGCCGCTTCGTTGACGATATTCGCCAGCTGTGCTCCTGAAGCTCCTGCTGTCATACGCGCGATAAGATTGACATCAATATCTTCTTTCAGCTGCACCTTTTTTAAGTGAACATTTAAAATCGCTTCTCTTCCCTTTAAGTCCGGCAACTCAAGCCTTACCTGACGATCAAAACGACCCGGGCGAAGTAAAGCAGGATCTAAAACTTCCGGCCTATTTGTGGCAGCAAGAATAATGACCCCTTTATTGCCTTCAAAACCGTCCATCTCAGTCAAAAGTTGATTCAGTGTTTGCTCACGTTCATCATTCGTACTTAATTGAGAATCTCTTCTTTTACCGATAGTGTCAATTTCATCGATAAAAACGATGCAAGGAGCATGTTCACTTGCCTGGTCAAAAAGTTCTCTTACCTTCGCTGCCCCTCTGCCGACGAACATTTCCACAAACTCAGACCCTGAAATTGAGAAGAAAGGCACGTCTGCTTCACCGGCTAAAGCTTTTGCCATCAAAGTTTTCCCTGTTCCTGGAGGCCCGACCAAAAGCACACCTTTCGGACATTTAGCGCCTATTTTTTTGTATTTTTCAGGATTGTTAAGATAATCGATAATTTCCTGCAGTGATTCTTTGGCTTCTTCCTGTCCTGCCACATCATCAAAAGTCTTTTTATCCTCATCAGGCTTATAGATTTTAGCTGCCCCTTGACCACGAATTCTCAATCCAGAAGCCCCCAGTTTATTAGCCATATTTTTCCTGATTTGTCTTCCAATAAAAGCGAAAATTAAAATCGGTACTCCGTAAGTCAAGAAGAGTGAAAGTAATATATTTGGTTTTTCAGGGATCTCAGCAGTATAGTTAATTCCTTTTTCCTGCAAAATTTGAGGTAACTGAGGATTGTCCACGATACCTGTTTTGAAATAAAACGGTTGTCCATCGATTTCTTTCATATAATTAATCTCAGTATCGGAAATATAAACCTCTTTTACGTCCCCTGCTTCTACAGAATTCATGAAGTCAAAATAAGTGGTCGTTTGCACTCGATAAGATAGAATCTTGGGCATAATCACCAAGTTAAAAATTAAAATAACTAGAAATGCAATCCCATAGTAAAACATAAGCGTTTTTGGAATCTTATTCCCATTGTTAGAGCTTGTTTCTTTCATTATTAGCCTCCTTCGATCATTGACTTATCTTTTTTCTAATTTAACAACTATTCTATTTAAACTTTTACCCAACAACATGTTGTGTTATAATCTAATTATATACATAACTTAGTCTGTTTTCAATAAACAAAATGACAGTTTTTGTCGGGTTGCTGGCTTATAAAAGGAGAAAAAACGATGTCAAGTAAACAATCACAAACGACAACAGAAACAAAGCAAAACTTAATAGACGCCTACTGGGAACTATACACATCTGATATCCCAAGCAAGATTACAGTAAAAATGATCACCGACAGAGCGGGCTACAATCGGGGAACGTTTTATGCTTATTTTTTGGATATCGAAGATTTACATGACCAAATAGAAGATGAATTATTACCGTCAGATGAAAATTTTAAAAAATTAAGGGAAGCGTCATTTTCTAAAAACATACGGGAAATAATAGAGATTTTCATGCAAATAGACCGAATTTCAGGTGAGAAAATCAGCTTTCTTTTAAGCCCGAGAGGGAGCCTGTCATTCCAAAATAAACTGAAATCAAAACTGAAAGAATTGTTCCTAAAATACGCACCCTTAGATTTGAAAGAATCAGACAATGTTATCGATTACAAAGCAGATATTGCTTGCAGTATTTTTTACGAAACGATTTGCTACTGGCACGACCGGGGAAATCGTTTGTTCTCAGGGGAAGAGATGTTTATCATGATGTTGAACGTTATTTACTCAGGACTAACCAACGACCAAACCCTGAGCAATGATTAAAATATCATTTTTCCAAATCTTACAACCTAAAACTACGACTTATTCTCTTTAGGATTTGGAGTCTTATTTCCTGGCGAGCCATCCTCTAAACAGCCCGCCTTTAAATAAGGAAATCAGTATAAAGAATACGTTTGCAAATGGAATAAAAATAAAAGAGGGGACTAAAACACGGGTATAACGTTTACCGAAAAACATGCGCTTGTTAATTGCTGTTCCCATCCATATCAGAAAGAATAAAACTCCCAAATTAAAAAACAACAGCAGTCCCACATTTTTCAAAAAAACCGATAGGATTCCCATGTCCAAAAACACCCCGTTTTTGATCCCGTTGATGATATTCAGTACTATAAAAACAGCTGTTTGAACCATAAAAATAATTCGCGTAACATTCAGCATCACACCGCCTCCGATGCCTACCCCACCGCACCAACGGACACCGGCTCGCACGCAAAAGTTTTCGAGTACCTGCATCAACGGCTCATTCTGCTTTCCTTCTATGAACCCGTTATTAGCAATGCAATAAAGATTCAGACGCAACTGATTCTCCTTGAAAAACCGTTCCGCTTCTTCCAAAAAAGCCAGGACATGAGAAGGTAGTCCGTCCACATATAAAGGCGTACAGAACACTACGGACTCAGCATCTTTAAGTTCTTCAAAAATACCCGCGTAATCACTTTTATGCCTCAATTTTTTTGTGACCTTTCGCCCCTTGACAAACAAGCCTTGTATTGCCACAAGGTACGCTGAAGCGTTTAGATTTTTTTTGGGACTGCAAGTGATAAACACTGTTTTCATAGAGCACGCTCCACTTCCGAAGGCGAGTCAAAAAACAGCACCTCGGATGCTCGATACCCGTTGTTGACGGCATTTCTTTCTGCAGTATAGATAAATGTTGCCTTTTCTTGTTCGGTAATATCGCCGTAAACCAGCACTTTCATCAGATCATGCTTTCCGTAGCGCAGTGTGTGATGCATTTCCCATGCCCGATAGGTGCTCAGCGGTGTAGAAGTTCCGATGCTTCTGTCCAGCACATTTTTTATGTTCGTACTGTATGTGCCGTAAAGGTTTTTTGTGATAATAATCAACTCGTCCGCGCGTCCTAAAATGTGGCAGGCCTTTTGCAGCTTATCTTTCATGAAGCACTCCGCCGGATGCTTGACCCAACAACCGAAACAACCTTGACAGGATGCATATCGCCCGTCGGCTTCAACGAGGGCATCGCATTTTTTCAAAAGTCGTTCGCTATATATTGCATCTAAATCGTGTAAGATGACTCGCATCATTTTTCCTTTGGTACTGTCTTCAGGCATGCATAAGCAACGTTCAACATCTGTATGACGCCTTTTAGATATTACTATGAAATCGCGT
The DNA here is from genome assembly GCA_012839565.1 of Anaerolineaceae bacterium. GTDB lineage: Bacteria > Chloroflexota > Anaerolineae > Anaerolineales > Anaerolineaceae > Mesolinea. The sequence continues at coordinate 75,565 of DUMZ01000007.1, forward strand.
GACCGTTTGCAAATTATTTGTAAATAAAACAATAACAGCTTCAGTTCTTAATCAAAACATTACAAAGAACAGTTAAAATAATGTGTAGATTTGAAAGGAAAGAAGAACGCCTTATTGAGCTGTAATCTGAAACTATATGCAGGAGTGTAGAATGAAAATGATTAGGATCATTTTAAAAATCATCATGTGGGTCTTGATAGGCGGTTTTCTTACAAATTTTATTCTGCGAAGCGTCGCCTACTCTTTCTACAAGGGCAACAAACAGAAAGAAAATGTAAACGTCATCCCGGAAAAAGTAAATTACACGGACACATTAACCGGCTACGCTTATAATCTCAACAAGGAGTCCGATTCCATTATTTTATGTTTCGGGGGTTCATTTTATACCGCATACAACACCGTTGGCATTTTTGCCACTAACTTCAATGTTCCCTTCCTCGCAGTAGATTATTACGGAACTCAGGACAGCAAAGGGAAGATGAACCTGCGCTCGATGCAGGCGTCGGCGGAAGCTCTTTACGACTGGGCAAAAGAAAAGTATCCGGGAAGAAAAATTATTGTCATAGGACACAGCTATGGCTGCGGCATGGCGGCTTATCTCGCATCCGTTCGCGAATGTGACCACCTATATTTGGCGACTGGTTATCGTGATTTATCTGACCTTTATAACCGCATCGTGCCCATTTTCTGGGGTCCCCTAAAGGTCTTCATCTCCGACGATATCAAAGTAAGCGACTATGCCACACGGACACGCTGTCCGGTAACCATCATCGGCTCTGAAGCCGATAACACGCTGGGAAGTGAGTTACAAAAAGAATTAGCCAAATGCTACGAATCGTCCGATTTAATCATTTTTCCGGACATTGAACACGAGTATTACTTGACAGACCAAAGAGTTATCTCCCTCATTCAGGAGAGTATTAATTAGATATCACATTAATGGATGCGAGCCAAGTCATCACAGTTGACGAATAAAGGTTCCGGCCTAACAACAAGGTTTGATAAATATCACTCAGCATTGATGATTGCCTGGCAATTTTCATGGCCCTTGCTACAAGCAAAAGCTAAACCCACCCTATAGCGGAGTCGTGAATAAAAAGCTGTTTTTGTACATTTTCAAACCTGTAAAACCCCGTAAAATCAAGCTTTTCCGAGTGTAGCATTTACTTGACATCAGGGGTTTTCTTAAGTTCAGGTACAACAAATTGGAATTTACGAGTTCAGCCACTTTTTCAATAATCCATATATGGTTTGAATATCCTCTTTACTGCACATTTGTTCGGTTCTGCCACTTGAGTAGTGATGTCCAAAATTATTATCCAAATAAGTATTACCATTGATGACAACTGGATTTTTGTATCTCGGTCTGGCATGAATATGTATATGTGGACATGGCTCCGGTGACTTATAAAAACTGTTCATCAAGCAGCTCCAATTACAGTGTTCTGCATTGAAAACTGTTTTTATGCATTTTTCGTATTTCTTTATCAACAGAAAAAGTTCCATCCATTCATCATCTTTGAGTTCCGGCAAAGAACCACAATGCCGTTTTAATACTATAATACACCGTCCGATATAATCTTGTTCATCCGCAAGGTAAACAGTCCAATACTTGGTATCTGACAATAAATACTTCTTGTCCTCTTCAGATAGATTACACCATTCGCATCTTTTCACTATATTCCCTCCAACTTTGGATTTGTTAAACTGCTCTATAAATTGGAATTTGTTATTCCAACAAACTGAATTTTTTTATTCTATTTTTGTTCTCAGTGTACATACCTCTGGAAGATTATATATTTCCTCTTTTAAAAACAGCGGATAAAAATATAAGTCTTTTAGTGAACTGAACTCTAACCACTCAAATTTGTGCGAATGTATGCCTTCTTGCAAACAAAATTTAACTCCTCTTTCCAGAACAACAGAATTTTGTATGTCTATTAAAAAATAAATACAAAGCTCGTGATATCGAAGTTGATCAACATCTTCCGTAAAAAAATTTTGGATAAGCCATAATGGCCTGATAATAGAAGCTTCTATCTCAAGTTCTTCCTTAACTTCACGGATAATAGCATCTTCAGCCGTTTCTCCCATCATTACTCTACCCCCAGGCAGATAATAGTATGGAGATCTTTCATCTTTCATGGCCAAAATTTTATTGTCATTAATGACAATCCCACATACTCTATAATTAAATTTTCCTTCATCATTGATAAACGATATATCCACTTTTCCACCTTTAAGATATGACGTTTAGCAAAATCATATCTAATTTGTTTTTTGTTTCTCAAGCAGAGGGCTTAAAACCCAGTCACCATCGTTACCATCTGCCGTTGTCATACTTTAGGACACAAGTCCTACAGCACGGATTATAACAGCGTCCCTTAAAGGGTCGCATAATTTTCAGCATTGTAAAAACACTGCTGGAAATGCTAATAAATCGTTATACTCACTTCAACAACTCATCCAGCATGGTGTCCAGCTCACGGCAAAACGCTTCAGGAGAATCATAGTTAGGCGCATGGCCAAGACCATCGATCAAAACGAAATCCTTTTTCGGTGCAGAAATCATATTATAGTAGTCTTCTGTATATTTGACAGGTGTAATCCAATCTTCCGACCCGGAAATAAAACCGACAGGAACTTGATATTCCAATCCGTAATCGCGAACATCGGCTGCCACAGTAAAATCAAACAGCTGTTGGTTGAGAGCGGTATATTTTTCAAGGCTTGAGACTTGTTTAAAAAACCAGCGAACATCATTCAGCCACATATATGGGGAAATAACGCCTTGCCATATCGTGTTTGCTTCGTTTTCTACCGGATGATACGGAAGCGTATACTCTCTGAGATGTATCAAAGTAGGCAATGTCATATTTTCCGAAAAAGCACGATAAGCCGCTTCCATGTCGGTGGTATCATCACCCTGGGCTTTCGCTTTTTCAAGAGCATCTTCATAACTGTAGGTCTCGCTTTCTGAGATCGCTACCGCTTGCCCTATACCGACATACGCCGCCACCTTATCCGGATGAGATAAAGTGTACCGGCTTCCAAGCGCTGTTCCGTAGGAGTGGCCTACAAGAATGACTTTTTCTTTATCAAAGCGATCTAAGACATAATTCACCAATTCATCAAGATCAACTAGTGCTTGTTCAAAAGTGGCTGTTTGATTATTCGGGTCGATTTTACTGTTTCGAAAATATGTCCTTCCGCATCCTCTTTGATCCCAGTTCACGAAAGTATATTTTCCGACAAGATATTTTTGGAACCGATAATTCATAAACGCATCCGGACCGGAAGGTCCTCCATGAAGCCAAATGATGACCGGATTGTTGACATCTTCTCCGCGAATCAGCAAATATTGCTCCTGCCCGCCTAACGAGACATAGATGCTTTCATCAACTCCGTTCGGAGTAGTAATATGATTAGACAAATATAAGATCCCACGTATGCTGAACACAAACAGGACTGTGGCAATGATGGCTACCAGAAAGACGCCCACGATGCCTTTTATAATCGTGCTAAAACTCAATTTTTTCTTGTTGTTCTTCTGATTGTTTTTCTTTTCTCGTATCACAGTTGTACCATCCTTTCTCCGTAACAAAGCGCAAATTTTCTCCTATTTGCCTAAAACATTTGTATTTAATTTGTAGAAAGAAAAGATACGTCAGCTTATTTCCTGGAATTCTTTAAGCACAACGTATCCTTTTCCATGGTTTTTGTTTGTGTGAAAGATTTAAATCCTTGCCATATTCAGCTTTTGAAGCTTGCGTCATTATTATGACATTCTCTTCCCTTTGATGTCAAGCTAATGCTTATATCTTTCAATATTTCTCTCCACCAACTCTCTTTTCAGTTAGTGAGTAAATTAGATTTCTTGTTGGTCTTTGACCTCGATCATTACACCTGTGATACCTTAATGACCTCTTAGCTCATTTATTGGATCTCTTACCTGACAAGTCTTCTTTTCGATTTTTTTTGTTGTTATACTCTTTACAGTGGTGAACCATGGACATACAAATTATTGAATCAAACAACGAAACACTAAAAGTCATCATCAAATGCAGACAAGTCAATGATAAGGTCTTGCGACTAAAATCGCACATTGAATTATTTGATCAAAAGATACTTGCTAAAGGACAAGATGAAAGTTTTGTCATTGAAGCCAATGACGTTCTTTATTTTGAAGCTTTCGATGATCGTACTTTCTTGTACACTATTGATAATGTCTTGGAAGTAAAACTGAGACTTTATGAATTAGAATCGTTTCTTTCAGAGAAAGATTTTATTAGAATCTCAAAATCTCATATCGTAAATATTAATAAGATTACGAAATTAAAGCCTGAATTAAATCGCACATTACTTTTAACCTTGTGTGATGGTGAACAGCTTTCAGTCTCACGCAATTATGTTAAACAATTCAAGGAATTACTATCCATAGGAGTAACAAAATGACACAAAGAAAAAGTGATCTCACCCAATTCTTAGAATGGATGAGAAATGGAATTGCTTTTGTGACCACTTGGTTTTTAATCCTTTTTCTGGTTTATAGCACCATAACTGGTATTGAGTTCATTCAAACGGTAACTTTAATTAAGATGCTGATTTGGATTATCGGTGCGGTCTTCATTTTTAATCTCTTCTTTACCAAGATTGTGTTTAAAAAATGGAGCTTTATAAAGCGATTAAGCACTTTTATGATACTGATTAGTCTTTATGAGTCTGTGGGGTTTTATTGGCTTAACTTTTTCAATGGGACAGAAAGTCTCTTGCAATGGCTAATCTTTATTTCTATCGTCCTTGTTTTATATACAGTGAGTATTTTCATCTATCAACGGATAAGTAAAAAACAAGGAGAAGTTTATACAGAGGCATTAAAACACTACCAACAAAAGCGTTTGATGGAAAGATGAGAGAATAGTAATGGAGATTGTGATTAAGAATCTAAGCAAAACTTATGATAATATCACCGCTTTAAATGGGATTAATCTGGAAATCCCATCAAATACCACTGTGGGGCTAATTGGCCATAATGGTTCTGGTAAAACGACATTATTAGAAATTTTATGTGGAATTAAATCGTTTGATGAAGGAGTGATTAACCTACCCCTTGATTATGAGTATAAAGAAAAAATAGGCGTCATCTTACAAGACAATGCGTTTTATTATGATGCAAGAGTTGAAGAACTTGTTGAACTCTACGCTTCGTTCTATAAGACAACAGTTGATTTAGATGCACTTATGGATGAAGTAGGAATTACTTCCTTTCGAAAAAAACTGTATAGAAATCTATCAGGTGGCATGAAACAGAGAGCCAATTTGGCTTTGGCTTTAGTTAACAATCCCGAGCTTTTAATTCTTGATGAACCTACAACGGGTTTAGATCCCTTAGCCCGTAAAGAATTTTGGGCTCTTTTAAAGAAGACGATGAACCATGCTACGATTATCATTTCCTCGCACGATATGGATGAGATTGAGGAAAATTGTGAGTACTTGGTATTTCTAAAAGATGGTTTCGTGGTTGAAGCTGATTATCTTAATCTCGTTTTAGAGCGTACTCAGATGAATTTGTCTGACTACTATATAGAAGTGAACCAGGAGCAGTAAAATAGTGGAGAGCATAAAAAAACAATTATCAATTGAGTTTAAACTCTTGTTCAGACAACCGCTTTATTTAGTGTTTAGTTTGATTATGCCAGCAATGAGTTTACTGATGTTTGGTTCGATGTATCAAAACATGAGCTATGATGGAATTGATTTCTTTTCGATGTATATCCCTAGTTTTGCGATGATTGTTTTGTTTGCTGGTGCTGTCTATAATACCGGGAATCAAATTGTGGCTGATAAAGAACAAAAAATTTATAAACGAATTATGGTAACTCCGATTAAACTTCAACGATTTATTGGTGTTATCTTGTTTAAAAATTTTGTTGTATCAGTATTTGGGTTTATTATTCTCTTAATAATTTCAAATGTATTTTTTCGTGTTCAAATTGGACTTGATAAACTTTTATTTATCCTTGTTTATCTTCTTTTCATTCTATTTTCTTTATCAATAGGGATTGGTTTGGCAATTCTTTCGAATCGGATTAATGTCTATTCTACTGTAATGATGATTCTGTTTATGCCAATGATTATTTTATCGGATGCGACAATTCCGCTGGCTGTGTTTCCTGAGCTCATCCAAAAACTGGCTTTTTTAAATCCTCTCTATCATGGTAATGTCGTGCTTAGATTTTTTTGGTCAGTCGAGACAAGAGCCTATTACAACACACAATTACTACCTTCTCTTTTGTTTTTGCTTGGTGTGCTAATCCTAATCTATATTATTGTGTTTTTGAATCGTAAAAAGCTATATGAAGATTAATAACTATTTCCCGGATAGTGATACCTTTTTTTCTTAAGTGTAAAATGGCCATAGTTGATGGCGGCAACTGGGCATTGATGAAGGCATTTCAAGCAGTGGTCGCAGGTCTTTTTCCGCCATACGGGTCGATTGTTCACTAATTCTATGGCCTTAATCGGGCAATCCCGTACACATTTGCCGCATGCGAAACAACTATCATTTACCGTGAATGGTTTGGTATGACGGAATATGAAATAGAGAAAATGGACCAGTTTCCCAAACAGCTTTGTACGAAAAGCGCTGCGATACGGGCTAATACATCCATCGAGTATAAGCTTCAGTCTCCTATCAGCCTCATTAAAACATTTCTGTTGTTCTTCAAAAGGAGAAAGCTCATGCAGGATGACATAATTCGTAACCATAGGCAAATCATAAACCTCGGCCTCCGGCAAGCCATTCACCCGTAGCATCCGATTAAGGTGAGCATCACCGGAACCGAGATAAGCCCCGCAGGTAATAATGGCCAGAATGCGTTTGACATTTACAAATTGATGTCGCCTGAAGAAGTCTTCAACAAATTCAGACACGCCCCAAAAGCAGTTAAATGTAACTATGAAAAGGGGTTCGCCTTCCGCTAACACAAAAGGCTCCTCGGTTTTTGTTTTGGCCATGTCGATGAGTTCACCTGGATATTTTTTCTGAATTTCCTGTGCAACATGATAGGAATTACCGGTTGAGCTGTAATAAAGAATCATCTAAAACTCCTTTAATCTCAAAGGCAAACCGGGAGTTATCTTTTGAGATAAAAAACATGTTCGCAGTGGGCACTGATTTGACACCGGAGACGCTTGAAATCCTCAGTTAGACAAACAGAGTTTATTTCTTCAGGCTCTCAATAAACCCTCTCATCTCCTCACTTATCTGCTCTTGTCTCAACTCATATACCGCATGGCCACAATCAAGGTCAATTGTTTGTGCTCCTGGCAGATCGGAAGCATAATCTTTCAGTGCCTTTATCCAGCTTTCTCCGCCTGTCTGGGAACCGTCTGAGATAAACATAAGCAAGGGTACATCAGGTTTAGGCTGGCTGTTGATTATCTCTATAGCTCTTAAGATATGTTTTCCTTCATTACGAACGTTTTTATTTATAAGTTTTGTGTTGACAATGGCTCGGTATATTTCCTTTTCATTTTGTGTCAGGGAATCTGGCAACGCACTGTTGGGGAAAAACAATCTTACTAATCCGATTTCACGTCCAACAGCAACGAAATTTGTAAGCAAATCTTTTGTCCAGCTAAAATCATCCTTACTGTACGAATTTGGCACAGACATATCAAGTCCCACAATCGCTACTACTTCATCAGGATAGGTTTGGGCCCAAAGTATCGCTTCAATGCCCGACATCGAGTGAGGACAAAGAATAAACGGTCCGTCTATACCTGCCTTCGAAAGCGCCTCTCTGTCCTGTCTGAGTATCGTCTCAAATGATCTTTCGCCGTCTGTCACATCGCTGAAACCATAGCCAAATTTCTCAATAACAACTATCTTATAATCATTGCTAAGCAGACTGTAAAGAGGCTTGTATTCAAGTATCGGTAAACCAATCCCGGAACCTGACATAAATATTAGTGTGTGTTCTCCCTCGCCTTCGGTGTAGACACTCATTTTTTGACCGTCTACCTCAACCATTTGTCCGAGTGGTTCACGCAAGGGTGCCTCCTTTTTGAGCATAATTCTGTGATAAATGAAAACCACTAGCAGAAATACGACAAGGAGTATCCGAATGACGCGAGAAACTTTATTTTCCTTTTTCTTTTCTTTTTCCATATGATGATTATTTCCTTAAATTCTGAAATTATCTTCAATTATAATTTATAATTCAGGAAATGTCTTAAAAACTTTAGCGGCAGGTCAAACGGTCAAAAAATAATACAACTTTTCGTCCTTTTGAATAAAATCCACTTCGCCTTTGTGTCTGAGATGTTCTATATGGGCATGGGCTTCGCCGGTTGCGAAGGATTTCTGCGACTGAGGGAATTCATCAAAACTCCTGCTACGGATATCCCAATGCATGTGTTTGGTAACATCTCTTACGCTTGAGTATTCTTTAAGGGACAGGGCCTTTTTCACCTCCGCGAGTCGCTTGGCATGATGTTGTTTTAGTTCGTCGATTCTTTCCCTGTGATTAGCGAGTAATTCTCTATGGGAAGAAAACAGATGCGCAATCTCCATCTCATAAACTTTGTCCAGATTTTTGAGATAAGTGCCCAAACTGTCACCCCATTCAAAGCCCCAGAATGTAATATTCGGTGTAATCTTTTTCAGAATGTGGTCACCGCAAAAGAGCAACTGATGCTTTCTTTCATAAAGACCCGTCATACCAGGCGTATGACCCGAAAGGTCGATGATTTCAAAATCGTAGCCGCCTATGCTCAGGGTATCACCGATGCCAGCTTCGGTATAATCGAGCATTCCTTCAAGCGCATATTTGTAACCGGGATGTTCTTCAATCTTAAAATTATCTTCTCCAAGTCCCTGAAGCATCGCGTTTTTAAATGTCGCATCCCAGGTATGATTGGGGTCATTTACCGCGTTTCCTTCGACCCGGCTTATATAAACCTCAAGACCCTTATCACGCAAAAATGTTGCCAAGCCGACATGGTCAGAATGGCGATGTGTCAGATAGAGAATGGTGTTTTCAAAATCAAGCCCATGTTTTTCAAAAATGTTCAACATGATTTCCCTTGTCTCTTCGGTGTTAAAACCACAATCAATAATCATTGAACGCTTATCGCCTTTGATGATAAAAAGGTTTAAACTCTTAAGCGGGTTGTTCGGAAGAGGAAGCGCTTCCATGAAAATGTTTTGATAGACTCCTTGCATAACCATTCCTTTTTAAAATATTTGTTTAGCATCAAAGACACTTGAGACATCCAGTGCGACAATACGCTTTTCTTATTTTATCCATCATTCACTAAAACGGAGCCAAACATCGCAATTCAAGTATCATATCAAGAAATCATTCAGTTCTTAACGCTATTGATTGCGTTGATAATTGCTTTTTCCATCGCTTCAACGGTAAGAATTTCCACAAGCGTGATATCACTCTCGATTTCACCCGTTGCCATTACAAAAACAGTGTCACCAACAAAAGCCGTGTGAGCTGGTAATATTCTCCTGGCAAGGGCATATTGAGCTAATTGTGCGGTTTTGTTTGCACGAAAAGGGAATAAAAAAAGCCCATTAGAACAATATGCTGACATTACCATACATCATTATTCTAAGTACGCCAATGATGACTAAATGTGCCGGATAGTAAATATAGAAAAACCATTTCAACCAGCCTGCTTTCCCGCGTTCGCCGTTATATTGTTTCATAAAAGGATATACCAGAAAAGCGAATAACGATACGATGCCATAAGTCTTGTTTACAAAGAAGAACGATATCGCTGCATAAAGTAAGACCCACATCATCATAATGAGTGTCTGTTTATTGAGATTTCCACGGTTCCTATGAATACCGATGATGGCCAGCACAGCGATACAACTCCAGTCAGCTGGAAAAGAGGTCCAAATCAGAATAAAGATGAGTATGTTCTTTATCACATTACTCATTCCTTTAATTTCTGTATCCTGAAGCCATAAAACCAACACAGCCACAAACAAGGGATACATCACACTGGTTTGATTAAACACACCCGACCTAAACGGCACAAAATCAAGCCCAAATGCAAAGCAGTAAGCAAAGTGTGAGATGATTGCGAATATGCCCAATCTGAGCAAATATTTCTTGACGTCACGTGTATGATGATAGCCTTCTGCTATGAAGAACCACATAATCGGAGCTGTTAGTCTCCCGATGATGTGCATTGCAATCGGCAAAGGCTTGGCAGGAAAAGATGGATACAACAAATCTGCAATATGGTCAATTGTCATCGCGATGATGGCAATGATTTTAAGGTGATTAGCATTTAAACGCTTTTCCATCTATTCCTCCACAAAACAGAAGCTATCGGTCATTTTTGTCACAACTCAAATTATACAATTCCCAAATGGATAAAGCCTTTCGGATTCAAGCTTTTAAGTAAAGTTTTCGTCTGAAATCGGAGCTTAAATGTTATCAGTTACAACAAACTTGATTTTATCGGCTTAATAAAATGCCTTTCATAAACGGCGTTTCATTATGGGTTTTGTAGATGATAGCCTTTTCTTCTTCTGTACACCCAATCAGGATTTTGATTTCGGAATCTTTCTTCACCAAATCAACAATACACATGATAGCATCTATCCTCTTTTCGCCACTTCCGACCCACACATCTATTCCTGCGCTATCCATTGCTGATGTGTCTTTTAAATAGCCATAATCAACCCGATAAATAAACTCAGAATACCTGGGATGGACTGATCCCTTTGGTCTGTCAATGACAATTTCCGACCCAGCCACCAATTTATCCAGTGCGTCCCAAAATGCGCTGTTATTTTGCACCATGTCTATTTCTTACACATTCCTAATTCGTTATCCGTTACCTTCAATGAAAAAACAACTTCTTTCTCTGCGTTTCCCCTGCAGTAATGGATTTTTCCCTGTGGCAAGCTACGGATTAATGCCCTTCTCTCTATTATATTTATCCAACGCTGCTTGCAAACTTGCGTTTTCAGCACGCTCTTTCAGCCTGCTTAATAATCCACTGATAAGCGTGCTTATCGTAAATGATAAAATGAAACCGCCCCAAGCCTTTAGGTTGTTCACAGGAAACCAGTCGAACAAAACAATCAGAACCGCAGTTGCGACCATAATAGTCAGAAAAAACAGTACATTTCTCAAAACAACCGTCATGTTTTTTATCCATCGGTCTGCAAGATAAATATTCTGAGCGATAACTATAATACTTGCAAGGAGCAGTAACTGTAATAATGTTGCTGTGGAGAGTCCTGCGCTTCCTAATCTGAACAGGGACGAAAAATCACCTACATAATCTCCTACTATTAAACTGAGTAGAATATAAACAAATACAATAACGCCATACATAGTAAAGACGTCGGATATATAGTTAAAAATTGTTTTCTTACTTTCCATTGCTATTTCAACCCCAGCTTTCTTCTTAATTCATCCGAATACATACGCGACACAATAATCTGTTCACCGTTTTGTAAAGTCAGCCTGATTTTCCTGTCAAATTCTGCTCTAAGGCTTTTTACCTTTCTTAAATTGACTATAGTCTGTTTACTTACACGGAGAAAGTCGCGTTCTACAAGTTCCATCTCTATTTCGTACAATTTCAAATCTGATTCGTAGATTTCATCTTCCGTATAAACAAGTATCTTTCGATCAACCGTATCAATATACAGAATTTTTTCTATATCCAATAAATATGTCTCGTCGTTGTGTCTTACGCCAATCTGCATATTGATCATTCGCATAAGCGCAATCATTTTTTCAATCTCTTGCGTTATTTTCGGTGTACGTATTATCACTTCCGTATTTGCATATTTATCATCGACATCAATTTCTATCCTCATTTATTCCAGCCCTTTTCTTCTGAATGCTATAAAAAACAGCACGATGAACACCGCCGCATTTATCATAATAATTATGATACTTTCTCCAATACCTTTATCAAAACTCATTTTGTTGAGTAAGACACTTATTTGTTGAGTATACAAGATTTTTGCAACTTTCTCGATTGTTCGGTTAAATTGAGCCAGCATCGGTCCGAAACTTAAGATTGCCATCGCAGGCATAACAAGCGATGTGGACACCATCTGATTTTTTGCAAATATTCCTATACAGCCTCCTAGCACTATCGATATCACAAAGCCAAGTCCCATGATAAGTAAATAGAACAATATATTCTCTTTTTCAAGACCCGTAGCCATTACTCCCGCGCCAGCCATACATATGGTCCAGACATAGATACCGACACCCGCCAAATACTCCCAAGGCGCAACATTTGCCATCATTAATACTCTCAAAGTATTTTTTTCTTTTTCTTCCGAAATAATCGCAACCATAGCTGTTAAAGGGGCCATGCCCATATACATCACGGAAAACAATTTGGTAAAAAATGCGTCCGGCATACCATCTAACTTAATAGCGTTTTCCATAATCAATGTCATGACAGGAAAAAGGACAAATTGAATAAGCACAACCTTATTTTTTATTGTATCCTTAATTTGCTTTTTGATGATGATAAGAATATTTCGCATTTATGCATCCTCCTGAAGTTTTCTTCCCGTAAGTTCCAAAAAAACTGTTTCCAAATTTGGTTCCGATGAGTGTATGGTTTCAATGATGCCCGCTTCAAACAATCTGGAAATTTCTGTTGCGGATTCTTTTCCATGTTTCAGTTCAAGGTCTTCTCCTGATGATAAATGCAACTTTATTTTTTTCTGATGATTATATTTCCTGCATATTTCCTGTGGCGCTCCCATTTCAACAATAACGCCTTCGTTCAAAAGTGCAACGGTATCGCATAGCGCTGCCGCTTCTTCCATATTGTGTGTTGTGAGAAATATGGTAACCCCAGTCTCTTTCTTCTCCAGAATTATCTTGTGTATCGACTTCATGGTCTGCGGGTCCAGCCCACTCGTAGGCTCATCTAAAAAGATGAGTTTCGGTGAGTGCAGAAAAACTCTTGCAAGCTGGAGTCTCGTCCGCATTCCTTTGGACAAATTCATTGCCGGCTTTCTCATCGCGTCCTGCAATCCAACCATCTTTAAGGTTTCTTTAATTTTGCTGTGTGGAATGCCATAAATATCCGCAAAAATCTGTAAATTTTCAACGCATGAAAATCTTTCGTATACACCAAATTCGTCCATCATAATGCCGATATTCTTTTTGTCTTCTCCCGTAAGAATTTCGACATTTTTGCCCAAAGTTTTTACAGAACCAGCCTCAAATGAAAGCTGCCCCGTCAATATTTTGATGAGAGTAGTTTTCCCGGCACCTGACGGACCGAGTAATCCGAATATTTCCCCGGCTGGAATATCAAAATTTACTCCTGACAAAACAGTTTTATCGGCAAAATTTTTATATACATTCTTACATTGAATCATGGTTGCCTCCTTTTTAGCTGTTTGATATTTCTATGCTAAAAGACTGACCTTTTAAAATCAATGCCTCAAAGTCTAAGTTGCCGATAAAGCTATTTTAGTTGCCAATATTTTCGATTTTGCTGATGACGCTATCACGTCTAAGCTTGATAAGTAAGCCCTGGAGTAACAGGTTTATCTGAATAGCCTTTTCTCTATATCAGGAGATTTTATACAAGTCGTCACCGTGAAACATGATTTTGTCATTCTTTCCTGATTGCTTTAAGACTAAAATCACGTTATACACATCAGGATACGGTGAAACCATTCCCGCACAGGCCATGCCAAACATCAAACCATTAAACACTGTTGCCTGTGGTGGCGCCAATAAAAACAACGTTAAAGGTACAATTCCAAGCAGGAACGGCAATAAACACATAACTATAAAGCGGGTTCTGCTTAATGGATAAGACGCCAAAGCCACAAAGACCAACTTGCCTTTTAACTTACCAATAGTTACCTGCGCTTCCTTGGGATAAACGATGGCGTGTAACCATTCATGAACTATTAGAAGGACGAATCCCAGTAGCAAACCACCCAGGATAGCCGGCCGGGAAACAACTCCTGAATGACTTAAGTGCGTTTTCGTGACCAATGCCAAAATCATCACAAAACAAAGTATTAGCGCAACAGGCATGGATTTCTTCATCATCTCTTCTATTGAAGAAGGGGCTTTGAGTTTTTTCGCATTCTTAGGAAGCTTTCCACACTGATATTCACTTACATTATCAATTGATCTTACGAACTTTATCATTTCATTTCGTCTCAACAAATAAGCAATTCCAGGTCGTCGCGCCTTTTTCCTCATCGCATTATGATGACATTATTCCCCTCATCAAAAGCCCTTAATCAGCTAAAGCTCAAAGCCTAACAAAGGCACCAGCATTTCATCTTCGTGTAAACCGCCGTGCCTGCCCAACAAACGATTAAGCTTTTTGGGCCACCACAAATAAGTCTCAGGTTTTGTTGGCACAGCGATAAGATCACCGATGCGGTTTTCCAAATCAGAATGGGGTGTTCCTTTGCCAAAAAGTTCCATTTGCAAAGCTTGCTCACGGTTTATAAATTTAAACTCACCTGGCCAGGTCGTTTCAAAATATTTTTTTACGGCTTCATCTTGCCCGCTTTTAATATATAAGAAAGGCAAACGCGCTTCACAAGTTGGGGGCATGACCAACAACTTGCGCAGTTCAGGATGATTTGCCAAATTAAAATGTTCATCAAAAGGTGTCGTAACTGATCCATGGTCGGCGGTAAGCAAGACCAAAGTTTCACCTGGCTTTCTTTTGTTGACATTTTCCATCAAAAGCCGTTCAAGACTATGGCTAAAATTTTTGAAGGAATCGACACCCGCTTCAGCATAGGTGCCATAACGATGCGCCAGTGTATCTACGATGCTCCAATAAACATACACGAACTGACGTCTGAGATTTGGGCTTAACAAAAGCTGGCGAACCTTCACCCACAAATCGGACTCACTGGAGTAACCATGAAAAGTCGTATCGTTCAAATGCATTCGTGAAAGTCCCGAACCAACAATATGCGAAGGCATCACAGCATGAGTATCAATACCCCATTTCTTAAAATGTGTGCCGATAGGATCCATACCCAAAAAAGTTTCTGGGTCAAAACCCGCGCGCGCCAATCCGCCCATATCCCCTTCAAAAGTGGCAGGCATATGAAAGATATTGTTGATAGACATACCCAGCTGCCAAAGCCACATCTCATAGCCAATGATGCCATGTTGGCTGGGCGTACTACCCGTCCAGATGCTGGTTAATGCCGATGCTGTTGTGCTCGGGCAAATACTGGTCAGCGGGAAAAGATGCCCCGCCTCAGTCTGTGCCTGCCAAAAAGGGACTTGCCCATCATTCATCCACTGACACAGCTGCTTATAACCCAGTGCGTCTACCAAAATAACCAGCACTTGTTTGTAGTTCTTCGCAAAGTGCTGGGTGATGCTTTCGTGCAAAGGCGCGGCAGGCAAAGCTTTTCCGCCCAGCCATGCGCTCACACTGGGCATAATATTCGCGATTCCAAAGCCGTCATACGAAGGCAATATGCTTTCCGGCACACCATCCATTGATTTCAAATGTTTCATAACAAGTTCTTCATGTATAGGCATAATCTCTCCAATCTACAAAGCCAGGCAGGCTTCTACTGCCAGCCAAAACAGGCTCTCGCGAACATCGCGTTTATGATTCCAAGCGCGTTTATCCCAACCATCTGGGTGCACCAGATCGCCACCATACAGAATCTGACCGAATTCAACGCCTCTGAATTCTGACACAGCCATAAAAGCAGATGTTTCCATCTCAACCACTTGGGCACCCTGTTTGCGATAATATGCGACCTTGGCAGGTGTTTCACGGAAAAACGCGTCGGTAGTCCAGGTTTTAACCCTGTCAAAGGGCACCTTATTCGCTTTTAAAGTCATTTCTATCGCCATCTGCGGACGAAAGTTCATATTAATCTCATGCGTGGCAGGTAAATAATGGTACGAAACGCCTTCGCCTCTAATCGCAGTCACGGGCACCAAAACCTGACCCGTGGCAATCTCCTTTTCAAGCACCCCGCAGCCCCCAACAGCCATAAAATGCCTGCCACCCATCTGAATAACTTCTTCCATCAATCCCACGGCCATTGGCGCGCCTACACCAGGCGTAATAAAAGCAACCCGCTTTCCCTGATAATCCATTTCGTATAAGGGATGATCACTGCTTTCGCAGGAAAACGTGTAAATTAATTTTGCGTTGTGCTCTTTAACAACCTTTTCAATCACTTCCCTAAAAAAACACATCACCACATGTTCAGGCAAATCAATTTCAGGGCACACGTCTTTGGGGTTTAGCAAAGCTTCCGCGTTTGGGTCAAAATGCAATATAGGAAAAGCGTTGGGGTCAAAAGGCAAGTCTAGTTTATCCATTCAATATCCTTTACATCCGCAAAGCGGGTTTTCATCACATCCCAGGCTTCGGGATTTTGGTCAATCAAAATATAGTTTCGCTCAAGTTTCTCACACACCGCACCGACTGTGCCCGATCCGGCGAAAAAATCCATCACCAAATCGCCAGGGTTCGAACTGGCACGCACGATGCGTTCAATCACGCCAGAAGGCTTTTGGGTTGGATATCCCGTCTTCTCTTTACTGTTCGTGCCCACGATTGTATGCCACCACACATCAGTTGGCAGCTTGCCCTTCTCGGCTTTTTCCTTACCGACCAAACCGGGTGCCATATAAGGAATGCGGTCGATATCATCACGATTGAAAGTGTAGTTCTTTGCGTCTTTGGCGTAGAAAAAGATGGTGTCGTGCTTGGCAGGCCAGCGGTTTTTGGGACGACCACCAAAATCATAAGCCCAGATGATTTCGTTGATGAAGTTCTCCCTGCCAAATATCTCATCCAGCATAATCTTGCAATAATGCGCCTCGCGATAGTCGATGTGAAAATAAAGGCTTCCCTGCGCTTTCAACAGGCGCCAGGCTTCCAGCAAACGCGGTCGCAAAAATGATAAGAAGTCATCAAAACTGTCCTGGTAAGCGCGTTCGTTCAATAACTCGGTGCTGTAACTCTGCCCACCGAACCCCACCCGGTCGCCACCGTCATCACGCCTTACACGAATACTGCGTCGCGCTTGTTCTTTGCCGGTATTAAAAGGCGGGTCGATATAAATCAAATCCACACTTTCTGAAGGCAGGGTTTTTAGGATACTTAAATTCTCGCCAAGATAGATTTGCTTTTGCATTTTTCTATTTTAGCATGCTTATGCGTAAATTCAGCTATTAAAAACAATTCACAAGTCTGGTAAAAAAACGCTTATGGGAGAGACAAGTGAACACACACTATCATCCCCTTGCATCTTTTAATTTAGCCAATCTGCTAAGTTGATTATTTTTACGCCGTCAATCTGATATGTTTCATGTCGCGTTCTTGCAATAATTATTTTGGGATAAGCATCATTAATCGCTAATAACGGCGCAAGTTCGCGATTAATTGTCTCTTGTCTGCTTACATCATCGCTGACTTGAATATAATACTTCTCACTTTGCTTCGTAGCAACAAAGTCCACTTCTTTATCCTGTATTTTACCAACATAAACCTCATATCCACGTCTAAGCAGTTCAATATAAACCATATTTTCGTAAACACGTCCATAATCCATGTTTCTGGTTCCCAATGTAGCAAACCTAAAACCATGATCAGCGAGATAATATTTTTCTGTAGATTTCAAGTATGCCTTACCTCGCAAATCAAAACGTCGGGCTTCATAAAACACAAAAGCGTTACAAAGATATTTAATATAGTCCCTGACTGTAACGCGACTGCTTTCAGTTTTGCTTTCAAAAAGCTGGTTTGTCAGACTATTAGCAGAACATAAATTACCAATATTATCCATCATAAAATAAGCTAGTTTTTCCAAAACATCAATATTTCGTACCGCATACTTTTGAACCAGGTCTCTTAAAATGATAGTTTGGAAAATATCTCTAATATATTGATACTTTTGATTTTTGTTTTGGTAAGGATAAGAGCCAGGCATTCCACCTTCTAACATATAACGATCAAGCGCGTCTTCAGGATTTTCGAGAGCAAAATAGCGAATGAACTCGTTGAATGAAAAAGGAAAAACTTCAACGTTAATAGTTCTGCCTGTGAATAATGTAAGCAAGTCACTGCTCAGCAAAAAAGCATTGGACCCAGTAATATATATATCAAACAAACCACCACTGTGGATACTGTTGATGGCAAGTTCAAACGACTCACACAATTGGACTTCATCAATGACGAGATAATTATTCCTGTCTGATTGATATCGTTTCATAACATAATCATTCAAAGTACGATATGCCTTTAACGATTCAAATTGAAGGTCCTGCAAATTAATAAACACGATATTCGAAAGGGGATCATATTCCTTTAGCCACTTTATGAAATCAGCCATTAACCATGATTTTCCACACCGACGAATACCCGTAATAACCTTAATATCAGGTGTCTTCACCAGGCTCTTGAGTTGACCTAAATATTCTTCGCGAACTATCCTTACCATAATTCTCCCAATTTCTCTCAGCGTATATATTTATTTTATCATTCGCTGTGAATATATTATTGTCATTATACTATCATTTTTCAGATTCACAATCTTTTTCGTCAGCATACTGTCGATATTTTGTTATTTTACGATCGTCGTCAGTATAGTGTCAGTTTTTCTTTATGCCACCTAGTTCAACACAAACACATGTAAAAAAGTGCAAAGCCACAAGACCCTGCACTCCTTAGACTGACAATCGCTACTATATATTAACTATCAAGCTGACTGGTACAATGTGGGCAGCGAACAGCTTCAAGCGGAATATCCGTCGCGCAGAAGGGGCACACTTTGGTCGTTGCTTCTTCTTTTTTCTTTTCGAGTTTCAACTTTTCCTCAGCCTTTTCGCGAGCCTTATTTATCGCGCGCAACAATACAAATATAACAAACGCGATAATCAAAAAGCTTACAATCGCCATAATGAATTTACCATACGCAATCACCACAGCGCCATTCGCTTGCGCATCAGCCAAAGAGGCAAATTCCATGTCCCGATGCGTCAGTTGTATATACAAATTGCTGAAATCAACCTTGCCCAACAGCAAACCGATGGGTGGCATAATGATATCCTGCACCAAACTGTTAACAATCGCACCAAACGCGCCACCGATAACAACACCAATAGCCAGGTTTAAAGCATTGCCTTGTACGATAAAATCTCTAAAATCTTCAAAAAACTTTTTCATAGTTCCTCCAATTATTCATAATTATAATCCCGTGCCACAATAAACATTGATTTTGTACACCTGCATTAATATCAATTATTTTCCGCACACTTTGGCGCGATAATTCTGACATTTTCAGCTTCATAAAGCTTGTCATAAAGCGACTGGTCAGGCATCACCTTCGGCGAGAACACTGTATGACGACTTGCATCGATGAATATTAAATCGACCGCTTCCCGACATAATCTGGACTGAACATCCGCGCGGTTTAAATCAACAGGTTCTATCGCAAACACAACATCAAAACCACCCATCTCCGCCAGCCAGCCACCTGCATCAGCATATTCCACATAATCAAGCAGCGGAATCCCTGCCAACAAAAGCTTCATATTTTGCCCTTGATATGCGTCTAGCGCCCAATCAATCACTTCTTTTTGTTGTGCGCCGACCATTATATAAGCAGTTGCTGGTGTCCATTTACGTTTAACCGGGATTGCTATCAACAATAATGACGCAATTATTAAGACAATCAAATCAGCCAAGTAGCGTTTTTTAAGCTCCGTAGTTCCAAAGAAATCGGAATGTAGTTTGCGAATTTCATCAAACAAGCTACCAAGAAACAGCCCGGCAAGAATAAAGCTCACAATCCGAAAATAAGGCATATCTACCAAAGAGCCAAACTTAGGCATGACCTTAGCCAAGGATATTTCAACACACAAGCGCACGTCCAAATACAATATTAGGCTTAGTGCCAGCTTGTTTGGTGATTTTTGTCTTATTCGCACAACCATCACGCCAATCGCAATGGCTATTAGCACAAGCCAGAAAATAACTTGTCCGCCAGTAATGTTGAAACGCGCGCGGTCATTCAGCAGAAAATAACCCACACCAGCTACCATGGGCACCAGCACCCAAACCGGTACACGCTGCTTGAAAAATTCATAATAGAAATACACAGCCAAGCCTATGACAGCCAAAACCACAAGCGATCGCCAGTGCGCCAAGCCGACCAGGATTGATGTCAGCATTAATGCAAAAATTTTGGAGGTCAAGCGTCTTTTATTCTCATTTTTAGCCATATCCAAAATCAAGCTTACTGGTAAAGGCAACAATACAACGCTTAATAGCGCGGGGTACTTCCCCCAGTTTTGCGCGAAGTCCGGAAATAGCATCGCCAGGGCAATCCCGAATACCGCCCAACGCTGGCGCTTTTTTTCTAGCCCAAAACGCTCTAAGGGCAAGATCAGGCTGAATGGCGCCAGGACAACTAAAAACGTGCCAAGCGATAGCATGATATCGGTTACAGCAAAACCACTTAATGCATGAATTTCAGAAACAAGCAAATGAAAACCGTAATGATAAAAACGCAACTGCCTGATAAAC
Source organism: Anaerolineaceae bacterium (assembly GCA_012839565.1). GTDB lineage: Bacteria > Chloroflexota > Anaerolineae > Anaerolineales > Anaerolineaceae > Mesolinea. Next base: position 96,142 of record DUMZ01000007.1, read on the forward strand.
TCGAACAAACCCAGACCATCTTCACGCCAGTTTAGAAATTGCGCTATGTAACGATAATGGGTGATGCTGTCAGTGTTGGACGGAAATATCAGTTGATTTGAGAAACAAAGTTGCCCGGCTAACAATCCCATTCCCAACGCAAGTAGCCACCAATCCACTCGTAACCTGATATCATGCCTGGCACGCCACAATAAAATGATGCCCCAAATCAAACCTCCTGCCAGATATACAATTCGCAGAATTTTATCCACAGGTCGTGGCATCAGAAAAAGGACAACGGATATACCCAAATTGATGAACAGACCAAAAGCCACATATCCGATAACATTTCCCTTTAAACAAGCAAGAAAGCTTATTTTCTTTTCCAAAAGTTTAGCAAGCACCACCCCTGGCACAAGCCAGAATAGCAAGAAAACAATTATCCAAAGTCGGTCAAAGTAAAAAGTCATCAGCTTTTATTCCCGTATCTGTCTTTTGATTTTGCATATGGTGAGTTTCGCTCAGGTAAAAATCCAAGTCCATTATAAGCAACTTGCTCTTTTAAACTGCTTTTATTGTACCCTTGTTTTTTCGCTTCTGTAAATGTTTCGCAAAGTTGCAATACTCCTAAAATTATGCTGTATAATTAAGTCAGCTATTTAATCAGAAAGGAAAGCTATGGACGACCAATTAGAAAACAAAGCTCAAGAAGCTGCCGAAAGCATGGAGCAAGCCGCCAACCAATCCTGGCAAAACATCGAATTTGCCGCCAATCAGGGAGCGCCAGCACCAACACCTGCTCAACCAGTACAACCTGTACAGCCAGCTCCCCAATACTACCAACCACCACAACAGGCACCCAATGACCCTAACCGCTGGACAGGGGAACTCTACACGCCTGAAGTCACACCACCCAGCCAACCTTACCCACACCAAGCGCCTGGCGCCTGGACCAGCAACCAACACGTTGGCTATGCCCCACCTCCTGCACCTGAGCAAAAAGACAAATTCCCGGTTTGGGCGATTGTACTCATCGTCTTGCTTGTTCTGCTTATCTGCATCGCCTGCACCGTTTTGCCCTTCGTGATATTTGGAAACATGATTGCCAATTTCAATGGCTTCTAAGCTATACCCTTAGCCCATCACAAAGACTGCCATAAGGCAGTCTTTGTTTTTTAGCTATTTTATTAAAAAGCATCCCATCGCAACCTTTTTATCAGGCAAATTGCATTCGCTTTTCATACGAAAAGCTGTTAAACTTAAAGATTGCAATGCAAACAGCGTTTTTGAGGCTATACGATGGAAAATGACAGACAAGACCCATTCTTAATCGTCGGATTAGGCAATCCCGGCATAAAATACCGTGAAACCCGGCATAATTTTGGATTCATGGTGTTGGATGCGCTTGCCGATGAGCTTAATATCCCCCTCAAAAAGCTTAAATATAAAGCGATGATTGGCGAAGGGCGTCTGAATGACGCCAAACTCATTTTAGCCCGTCCGCTGACTTACATGAACAACTCCGGCGATGCGGTCTGGCAACTGGCGAAATTCTTCAAGGTGCCCCACGAACACATTATGGTCGCCCACGATGACCTTGACCTGCCCCTGGGAGTCTTGCGCTTGCGCCCTGGTGGTGGCGCTTCTGGACAGCGCGGTGTGGCATCTATCATACAAAAACTGGGTACACAGGACTTTCCCCGTGTGCGACTGGGCATATCCCGTCCGCCCGGGCAGATGGACCCCGTCGATTATGTGCTGGAAAAGTTCCTGCCCAGCGAAAAGACCCTGCGCGATATTGTCATCAAAGAAGCCGTCGCGGCAATTCAAGTCTTCGTCCGCGAAGGTCTGAACGCAGCGATGAACAGATACAACGGTGATGTCAGCGGAACGTAAAATCCTGGATATCATTGCCGAATTGCCGGCATATCAGGCCCTGCTTGACTCCTTGCGCGCAAAAAAGTTCAAGAGCAACGAACGCCGGGGCCTGGGCTTGCCACGCACCGTGCGCCTGGCACTCCTGGCACGCCTGCAGCTTGACCTGCAAGTGCCCATCCTGTTTCTCACCAACCGCGCCGACCGTGCCCTGGCGCTCTATGACGAAATCCGCTTTTGGCTGGCAAACGGGCGTAACTATTATTTTCCGGAACCCAACCCCCTTTTCTATGAAAATTTAGCCTGGTCCGAACGCACCCGACTGGACAGGCTACACGTCTTCTCAGAACTTGCCAGCGCGCAACTGCCCGGCACAAACTCAGTAAAGCCTAATATCGACACCATTATCGCGCCCATTCGCGCCTTGATGACCCGCACCATTCCACGTCGCGACTTTCTGAAAGCGACCCAAACGCTCAAAATCGGCGATATACGCGACCTGGTTGAAACACTCAGCAAACTGGTCGGCATAGGTTATGAATACAACAATATCGTTGTTCAGCCCGGGCAGTTCGCGCGACGCGGTGGCTTGATTGACCTTTGGTCGCCAGCATCCGCACTACCCATTCGCTTTGAATTCTTCGGCAACGAGATTGACACCATCAAAACCTTCGATCCTGCGACCCAACGCAGCCTGGAATCGCTGGAAATGGCCCGCATTTTCCCCGCCTCCGAAGCCCTTCCTGAAAAACTCGCCACACCCGATAAAACCTCACTCGACTCACATGAAAATGCCCATATCATCTCTGAGGCGACTATTCCCCATTTATACCGTTTTCATTCCAGCTTGCTGGACTATTTGCCCGAAAACGCGCTTATTCTTTTGGATGGGGAAGAATTTATCTCTGCCACCGCTTTGGATATTGAAGAAGAATCTCTTAAACGTCGCGACGATCTCATCGCTGAGAAAACGCTTGATGAATCCGCCCCGGTGCCCTACTTCACCTGGTCTGAACTAACCGACGCATTCAATAAACTGCAAGTGCTCGAGTTAGGACATTCCAACGCCTTTGGTGGCAGCCCCTTAAGCGCGCGTTTTGACGCTGGGCCGCGTTTCGCCGGCCGTCTTAAAGACTTCCAAAACCACCTGAAAACGCTCGAAAAAACAAGGCAACACTGGACGGTCGTCTCGCGTCAGGCTTCACGTCTTAAGCAACTTTGGTCCGAAACGCTCGACCCCAAAGCCCCGCAAGACAGCCTGAATAACTTCGTCGAAGATTCGCTTTCAGATGGCTGGGTGCTCAAGATGAGCGAAAAGCAATCCCATCACCTGCTTACCGACAGTGAGATTTTCGGCTGGAGTCGGCCACAACCACGTCGCCGACCGATGCTTTTTGCCGAAGCACCCGAGGCGCTCTACGACGACTTTAAACCCGGCGATTACATCGTGCATGTCGATTATGGCATCGGTCAGTTCATCGGTCTGCATCGCCCAAAAATTGACGGCGTTCAACGCGAATATTTGGCCATCGGCTACAAAGACAACGACACACTTTATGTCCCCATTCAACAAGCCGACCGCCTTACCCGCTACATCGGCGCGGACAGTGCCAAGCCCACCTTGCAACGTTTGGGTGGCAGCGACTGGATGCTCACCAAATCGCGTGTGCGCGGCGCGGTTGCTGAAGTCGCCACTGAGCTTCTCGACCTTTACGCCCGTCGCGAGGCGGTTGCAGGGCACGCCTTTAGCCCCGACACAGACTGGCAAAAGGAACTGGAAGCCTCTTTCCCCTACATCGAAACGCCCGACCAGCTGGACGCCATCGCCCAGGTAAAAGCGGACATGGAAAGCGACCGCCCCATGGACCGGCTTTTGTGCGGTGATGTAGGCTATGGCAAAACCGAAGTCGCCTTACGTGCCGCTTTCAAAGCTGTGGCTGACGGCAAACAGGTCGCTGTGCTCGTGCCCACTACTGTGCTCGCCCAGCAACATTATGATACTTTCCGTGAACGTTTGAGTGTATTCCCTGTCAACGTTGAAATGCTCTCACGCTTTAGAACGCCCAAAGAACAAGATGACATTATCCAAAAGCTGGCTGATAAAAAGCTGGATATCGTCATCGGCACCCACCGCTTGCTTTCAGCTGACGTTCAATTCGCCGACCTGGGCTTGGTCATTATTGATGAAGAACAACGCTTTGGCGTGACCCACAAAGAACACCTTAAAAAACTGCGCTCTGAAGTTGACGTGCTCACCCTCACCGCCACGCCTATCCCGCGTACGCTTTACATGGCGCTTAGCGGTGTGCGCGATATTTCCACCATCAACTCACCACCCGAAGAACGAATGCCCGTGCTCACCCACGTTGGACCCTACGACCCCAAACTGGTACGCGAAGCCATCATTCGTGAACTCGACCGTGGCGGACAAGTCTTTTTTGTGCATAACCGTGTGCAGTCGATTCATGTCATCTACAACCAACTCAGCGCGCTTGTACCCGAAGCCCGTATTGCCGTTGGCCATGGACAAATGCCCGAAAAACAACTCGCCCAGGTCATGGAAGATTTCACCCATGGAGAAATTGACGTCCTGCTTTCGACTACCATTATTGAAAGTGGCTTGGACATCCCCAACGCCAACACCCTCATTATTGACCGCGCCGATACCTTTGGTTTGGCTCAGCTCTATCAACTGCGTGGTCGCGTTGGGCGTGGCGCGCAAAGGGCATATGCCTATCTCTTCCGCGACCGTCGTCGCGCGCCAACACCGGAAGGCGAAGAACGGCTTGAAATCCTCGCCGAGAACGCGCGCCTGGGTGCCGGTTATTCGATTGCCATGCGCGACCTTGAAATGCGTGGGGCGGGCGACCTTCTCGGCACGCGGCAATCCGGTTATATCAGCGCGGTGGGCTTTCAACTCTATACCCGCCTGCTCGGTCAGGCGGTGCGCCGTTTGCGCCAAACAGCCGACCCCAAAAGCCTGCCCAAATTACCCGCGTTGGCTCTTTCAGAACTTCCCAGCCTGGATATCAACGTTGAACTCCCCCTTGGCGCTGAAATTCCGCCCGATTATATCCCCGACCAAGCCTTGCGCCTGACGCTTTACCGGCGTATCAGTGCCTTGCGCGATGAAAAAAGTATTGACGAAACCGCCACTGAATTTGCTGACCGCTTTGGCGCGCTCCCCGATGGCGTCAAGGATTTGCTCTACCAAATGCGCGTTAAAATATTAGGCGAAGCCCGTGGACTGGACTCAATCGGCATCGCCGGTCAACAGATTGTGCTCTCCTATCCTCCCTTACCGCAGGGACTAAAAGACCGTGGCTTGCCAGAACTTGCTCCGCCCGCGCGGGCTGGTCGTAACGCCTACTGGCTCAAACCAAACAGCCTGGCACGCGAAGACTGGCAAGATTTGCTCCTGGATGTTCTGCGCCAAATCCCGCTTATGGCACGCTAATACCAAACATCAGCGGCAGAAAAACCACCTGTTTAAAATCTGATAAAATTTCTTTATGATGAATGAATCGGTAGAGAAGAAAGAAAACCCGCCTGACAATAAAAAGCGAATTAAACCCTTTTGGCTTTGGGCTCTTTCTGTCTGTCTAATTGCAGTGGGTATCATCAGCCTGTTTTTTGCTTTCTACCGCGAATACATGCTTGTTGTCGATGACATCCCCTATACCTTAAAAAGTATCGCCCTTCGCGGTCGCATAGTCCTGAAAAACGCTGGGCTTGAAATTGATGATGCCGACAGGGTCTCCATTGATATCAACACCTATTCATGGGAATTACCTGGCGAAATCAAAATCGACCGCGCGCGAAAAGTGACTATTTTGCATCAATCTGAAACGCATCAACTGAACTCTGCCGCGCGTCACCCATCAACGCTACTACAACTGGCGGGCATCAAACTTTACCCCAACGACATCATCTTGCAGAACAAGCAGCCTATCGACCCCTACGCGCCGATTCCCCTTGGGCAAGAAATAATAATCGAGTACATTCCCGCAAAACTCGTTTTACTCAACGACAACGGACAGATGCGAAGTTTTTCCAGCCAGGCAGAAACGCTCGAGCAAGCCTTTGCTGAACAAAACATTCAAATCAACGAACACGACCGACTCTCGCTACCCCTTTCCACAAAACTATCCCTTGAAACACAGGTGGAGATTCGCCGGGCGCGCGAAATTACCGTCATGCGTGGCGAAAACGCCTTTGTTGGTTACAGCGCTGCTGACAACGCGGAAGAAGCCTTGCTGGAAATCGGCCTTCCCGTCCAAAATCTTGACTTTATCGCGCCATCAGGCGTGTTGGCATTTGAAGAAAACAATCCAATCCTCAGCCTGGACATCGTCCAGGTTAGCGAGAGTTTCAATTTCATCAAAGAAGAAACCGCCTATTCCAACACGTACGAACTGGACCCGAACACAGAGTTAGACACCACAACCGTCCTCGTGCCCGGACAAACCGGTTACGTTGTCACACGCACCATCAGCATCAGCGAAAATGGTGAAACGGTCAAAACATACCCCAGTCAACAATGGAAAGCCAGCGACCCCGTTAACGGCATAATAGGCCGGGGCACGATGCCCGTTGTCAAAACGGAAACCGTCGATGGTATCACCCTGGAATACTGGCGCAAAGTCACCGTTTATGCCACGTCATATCATCCGTCAGAATTCCCCCCTGGCGCGCGAACGCGCTCCGGCACACCAGTCACCAAAGGCATTATCGCCGTTTCCGCCGCCTGGTATCCCCTGATGGCTGGACAACAGGTTTATGTCCCTGGCTATGGCCATGGCGTTATCGGCGACTCCGGCGGGGGCATTCCCGGACGCTACTGGATTGACCTTGCCTACGATGATGAAAATTACGTTGGCTGGCATCACTGGACGACGCTTTACTTCCTGACGCCAGTGCCAGCATATATCCCGGCGGTGCTTCCTTGAAATTTCTCGACACCCACGCCCTAATCCGGAAATACGATATTCGACCCAAAAAATCTCTGGGACAAAACTTTTTAGTCGAACCGTCAGGTTTGCGCAAAGTTTTGCAAGCTGCGGAATTAAAGGGCGACGAGGAAGTGCTGGAAATCGGCGCTGGTTTAGGCAGTTTGACCGTGCTCCTCGCCCAAAACGCGCGGGAAGTCATCGCCATAGAAATCGACCAGACCCTATTCCCCGCTCTGCGAGAAGCCATTAGCAAATACAAGAACGTTAAAACCACACAAGGCGACATCCTTGAACTGGACCTAAAAAACCTGCTAAGCGATGAACCCTTTGTGGTTGTTGCCAACATCCCCTACTACATCACATCCGCCATCATTCGCAAACTACTGGAAGCACAAAAACGCCCCAGCCACATGATACTAACCATTCAAAAAGAAGTCGCTGAACGCATCATCGCCCGCGACGGTAAAATGAGTTTATTGGCGCTCTCAGTGCAGGTCTATGGCAAAGCCGAGTTGGTGGCAAGCATCCCTGCCGGCGCGTTCTATCCCAAACCGGATGTCGATTCCGCGGTGCTCAAGCTCTCTCTTTACGACAAACCCATCATTGATGAAGAAAAATTGTCCGTCTTTTTCGAATTAGCCACCGCGGGATTCTCGCAAAGGCGCAAAACTTTACGCAATACCATCTCTGCCGGCATGGCAATATCAAACCAACAAGCTGAAGAAATGCTTACCAGCGCCGGAATCGACCCCAAACGCCGTGCTGAAACGCTCAGTCTGGAAGAATGGAAAGAACTCGTCAGCGTTTATTGCGACACACCTTCCATAGCCACCAGTATTAAACAAAAGCAGAAAAATTAATTGCGAACAGGGGATTTACTCGGCACGCCAACCGCGCGGGGAAATTCAGGCGGTGTTGGCTTCACTTTTTCAATTACCACCAAATAACGCTCACCGTCCACCTCTGGTAGTTCTACCGGGATAATCTCAAGCAATTCCCCCCCAAACAAACGAATCGCGTTGCGCGCGGCATCGGCTTCTTCCATCGCGCTGTCACCCTTTTGCAGGATGGTACGCCCGCCTACCTTGACTAAGGGCAACAGATACTCCACCAAAGTCGGCATACCAGCCACCGCGCGTGCCAGGGCAATATCATAAAATTCACGATGCTCCCAGTCCTGTCCGATCGTTTCCGCGCGTTCAGATGAAACCAGCACCCGTTTCAAACCCAACACCCGCGTTAATTCCTCGCAAAAGTTGGCTTTCTTTTTTATCGATTCCACCAAGGTTAAAAATGAATTTGGGTAAGCAATTTTCAAAGGCACGCCTGGAAACCCCGCCCCAGTACCGATATCAATCATCGCTGGCGTGTCGAGTTCCTCGGGAAAGCCTAATACACAAGAAAGCGAATCCAAAAAATGCTTTATGCGAATGCCATCAAGGTCGCGAATGGCGGTCAGATTGAACCGCGCGTTCCAGTCCGTTAACATCGTTTCGTAATCAGCAAACTGCGCCAACTGCGCGTCATTCAGCGCGATGCCATAAAGCGCTTCGGCGTACTCATACCAGCGTGATGTCATCTATTACACGTCCCGTGCCAAAGCCTTCAGCCGCGCAATGACCATCTCTGCCGCCACGGTGTTCATACCCCCTTCGGGGATAATCACATCCGCGAATCGTTTGCTGGGTTCTACAAACTCCAGATAACTCACCCGAACAGTTGTCAGATATTGCTCGATAATCGAATCCACTGTTCGTCCGCGTTCCACCACATCTCTTTGCAAGCGACGGATAAAACACAGTTCCTGTTCCGTATCCACAAACAGTTTCATATCGAATAATTTTCGCAAAGATGGTTCAGCAAAAATCAGAATACCTTCCACCAAAATAATCGGTTTTGGCTCAATTCTCACCGTCTCAGGCGCGCGCGTATGCAATTTGTAATCATAGACAGGTAAATCAATCGCTGTACCAGCACGCAAATGATGAATATGCTGAATCAGCAATTCCGTTTCCAGCGAGTCGGGATGGTCATAGTTCACCTTCACTCGCTCTTCAAAAGATTTTGAACTTTGGTCACGGTAGTAGGCATCGTGTGGCAAAACAGCGATTTTATCTTCGCCAATCTCGCGCACAATCTCTTTGCACAGGGTCGTCTTGCCTGAACCAGACGCGCCGGCAACACCAATTACAAAACTCTTCTTTTTCGCTTGCATAACGCAATTATACTTGCAATTCATGTATAATTACAGGTGAAAGTAATTCGCAATTCATGCATAAAACGACGAAATTTTACCCGTACGTAACTAAAAAAAGGAGAATTGCAATGAATTGCCAAGCCATGGAGACCAAAACATGACATCAAACATTATTGACGGGAAAAAACTTTCCCAATCCATTCGCGAAGACATCAAAAAGCAAATTGAAACACGCATCGCCCAGGGCAAAAGCCAGCCTGGCTTAGCCACCATTTTGGTCGGTGATGACCCTGCTTCGCGAACCTATGTGCGCAATAAACTTCGCGCCTGTGATGCTGTTGGCATCCGCAACATCAGCTACGAACTGCCCCAGGACACCAGTCAGGAAGAACTGGACGCGCTCATCAAACAACTAAACAACAACCCAGATGTAACCGGCATTCTCTTGCAACTGCCCCTGCCCAAACATCTGGATGAAGAATCCCTTTTGGCTGCGATTAAACTGATCAAAGACGTTGACGGTTTCAATCCCATCAATGTCGGCCGCATCGCGCTGCGTGGCATTGCCCCTGTCTTTGTGCCTTGCACACCTGCCGGCATCCTGGAACTTTTGCGCGAATACGAGGCCCCTATCGCTGGTGCCAACGCGGTAGTCGTGGGGCGTTCAAACATCGTCGGTATGCCACTTGCTTTGCTGCTGACCAAAGAAAACGCGACCGTCACCATCTGCCATAGCAAAACAAAAAACCTACCCGAAATTACCCGCCAGGCCGACATTCTAATTGTCGCCATAGGCAAACCCGAGTTCATTACCGCTGACATGGTCAAACCTGGTGCTTACGTCATTGACGTCGGCATCAATTCAGTTGACGACTCCAGCCGCAAATCCGGTTATCGTCTGGTAGGCGACGTCGCCTTTGACGAAGTCGCTCAAGTCGCCAAAGCGATAACCCCCGTGCCTGGTGGCGTTGGCCCCATGACCATCGCCATGTTGCTCAAAAACACCATGCGCGCCCTGGAACTCGCTGAACAATAAACATAACGTCGCCTTCAAGACGGCGGATTGTAAATAATTTTTCTAAAGGAGATAAGCTCTATGCAAAAAAAAGGTGTTGCAGTCGTTGCCGTTGGTGGCAACGCTCTCATAAAAGATAAAGACCATGAAACAATCCAAGATCAGTTCGTGGCCGCCTCAGACACAACCGCTCACATTGCGGATATGATTTTAGCCGGTTGGGACGTGGTCATCACCCACGGAAATGGCCCCCAGGTTGGTTTCAACTTGCGCCGTTCCGAACTCGCCAAAGACGAAGTCTTTGAAGTTCCCCTTGACTACTGCGGCGCGGATACCCAAGGCTCCATTGGTTATATGTTCGCCCAGGCTTTGCATAACGAGTTCCGTCGTCGTGGCATTCAAAAGCAAGCTGTCGCGGTTGTTACCCAAACCATCGTCGATAAAAATGACCCCGCCTTCCAAAACCCCACCAAACCAATTGGCTCCTTTATGGATGAAGCCACCGCCAAAGAACGCGCCGCCAAAGATGGCTGGACTGTGGTTGAAGATGCCGGCCGAGGCTGGCGACGTGTGGTGCCATCACCCATTCCCCAGCGCATTGTTGAGGCTGAATCCATTCACAGCTTGATTGATCAAGGCTTTATCGTTGTTGGCGTTGGTGGCGGTGGTATTCCCGTCATCGAACTTGAAAATGGTGATATTACCGGCGTTGAAGCCGTTATCGATAAAGATTTTGGCGCGGCGATCGTGGCTAGCGCGGTCAAGGCAGATCTCTTCCTCATCTCCACCGGCGTTGAAAGAGTTGCCATCCACTTCAACACACCCCAGGAAAAATGGCTTGACCAAATGACCGTTGCCGAAGCCCGACAGTATATCGAGGAAGGTCACTTTGCCAAAGGTTCCATGCTGCCCAAGATTGAAGCGATTTTGAAGTACATGGACGCAGGCGGCAAACGCGCCCTCATCACCAACCCTGAGAACATCAAAAACGCGCTCGAAGGTAAAACCGGCACCTGGGTTGTGCCTTAATCCCATTTGATTAAATTGTTTAAAAAGCAAACCGGGCCTTTTGAAAGACCCGGTTTTTTGTTTTAGATTTAAACAACTAAAGCGTTATCTCCCCTTATTCAACTCCGTATTCGAAAACAATTCGTGCTCAATACCTTTTGCAGTCGGCGTGGCAGCCAGACCACCCAGTGCGGTTTCACGCATAGCCACCGGCATGGTGTTGCCTACATTGTTCATCGCGTCAACAACCTCATCAAAGGGCACCACAGATCGTACATCAAGCAGAGCCAAATCCGCGCAAAGCATCGCGTTTAGCACGCCCAGACCATTGCGTTTGGCGCAAGGCAACTCCACCAGTCCTGCAATTGGGTCACAAACCAAGCCCATAATGTTTTTATATGCAAAACTGGCGGCGTCCAGACATTGACGCGCGTTGCCCCCCTTAAGATGAACCAAAGCCGCGGCAGACATCGCCGTGGACGTGCCGATTTCCGCCTGACAACCGCCCTGCGCGCCTGAAACCGACGCGTTTTGCATCACAATTAAGCCCACCGCGCCAGCCGTTAAGAATGCCTCAATCAGTTTCTGGGTGTCCAGATTCATCGTTTCTTTGGCGTCTTTCAAGACAGCCGGCAAAATGCCCGAACTCCCCGCGGTTGGCGCAGCCACAATCACGCCCATGCGCGCGTTGCACTCCATCACCGCCATGGCATAAGCCACAACCTTAAGGGTGCGGTCTGGAAGATAAAACTTTTCTTCTCCGAGTTCCTCATAAAGTTTTTTGCTTTGTCCGGTCAACAAACCACCTAATGAACGGTCATACGTCGCCAGACCCTGGTCGATAGAATGAAACATCACTTCTAGCGAATGTTCAATGTCAGCAAAAATCTCTTTTTCAGTGCGCCCCGAAGCTTCCAGCTCTCGGTTCAGCATCACTTGCCATATCTCAAGTTCGTGTTCTTTACATAAATCAAGCAGTTGTTTTCCGGAAAAGAAGTTCATCGTTTCACCTGTTTTCAATCACAAAAACGTCCATAATATCATCAATCAAATCGCGCAATTCCTGTGATATTGCGTCATCAAAGGCCTGGTCAATTTCAACCACCATATAGGCATCCTTGCCTACCGCGCTGCGATATAAATTCATGCCCGCGATATTGAGTTTCTTTTCCGCTAAAAATTTGGTAATTTCAGCCAGAATACCTACCCGGTCGCGGTGATGGGTAACAATCGCGGGTAAATTCGTTTGCAGCCTGGTCTCGATGCCATTAATCGACGTAATCACCACGTTGCCCCCACCAATTGATGAACCACTCAGGCTGGTTTTTTTGCCATTGTCTTCAGTCAAATGGATATCAACCGAGTTAGGATGAATACCGTCCTTGTGGCCTTCTTCAAAACTGAATTTTAAACCGCGAAAGGTTGCTATTGTTTCGGCGTGCTTGAGTTCTTCACTGTCCAGATCATATCCCATCACACCGCCCAAAAGCGCCTTGCCCGTGCCATGCCCACGATAAGTTCGTGCAAAAGAGTCGTACAATGTGAAACGCACCTCAACAATGTCGCCGTGCACGAGCTGCCGGGCTAACCTGCCCAGTTTTGCAGCCCCCGCGGTGTGGGAACTGGATGGCCCAACCATAATAGGACCGATAACGTCGAACAAACTGTTGTTGCTCATCTTATTGCCTCGTTTTGAATTACTGCCGTAATTGTATCATGACGGATATCCGCGCTACCGTTTTACGATTGTGTTATTTCCACTTATTCTCTCAATGAAGTAGAATTGAGATGCACTTTAGAAAGTTACTCTGAAAAAAGCAACGATAAAGAACCTAAAGGAGATAATACGTGACAAAACCCAAATACACAGTTATCGCGCCCATTTACAACGAAATTGAAAACATTCCCCACCTTTACGCCCGCGTTTGCGAAGTGATGGACCAAACCGGCGAAGCCTGGGAACTGGTCCTGGTGGACGATGGCAGTAAAGATGGTTCAACCGATGCCTTGCGCGAACTCGGTAAAAAGGATAACCGTGTGCGACCGGTCATCTTCGCGCGCAACTTTGGCCACCAAATCGCGGTGAGTGCCGGCATGGATTACGCCCGTGGTGACGCCATCGCCATTATCGACGCGGACTTGCAGGACCCACCGGAAGTCATCCTGGAACTCATCGAGAAATGGAAAGAAGGCTACGACGTGGTCTACGCCGTGCGTTCGGAACGCGAAGGCGAAAGCTGGTTCAAACTCACCACCGCCGCGTTGTTTTATAAATTTATCCAAAAAATTACTGACGTGGATATCCCGCTCAACACCGGTGATTTCCGCTTGCTCGACCGCAAAGTCCTGAATGTGATGAACAGCATGCCCGAACGCAATCGCTTTTTGCGTGGCATGAGTTCCTGGGCGGGCTTTAAGCAAATCGGCGTGGAGTACAAACGCCATGCGCGCTTCGCCGGCGAAACCCATTATCCCCTCAAAAACATGATAAAACTGGCCCTCAACGCCATTACGGGCTTCTCCTACTGGCCCTTGCAACTGCTCAGCAAAACAGGTGTCGGACTGGTAGTTCTCAGCTTATTGTTGTTGGTGCTGTTCATCATTCTTGCCCTGGTCGGCAAGGTAGATTTGACCTTCGTGCTCGCCACATGGCTAACCGTCATTTTCCTGGCTGGCGTCTTGCTTATCAGCATGGGCATTTTAGGCGAATACATGGGTCGCATTTACGACGAAGCCAAAGGACGCCCGCTTTACATCGTGGCAGAAGCACCCGATAAAGACGAATAAACCTTAGGTTTTGCAGATATCAAAGCGATAACTTTTGATTAAATGACACAGTTTGTCGAAATTCCCGATACCAGCCTGGTTCTGGTGGCAATAATCCCCAACAAACGCGATCTCGACATCGCGCGCATGCTGGGCTGGTATCGTATCCCTCTTAAATCAGCACCCAAAATCATCTCTGTTGATTACATCGCCTTTTATCAAACCGCCGCTTTCAACGAACGCGAACGCTGGCAAATCCGTTGGATGGCACCTATTCAGGGGCACGAACTTACCACACGACTGGATTTGTTCCGTGATGAAGCCGACCACCCCCGCGCCAACGAAGAATACTTCAAATTACAGCTTGGCCCACTCATTGAACTGCCCCGACCCATTCAAGCTGGCGACTGGAAGCGCGTGACATTCTTCTATACCACCGGGGAACGCTGTAAACGCGCCGAAAAACTGAATGATTTACCCGTCCACGATGAAGAACGCCAAATCTTATGGCGTTCTCTGCGCGAACGTGCCCTGCGCGGACACGAATATAACGCCCAGGAACTGCCAGAATTCGCCATTGACCCTGCCATTCTGGCCTTTTTAAGTGGTTTTCAAGGTACAAATTTAAGTTAGAATTAAGCCAACATGGCATTTTTCATCGTTCTGGGATTACTGGTCATCGCGTCCTTTCTTATCGTTGTACTCCAACGCGGCAAAAGTAAGGTCGGTTTAGCTTGGTTTATAGCCTTGGTCGCATCGGCTGCGGCATGGTTTGTACTTTTTCTGTTAAGGCTCTTTTTACCACTCAACCTGGAACTTTTAAGCTGGGTTCCCACCGAACTGTTCCAAGGCACGCTCGCGCTTAGCCTGGATTATTTCAGCTGGCCCTACGCCATTGCCATTATGACCCTTTGCGTAGCCAGTATTTTTACCGAAACAACAGTTGCTTCAAAAAAAGACTCCAGCCCACGCTGGGTGGCATCACTCACGCTCACCGCGCTCACCTTGGTTTCGCTTGCCAGTGCCACACCGCTGACTTTAACTATCACCTGGTCTTTAATTGATATCGCTGAACTTTTTTACCGCTTGCGCGCCGCGAACCCTGAAAAAGACCAGGGCGCCATCGTTCGCATTTTCTCGCTGCGTGTGTTCGGCACATTTGCGCTTATCTTTGCGACAGCGGTCGCCTGGCAAGTCCAACCCGACTTTAGCTTTGACCAAATTCCTTCCACCGCTGGATTGTTCTTTCTGCTTGCAGCGGGTTTGCGTTTGGGGGTTTTGCCCGTGCACCTGCCTTTCACACAAGGAGGTGCTGACAGCCAGGAGAGTAAGTTCCTGTTTGACCTGGCGCCGGTGGCATCTTCCCTAACGCTCATCGCGCGTTTGCCTGGTGATTTTCTCACCCTGAACCGAACTTTGCTCATTATCGTGCAAGTCTTAAGTGCCATCGCGATGCTCTACGGCGCCATGATGTGGATTAGCCGCAAAACTGCCACTCAAGCCCGCCCCTACTGGATTATCACGCTTTCCGCGTTTGCCTTACAATGCGCTCTGAACGGCGACCCCGGCAGCAGTCGCGTGTGGGGCTTGGCATTATTGCTGAGTGGTGGCCTACTGTTCAGCTTCAACCCACCCATTCGCCGTATCCGCTTTTTGCCTGCTTTGGGTCTGGTGGGCTTGCTTGGCTTGCCTTATACCCTGTGCGCGTCAGGCTGGCAAGGCGTTTTGGGGCAAAACTTTGGCATCGTCAGCGTTGGCGTGCTCATTAGCCACAGTCTGCTCGTTCTGGGCTATGTTCGCTATATCGCTGAGGCCAGTGGCGTTGTAACGGGTTTGGAAAAACATGCCCGCATCACCTTTCCCCTGGGTCTTATCATCATCTTTCAAACCATCGTCTTGCTGGGTCTTATCGCCTGGCCTGGCGTCTTAACAGCGGGCGTTTGGTGGGCGAGTCTCATCAGCTTAGCGATAACCGTTTTAGTGATTATCACCTTGCGCGTCTTGGGCATTCGTGACTTGCAACAAGATTTAGCCTACAAACTTCCTTTTTACCGCATCTTATCGCCAGTTATTCGCTTTCTGCGTGTGATTTTCAGTCTTAGCTGGTTATACAACGCGCTCACCTGGATATATCGTCAGGTGTTTCGTCTTGAAAACTTTGCCAGTACGATTATTGAAGGTGACGGTGGACTGCTTTGGTCTCTTGTTTTTCTCTTAATCATCTTGCTCTTCCTTGCCTCAGGAGTCAAACTGTCATGACCAAGTTTTTGCTGACTGCTGCGGTGATAACAGGGCTTTTGGCTGCCCTGGCAAATTTAGTGCGCCGTAAATGGCTCTTTAACATTTTGGCACTGGCCATACAATATGTTTGTATATTTATCGTTTTCCCAAAAACAGATGGCTTTATGCACGCCTTAATAAAAATTATCGTTGGCTTAATGTCAACGCTGATAATTTATCTGACTATTCAAAACACAGGTGCCGTAAAACGCGAACCATTTGAATTTAAGCTCTCAGCAGGTGAACTATTCAGAATGCTCAGTGCTGTTTTCCTGGTAACGCTGGTTGTTTTAGCCAGCCCCTGGCTCCTGAAGGAAGTCTTTCCACAAAGTAACATTTATATCTTGATATTAAGTTTGGGCTTAGCGCTCATCGGTCTTTTACAACTTGGGTCCAAAACTGAATCGCTTTATGTCATTATCGGTTTATTGACCTTCCTTTCTGGATTTGAACTGCTTTACGGCTCTCTTGAATTTTCCGCTCTGCTCGAAGCACTTTTTGCGATTGTTAATTTGCTGATTGCCATTGCCGGCGCGTTCTTTATCGTCAAAGACCTGGAGACGGAAACACCATGATAAACAACACCGTTATCATATGGATTCTTATTCCAGTCGCTTTGAGTGGCATTTTAGCGCTTTTGCAACGCTTCGCCAAACTCTCCACGGCAATTGTGTTGGTCAGTTCCGCGCTCTTAACCGTTCTGGCGTTTATCTTGCCTGAAGACCTTATCTTATCCATAGGCTCACGCCAAATCGCTTTTACTGACAGTCTTGAAATTTTCGGTCGGGTGCTTAAAATCACCAAAGCCAACCTTAGCCTGGTTGGGGGCATCTATCTCTGTGTTTTCCTGTGGAACAGCCTGGCACGCAAACTTGAAACAAGCCAGTGGTTCAATGCCTTATCGCTATTGATTGCGTCCTTGTGGATAAGCGCTCTTGCCGTACAACCCTTCCTTTATGCTTCTGTGATTATTCTCCTGGTCGCTGTCGTCAGCATTCCATTGCTTTCTCCGCGCGGATCCAGGTCTGGCGCGGGCGTCCTGCGTTATGTCACCCTGCAAGCCATCGCTATGCCCCTGATTTTGCTCAGCGCGTGGATGCTGTCGGACATCGAAACCGCGCCTTCTGCCAGTGCGCTCATCTTACGTGCCACAGTGCTCATTTTGGGTGGTTTTGCCATTTGGCTTGCGCTCTTCCCGGTGCATACCTGGTTACCGATGGTCGGCCAGGAAAGCCATCCATGGACGCTAAGCTTCTTGCTTGTCGTCATGCAAAGCAGCTTGACGGTCTTTTTCATCTACTTTTTTGAAGAATATGCCTGGCTTCGCAATCTGCCAAATATATGGGAAATATTGCGTTGGGCGGGTATAGGAACCATTTTTATCGCCAGCCTTTTGTTGAGTTTTCAAAATCAAATCCGACGTCTCTTAGCCTACTTTTATCTGTGGGAAACAGGCTACGCGCTTTTGGCAATCGGACTGGCACAAGATGGCGGCTTGCACTATTTGCCCCTTATTTTCATGCCCAGAATTTTGGGTTATGCAGGATTAAGCTACATTATCGTCAAACTCGAACATCTGGAACCTGATTTTGATGGAAATATCAACAATCTCAAAGGCTTTTTCCATCGCTATCCTTTCCTTAGCCTGGGATTAATTAGCACTTTGTTGAGTTTGTCTGGCTTACCCATACTCGCCAGTTTCCCTGCCAAACGCCATCTTATCAATCTTTTACCCTGGTCAGGTTACGGCATGGAGACCTGGCTTATTCTCGGGTTTGTTGGCGCGCTTATTATGACTTTTAGGATCATTTATGCCTTGGTTAGTCCATCAGAAGAAGAACAAGCCATAGCCATGCTTGCACCACAAAAAGAAGATATCGGTATCGCTGTTTTTTGCACGGCTTTAATGTTGCTGTTCCTTATATCCGGTTTCTTCCCTTCAATATTTAGTGGCCTCTTCAAAGGCATACTGGCCCCATTCGAGAATATTTATCTGTTTAACTAAACTTTTTTTCATTATTGAAGCATTCTTAGTATAATCACATTATACTTTTTTAGATAAAGGCAAAATACTATGGACGAATATGCAGGCATAGAACAACTCGAACGACGTGTGGAATGGCTGGACAACGAACGTCGCAATGACAAAACTAATCTCGCTTCCATGCAAAACCGTCTTACTGTCCTTGAGGCTGAAAATGCTAATTTACGCAAGCAAATCAAAGAGATTGAGATGCTTGTTAGTCAACAAGGCACACAAATTTCATCTTTTGAAAGATACGATAACCAAATTTCTCGCTTGAACAATGAAATCGCAAAACAAGTACGCGAAAGCAGCGAGCGCGCTAACTTTAACCTTGATGAAGCCAGCAAACGCCAAAGACTTGAAATCGATTCTGTAAAAACCAGCCTGGCAAAAATTCACGAAAATCTTGAACAATTATCAGCATTAAGAGAAGAACTCAAATTACTTAAAGTGGAAGATACACGTCTCGCGCGACTTATTGAAGAACAAAAAGCAAAAATCGTGGAAGTTAGCCGCTTTGACGAAGACTACCGACGTTCCCTGCAAATGATTGACGAAGGCCGTCGCCAGGAAGCCAAACGCCTTACTGAAGCTCAGGGTGAAATCACCTCTATGCGCAAACGCGTGGATGAAACGCGCAACCGCATTGAAGGACTGGCTGACAATTTCAGGTCTTTTGACACTCGCATCACCGAACTATTGAGTTTTGAAAGAGACCGCAAAGAAGCGCAATCCGCATTCATTGACACCGTCAACAGCAGCCTGGTAGAAAAAGAACGCAGTTTCAAAAACTGGGAAGGACGTTTTCAGGAACTTGATAAAATCAATTTGACTCTCAACAGCCAAATTGAAGCCCTGGAAGAAGCCCGCCTTTCCGTCAGCAAATCAATTGCCCAGGCGGATAAAATGACTCAACAATTTGAACGGCGCATCAACGAAATCAGTGAAGTGCAGCGTCTTAATGACGAACGCTTCCGCCAGGAATGGGCTGGTTTCAAATCGGACGATATCAAACGCTGGGCAAACTATATGCTCACCTATGAAGAACAAAATCGCGAAAGCGCGCAGGAAATTGGCGAACTGACCCGCCAAATTGAAGAAATTAAAGATATCTCCGTGCGCAACCAGGATGCAATTGACGCCCTGAACCGTGAAACCGTGCGCCACGTGCAAGCCATTTTACGCGCTTATCAGGACTCCATTCAAAATATCGCCACATTGTTGGATAACAAGGCCTAAACTATGCGCATTATCGGCACCGCAGGTCACGTAGATCATGGCAAGTCAACCCTTGTCACTGCCCTTACCGGTGTTGACCCTGATCGCTTAAAAGAAGAAAAAGCCCGCGAGATGACTATCGACCTGGGCTTTGCTTCTTTAACCCTGCCTAACGGCGAATCAATGGGCATTATCGACGTCCCTGGTCATCGCGATTTTATCGGCAATATGCTAAGTGGAATCGGTGGCATTGATGCCGTTCTGCTTATTATCGCCGCTGATGAAGGCGTATCAGCGCAAACCCGCGAACATCTTGCCATCCTTGACCTGCTGGATATTCAAAAAGGCTTTGTCGTCCTGACCAAAATCGACCTGGTCTCCGAACCGGAATGGATAGACCTTGTAGAGCTGGAAGCCCAGGAAGTTCTCGCGAACACCAGCTTGAAAGATGCCAAAATACTGCGTGTTTCAGCCATTACCGGCGAAGGCATATCGGAACTTCTTCAGGCCTTACAGGAACTCTTGCAAGACTTGCCCCCCAAGGCAGACCTCAACCGCCCGCGCTTGCCAGTTGACCGCGTTTTTAGTCTCACCGGTTTTGGCACCATCGTCACCGGCACACTTTTGGACGGTAGCTTTGCCATCGGTGATGAAATTGTCTGTATGCCTGATGGAAAGCCCGGACGCATACGTGGCCTGCAAAACCACAAACACAAGCTCCAAAAAATCGCTCCCGGCCACCGCACCGCCATAAACATCAACGGACTGGACAAAGAAGACATCAAGCGTGGCGATGTCATCACCAAACCAGGAACATACACCCCCACCACACGCCTGGACGCGCATTTCCGGCTTATTCATGACGCGTCTAAGCCACTCAAACACAACACCGAAGTAAAAGTCTTCATCGGTAGCGCTGAAACATCCGCCCGGTTGCGCCTTTTGGGCACCGAAAAACTCAAACAAGGTGAAAGCGCCTTCATTCAACTCAAACTCGACAATCCCATCATCGCCGCCCGTGGTGACCATTACGTTTTACGTCTGCCCTCGCCGGCTGAAACCATCGGTGGTGGTGTCATCATTGACCCGCACCCAAGCCGTTTCTACCGGCGCTTTGACGAGGATAACCTGACCCGCCTTCAGGAACTCCACGCCGGCAATGAGAGTGATTTGCTTGTGCAAGCCTTGCGCATTTTAGGCATCGCGACGGGCAGCGAAATTGTTCAAAAATCAGGCCTTTCGGAAAATGTCGTCAGAAATCTTTTACAAAACTTAGTCGAAGAAGACCGCGTATTCGTCCTGAGGGCCAGTCCCACGCTCAACAAAACCCGCCTAACCCTAAAAGAAAACTGGCAAGACTTGCAATACAAAGCCATTGAATACATCACCGATTTTCATCAACGTCAGCCCCTGAAAGCTGGTATCACGCGGGAGAATTTACGCGCCAGCCTAAAACTCCATCAGAACAATTTTGACCTTATCATCGAACATCTCGCCAGGCAAGGCGACATTAAACTCATGGGGCACCTCATCAAACATCACGATCATTCCGTGGTCTTCACTGGTGAACAGGAAAAGCAAATTGCGCCTCTCATGGCAAAATTCAAAAGCCAGCCCTACGCCCCACCGGATCGTGCTGAGACTCTAAACTACATCGATGAAACCCTGCTGGATGGTCTCATTGGCAGTGGACGCCTGGTGGCAGTATCAGAAAACATTTTACTCACACCAGATACTCTAAAAGAAATGCAAGACTGGGTTGCTGCCACAATCAAGACGAATGGCAGTTTGACCATGGCAGAGTTCCGCGATCATTACCAAAACAGCCGAAAATACGCCCAGGCCATCCTTGAATATATGGATAGTTTGGGATTTACAATCCGAAAAGGTGACATAAGAACCCTAAGGATAGTACAATAGAGATAGCAATAATAAACATAAGGAGAACCTATGACATACAAAGTTTTGATTACCGATGGCCTTGAGCAGATTGGCAAGGACATCATCAACCAAGCAGGCGAAGCGATTGACAAGAAAGGCATTGAAGCCGATCAACTGCTCGCCGAAGCCCACGAATACCACGGCATGATTGTTCGCGGACGCACCAAGGTCACCCGCCAGGTTTTCGAAGCTGCAAAGAATCTCAAAGTTGTCGGTCGCGCTGGTGTTGGTGTTGATAACATCGACCTCGAAGCTGCCAAAGAACACGGCGTCACCGTCGTCAACTGCCCCGTCGCCACCACCGTGGCTGTAGCCGAATTAGCCTTTGGCTTGATGCTCGCCATGATTCGCCGTATTCCATACGCCGACGCTGGCATGAAAAACGAAAAATGGCTCAAGAAAGAACTTGTCGGCTCCGAACTCATGGGCAAAACCCTTGGCATCATCGGTTATGGCAACATCGGCCGCCGCCTGGCCAAATACGCCCTGGCATTTGGCATGAAAGTCATCTGCTACAACCGCCGCAGAGATCTCGACGAAGTCCGCTCAACCGGTGCAGAACCCGTTGAACTTGAAGACATCTATACCCAAAGCGACATCATCAGTCTCCATCTCCCCCTCAACCCCGCATCCAAATACATGATTAACGACGAAACCTTCGCCAAGATGAAAAACGGCGTGATGATCGTTGACGTCGCCCGTGGCGGTGTGATGGAAGAAGCCGCTCTCCTGCGCGCGCTTGATTCTGGCAAAGTGGCTGCCGCTGCATTGGACGTTTACGAAAAAGAACCACCCGTTGACTGGTCCGTGCCCAAGCACCCCAACATCATCGCGGTGCCCCACATCGGCGGACAAACCCAGGAAGCCCAGGAACGCGCCGCAGAAGACATCGCCTCCGAAGTGATGAACGTTCTGCAAGGCAAAGACCTGCGCTGGAAGATTTGCTAAATAAGCTGTAAACCCGATAACATTCGCCTAAAAAGCGAATGTTATCCTTTAAGGACACTTTTATAAGGAAAAGCCATGACTTTTGAAGAAAAACTCAAAACCTTTCGCAACCATTACGCCACCACACAACTGTTAGGTGGCATTCAAGGTCTGTTGGGATGGGACCAAATGACCTATATGCCTATGGGCGCCATGCAAAGCCGTGGCGAACAGCTTCAGGCCTTGGGTGGCATCCTTTACGACCGCGCCACCAGTCCCGAATATGGCCAACTCATCGCTGACCTGGTAGCGGAAATCCCAGACCTAAACGCGGATGAACCCGTCGCCCGCGAACTCAAACTCGCCAAACGCAATTACGAACAATCCACCAAAGTCCCCAAAGAAAAAATGATGGAACTCATCATGACCACCAGTGTGGCACAAGGTGTTTGGCAAAAAGCCAAAGAAGAAAACGATTTTGCCGCTTTTCAACCCCACTTGCAAAAGATTCTCGAACTCAACCTGGAACTGGTGGAATACCTCAAACCCTACGACCATCCCTACGATGCCCTTGCGGACCAATATGAACCCGGCTTAAAAACTGCTCAGGTTAAAGCTATCTTTGGTGCGCTACGACCCCGCCAGGTTGAACTCATCCAAGCCATCAGCGAACGCCCCCAACCCGAAACCGACTTCCTTTTCCAGCGTTATCCCATCGACCTGCAACGCAAAGTAAACCGGTATTTTGCCACCAAACAAGGCTTTGACTGGAACCACGGCAGACTGGACGAATCCGCCCACCCCTTCACCACCAATTTTGGTATGGACGACGTGCGTCTCACCACCAATTACGACGAGTTCAACGCCATGGACGCCCTCTTTAGCACCATGCACGAAACGGGTCACGGCCTTTACGAACTGGGCATCAGCAAAGCTTATAAAGGTACCACTATCGGTGGTACATCCTCCATGGCATTGCACGAATCGCAATCGCGCCTTTGGGAAAACCTCGTTGGACGTTCCAAAGCCTTTTGGTCACACTTTTACCCGACTCTCCAGGCTTTCTTTAGCGAAAATCTCGCCAATGTCAGCCTGAACAAATTCTACAAAGCCATCAACAAAGTAAGCCCATCGCTTATTCGCACTGAAGCTGATGAAGCCACCTATAACCTGCACATCATGTTGCGCTTTGAAATTGAACTGGGCATGATTGAAGGTCGCATGGCTACAAAAGACCTGCCTGAAATCTGGAATGAGAAAATGCGCGACTACCTGGGCGTCGTTCCCAGCAACGACACAACCGGCGTCCTGCAAGACGTGCACTGGTCAGGTGGTATGATCGGCTACTTCCCCAGCTACGCGATAGGCAACCTGATTGCCTCACAATGGTGGCATCAGTTGCTCAAAGACCAGCCCAACACGATTGACGAAATTGCCTCCGGTAATCTTGCCAACATTCTGACATGGTTGCGCGAAAACGTGCATCAACATGGCAGCCGTTACGACTCGATGGATCTCGTCCAGCGCGTCACCGGCGAACCACTGAACCCTGATTACTACATGAACTACCTCACTGAAAAGTACAGCGAGATTTACGAGCTGTAGTTTTTTAGAATTAGATATACTTCAAGAAAAAGTGACGTGGTTTACACTGCGTCACTTTTTTAATCATGGTTCAAAATTCATTTATCCTGATTGTTTTCAAGCACCATTTCCAGTTCTATCAATTTACCACCTGGCACTTCCTGTTCTACCTTTTTTCCTGTAAAAACAAAACCTTTCTCACGGTAAAACCGAATCGCTTTTTCATTACCATCCAGGACGAATAAAACAACCGGACCAGAAGGCAACATTTCAAGGCATCGTTCCAGCAATGCGGAGCCAATGCCATGCATTTGAAAATCTTTTAGGATATACAAAGCCATAATCTCAGAAGAAGGCTGTATGCTCGCAAAAGTTCTGGCTTCTGGGAGATAACAGGCATAGCCCACAACCTCACCACTCACCATGGCAACAAATGTGTTTTTTGGATAAGCAAAGGCCATTGTCCGGCATCGTTCCAGGCTGTGCTTCTCCAAAAATGCCTGCGGAACTAAGTCAGCATAGCTCTCTTTCCAGGAGATGAAGTGAACACTGGCTTTCCCGTTTAATTCCTGCTCGGTTAAAGCTTCTTTGATTACAAACTCCATATTTGTCACCTTAAATCAATTCCCGGTACATCATTCAGTATTACTTTTAGCTTATCCATATTTTATCAAAAGCCTAAAAAATACTCCGTTTTGTACAAGCTTAAATTTGAATTCACAATCATTCTTATTTAGAATAATTATAAATAAGCGATGGAACACACAACACACACCTCACTGAAAGAATTGCTCAATAAGCCCACTCTGCGCAAAACCGCGCAACGGCAGGCTATTTACGACTACCTCACTGCCAGCTGCGAACATCCCAGCGCGGAAGACATTTATCAGGCGCTTAAACCACAGCATCCCACGCTTTCTTTGGCTACCGTGTACAACACTCTAACGCTTTTGGTTGATGCCGGACTGGTAACCCCCCTGGGCACCATCGGTGACAACAAAACGCAATTTGATGCAAACCTGCACCCCCATTTGCACCTTTACTGCACCAAATGCAAAACTTTCATGGACTTTGAAAGCCCCCTGCTTGATGACATGAAAGCCTATGTTATTGAACAAAGCGACTACGATATCATCAACAGTCGCCACATTTACTACGGCATTTGCCCTAACTGTAAATCGACTTCAGTCAACTCTGAAGATAAAAATCAAAATTAAACCATACAAGGAGATTAACTATGGAAAACAACGAAACAATCCAACGCATGCCCATGATCGGTGATCCCGCACCCGAATTTAAAGCCAAAACAACCCAGGGCGACATCAACTTCCCATCAGATTACGCTGGCCACTGGGTCATTCTCTTCAGCCATCCCGCTGACTTCACCCCTGTTTGTACCAGCGAATTCATCAGCTTTGCCGTTCTCGAAGAAGAATTTGCCAGGCTCAACACCAAGCTGGTCGGCCTCTCGGTTGACGGGCTGATGAGTCACATCGCCTGGCTGCGCACCATCAAAGAAAAAATCGAATTCAACGGTCACAAGAACGTGGAAGTCAAATTCCCCTTAATTGATGACCTTACCATGGAAGTTGCCAAAAAATACGGCATGATTATGCCCAACGCTTCTTCCACACAGGCTGTACGCGCCGTCTTTGTGATCGACCCCAAAGGCATCGTTCGCGCTATCATCTACTACCCACTTTCAACCGGACGCAACTTTGACGAGCTCATCCGCTTGGTTCAGGCTCTGCAAACCGCCGATGAATTTGGCGTAGCAACTCCTGCCGACTGGCGCCCAGGCGATAAGGTCATCGTGCCACCCCCCGGATCCTGTGGTGTCGCCACCCAGCGCATGGCTGAGCAAAAGGATATGGAATGCCAGGACTGGTTCTTCTGTCTTCGCCCGATTGATAAGGAAGAAGTCTTTAGCAAGATTCACAAAAGCTAATCTTGATTAGCTGGTAAAGTTTAGTTTACTTGCCAAAGCATTGATATAAATTAAAACTGACCGCTCTATGATTGAACGGTCAGTTTTGTTTATATGACAATAAGCCAGATCTTTAGCCACCAGAACTGGGCGTTGGCGTGTAAATCGGCTGGGGTGGCGTGCCCATCGGCGTTGGGGTTGGCAAGGGTGTCTTTCCGCTTGGGTCAAAGACATACACATACTCACCCAACTCCGCCCAGTGGAATAACCAGTTGGCATCGCCCGGGAACATATTGATACAGCCATGCGACTGGGGAATGCCCAAAACTGCCGGCCAATACACTGCATGAATTGCCTGCGCGTGATTGTAATAAAGCGCCCATGGAACATTTTCATAATAGAAGAAATCTGACTTATCCATGGCATACGAGCCCTGCATGGTGTGTAATTCAACCTTATGATAGACCTCATACACACCTGGGTCAGAATAAGCCTGGCCCGCGCCACTGGCAATTACCGTAGCAAAGCGCAATTCACCGTCTTCGTAGACCGCCAAAGTCTGCTGTTCCAGGTCAATCGCAATCCACCTGTCGCGGTCAACACCATCAGGCCGATGGGTATCTACCCGCACCATGCGCGATTTTAGCGATGGTATCCACTCACCCGGTGCAACATGATACCAGGTAAAACCCTCAGCTTCTTCCCAACTGTATATCGGAAACGAGTCGTACTTTTTATAAAAGTTTTCCGTTTGGTTTGAAATAAAACTCGGCTCAGAATAACTGTAAATGTCATCAATCGTAAAGCCAAAATTGTGATTAGGGGTAGCAAAGAATTCCAGTCCCTGCCAGCGTGGCCAGCCCCAAATCGGTGTTGCCTCAACCCATTCCCCTTTTTTGGTACGCACAAAGGTACGCCCGCCAGCTTGCACCGATTCAGTCACACTCACATAACGCCCGCCTTCGCCCACAATCGTTCGCACTGGTGTGGCACCCGCCATGGCATCATCCAAACTGGCATAGAAGGGCGTATTGCCACCAGTCACCAGCGCCACAGGTTCCGGCAATTCCGATAGGCTGGCATCCGGCCTTCGCGCGGAAAGCCCCCGCATCGGATACGGAAAGCCCTGTTCAGCCATCTCACGAATTGATTGCGATGGACCCAAGGGCAAGCAGTCCCCTGGGTCAGTTTGATAATGGCCAGGCAAACACAAAGGCAGGTCATAATGGGCTTGCCCGTCAGCAGCGTCCACTGCCAACGCGCCTGGTACAGTGCTTATCAGGGCAAACAACAAGACTATCAAAGCGAATTTTAGCATTCGTTTTATCATGCTCCCTATTATACCTTGCCCAAATGAGGATGCAAAAAGGCTGTGTCAGCCATGCCATGACAAACACAACTTATCGGACGTTGTTTTCTATAGCAATCACAACCTGACTAAACAAAAAATTCCCCCTCTCCAGGGAGAGGGATAAAGGGTGTGGGTTTTTAAAGTATTACAAACATTTTTATTGTGGGTTATCCAAACCTCTGCTTCACTTTTTTGATGATATTCGCTAAATATAATTCGCGGTTCTTGAATTCAACCCCTTTTAATTTCCTGGTTCCAAAAAACCATTTTTCTCACCGATTACCCTGCATTATCCCTGCCCACAAGCCACCAGGGACAGGCAAAGAAGGTATAATCAAACCCATGCAAACCATCGTCTGCCTTGACATAGAAACAACCGGGCTAAGCCCCGACAACGACTCCATCATCGAAATCGGCGCCATCAAATTTTCCGGCACCCGCGTTATCGCCGAATACGAAACCTTAATCAACCCCAGCCGCCCGATTAATCAATACATCAGCAATCTCACCGGCATTTCCAACGCCATGGTCATGAACGCGCCCATGCTCTCAGACAAATTGCGCGAATTTGTCGACTTCGTCGGTGATGCGCCCATTCTTGGTCAAAACGTGGGTTTTGATCTCAGTTTCTTCCACAAAGTTGGCGCGCTAAAGCAAAACCAAGCTATCGACACCTACGAACTGGCCTCCGTTCTGCTTCCCACCGCGCCCCGCTACGCCCTAAGCGCCCTGACAAGTCACCTGGGCATCGTGCAACAAAACGTTCACCGCGCGCTTGCGGATGCCCGCGCCACGATGGACGTCTATCACAAGCTGATGGATATCCTCCACACCCTGCCCGATGAACTCATCGTTGAAATTGTCAGTCAATCCGAAAAACTGGGCTGGGCGGGCGAACTGCCCTTCAAAGCCGTGCTTAAAGAACGCATGGAAGACCGCCCTTACGAGATTTACAAAGCCCAAAAAGCAACCGATAAACTTTTCAGTTTCGCGAAAGCCACACCCGCCATCCCCTTGGAACCGGTTCAGTTCCTCAAACCGCTTGATGTTGAAGAACTCGCCAGCACTCTGGAACCCGGAGGCGCGTTTTCGCGTCATAACCTCGACTTTGAACACCGCTCACAGCAAGTGCAGGTGCTCAAATCAGTTGCCGAAGCGCTTAACAAAGGCAATCATCTCATGGTCGAAGCCGGCACCGGCACCGGCAAATCGCTGGCATATCTCATTCCCGCCGCGCAGTGGGCCTTGCAAAACGGCGAAAGGGTCGTCGTTTCTACCAACACTATCGCCTTGCAAGACCAGCTCATCAACAAAGACCTGCCCGACCTCATTGAAGCCCTGGATTCAGACCTGCGTACCGCTGTTCTCAAAGGACGCTCAAATTACCTCTGCCCGCGCAAACTCAACGCATTGCGCAAACGCGGCCCCGAAAACGCCGACGAACTGCGCATCCTGGCCAAAATATTAGTCTGGCTCCATCAGGGTGGCAGTGGCGACCGCGCTGAAATCAACCTGAACGGCCCCATCGAACGCATGATTTGGGCGCGTCTCTCCGCGGAAGACGAAAACTGTCGCATCGAAACCTGTCTCAGGCAAATGGGCGGACGCTGTCCGTTCTACAAAGCGCGCATGGCAGCCGAAAGCGCGCATATTCTCGTCGTCAACCACGCCTTGCTGCTTGCCGATGCCGCCACCGAAAACCGCGTTTTACCGGCGTATAACTACCTCATTATTGACGAAGCCCACCACATCGAAGCCGCCACCACCGACGCCATGGCTTTCCGCCTTTACGCGCACGACATCAAACGCCTTGTCCGCGAACTGGGCAGCCACGAACACGGCCTGCTGGGTCGTGCCTGGGCGCTCGCTCAGGATGGGCTTAGACCTTCCGACCTCGCTCAGTTGAGTGTCACCATCGGAAAAATCACCGATATTGCTGTGCGCTTCGACACCTACATGAGTCAATACTTCAAAGCGCTGGATTACGTGCTTGAAGAACTGCGCGACGGTCGCCCACTGGGCACCTACCCCCAACAAGTACGCATTTTGCCCTCCCTGCGCTCCCTGCCGATGTGGTTCGAAGTTGAAGTCGCCTGGGATGACGCCCACACCGCGCTCGACAGTCTCACTTCACATCTCAAAGTCATCCGCGAAATCCTCCACAGCATTAACAGCAACGATGATGAAGATGCCGAAGATCTCATGGGCGCTTTGGGCACGTTGAGCCAAACCATCGCTGAAATCGGCGAAAAGCTCGAACAACTCACCATGACCCCCGACGACAATCAAATCTACTGGGTCGAACTTGACCCCTTACAGGGGCGCTTAACCCTGCAAAGCGCGCCTTTGCATATCGGCACCCTTATGGAAAAACATCTCTGGCACGAAAAAGCCAGCGTCATTCTCACTTCCGCCACCCTGACCACCCACGGTGAATTTGACTATCTCAAACGTCGCCTCAATGCCCAGGACGCCGACGAAATGACCATCGACTCGCCTTTCGATTACGAACACGCTGTAATGATTTACTTACCCACCGACATCCCCGAACCCAACGACAGTTACGGGCATCAAAAAATCACGGAAGATACCATCATCCGCCTGGCGCGCGTCACCGGTGGGCGCATGCTGGTGCTTTTCACGTCTTACGCGCAACTCCGCAAAACTTCCCAGGCCATCAGTCCCGCCCTGGCTAAACTGGATATTTCCGTTTTTGAACAAGGCGAAGGCGCTTCGGCATCAGCCCTGCTGGAATCCTTCAAGGAAAGCGACCGCGCCGTCCTGCTGGGCACCCGCGCCTTTTGGGAAGGGGTCGACGTCCCTGGCGAAGCGCTTTCCGCGCTGGTTATCGTCAAACTGCCATTTGACGTGCCCTCTGACCCCATCATCGCCGCGCGCGCGGAAAGTTTTGAAAATCCCTTTGCCGAATACAATCTGCCCGAAGCCATTTTACGTTTCCGGCAAGGCTTTGGCCGGCTTATCCGCACCCAAAGCGACCGCGGCGTGGTGGTTATGCTGGATAAACGCCTGGTCAGCAAGCAATATGGGCGTTTGTTTATGGAATCCCTGCCCAACTGCCACATCCAGCGCTCGTCCATCGCCAACCTTCCCGAACACGCCAGCAAATGGCTGGGTAACTAAGCTGACTGGCTGGTTGGTAAGGGGAAAGAACATGGTTAAGACCCATGTTGAATGTTTATTTACTAATAGGTTCGCCTTTAATTTTATCTAAAAATAATTGAACCGATATATCAGTCCTTCTAGGTCCTTGAATGTTTCCTTCCATACCGGAATCTTGCAAAGCAGACAAAGTAATCTGCGCCTTTGAAAACCTTTCCAATAATTCAAGTTCCATATAGTTTCCATAATTTAAATAATTCGTTCCATCAATTACAAACTCATGGTCATCTATTTCAACTGCAGTGAGATTCACCTTATTAACCCGGCATTTGAACATGATTGCACTATAAGGTTTTCCTACATACACATATACAATATCACCTGGGGATATTGCTTTCAAAGATTGCTTCCAATTAATTTTATGGAATTTGTCAAAGGCACCCAAAACATCATAGTATTTAGGGTTACAAGGAATAATCCAGCTTTCCATTTGTTCACACCTTTCTCTGTTTATATGTTGCTTTATATTCACACTTCTTTTAATTTCAAATAACACAAGGCCTTGACGACCTATGCTACTTTCTAACATTCACATAAATTATACCAGCGCGATGATGTAGTAATTTCCTAATATTAGGTATAGCTCACAGAATCCCAAAAAGTTTAGCGCGAAAACAAAACCCACCATTGTGTTTTCTCACAATCCACACTCAACATTTTCCTGGCATCCATTGCAAAGCATTTGACAAATTTTCCCTATGCAAGTAGACTTCTCACGCTTATTACACAGCGATTACTTGTTTGTCAGAAAGGAAATAATGAGAATGGCATACACATTTACAAATTCAAAAGGAACAAAATACTACCTGCACGCCAAGAAGGTGCAACGCGCTTCGGGTAAAGAAACTGAACTGTTTTACTTCGCCCGCGATATCCGCGAAGGACAGGAAGTAAAAGAAGTCCCCGCCGGCAAGAAAGTTGTTGAACTTGCTTCCGGTCTTCCCGTTTTGAAGAAAATCTAAATTGTTCCGCATTTCGTAATCTTTGGATTGCAAAATTAAGGCTGGCGTTGATGTCAGCCTTTTTTGTTATTTTGTGTTTTTTAGGCTATCCCAGAACAATTTCACAAAAAAATCACCTCGTTCCCACGTGGTCTCCTGACCACGCGTACCATTAAACCCTGCAAAATCCTGATTTCCCTTGGTACAGTTCATGCACCTTTAAGCATGATAGTTCTATTTCAGGAGTTAGACGATGAAACAAAGCTTAAAACTGATTCTTATCGCGCTCGTTGGTTTGTTCCTTTTAAGCGCGTGCACGCGGAGTGCCTCGAAGCCACCCGCCTATGACCCCACTTTCGGCGACGACACCCCGCTTTTTGGCTCGGTAGATGACCAAATTCGCTACGCCACCTCAACCGCGGCAGCCATTATCGCCAAATACAATCTGCCAACCGAAATCATCCATAACCCACAAGGCACGCCCATTGTGGTCACTTCTACGCCAGTTCCCACTGCCACACCAACTGCCACGCCAACGGTTACCCCCATCGTGCCGGTTGTGCCTGCCAGCTGGGAAATCCAAAAGGGCGAAACGCTGGAATGCCTCGCGCGCCGTTTTGACGTTAGTCTGGAAGACCTGAAAGCCGCCAACCCAGGGCTTGATGCCTGGAACCTGAAAATCGGGCAGAAAATTGACATCCCGCAAAACAGCAAATGGCCCGGCGAACGCAGCACCGGACTTTGGCCCCGCCCGGATATTTGGACAGTTGGTCCCGATGAAACGGTTTACCTGGTTGCCTGTGCCTATGGCGACGTTTGGCCGGAAGAAATCATTCAGCTCAACAACATTCAAGACCCAAACGACTTGAGTGGCTATACCGAACTGCAAATCCCCTAGGACATTGACCACATGAAAATCCTGGGAAGAGAAAAAGTCTACCATGGGGGGCTGATTGACGTTGAGAAAATCCACGTCCGCCTGGCTGATGGCAAAGAACGCCATTATGAGATGGTCAACCATGCCGACGCTGTTACCGTGCTCCCCATTGATGAAAATGGCATGATTTACTTCGTGGAACAATACAGAGTAGGCAACGGCGGGCGTAAAATGCTGGAATTGCCAGCGGGTGTGATTGACCCCAATGAAGAACCCATCACCGCCGCCCATCGCGAACTAAGAGAAGAAACCGGTTTCGCCTGCAAAACACTGACCAAACTCACCGAGTTTTACATGATTGTCGGCTATGGCGATGAGTTCATGCATGGTTACCTTGCCCAGGACCTCTATGCTGACGCGCTTGAACAGGACGACGATGAAAACATCATCGTAAAACCCATACATATCAGCGAAGTTTACAAAAGACTTTTCAATAACGGTTTTGACGATGGCAAGACCATTCTCGTTCTGAGTTTAGCCATTCCGCATCTCATCAAACGTTTTCCGGAGCTTCATCAGGTCCTGAAAAGCTGAACACAATAACAACTTTTAGAACTCAAAATCCCGGAAAGCCTTTCTGGGATTTTTTATTGTCAGGTCAGGCGCAGATACTCAAAATTAAGAACAAATCCGACCAAATCATAGTGTTAATAGACAGTGAAAAAAGTCGTTACAGTTCCCCACAGAAAGTACATTCTGCGATACAATAAGGTGAACACCATCCAGCAATGGAAGGTGATTCAATGTGTATATTTCAAACGGTAATTACCGATAAAAAAGGAGTTAAGACAATATGAAACGAGACATGGTCATGACCGACGCCAATGAGGCAACCGCCCACGTCGCTTATCGCTTGAGCGAAGTGATTGCGATTTACCCAATCACCCCCAGCTCAAACATGGGCGAATTTGCGGACCAATGGGCAGCAGAACGCGTGCCCAACCTGTGGGGCACAATCCCATCGGTCATCGAAATGCAGTCCGAAGGTGGCGCGGCTGGCGCGGTGCATGGCGCATTGCAAGCCGGCGCACTCACCACAACCTTTACCGCCTCCCAAGGCCTTTTACTGATGATTCCAAATATGTACAAGATTGCCGGCGAACTGACACCCGCGGTGTTCCATGTTTCCGCGCGCTCAATCGCCGCCCAGGCACTTTCCATTTTTGGTGACCATCAGGACGTTATGGCAGTGCGCCAAACCGGATGGGGCTTGATTGCCAGCAACTCACCCCAGGAAGCCCAGGATACCGCCGCCATCGCTACCGCCGCGACCTTGCGCGCCCGTGTGCCTTTTGTGCACTTCTTTGATGGCTTCCGCACATCGCACGAAATCAACAACGTCAATCGCATCAGCGACGATGAACTCCGAGAGCTCATCAACGAAGATATGATTGCCGAACACCGCGCCCGCGCGCTAAGACCAGAAAAACCCTTCATTCGTGGCACCGCCCAAAACCCTGACGTTTACTTCCAGGGTCGCGAAACCGTCAACCGCTATTACGACGAAGCTGTGCGCATCGTTCAGGAAGAAATGGACCGATTCGCGGACATCACCGGTCGCCAATACCACGTTATGGAATACTACGGTTCCGAAAAAGCTGACCGTGTCGTGGTTATTATGGGCTCTGGCGCTGAAACCGCCGCTGAAGTTGCCAACTATCTCAACACCCACAACGAAACCGTTGGTGTGGTTGTTGTGCGCTTGTATCGACCTTTCCCTGTGGATCAGTTCATCGACTTACTGCCTGCCACAGTCAAGAAAATTGCTGTGCTTGACCGCACCAAAGAACCCGGCGCCATCGGCGAACCCCTTTACCAGGACGTGGTCAATGCGCTTAACGTGGCTGTTGACGAAGGTCGCCTGGCTTGTGGCACCATGCCCAAAGTCATCGGCGGACGCTACGGTCTCTCATCAAAAGACTTTACCCCCGCGATGGTTAAGGGTGTCTTTGATGAACTCGCCAAAGACGAACCCAAAGCCCGTTTCACCGTGGGTATTATCGACGATGTCACCAACTTAAGCATCGATTACGATCCCAGCTTTGAAGTTTTGAGTGATAAGGTTATCCAGGCCATGTTCTTCGGTCTTGGTTCCGATGGTACCGTTGGTGCCAACAAAAACTCAATCAAAATCATCGGTGATCAAACCGAAAACTTCGCCCAGGGTTACTTCGAGTATGACTCCAAGAAATCCGGTGGTGTCACCGTTTCGCACTTGCGTTTCGGCCCCGAACCCATCAAAGCGCCATACTTCATTTCCGAAGGTCAGGCCAGCTTTGTGGCGTGCCATCAGCTTAGCTTTGTTGACCGCTATGACATGATTAAATACTCACGCCCCGGTTCAGTCTTCTTGCTCAACACCATCTACAGCCCCGAAGAAGTCTGGGATACCCTGCCCCGTGATATGCAAAAAGACATGATTGACAAGAACATTCGCTTCTATGTCATCGACGCATACAAAGTCGCCGAAGCGACCGGTATGGGTAACCGCATCAATACCATCATGCAGACCTGTTTCTTCGCCATTTCCGGCGTTTTGCCCCGCGACGAAGCCATCGCCCACATCAAAACCGCCATTGAAGAAACTTACGGCGAAAAGGGCGAATCCGTTGTTAAACGCAACTTTGCAGCTGTTGACGGCTCACTGGCAAACCTCCACAAAGTGGACTATCCCAAGGAGATTACCAGCGATATCGTCCGCCGCCCGGCAGTGCCCGAAGAAGCTCCTGTCTTCGTCAAGGAAGTCCTTTCCATGATGATTGACCGCAAGGGCGACGAAATCCCCGTCAGCATGATGCCCGATGATGGCACCTACCCCTCAGCCACAACCCAGTGGGAAAAACGCGATATCGCGCTTGAAATTCCCATTTGGAACCCCGACCTGTGTATCCAGTGTGGCAAATGCTCCATGGTTTGTCCCCATGCCGCAATCCGCACCAATGTCTACAAAGAAGAACACCTTGCGAACGCTCCCGAAACCTTCAAGAGCAAACCTTCCAACTTCCGCGAATGGCGCGATGGCTACGCCTGGACCGTTCAGGTTTCCCCACAGGACTGCGTTGGTTGTGGGCTCTGTGTCGAAAACTGCCCCGGACGCGATCGCCAGAACCCAGAAAACAAAGCTATTTTGATGGGCGATAAAATGCCTGTCCGCGAACAGGAAATTGAAAACTGGAAGTTCTTCCTCGACCTGCCTCTCATCCCCCGCGATGAAATCAAAACAAATACTGTCAAGAACAGCCAACTGCTTGAACCCCTGTTTGAGTTCTCTGGCGCCTGTGGCGGTTGTGGCGAAACACCTTATCTCAAACTTGCCACACAACTCTTTGGCGATCGCATGATTGTTGCCAACGCAACCGGTTGCTCTTCCATTTACGGTGCCAACCAACCCACCACACCCTGGGCACAAAACGTGAATGGCTTAGGCCCCGCCTGGTCAAACTCCCTGTTCGAAGACAACGCCGAATTTGGTTTGGGTATGCGCCTGACGGTGAATAAATTCAAACAATTCGCTTCTGAAATCCTTGAACGCAACAGCGAAAAGATCGGTCCCGAACTCGTCAAAGCCTTACTCGAAGCTGACCAAAGCGACGAAGCCGGCATCATCGCCCAACGCAAACGTGTCAAAGAATTAAAAGCCAAACTCCAGGGCGAAACTGAAGGTGAATTGCGCACCCTGCATACCCTGGCAGACTATTTGGTCAAGAAGAGCGTTTGGATCATCGGTGGCGACGGCTGGGCTTACGACATCGGCTACGGTGGTCTCGACCATGTTCTGGCCAGCGGACACAACGTGAACGTGCTGGTAATGGACACCGAAGTTTACTCCAACACCGGTGGTCAAAGCTCCAAGGCGACCCCCTTGGCTGCTGTTGCCAAATTTGCCGCTGACGGTAAAGCCATGCCCAAGAAAGACCTCGGCATGATTGCCATGACCTACGGTAATATTTACGTGGCCAAGGTCGCGATGGGTGCCTCAGACGCTCAGGTTTTGAAAGCCTTCAGCGAAGCTGACTCCTATGACGGTCCCAGCTTGATTATCGCCTACGCGCACTGCATCAACCACGGTATCGACATGAAGAAGGGTCTCATCCAACAGAAACTGGCTGTTCAGTCTGGCGTTTGGAACCTCTTCCGCTATGACCCACGCCTGACCGCCCAAGGCATCAACCCCTTGCAACTCGACTCGAAAGAGCCGACCATTCCAGTGTCTGAATATGCCTACAACGAAACCCGTTACCGCATGTTGGTCAACCAGGACGAAGAACGCGCTGAAATGCTGATGCAAATGGCACAAAAAGACGCAGAACGCCGCTGGTTTATGTACTCACAAATGGCTGCCATGGACTATTCAGCCATGAAAAAAGATTAAGCGCTGATTAATTTCAGGCTATAAGGTAAAATAACGGTGGCGCATTAAGACGCCACCGTTTTCTTTTAATTTTATCCCCGCATGGTATTCTTCTTTCAGGGGTCACCAGGAATTTATGAGTGAAATTGAGTAAGCTATGTCAGTTGTTGATCAAATTAAAGCCCGTTTAGATATTGTTGACACCGTTAGCCAAACCGTCAAACTGCGCCGGACCGGTAAAAACTATATCGGTTTTTGTCCCTTTCACAAAAACACGCGCACGCCGGCCTTCGTCGTCTTCCCGGAAACGCAAACCTGGCGGTGTTTTGGCCAATGCAATGAAGGTGGCGACATCTTTGGCTATGTGATGAAACGTGAAGGCCTCGACTTCAACGAGACCTTGAAAAAACTCGCTGAACAAGCCGGTGTTGAACTAAGCCCCATTACAGAACACAGCCAGGCCCAAAAAGACAGCCATGCCCGTCTTCAGCAGATTTTGGACGAAGCTTTGCGCTTCTATCGCCAACAGATGCTGGAAACTGAAGCTGGTAAAAAAGCGCTCAATTACGTCAAAGCGCGGGGTCTTTCTGATGAAACCATTAAAATTTGGGGCTTGGGATACGCGCCTGGAGGTTGGGATACACTCCTTAAGCATTTTGCCAAAACCGAATTTCAGGTCAGCGAACTTGAAGATGCCGGTTTGCTGACTTTGCGTGACGATGGCAGCAGTTACGACCGCTTCCGCGACCGCCTGATGTTCCCTATCCGCAACAACCTGGGTAAAATGACCGGTTTTGGCGCGCGCGCTTTGAACCCGGACGACGTGCCCAAGTATCTCAACTCGCCCAAAACCGAACTTTTCGACAAAGGGCATTTGCTTTACGGTATGGACCTTGCGCGTCGTGAAATGCGCCAGCTTAACCAGGCCGTCATCGTTGAAGGCTATATGGACGTCATCGCGCTTCACCAGGCCGGCTATAAAAACGTGGTCGCCTCGATGGGTACCGCGCTTACCGAAGAGCAGTTTGGACTCTTAAAACGCACGACGCGCAACATCGTTCTGGCTCTCGACGCCGACCAGGCCGGCCAAAACGCTACCCTGCGCGGGCTTGAAACCGCCCGTCGCACGATGGGTGAAGAACTCGATATGACTTTCGACTCGCGGGGTTTGTTGCGCTTTGAACGTCATCTCAAAGCCGACATCCGCGTAACCACCCTGCCCGAAGGACTTGACCCCGACGAAATTGTGAACGAAGACCCGGAACAATGGCGCGCTATTGTCGCTAACGCCAAACCGATTGTCGTGCACGTTATGCAAACCCTGGCACAAAACCAGGATCTGGATGACGCCAAAGTCAAACGCGAAATTGCCGCTCAGGTTATGCCCCTCATTGAAGACATTGCCGACGCGGTAGAACGCGAAGGCTATCGCCAGCAACTGGCCAACTTCCTGCGCATTGACGAAAGAGCCCTGCGCGCTAGCCCCGGCCCCAGTGGAAGCCAATCGCGAAGACGCCGTCTAGCCGAATCTGAAACAGAACATACCTCGCCCAGCCCTGCCCTGGCAAATCTCAGCAAACGCAATCGCCTGCTTGAAACGCACATTCTTAGTTTTCTCATCAGAGCGCCCGAAACGGTTTACAAACTAAACCGCCAGCTAGGCATACTCAACTTGTCCCTGCTATCCCAGGATGACTTTCAGGAATCAGACTGCAAACTGGCATTTGGCATTGTGCAAGCCAGCCTTGAACAAGACGCCGAACCCGCCATAGACTACCTTGAGCAACACTTGCCTGATATCTTTGACCCCATAGAACCACAAAGTCCAGATCTGGTTATCCTGGAGCCCAGCAAAGAAAAACAGCTTCTCGACCAGCTGAAAAGCGTTTTGAGACTTCGCAAAAACATCATTGAAGACCGCCAGCAGGAAATGCAGTTCATCCAGTCCGATCCGGAGATGCAAGAGCTTTCCAAAGAAGAAGCCAGCAGCCTTTATATTGAACTGCTCAACAAACGGCGTACCATTGACCACGCGCTGGCATCACCATTCCTGCCTGAAGATAAAATAAACAAAGCCAAAAATTAGTGCCTAACCCACAGAAAGACAATAATGACCGATAAAAACGACCTTGAAGATAATGCCCGCATAGAAGAAACCCAGGAACTTTTGGAAAACATCGATGACCCTGTAAAACTCTATTTGCGAGAGATAACCAGCACCCCTTTGCTAAGTAACGAAGAAGAATTTCGCCTGGCGCTTGCCGTACAAGCTGATGAACTGGCAAAAAACTGTTCAAACGAACTGACCGGCATGAATCTGCAAACCATTCTGGCTGATATCCAACACAGCTGGGAAAGCGTCATCAACGACGCCCATCGCCTGAAACACAACCCGCCTGATGTCATGTCCATTCTAAAAGAAGTCCGCGCCTTTCAGGATGAACTCCTGCCCGATGAACCTTCCTACACACGCGCCTTTTTAAACCTTCCCCGCTGGGGAAATGACCGCGTTTGGGAAGTCTTCGCCACCAACATCTTGCGATTTTTCCAAGCCGTTTTCTTGCTAGGGTCTTCAAACCTGGATTTACTTATTCAACATCTTCAAAAGCATGATGAAACCATTCTTGACGCGCTAGGCAAAATTGACTTCAACGCCGATCTCATCGAAACCCGTGCGAGAGTCAGTGAAAGAGCCAAACAAGCCAGCGACATTTTGGTGGAATACAATTTGCGGCTTGTGGTAAGCATTGCCAAGCACTACTCCAACCCTGGTGTTTCCCTTTTGGATCTCATTCAGGAAGGCAATATAGGTCTCATGCGCGCGATATCCAAGTTTGACCCCGCCAAAGGCTATCGCTTTAGCACCTATGCTGCCTGGTGGATTCGCCAGTCCGTCTCGCGTTATATCGCCGAACATGCCCGCACCATTCGCCTGCCCATTCACGTCGCCGAAGCCATCGGACGCCTGAACAAAATCCAGCGTGATTTGGTACAACGTTTTGGCCGTGAACCAAGTTTTGCCGAAGTCGCCGCGCATTCCACCTACCTAAGTGATGAAGACCAGGCAGCCATTGAAGCCATCGGCTTTGACCGCGAAAAAGCCCCGCCAGATTTGATTTACCGCTGGGACGAAGCCACGCGTAAAGTTGAAGATATGCTCAAAAAGCGCGAAACGCCCCTTTCGCTTGAAAGCCCCATCGGTGACGCTGAAGACAGCATCCTGGCCGACTTTATTCCAGATTATGAAAGTGATCAGCCCCTGGAAGGCGCCATGCGCGCGAGTTTGAGAGACACCATCGCCCGATCGCTGGCAACTCTCAACGAACGCGAGCAAGAAGTGCTCAAATTGCGTTTTGGACTTGTAGATGGCATCAATCATTCCCTTGACGAAATTGCCTTGAAATTTGAGCTTACCAGCGAACGTATTCGCCAAATTGAAGCCTCCGCCCTGCGAAAACTGCGCACCACAAGCTCAAGCAATAAACTGCGTGATTTTGTTGAAGACTAAACAATATCTAAAAGATAACCATGGCTAATCAACAAAATCTCAAATTCTTTGAAGATACAAACGCCTTTTTAGAGCACACCCTACCCGTTTTCAAAGCTGATGAAACCCGACATCGTCTCATGTTAGGCATAGCCATCGCCCTGCAAAAACGACCCGATGCCTTTGGTAAAAAGACGCCTCTCATGACCCTTCGGCTAGAAGACACAAGCGAGGACGCATCTCCCGCTCGCGCCGGTCTCCTGACCGAGCGCGTCCAGGCTGATTTTATTGCCATCATGACCCCACCTTACCCCATACTGGTTTGGTTTAAAGAAACGCTATCAGATGTAGACCTGAAAGAAATAGCACTGGCTATCAAAGAAAAGGGATGGAACTTACCCGGGGTGAATGGCATCGCGACATGCAGTAGCCGCTTTGCTTCCATTTGGGCAGAACTCAATCAAATTAACACGCCGTCAGTAATGCATTCAATGTCCTACGAACTAACCAAGGTCATCTTTCCAGAATCAATACCAGCGGGTTCCTTTCAATTTGCTCAGGAAGGACACGCGGAAATCTTGCTTAAATATATGAATGATATGCAGGATGACCTCAACGCATCCGTAAGAATAGAATACACCCTTGAGCATATTCATAACTTTATTGCTGGTAAACGAATCGGAATCTGGCTTGTGTACGATCAGCCAGTAAGCATGGCCATGTCAAACCGTCCCCAACTAAGCAGCATCGGTATCAGCGCGGTATACACACCAAACGAATACCGCGGAAAAGGCTACGCCAGTGCTGTTGTCGCCTCCCTTTCACAAGAGCTGCTCAATCAGGGCTATCAAAGGGTTAATCTTTTCGCCGACCTTTCAAACCCGACCAGTAATAAGATATACAAAGCCATCGGGTTCAAGGAAGTTTGTGATTATCAGGAATTTAAATTTACATCTGCAGACAAATCTTTTCTCTAAACCTTGTTTTGATATTTTATAAAAAAACGCGTGGCTCAAAAACCACGCGTTTTAATTTCAAATGCAAAAGAAATTAATCTTCGTCGTGCATCTCACGCTGGCGTTGCGCGATAATTTCCTGCGCCTGCATATGGGGAACCATCTCGTAATGGTCAAACTCCATCGTGTACTGACCACGTCCACCGGTCATTGAGCGCAAAGTGGTTGTATAGCGCATCATTTCAGCCAGTGGCACCATCGCGTTGATGATTGATCGACCACGGTCAGTATCCATACCTTCCATACGACCACGTCGGGTGTTCAAGTCGCCCATCACATCACCCATGTTGGCTTCAGGAACGGTTACGGAGACTTTCATAATTGGTTCGTAAAGCACCGGATTTGCGTCTTTCACAGCCAACTTAAAGGCTTCACGGCCGGCAATTTCAAACGCCACAGGTTTGGAGTCAACGGGGTGTTCCTTACCATCATAAACCGAAACACCCACATTGTGCACAGGGAAACCAG
This sequence comes from Anaerolineaceae bacterium, assembly GCA_012839565.1. Classification (GTDB taxonomy): domain Bacteria; phylum Chloroflexota; class Anaerolineae; order Anaerolineales; family Anaerolineaceae; genus Mesolinea. Next base: position 137,568 of record DUMZ01000007.1, read on the forward strand.
CCACAACGCCTTCTTTCATCACGTTGCGGATACCCTTTTCGATAGATGCCATATAGTTGCTCGAAATCGCGCCACCAAAGACATCATTCGTAAAGCTGAAATCTTCATCTTCAAGCGGGAAGACTTTCAAGGCAACTTCACCAAACTGACCCGAACCACCGGTCTGTTTCTTGTGGCGATAGGTCGCGCTGGCTTCTTTGGTGATGTGTTCTTCGTAGGGCACCTTTGGCTCGTGCAGGTCAAGGCATAGCTGGAATTTCTGTTCGGCGCGTTTCACTGCCACATCGATGTGCTGGTCGCCCATACCGAATAACAAGGTTTGGCGGGTAGCAGCTTCCATTTCCCATTTCAGGGTCAGGTCTTCTTCTGCCAGGCGCGAAAGCGTTTGGCTCATCTTGCTGGCGTCCGCTTGCGTGCGTGGGGTAATTGCCACACGATAAAGGGGTGTGGGATACTCGGGCATGTCCAAAGTGATATTTTGCTCTTTGGTGGTCAACGTGTCACCAGTGGTGGTTACACTCAACTTGGCAACCGCGCCCAGGTCACCGGCGTGCAAAACAGACACCGCGTTCATATCTTTACCCGATGGCACCTGAACACCAGCTAAACGTTCTTCTTCACCTTTGGTGGCGTTCCATACACGGGTATCGGAGCTCATCACACCAGAATAAACCTTAAAGAAAGTCTGTCGGCCAACAAAGGGGTCCGCGGTTGTTTTCCAAACATAAGCCGCCAGGGGACCTTTGTCATCATAGTGCAGTTCAATTTCGCCTTTGGGCGTGTTCGCTTTCACAGCCGGTCGTTCCAAAGGTGAGGGTGCTAAAGCAAGCAATCCTTCCAAAATCGGGCCGATGCCCATCATACGTCCACCAGCGGCGACCATCACGGGGATAATATTGCTGACCTGAATGGCTTTGTGTAAACCCTGAACCATTTCTTCGGGGGTCAAATCGCCATTTTCGAAATATTTCTCCAAAAGCGCATCTTCGCCTTCAGCAGCTGCTTCCACAAGCACTGTGCGCGCCTCTTCCGCTTCAGCTTGCATTTCAGCAGGGATATCGCTGGCAGTTTTACCGTCGCCAAGATAGGCCTTCATCGTCAGTAAGTCTACAACGCCTTTGAAATCAGCTTTTTCGCCGATGGGTAAATGCATCGGGATTAAGCGTGCGTCGGTTACTTCTTCTACAGATTTCATAGCTTTTGCAAAACTGGCATTATCGCGATCCATCTTGTTGAGGAGCAAAAAGCGGGGCATTCCGAATTTTTCAGCATAGTACAAAGCGGTTTCGGTACCTACTTCAGCACCAGAAACAGAGTCAACCAAAATCAAGGCTGCATCAGCGACTCGCATTGCGGAAACCACTTCACCAACAAAGTCGGAATAACCTGGGGTGTCGATAAAGTTAAATTTAATGTCCTTGTAAACAATAGGAACCAGCGAAGAAAAGAGTGAGATTTGTCGTTTTTGTTCTTCTTCGTCCCAGTCTGATGTCGTTGTGCCATCTTCAATTTTTCCGATGCGGGTGGTAGCGCCAGTAAAATTCAACATATTCTCGATGAGCATAGTCTTGCCCGAGTTGCTGTGTGATGCGAGCACAATATTGCGAATTGATGCGGTTGAAAATTCTTTCATGTATTACCTTCCTGTTATCATTTTTGCCTGGCGCTGCGCCTGGCTAGTTTTTATCTTTAATCGTTAATATTCGGCAGTAAACCGACTTTTGATTATATCAGATATTCCATCATATTGACAATTTTTAATGAATTTACAATGTGTTTCATCTTGGAAATTTATTCATCAATAAAAATGCACTTATAGTAATAACAACAAGATAATTGAAGTGAATATCATACATAAATCTTATGTACAAAGATCATACATTGCTTTGAAACCCCTGCATTGCTTAACTAAAATCATTTCATAACTTTTGAGATGATGCATCATGCAAAATGATACGAGGTTTTAATATGAAAAATAAGCGCAATAAATCTATGATAAAAACTATTCTTCTATCTATCCTGTCCCTGGCATTCTCATTATTGCTGCTTGTAGGTTTTATTTGGAAGAATGAAATCAGAACTGTAGCAAGCATAAAAGAAATAATGCCGGGTGATGATGACACGAATGGCTATGTATATGAAATGACAATTTTCGGAGACTACTATCTTGATGAATACCTGGAAGCAGGTGGCACAAAGAACGACAAGGAATTAATCAGCTTTTTGACATCAAAAATCACAAAGGGACTATTTAATTTGTCCATTGAAGAGGCAGATATTGTAGGCTGCTCATCATTCTCAGCGAATGCTACAAATGGCGACAAAATATTTGCAAGAAATTATGATATGTACAAAACCAACGTTGCCATTGTTCATACCAATCCAGCAAACAGGTATAAGTCTATATCAACCGTTGATTTGAGCTTTTTAGGTGTACCCAGTGACAAGAAAATGGAAGGTTTGAGAAATAAGATCAACACCATAGCTGCAGCCTACGCTCCCCTTGACGGAATGAATGAAAAAGGACTAACTGTTGGTATCTATATGACCCATCAAGGACCAGGGAAAATAAACGTACCCACAAACCAAGAGAATGGCAGACCAGATATCACATCAACAGTTCTTTTAAGAGTAATACTTGATTATGCAGCCACGGTTGAAGAAGCTGTTGCAATTGCTGAAAAGTACGACATGCATGACTCAGCCAATTCATCCTTCCACTATATGATATCTGATGCCAATGGCAAATCTGCGGTCCTGGAATACATTGCTGGCACAGATTCTACAGACACAGACGGTCAATTAAGAGAATTAACGGTCATCTATAATGATGACCCTATGAGTTTGGCTGGCACAGATAAATATCAACTGGTAACAAACTTTATTGTTTACCCTGGTTATTATGAAGAAGGTGACAAACAACATGGACTTGACAGATACCGAACAGTCAAAGAGGAATTAGAAAAAAGAGGCGGGCTTGTTAAAGATGATGAAGACGCCATGATTGTTTTAGAAAAAGTTGCCTTGAGAAATTTGGATAACGACATCTATTCTGTCACAATTCATAGCGTTATCTATAACCAAAGCAATAAAACTGTTTATTGGGTAGGTAATCGCCATTATGGTGAGAAAGCCTATATTTACAAATTTAATCTAATGGAATAAAGACAATACTTTTCGTCTTAGTATTTAAAAATAGAGTTTACGGAGATACAAGAAAATGAAAAGATACAGAACAGCTGCAATATTGCAAATCATACATGGCGGATTAATGGAAATCGGTGGGGTTTTATTCTTGATATCTGCCTTGACTTTTGGCTTTAGCAATAGTAATGCGGGACAATACTTTGAATTCAAACTTCAATATTTTCAAGATAACCTATATATGATGTCAGTAATGAGTTTGATTTATGGTATCCTGAGAATTATCGGAGCGGTTGGATTACTGAAAAACAGAATGTGGGGACTGGTATTGTCTGTTATTAATTCTGTGACTACAATGATATTAATGATGTTCCTGTTGCCCGCTGGCATCATGGATGGAATCCTTGCGGTAACCGCTTTGGTTTTGATTTTAGTTGAATATTATGGCGATAAGAAAATAAGCGGATAATCTGATGACTCCTACCTGTCACAGTCAAGAATTTGTATTGACTTTCATTTAGTTTTTAAGGGCTTTTTCTACTCAACTTGTCATCAACACTGTTTAGGTCCAGGATTATTTATATTACCGTTTTACACGAATATAATGTTTTTCTAGTATAATATCTCCCATAAACTAATGGAGAAGAAGATGAAAACCTACCAATTCGACCCCGAAAAACTAAAAAAACAAACTAAAATTCTTGCACTCATGTATTCCATTCCCCTGGTGCTGATGGTTGTCCTGGTCTTTTTCCTGTATCGCGATCGCCCGGAAATGCAAAATCAAGCTATCATCATGGTTGTCCTGATGGTTGTTTTCTATGGATTCATGGGTTTTCGACGCCACAAACAAAACGTGCAACTCTGGAAAGAATACTCCCTGACTGTTGATGATGAAGGCGTTTCGCAGACACAACCCAATTTCCCCAAGGTGCGCGTTCCCAAAGAAGAAGTCAAGAGCATCGAAGTCGTTAAAAACGGCTTTTATGTGCAAACTTATAGCCAGGGTCGTGTTTTGGGTATCTCAAAAGAACTGGCCGATGCAGACTACGAAGAATTGAAACAAATCTTCAGCAAATGGGCAGCCGAAAACGAAGCCAATCGCCCTGCTGAACTCGAAGAAGATGACGACGTGGCAGAAGTCGTAGATGAAGTGCTTGTTGAAGAAACAGAAGAAACAGAAGCTAATGAACCTGAATTTGTCGAAACTGCTGAGGAATTAGAAGAACTCGCTGAGTCATCAACAGAAGAAGAAGAAGAAGAAGAAAGCGCTGATAAAAGCTAAATAAGCATATTTCACCAACACATATTTGAACTAGAACAGACTCGCGCATTGCGGGTCTGTTTTTAAATAGCTTTAATCATCTTCCAGGCTGGCTCAACGCGTTCCTGCCAAACGCCATTGTGGTCCATAAATTCCCATTCACCTGGGTCACTGCCATAAACCACAAAGCCATGACGTTCATAAAACCGTCTGGCGTCAAGATTGACGCGTTCCACATTCAAGCGCAAATGCGTAAAACCCCGCTCGCGCGCCCAGTCTTCCACAAAGTCCATCATGAAACCACCCAAGCCGATATTACGCACCTTTTCTTTCACGCGAAACGAAAAAATATACGCCCGGCTTACCCCATCAGCGGTTTCTTCATTGCGTGAAAGCAGCATCAAAAATACCTGCCCCACAATCTCTCCGTCTTCAGCTTCAGCCACCCAAATGCGGGTGTAGCCCCAAAGACTGTTTTTGTAATGTGAACGATAGAGCAAACGAAAATGCAAGTACTCGCCATCCCATTCTAACGCAGGCAAATCTTCTTCCTGCAAAGGTCGAATGGTAAAAACCTGCCCATCTTGCGTGCGGTATAGCGCGTCAGTTGACTGAGTAGTTCTCATTCCGCGACCAGACGTTTTAAGAGTTCTTTTTCTTCTTCAGGGTTGTGTATCTCGCCATCCAGCCAGGCAGCTTTTAGGCGCTGCAAGATGATTTCGTATTGTGGCGAAGGCTCCAAACCCAAAGCGCGCAAATCCGCGCCACTCGCCTGCTGACTTACGTGCTGATACTGGCTAATATAGCTATCTAAAACTTCAATTTCCCGCTCGTCTTGTGTACTTAAGCGCACCGCGTAAAGCGCTTCATCCTGCATATGTTGTAAAACTTCCACAACTTTACTCGGCTTGGCATCCACTAGGTCAGGTAAAACCTGTCGCGTTTCACGGGTTTGCTCTATCAGACGCGTCAGGCGTGCTGGCAAAACCATGCGCTCGTTCAGGCTTGCCAATTCCTCAGCATTGAGTCCTTCTAGCCACAGGCAATACGCCAGCATTTGTCGTTCGTTTAGATCCGTTGATTTATGGCTGCCATTAACTTTCGCATCAACTTGCGCCAATGCTCGCTCAAGGCGTTCGCGAATATGCTCGTTCCATGGCAAAGCAGGATGAATGTGCGCCAAAACACCCAAATCATGCAACATTTGAAGCATTTTGATTGCTTCGGGTTCTTGCAAGATGAGATTAAACTCATGCAAAAGTCTGGCGCCACTAATCTCGTTTAACAATGGCAAGCTGTTTTTCAGCAAACTCAGCGTGCGCGCTTCAATGCTAAAACCAAAGCGCATCGCAAAACGCACCGCGCGCATCATCCGCGTGGCATCATCCACAAAACTAAGCGCGTGCAAAACTTTTATTTTGCCATCCTGCAAATCGCCCAGCCCACCCCAAAAGTCAAACAGGGTGCCGAAATTTTCGCCATCCAGCTGCAAGGCCAGTGTGTTGATAGTAAAGTCGCGTCGGTGCAAGTCCATCTTGATACTGCTGCTTTCCACCGTTGGAAGTGCAGCGGGCTTTTCGTAAAACTCGGTACGCGCGCTGATTAAATCCAAATGTTCCGGCAACAATTCTGCTTCAAACAAGTCGTCGCCAAAAATTGCTTTTGCAATCGCTTCTTTCTCTTCGCTGATAATCCACTTCGCGGTGCCAAATCGGCTATGCGAAACCACACGCCCACCGAATTTCCCCGCCAAATCCTTTGCAAAGGCAATCGCATCACCTTCAATAACGATGTCAAAGTCCTGACTGCGCAAATCCAGCATCAAATCACGCACAAAACCACCCACAATATACGCGCTAACGCCAAAATCTGCCGCATGCCTGGCAATCGTTTTCAGGAATTGCAAACGCGAAGGTGGCAGGGCATGCTCAAGCCGGGTGATAATCTCATCCTGCGACGGGATATTCGTCGCAGGGTGTAGCGCGCCCAGCAAGTCCGTACGCGTAACGATGCCGATGACTTTGCCATGCTCTTTTTCCAAAACAGGCACCTGTCCCCAGCCACTTGCCGTCATCAGCTCCTGCAAATACGAAATGCTGTCCTCAGGCACAACGCTTACTTCGCCACTGTCCATCAATTCGCGCGTGGTCGCATCCAGTTTGTGGTGCAAAGCCCTGTCTACATTACGGCGATTGAGTAAACCAATCACACGACCATCTTCAACAACAGGATAGCCTTCAAATCCATAGCGGTTCATCAACTCTGCCACTTCCTGAACGGTTGTTTCAGGTGACAAGAGCAAGGGATTTTGCGACATGATATGCTTTACCTGCAAGCTGGGGCTGACGATATGGGGCAAAAAGTCAAGTACTTTTTGTTGATAGTGGTTCAAAACCAATTCACTCTGCTCAGCGACTGGCCGGCTCTGAAGCCGAATCAAGGCCGATGCCGCGCGCTGATGTCCCCCACCGCCGAAATGCTTAGCCAGCTTTGCCATATCCACATCCGGCGAGTTTCCCCGTGCCACCAAACGCAAACCCATGCGCGTGAGTGCCAGCACAATCAAGCCATCGGGCTCCAAAAACTCCCGCAGACGATGCGCGACGCTGGAAATCTCATCGTTTAAATCAAGTGCTGAAGCGCATGCCACAACAAGCATACTCTGCTCGATATGCACTGTCATGAGATTCTGTAGCAAACGGTCATAAAGCTGCATTTGCGCATTCGAAAGTGGCGGATTCAGGTACTTTGAAGCGATGTTCAGGTCCGCTCCCATCGTCAACAGGTAACTCACCGCGCTCGCGTCACGCGCGATAGTGTTTGGATAAGTCAGCGAACCCGTGTCTTCGTAAATTCCCAGCAACATCAGCGTCGCTTCTTGCGGGCTAACCGGCAGATTTGCTTCCATAATCTTTTCGACCAGCACCGTTGTACATGCACCGGTATCATGAATTTCATAGTTCCATTCAGCCTGTTCCCGGCTTTTGCGTGCGTGATGGTCAATAACACGCACAGTGGTATCCCGCGTGATGCCCCGCAGAGTCACCATCGACTGCGTATCCACCAAAATGATTTCTTCAATATTCTTTCTGGGTAAATCATGGCTACGTGTAAAGCCCAGTTCCTTGCCAAATTTGCGCAGAAATGCCTGCCCGTTGCGGTTTATTTGTCTGGGCAAAACAGCGTAAGCATCAGGCATCAGGATATGCGCGCCAAGCATAGAAGCCAGCGCGTCTAAATCGGCCTGTTCGTGGGTCATGATTAGTCGCATATCAATTCCAGTGTTGGGGTTATTCTATGTAAACAACCGCCTGCTGATAAGGATTATATGCATTATAAATGGATTGCGAAAGTCGTGCAAAAAGCAAATTACCTTCGTCAAAAAGAAGCTGGCCAGTGGAATGAATGAAGATAACCAAAACATAATCCCCACCCGGAGAAAAGACAATCCCCACATCGCTTATCGTATGCAGTAAGCCATCCGTCTCGTTCGTCCAGCCATGCTTATGCGCCACACGTCCTTCAGGCGCAACACCGACTTCAATCAGCGCTCCCATGCGATTCGATAACAAATTATCAATCATAATTTGGCATTCGCTCTGATTCACTTCCCCGTCAAAAAGATTGTACTCCGGGCTGTCGTGCTTCGCGCACAAATAAATCCGCTTAAGTAAATCGCCAATCTCAGATGGCACCGTTTGATTATAAGTATCCGGATTCAGATATACGTCAGTGCGGGTATTCGCCGGCGTCTCGTACTTATACAACAAAGGTGAACCAGGCTCAAAAAAACCCGCCATAAACGTGTTTTGGTAGCCCAGCTCGCGCAGATCATCCGTTACCATCAACGGACCGGTATTGTTGTCCATATAGTTTTTCATCAGTCCGTCTGCTGGTGGGTTAAGCGAATCCTGTATCATCGCTTTCATCCATGTGCTTGCAGTAGCCGGGATAGGATCCGAAACACGTCGCATCGTGGAGACCATAATCGGAATTTTCACCGTGCTCGCCCCGGAATAGGCCACATCAACCGGCACATCCGTCCCGCCACGCGTGGCGAAATGCATTAAGCGTCCGTCATGCAAATCTTCCAGGTAAATTTCAACCAAACCGTTGAAACCTTCCTGTTCAATCGTCTGGCGTAGTTTAATTTCCAAATTTTCCCAAAGCATGGCTAAGGCTGGGCTTTCTTCAACGCGCAACTGAACCACCCTTTGATTTGGCGACTTTAAGGCGTTCATAATCTGTGCAACAGTTTCGTCATAATCGGCAAGGGCTAAACCAGGTTCACCGGGTAAAACATGATATGAATTGACCACTGGAATCGTGGCGCTTGCTAATTGATCATAACGATTCGGAAAAGTTTCTTCCAAAACCTGACGCGTCATAACTTGATTCTCGCCAAACTGCATCGGAAGTGTGAAAGCCATGGGTGTCTCCAGCTTGCCCCATAAATAAGCCCACCAGGTACTGCCTGGGTTTTGCTCATCCGCATTATCTAAAGTTTCTTTGATATTCAGCGTCAAACCTAAAACATCCGGACTGAACTGTAAGCGCGCGTCGCCATAACGCAGTTCAACGGGAATACTGTAAGCATCTCTTAGGCGTTCTTCAGCCATCTTGCGCGAAAGCCCACCAACCGGAATACCCCCAATCTGCGAGCCATTTGGATACACCACGGCCACAGACTTGAACTGCACAGTGCTGATAATCGTCAAAACAACGGCCGCCAGCAAAAATAAGCCGGCCAGCACAAACAAGCCAACACCCGTACGCCGTCGGCGCGAGAGAGAACTATAGGCCCGTCGTCTTGGGCGCGAAGGCTTAAACTTTCTTTTCCGTATCAACATGATAGACATTTTACCACTGCTTTTATTGCGACACGTTTCATTTGAGTTTCTGTTTACACACTATCCCAATCCCCGCTTTTAATAAGCTATAATTAGCCATGGAGAACTTATGACCAAAAGCAGAAATAATAAAATTCATCCGCTTGCCATCCTGGGCGCGTTTGTTTTCGCCCTGGTCTTGCTCGGTTTGGCGTATATTATTTTCAACAAAAGCGCGGAAAAAGCCCACGCTCCCGACCAGCAAGCTGTTTATAACATCACCTTAATCGCAGCACCCACCCAAACGCCTACTGTTTTTGTACCCACCCAACTGCCCACACCCACTCAGCCCGCGCCCAACATCTTACCCGATGACACCATCGGCGTTGGCAGTTTCGTCAAAGTCGTGGGCACGAAAGGACTTGGACTCAACATTCGCAACAGTCCCGGACGGGGTCAAACGATTAACTTTCTTGCCCTGGACGCTGAGATGTTCGAAGTCGTTGGCGGTCCCGAAGTCATTGATGACCTCATTTGGTGGCAGCTCAAAGCCCCTTATGATGCCAATCGCACCGGTTGGGCGGCTGAAGACTATTTGGAACGCGTCAGGCAGGACCTTCCTTAAGACATAAAACAATGATGTAACGGAGTAATTTTGTCAATTTTTAGTCGTAGAAGAAAAAACAAACCAATAGACCTGGCAAACGCCTTTAGCAACGAACATATCCCTGTGCATCTGGAAGTCCAGCTGGCGCAGTCACTGGGAATGACCCGCACCCACATGGAAGACGCCATCTACGCGCTCAACATCAAAACCCAGCTCCCCAAAAGCCACTCTACGCTGGGGATTTTTATGGTTGCTGATGGAATGGGCGGGCATATGTACGGCGATATTGCCAGCAGCATTGCCATCCAAACTACAGCTGCGCAACTGCAAAAAACCCTTGTCCAGCCTTTGCACGACGGTCAAACTGAATTCAGCGACGACGCCATCCAAACCATTCTCGAAGACGCCCTGCAAACAGCCCAAAACGCTGTGCTTGACAAAGTGCAAGGTGGTGGCACCACGCTCACCGTTGCGCTTGTTCTCAACAAAAAGCTCCATTTCGCCCATGTCGGCGATTCGCGCCTTTATATCACCAGTGCCACAAATCCCTTAAAAGCGCTCACCCTGGACCACAGCCTGGTGCAACGTTTGGTCGAACTTGGACAAATCAGCCAGGAAGATGCCAACGACCACCCCCAACGCAACGTACTGTTTAGGGCGCTTGGGCAAAATGAAGGCTTTCGGGCTGATATCGGGCATGTGGAAATCACAGAACCATGCACGCTATTACTTTGCACAGATGGACTTTGGGGGCTCGTAGACCAGGAAACCCTGTCAAAGCGCATCAACGATGGCGGAAATTACGAAAAAATGGTCAATTCGCTCATCGAAATGGCCAATAATGCCGGCGGTACTGATAACATCAGCGCCATTTTAGTCAAAATAAGCTAGGAGATGAAAGATGGAACCCAGTGGAACAAAGAAAAAGATATTAGTTGCCGATGACGAACGCGGGCTTGTAAAAGTGATCCGCCTGAACTTGGAACACGATGGCTTTGACGTTGTTGAAGCCATGAACGGTCAACAAGCCATGGACCAGTTACGCACAACCCTGCCCGATTTGGTGCTGCTTGATATTATGATGCCTGACATGGACGGTTTTACCGTGCTCAAGCTCATTCGCGAACAAAGCCAAATCCCGGTCATCATGCTCACTGCCAAAAGCGAAGAAGCCGACATCGTTCAAGGGCTCGAACTCGGCGCGGACGATTACATCACCAAACCTTTCAGCCCACGGGAATTGACCAGTCGCATCCGCGCGGTTTTGCGCCGCAGTGCTGCCAGGAATGAAGAAGAATCCGGAAAAATCGTCGTTGACGACCGCCTCACGATTGACTTTGACCGCCATGAAGTTTGGGTCGAAGGCGAACTCGTTCAGCTTCGCCCCACCGAATACCGTTTGCTTTACCATTTGGTGAAAAACGCCGGTTGGGTGCTGACCCACGACCAAATCCTGAACAAGGTCTGGGGTTACGAATACGAAAACGAGCCCCATTACGTGCGCCTTTATATCAACTATTTGCGCAAAAAACTCGAAAAAGACCCCAGCAATCCCAAATACATTCTCACCGAACGTGGCACGGGGTATCGCTTTGTGGATTACAAACGCGAAGGGTTTTCAGCATAAACAGCTAGCCATTTAAAACATAACGCGGGACAATACCCGCGTTTTTTATTGCATTAATTCTTTTCTAAAGCAAGCTGGCTTTAAGCTGCCTGCACTCTCAAGCCATAAAGCCTAAAAGCATTTTGGGTTGTGATTTTTGCAGTTTCATCAACCGTTTTGCCATGCAAACGCGCCACCTCTTCAACTATCTTGCGTACATAAGCCGGCTCGTTGCGTTTTCCGCGTAAGGGGTGCGGGGTGAGATAAGGACAATCCGTTTCAATCAAGATGCGTTCCAGGGGCAAGGCAGCCGTGCACTCCCGTCGTTCTGGCGCGTTCAGGTAAGTCACCGGCCCACTCACGCCAAAGTAAAAGCCCGCTTCAATCAAAGGTTTGGCCTTTTCATAAGTATCGCTCCAGCTATGCAAGGCACCCGGTCGTGCTTTTTGAGGATGCTCCGCTTGCAGACCGGCATGCCATTCCAATAAGATTTCAACGACATCATCAGTGGATTTTCGGCTGTGAATCACAACTGGCAATTCCATTTCAGCAGCCAAATCGAGTTGTGTACGAAAAGCTTCTTTTTGTTGCCAGACCGGGAAGGTGTTCCAGTGATAATCCAGCCCAATCTCACCAATCGCCAGCACTTCAGGGCTTTTCGACAACAATCGCAGGCGTTTCAAAGTCTGTGCGTTAAGTTCATTAATGCGGTTTGGGTGCAGACCAACATTCGCGAAGATAAAACCTTCATATTGTTGGGCAAGGCGCACCGAAGCTTCAGATGAATCCATATCCGCGCCTGAATTGATCATCAAAACCAGGCCGGCATCTTCCGCCCGCTTAATCACTTGGGGCAGGTCATTTTGGAACCGTCTGTCGTCTAAATGGCAATGTGTATCTGCAAACATAGCTAAAATATACCACTTAATGTTATGATTAAGCCCACGACCAACACGCAAGTTGTCTATACCAGTGCTAACGAAAAGTCATGCTCGCGGTCAGAAGACCTCGGGCAGACTTTTGATGCAAATACCCTTTCGGATAGCGCTTGTGCGTTGAGTTCTTTTGGGCTGGTCTTCTGGCCATGTCTGCAAAACAACAACTTGCGCGCATCATTCACCATCATCGTGAACTGCCCGCTTAGACTAAAGGAAACTTATGAACATCACATCCTACATTTTTGGTGGTTTACTGGCTGCTCTCTTTGGTGCCTTGTTCCATCTTTGGCGTGGTGGGGGATTTTGGAAACTTATTTTGTATTTGGCACTTAGCTGGCTTGGTTTTTACCTGGGACATCTCGTTTTTCTACACTACGACGTCAAATTCATGACCGTTGGTGGCGTGCAAATGGCTGGCGGCATCGTTGGCAGCTTAGTGTTCCTGTTCCTTGGCAACTGGTTCACCCGCATAAACCCCGAAGGATAACCTAAATGAATTCAGCTATATTCACCGACAGCAACTTTGCCCAGGAAGGCGACCTGGTTCAACTGCAAGGCACCGGACATCGCAGCCATTTACTCGTGCTTGAAGCCGGCGCGGTGTTGCAAACCCATCGTGGCGTCATTCGCCATGACGATATCATCGGGACCGCCTGGGGCACACGCTTGGAATCCCATCAAGGCAACCCCTTTTACCTGCTTCAGCCCAGTCTTAGCGACCTTATCAAAGGTTTAAAACGGGGCACCCAAATCATGTACCCCAAGGAAATCAGCTATATCCTCTTTCACATGGGCATCGGACCGGGAAAACGCGTGATTGAATGCGGCACCGGCTCAGGTGGATTGACCACCGCCCTGGCGTACATGGTTGGCACAACCGGAAAGGTTTACTCCTACGAACGCAAAGCGCAAATTCAAGACCTGGCTATTAAAAACCTGACGAAGTTCGGCCTGCAAAACCGGGTTGATTTCAAAGTTGGCAACGCGGAAGACGGCTTTGACGAAGAAAACGTTGACGCCATCATTCTTGACCTGCCCAACCCACAGGAATATCTCCATCATGTGCGTAAAAGCTTGCGTGGCGGGGGCAGTTTGGGCATGATTTTACCCACTTTCAACCAGGTTGAAATTATCCTTCGCGAACTTAAACTGGCCAACTTTGCCATGATTGAAGTCAGCGAAATTTTGCAACGTTTCTACAAAACCGACTGGGCGCGCCTGAGACCCGTTGACCGCATGATCGGACACACCGGGTTTCTCATCTTTGGGCGCAAAGTTGACCGTCTCGCTGCTGAGGACAGCGACGATGAAGCTTTCGATGACGAACAAGGAAATCAGGATTGAGCGATAACTTACTCAATGCTTGCCAAGGTCTGCCCGCTGATTTAGCGCAAAGACTGGCAACACATCTTGCCACAAATCCTGGCACCATCATTGATAAACGCCTGCAACTCACCGACCCACTTCATCCTGCGGCGGTGCTCATTCCGCTTTTGTGTCATCAAGGTGAATGGCACATTTTGCTCACCCGACGGACTGAGAAACTCTGGAGTCACCCCGGACAGGTTGCTTTTCCTGGTGGTGCCTGGGAAGAAAGTGACGCGAACCTTGTTCAAACCGCCCTGCGCGAAAGCTTTGAAGAAATCAGCCTTTTACCCGAAAGCGTTACCGTGCTTGGCACCATGCCTACGTTTGGCACGATTTCCCATTTCGCGCTAACGCCAGTTGTTGGCATCATATCCTGGCCCCAGGAATTATTTTTGCGACCCGAAGAAGTTGCCCGCGCGTTTATCGTACCCCTTTCATTCCTGAAAGACCCTGCCAACCGCTACTATCAGGATTTCGTCCACGAGTCTCAGTCACACCCCGTGCTTTACTTCAAACGTTACGATGGCGAACTCATTTGGGGCATCACCGCGCAGGTTATTTTGGAATTCCTGAAGATAATAGAAGCTTAAACCATTCAAAAAAAACAACCTTGAACTAAAGCAAAAAGCCACTTATAAAGTGGCTTTTTATGTTTATTACATTTTGAGTGTAAGGATTATTCCTCGTCCTCTGCTTCACGGGCTGAGATAACCTCAGGTTCTGCAGAACCTTCAGCCATTTCATCTTCTTCACCCTCGACTTCAGCAGCCACAAAGCCAACAGTTACGATAACTTCGTCTTCGGGAGTATGGATGGTAATCTTTTCACCGAGATTCAGGTCAGCAACGGTAATCGTATCTTCAACAGTCTCGATGCCACTGATGTCAACCTCAATACGTTCAGGAAGGTCCATCGGCAAGGCTTCAATATCGAGATCGGTCAAAACATGGTTAATAATCACGTCGCCCAGTTTCGAAACAGGGGCTTCGCCAACCAACTCGATTGCCACGGTCGCGCGCAATAGTTCTTTGAGTGAAATCTCAAGGAAGTCAACATGCAGGAGTTCTTCGTAGATGACGTCGCGTTGGCGGTCACGCACGATAGCCGTGTGTTTTTCACCGTCAACATCCAAAGTTACAATACTGGTACCCGTCAATTTACCCATAATCAGCCCAGTGCTGTGGGCATCCATTTGAATAGCGAGCGGTTCAGTTTTGTGACCGTAAATAACACCGGGTAAAATACCCTGTCGGCGCAAGGCTTTCACCTTCTTGCCAGTAACTTGTCGCTTTTCAGCTTTGATGATAATTTCTTGATGTGTTGTCATTTTTCCTCCGGACGCCTCTCACCCCTCCTTTATGGGGTTACCCTCGTCCATAATATATTTTACCGGCTGGAATTTCCGGCAATTGACAATGATACCTGTTGAGCGTGGAATAGTCAAACATTTTGGTTTTTTAATAATGGGATTATGGGCTAAGGAACTATTCGTAAATCACGACCATATTCCCCAACACGCCAAACGAAGTCAAAAACACCTCTGTTGGCGCGTCGAAGAATTTGCCGTTGTTCATGTAGCGAATACTCTCGGCATTGTAGCCAGTAAGAATAACCACATGCTCGTAGGGCGCGACAATCACCGTGTTGCCCGCCTGGTCAACATACTCGACTGGCTCACTGTATTCTAGATTGCCAATTATCCAGGCGATAATGGGCTTGTCTTCCGAGAGTTTTTGCTTTATCTCATCCAGCGTATAGCCTTTTACAGCAAGCGCGGGCAAATCGTAAGCGCGCAAACCTTCCGCGATAGGCCCCGCGTGTACACCGTATGAATAGGGCGGAATTTGACCCCACCTGCGCGTGGTGTAATCGCCCACATAACCTAAATCGGGGTTATCCGATCGGGGCATATCGGCCTGAAAAGTTGACTCGTAAATGTTCACACCAAAGAACCACGCCCAGTCCACCGCCGCGCTCGATTCACAGCTGAGATAGTAGTGTTGCGCGTGCCCAACAATGCCCCAAATGTAATGCGATTCGGGATAGTCAAACACAGAACTCGACTCACTATCCAGCGTTGGCAGTGCATCATTGATTTCAACAGTCACATCGGGGGTTTCAACGACAATCGCAGTAGGTGTCATATCGGGTAAATGTGGCAAACTTGTTTCTGTCACTTCCTGATATGTGATCGGCATGGGTAAAGGCGCTTCTGTTTGATTCAATTCGGGAGTCTCAGATACTGCAGATTCGCTCGGTTTACACCCAGACATTGAAACCAGCATAATAAATCCAAGCAAGAATACCAAACATTTTCCACGTATGAATTTGGAAACTTTCATATTTAAAGTCTACCCGAGTTTGAACAAGTCATTTTTGCCCATGTCAATTCTAATTGCCAGTAGCTTAGCGTTTGGCGTGATTTTTCATCGCGTCCTGAATACTTTGGGCATATCGCGGCTCGAAAAAGTCCAGGTATGAACGCAAGCGCTGCTCGATTTCAGGCCCTTCAGTATCAGCCAGGACTTCTTTTAAGAGATACGCCACTTCGCCCGGCGACTGCTTTGCCAGTTCTCGTACCAGTTCCGATAAACGGCTTTGCAACTGCAAATCTGAATGCGCGATGAAAGGCCGCACCATTCCATAAATACCTGGCAAATCATTGTGATGCGCTTTAGGCAAATAAATACTCAATGCCATCAGTCCATAGCCTTGCTTACGCAATTCCTTGGATGCCAGCAGGTTTTTGGTCAGTTCGCTAAACTGATGGGGCGCAAATTCCAGCAGTCCCACACAGGCTTTTTTAAAAATCGACGCCACGACTGCCCTGTCCTGCGGTTCTGAAAGCCAGCTATCAATCAGGCTAACTACCCGCTCGGTTTGGTTTTCTGCTTGCTGACCCAGGATAAAACAGGCCAAATCCCGTGCTTCGAAATAATCATCTTTCCAAAGTTCTTCAATAACTGCGAAACTTTGCTCGGTTTCCTTTTGGGCAAGTTGACGCAGAGATAGTTCAAGCTGTGGAACAATCTGAATAGGCAAATCGTACTGCCGCATGAAGCTTTTAGGAATGGAATCTTCATGCTTGCGTCGGGAGTATTGATGATAAAAAGATAAAAATCGATGCAATTCCGCGCGAAACGCTTCCGGTTGGTTAAACATTTCACGCAAGTCTTGCAACTGTTTGGCTAAGCGGTTTAGATTGATAGCAACCATGGCTGAATTATAGCTGATTCTTGTTTATGCTTTGCATTAATACTAAACAGAAAAAAAGAGACTGAACAAGTCAGCCTCTTTCATCAGTTCCAAAGATAAAACTCTAGTAAGTCTTCGCGAAAAAGACCTGCGTGTTGGTTTTGCGTCCGGAATAGAAACAAACGCCTTCGCCTTCGGTTTCGGTAAAGTTAAGCAGCTTGGCTTTGGTTTCAGTCTTAATCAACTCTTCGATTTCACTGTCGGCATACCACCAAACCTTAGCCCAACCTTTATTCTCAACAACATCCTTGAAGTCCTCGTAATTATCCACTTCAAAAATGTGCGCGTCACGGAAAGCAATCGCCTTGGCGAGCATATTATCCTGAATCGTAACCAGCATATCCGCCACTGATTGCTCAAATCCGTCCATCGAAACAAAGCTCTTACCCTCTCGTCCGGGGATATCACGGCGCGCGAAAGCCAGGCTGTTCTTTTCAACGTCTTTGGGACCAATTTCAATGCGCAAGGGCACACCTTTCAGTTCCCAGTCGTGGTATTTGAAGCCGGGTGTCAAGCCGTCGCGGTCATCTACATGCACGCGAATATTGTTGGCTTTCAAGCCCGCGCGCACCTTTTCGACCATCGCCAAAACAGCTTCTTTTTCGGTATCCTTGCGGAAGATAGGCACAATCACCACCTGGATAGGCGCCAAACGGGGTGGCAAAACCAAACCCTGGTCATCACCGTGAATCATCACCATGGCACCGATCAAGCGCGTGGTCACACCCCATGAAGTCGTCCAGCAATATTGCAATTCGTTGTTTTGGTCAAGGAATTTGATATCAAAAGCTTTGGCAAAGTTCTGTCCCAGGAAATGCGAGGTACCCGCCTGCAAAGCCTTGGTATCACCCATCATCGCTTCAATGGAATAAGTCGCTAAAGCGCCGGCAAATTTTTCATTATCCGATTTGCGACCAGGCAAAACCGGCATTGCCGCTTCGTTGTGGCAGAATTCAGTATAAACGCCAAGCATCCTAAGCGTTTCTTCTTCAGCTTCCTCATAGGTTGCGTGCGCGGTATGACCTTCCTGCCAGTAAAACTCGGTCGTACGCAAAAAGAGACGGGTGCGCATTTCCCAGCGAATGACATTCGCCCACTGGTTCATCAAAACTGGCAAGTCGCGATAGGATTGAATCCATTTTGAGTACATTGTGCCAATGATGGTTTCAGACGTCGGGCGCAAAACATAAGGTTCCTCAAGTTTAGACCCACCCGCGTGGGTAACCACCGCCAACTCTGGCGCGAAACCTTCAACGTGCTCAGCTTCTTTGGTCATGTACGATTCTGGTATCAGCATCGGGAAAGCGGCATTTACGTGACCGGTTTCCTTAAAGCGTTTGTCCAGCGCCGCCTGGATATTCTCCCATAATGCCCAGCCATAAGGACGCACAACCATACAGCCACGCACTGGCGCGTAATCTGCCAGCTCGGCGCGCAACACCAGTTGGTTATACCATTCTGAATAATTCTCTTCTCTGCTTGTCAGTTTTAAATTTTCCATCTTTTATTTTTTATTCCTGCTTTCTAATGCCAACACTGCCTCATCAACAGTGTTCACAAATATTAATAATTCCTTCGCAAATGCCGGCACATGCCCTTCCAGCTCATCAAAAAAATGAGCACCGAGTGTAGCCCAGGACTCACCAATCAAAACAAAAGCTTTGCGTTCAATGGCACCGATAATCATCATATTATACGCCAGCATAATTTCCGCCAGCGTGCCAACACCACCCTGTAAAGCAATAAAAGCATCCGCGTGGCGAACCATATAATCAATGCGCTCGCTCAAAGTTTGGGTGCGCACTTCTTCAAGGACATAAGCGTTCGCGCTACCCGGTCGATAAGCCTCAATTTCATCGCAGGTCACGCCAATCGTATGCGTTGTTGCGGTCTGTCGCGCGCCTTTGCATGTCGCCTCCATGGTGCCACAATAGCCACCCGTCATCACCTGATAACCTGCCTTGCCCAAAGCATGACCCAAATCATAGGCCAGTTGGTAAAGCTTATCTCCTGCTTTAGGCGATGCACTGCCAAATACGGCTACAATCATTTCTCAACGTCCTTTTCATCTGACCATTGCCGGTTCCAGTTGCGCGCGATGGTATCAAGTATTGCTTGTTCCAGGTCAATGCCTTCAACATGCGCCAGTTGCAAGAGATAAAGTGCCACATCAGCCAGTTCACCAGCCAGGGCATCTTTATCCGCGCTTTCATCGCCCCACTGGTAATGCTCCAGGACTTCGCCAGCTTCCAGACAAAGCGAAATCGCCAGGTTGCGGGGCAACTGTTTTTTGGGCGAGTCGGGCTCGTACCACCCATGATGCGCCACAAGCGCGTTCATTTTTGCGGTCAGATCTTCTATATTCATAACGAAAGCGATTATATCCGATTTTCACGAATATAACCGCTTCTCCTCGTCTGTTTATGTCGCGAACTACTTATTGTGGATGAATTTTGCCAAATCCACGCAGCGCACGCTGTAACCCCATTCATTGTCGTACCAGGCAACAACTTTAATGAGGTGTTCACCAACTTTCATGGTTGAAAGACCGTCAACAATACTCGAACGGGAATCGCCGTTATAGTCAATCGAGACCAGGGGTTCGTCGCTATAACCCAAAATACCCTTCAGTTCGCCTTCGGCAGCTTGCTTGAGCAAAGCGTTGACTTCTTCCACACTGGGGCTTTCCTTCAGTTGGAAAACGACGTCCACCAGGGAAACGTTGGGGGTAGGAATGCGCACAGAAAAACCGTTCATCTTGCCATTCAAAGCAGGAATAACTTTGCCCATTGCTTTGGCTGCGCCAGTTGAAGTTGGCACAATGCTCTGGGTACAACCACGCGCGCGGCGTGGGTCTTTGTGGCGGTTATCCAGATTGTTTTGATCATTCGTGAATGCGTGTACAGTTGTCATCGCGGCTGCTTCAATCGTGAAGTTTTCGTGAATGACTTTGGTTACTGGCGCCAAACAGTTGGTTGTACAGCTGGCATTTGAGACCACAGGCTGGCTGGGGTCGTAGGCATCCTGATTGACACCCATTACAATCATCTGCGCGTCAGAACTCGGCGCGGTGATGATGACCTTTTTCACCGTATCGCGCAAGTGCGCGCTGGCAGTGTCGATGGTGCGGAAAGCACCCGTTGAGTCGATGACGATTTCAGTGCCATATTTGCCCCAATCCAGTTTGTTGGGATCTCGGTCACAGAAAAGTGGAATTGCTTTACCGTTTACAATCAGATGTCCTTCGTCAAAGCTAACTTCGCCGTCAAATGTTCCGTGGGTAGAGTCGTATTTAAAAAGACGTGCTGTATTCTCTGGGTCTGCAGTTGAGTTGATTGCCACAAGCTCCACTTCAGGATCCATAACCGCAACGCGCGCTACAAGACGCCCAATGCGACCAAATCCACTAATACCAATTTTTGTTTTCATATATAAACCTCCGTTATAATATCGCGTCTATTATATATCATATTCCCCCGTAAAGAATAAGATTTTTGTAAAAAGCTTCGGCAAATTCGGTAGGCAAAAGCAAAATGAGTATAATAATCCCCAAGGAGACACTATGGCAACTATTTGGACCATTGTTCAATTCGTGTTTGTATTCGGATTGATTATTTTTGTACACGAACTTGGCCATTATTTAATGGCAGTTATTTTAGGCATTCCCGTCGCGGAGTTTGGTTTTGGCTACCCGCCGAAGCTCATCAGACTGTTCAGATGGCGTGGCACGGACTTCACCCTGAACGCCATTCCCTTCGGTGGCTTTGTGCGCTTTGAAGAAGAAGTGCCCATTGATGAAACCGAAGAATTATCAGCTAAAGCGATTGTCGTCGAAACACCATGTGGCGAACCTGATGTCATCATCGAACCCGAAACCCAGGAGGCAAAAACCAAAACGGTCGACTCGGGTATCATCGGTGGCATCACCCAGGCACCAAAATGGAAGCGTTTTCTCATTTTGGTCGCTGGCCCCACGATGAACTTCATTTTGGGCATCATCGTGCTGGTTATCATGTTCAACGCCATCGGCAGTCCGGACCCCACGCGCGTTATCATCGCCGATATCGCGCCCAATTCACCTGCCGCCCAGGCTGGACTTGAAGTTAAAGACCTTGTTAAAACTATTAATGGCGTCAAGATTGACAGCAATGAGGCATTGAGCAATCAAGTTCAAGCTAATCTAGGTAAAGAAATTGAGATTGTGGTTCTGCGCGAATCGCAAGAATTTACCACGCATCTTATCCCACGCGAAAACCCGCCCGAAGGCGAAGGCGCGATCGGCATCATCATGGATAACCCCAAATTGCCCGCCAAATTTGGCGACACACTCAAAAGCGCTTTTGGTACTTTTTGGAATCAAGTCAAAACCACGCTGACCTTGCCCATTCAACTCATTCAGGGTGTTGTCCAGCCCGAAGAAGCCCGCATCGTCGGTATCAAAGGCATTTATGACATGTTCGCCTATGCCGAAGAAGCCGACCAAATCATTGACAACGACCTGCCTATCATGCGCCTTTCACTGCTTTCCATTGTCAGCATCGCCGTAGGCATCACCAACCTGCTGCCCATCCCCGCACTGGATGGCGGGCAAATACTCTTCCTGCTCATTGAAACCATCACACGCAAGAAGATGCCGGAACGTGTTGCCAACGCCATCAACACGGTTTTCTTCTTTCTTTTAATCGCTTTGATGATTTTCATCACCTTCAGGGACTTTATCAATCCTATCCAGCTGCACTAAGGAGAGATTATGGCAACGATTATGCCCATCGATAAACTGATTAGCAAATTACGCGAAGACAAAATCCCATTTTCGAACAAATTTCTGCATCACTTTTCGGATCTTGATTCACCCAGTTTGAATAAATTGCGCGAAGTCTGGTTTTCTTTTCCCGTTGAACGTCGTCGGGCATTAATTATCGGCATGGCGGAACTCGCCGAAGATGACCCTTTACAGCTTTTTGAATCCGCTGGCAAACTGGGGCTTGACGATACCGATGACGACGTGGTCGTGGCAGCCATTGACCTGCTCTTTGAAGCTGATGACAAACGTTTGATTAAACGCTATTTGACTTTCCTGAGAGATAATTCGCGCAAAGAAAACCTGCGCGCGGCAGCTGCCAACGCCCTGGTGCCTTACTTTTACAAATGCGCGCTCAACGAACTTGATGCCACCATCCAGGCCGAAATCGAAAACGCTTTGATATTTGCCTACGAACATGACCGCTCCGACTTGGTCCGTCGGCGTGTCCTGGAAACACTGGGTTACAGTGAAAAACCCGTGCTTAAAGAGATGATTTTGCGCGCTTTGGCCATGGAACAGGTCTACTGGACCGAAAGCGCCCTGCTTGCCATCGGTCGCACCATGAACCACGAATGGGATTCAACCGTGCTGGAATATTTCAGTGACGAAAACCCCATTATTCTCGCTCAAGCCGTGCATGCCGCGGGTCTGCTGGGCATCTACAGCGCCCGCCGTCCTTTGTTTAGGATGCTCAACCTTGACACCGATTATGACGTGCGCCAGGAAGTCATTTGGGCGCTATCGCAAATCGGTGGTGATGAAGTCATCGAACGCCTTGAGCATTTCGCCAACATTACAGATGACGAAGACGAAATTGAACTCATTGAAGATTCCATTGAGTATCTTGAACTCTTCGGTACCGACGACCCCGAACTCGCTGCTTTGCTTAACGAATCGCACTTTGGGTCTGACGACGACGACAATGACTTTGACAGCGATGACGATGATGACTTCTTCAAAATCCCCATGGATATGGAAGAATGGGAACGCTACGTAAACGATGATGATTTTGACGATGAAGAAGATGAATTTTCCGCTGAATTTGACGATGACGAGGATGACGAAGATATTTATTAATATCTAACTATTTAGAAAACAAACAGCCTGACTAATTTGACTATCAGGCTGTTTTTGTTTATTTGCCAGGAAAAAACTCAATTCTATCCTGGTATACAAAAAACACTGCTCATCCCAGCATCCCGTCACAGGTAAAAAAGAATGTTCGCGGAGGCGTCTTCGCCGACGCTATTAAACACTTTGGTTAAATTCTATTCTGCTCAGCGAGACGCCGGCAGGAGAATCTAAAAACAATTACAAAATCGATAATTAACCAAACAAGGTTTTATTTAGCGGAGAAAAAAACCATCAATCACTGTGCCGTGCCAAAAGCGTTTGCTTCTTCCATTCCGGCACGTCACTTGATTCAACCAAAATCGCCCGCAGCTCGTAAACCTGGTCGCGCAACATCGCCGCGCGTTCAAACTCCAAATCCGCCGCGGCAGCTTTCATTTGATTTTCCATCTCCGAAATCAGTTTTTCCAGCTCGCGCTGCTGCATCCTGGAAGCCAGCTGACGCGCGCTTTGGCTCTTATCTTCTTTTCCTTCAGCAACCGAGTGTGTCAGGCGTTCTGTAATATCATACACCGCCTTGGAGATGCCAACCGGTGAGATGCCATGCTCTTCGTTGTACTTTTCCTGAATAGCCCGTCGGCGGTTGGTCTCATCAATCGCGCGTTTCATTGAATCGGTCATCTGGTCCGCGTAAAGAATGACCTTACCGTTGATATGCCGCGCGGCACGCCCAAAAGTCTGAACCAGCGCGGTCGTTGACCGCAAAAAGCCTTCTTTATCCGCGTCTAAAATCGCCACCAGCGAAACTTCCGGCAAGTCAAGCCCCTCGCGCAAAAGGTTGATGCCTACCACAACGTCGTAATTGCCCATGCGCAAATCGCGCAAGATGCTTACCCGCTCGAATGTTTCCACTTCGGAGTGCAAATACTGCACCTTAAAGCCCGAATCCTTGAGATAGGCCGACATATCCTCAGCCATACGCTTGGTCAGCGTGGTCACCAGGGCGCGCTCGCCTTTTTCAATCAGCTTGCGCAGTTCCGCAATCAGGTCATCTACCTGACCACGGCTCGGACGCACACTAATTTGCGGGTCCAGCAAACCAGTCGGGCGAATAATTTGTTCAACCACCTGATTTTTCTTTTCCATCTCATAAGGTCCGGGTGTGGCACTGGTATAAAGCGTGATACCCATCATTTTCTCAAATTCCGGGAACTTTAAGGGACGGTTGTCCAGCGCGGAAGGCAAACGAAAACCATACTCCACCAAAACTTCCTTGCGCGAACGGTCGCCGTTGTACATCCCGCGAATTTGGGGCATCATCATATGCGATTCATCTAAAACAAGCAGATACTCCGATGGTAAAAAGTCCAGCAGTGTCCAGGGCGCGGTGCCCGGCGCGCGCCGGTCAAAATGGCGAGAGTAGTTCTCAATGCCCGAACAATACCCCACCTCGCGTAACATCTCCAGGTCATAGCGGGTACGTTGTTCCAGGCGGTAAGCTTCCAGGTCCATGCCCTTATCCCTGAAGTATTTCAAACGTTCTTCAAGCTCATCTTCGATATCCTGCAAAGATTTTTCCATGCGCTTTTCTTCGGTCACATAGTGTTTGGCGGGATAAATATCAATCGCGTCAACGCGCTCAATCAGCTCGCCAGTCACCGCGTGCAGACGCGAGATAGCTTCAATTTCATCACCAAAAAAATTAATGCGGATAATCTCTTTTTCAGAATAAGCCGGCAGTATTTCAAGCGTATCGCCACGCACCCTAAAAATACCGGGTTTGATATCAAACTCATTGCGCTCATACTGAATATCCACCAACTGTCGCAATAACTTGTTCCGGCGGTACAGGCTGTCCTTTTCCACATGCAAGACGCTCGCCTTATACAGTTCCGGGTCGCCCAAACCATAAATCGCCGAAACCGACGCTACGATAATCACATCCTGCCGCGACATCAACGCCGTGGTGGCAGCCAGGCGCAAGCGGTCGATTTCTTCGTTAATCTGCGTTTCTTTCTCGATATACAGGTCTCGGCGCGGGATATAAGCTTCAGGCTGGTAATAATCGTAGTACGAAACGAAATACTCCACCGCGTTGTTCGGGAAGAAATCCTTATACTCCGCGTAAAGTTGCGCAGCCAGGGTTTTGTTATGCGTCATCACCAGGGTTGGCAGTTGCAGCTGCTGGATAACGTTCGCCACGGTAAAAGTCTTGCCCGTGCCTGTCGCGCCGAGTAAAACCTGATGGCGATAGCCCTGACGTACACCTTCCACCAAGTCCGCGATGGCCTGGGGTTGGTCGCCGGTGGGTTTGTATGGAGCCTGAAGGTCAAATTGCATGGTTCAATTATAGTCCATGCCTAACCGTCTATCCTAATATGCATCATGTCCTGATATGAACAAAATCTAAAGATAAAAGAAATTGATGTGAATAAAACAGAGGTTTTAGAGTATGATTAGAACCAAGTTGAAAAAATGGAGAAATAATGAGCGAAGATAAAAAAGTACGTGTGGCGATTATCGGCGCGGGGAACTGCGCCTCTTCACTAGTGCAAGGCCTTTATTACTATCAAAATGCCAAAGACGATGAACAAGTGCCCGGCTTGATGCACGTCAATTTGGGTGGCTATCACATCAGCGACATTGAAATCGTTGCCGCTTTTGACGTTGTTGAAGGCAAGGTCGGCAAAGACCTTAGCGAAGCGCTGTTTGCTTACCCCAACAACACCTACAAATTTTGCGATATCCCTTTCATGAACGTGCCGGTGCATCGGGGTATGACCCACGATGGACTTGGCAAATACCTGAGCCAAATCGTCCATAAAGCCCCCGGCCCAACCGACGACGTGGTTGGCATTCTCAAAGAAACCCAGGTGGATATGCTCATCAACTACCTGCCTGTCGGTTCCGAAATGGCAACTAAATGGTACATGGAACAAGCCCTGCGCGCCGGCGTGGGCGTTATCAACTGCGTGCCGGTCTTCATCGCCAGCTCGCCCTACTGGTCAGTGCGTTTTCGTGAAGCTGGTTTACCCATCATCGGCGACGACATCAAAAGCCAGGTTGGCGCCACCATTACCCACCGTGTTCTAACCAGTCTTTTTGTTGACCGCGGTGTGCGCCTTGACCACACCTACCAACTCAATTTTGGGGGCAATACCGACTTTATGAACATGCTCGAACGTGACCGCCTGGAAAGCAAGAAAATCAGCAAAACCGGTGCGGTTACCAGCATGCTGCCCTACAAACTCGATGAAGACGACATCCACGTGGGTCCATCCGATTACGTGCCCTGGCTTAAAGACCGCAAGTACTGTTACATCGCCATGGAAGGTACCACCTTTGGCAACGTGCCCCTCAAGGCGGAAGTTAAACTCGAAGTCTGGGACGCGCCTAACTCTGCCGGCGTGGTTATTGACGCCATCCGCTGCCTGAAACTCGCCAAAGACCGTGGCATCGGAGGTCCTATCCTTGCGCCCAGCAGCTATTTCATGAAAACCCCACCCGAACAATACAAAGACGAACTCGCCCGCGAACTTACCGAAGCTTTCATCTGTGGCGAGTAGAAAATTAGCGTTAAATAACCGAAATAAATGTCAAAGGTCCGTTATAGCGGACCTTTTTGATTTTCAACAGCTGGCAGAAATGGCAATTAACATCCCTATACTAAAGGATTAACTTACACCTGCCAGACATATGCAATAATGATTGAAGTTATAAACTCTTTACAATCAAATCAACTTAAATATATCCATCAAGGGTAAAATTGATGCATCTCACAAAAAAAGGAGCGCATTATGGATTCATCCATCATCACCCCTCAAGACCCTGTTCAGCCATCTTTAACACCTGAACAAGAAAAGAAGAAAAAGAAAGCCATCTGGGCCTGGACCATGTACGACTGGGGCAACTCAGCTTTTGCTACCACCATCATGGCTGCCATTCTTCCTGTTTATTTCGCTCAATATATTATGCTCGGCGAATCCGCTGTACCCATTTGGGGCTGGGCAGTCGCCATCGGCAGTCTGATTGCCGCTGTTTCCAGTCCGGTACTGGGTGCCATCGCCGACTTTAGAGGCTCAAAGAAGACCTTCATGGCCTTTTTCGTCGCCTTGGGTGTACTTAGCACTGCCGCAATGTTCTTCCTAACCGGCCCCCAACATCAAACTTTAACCATTGTTCTGTACATTGTGGGTACAGTTGGTTTCGCCGGCTCGCTTGTCTTCTACGACGCACTCCTGCCCCACATCGCCGACGAAGACGAACTCGACGCCGTCTCCAGCAAGGGCTACGCTATGGGTTACATCGGCGGTGGATTGTTGCTTGCCATCAATGTGGCAATGATTTTCCTTGGCCCCAAGCTGATGCCAAACACCCCCGCGGATGAAGTAACCCAACTAATGATGCGCCTTAGCATGGCCAGTGTCGCTATTTGGTGGGCAGTCTTCTCTATCCCGGTTTTCAAATATGTGAAGGAACCTCCCGCCAAAGCCTACGAACACGAAATCGGCGAAGACGTGATTAAAGTCGGGTTTGGACGCTTTTTCTCTGCTTTTGGAAACATCCGCAAGTTCAAAGACCTGGCCTGGTTCATGCTGACCTTCTTCGTCTACTCCAACGGTATCGGCACCATTATCACCATGGCCACTATCATCGGCACCGCGCGTGGCTTTAGCGCTATCACGCTGATTGGCACCCTGTTGATGGTGCAATTTGTCGCCGCGCCATTCTCCATTCTCTTTGGCAAACTGGCCGAAAAACTGGGTCAAAAACTCACCATCACCATCAGCCTGATTATTTACCTGCTTATCGCGACAATCGGCTATTTCATGAGTAAGGAATGGCATTTTTACGCGCTCGGTTTCGCGGTTGCCATGGTACAAGGTGGCTCACAGGCCATCAGCCGTTCGTTGGTTGGCAAACTCATGCCAGCCAGTAAAAGTGCTGAATTTTACGGATTCTTTAGCGTCTTTGAGAAATTCAACACCGTGGTTGGCCCCGCTCTGCTGGCAGTAATCACCAAACTCACTGGATCCGACCGCTATGGCATCATCTCCCTGGTCGTATTCTTCCTGGCTGGCATCATCATGTTGCAATTCGTCAACATTGAACGTGGCGTAAAAGTCGCTGAAGCTGAAGACAAATTGTTAGTGCAACTTGATTAAGTTAGGACTATAATTAATAAAAATATTCGTGCCGGAGGCATGTAAAAAAGTGAAAGCATTTCGCGTTGCAGTTCTTGCAAACATTAAGACAAACGCGCCCGTTTTTGAGGGCATGAGCGAAGATCAATGGGATGATCTCGACTCCGAATCAACCGTTGAATCCCTGTGTAACGCCATTCGTGAAGGTGGCCACGAAGCGCAATTTTTAGAAGCCGACGAAACCATCATCGACTCCATCCGCCACTACCAACCCGATATTTGTTTCAATATAGCTGAGAGTCACTTCGGAGATTCGCGGGAGGCTCAAATTCCTGCCATTCTCGAGAAATTGCGCATCCCTTACACAGGCTCAAAGGTTTTATCGCTCGCCCTCACTTTGGACAAGCCCATGACCAAACGCATTCTCGCCTGGCACGGACTGCCAACACCAGAATTTCAGGTTTTTGAACGCGTTGATGAACCCCTAGACGAAGGCTTAAGATTCCCGCTTTTTGTCAAACCTAGTCGCGAAGGTACCGGTATGGGCATCAGCGGTAAATCGGTGGTGCACGATGAACGCGAACTGCGTCAACAGCTTGAAATAAGTCTCAGCAAATACAAGCAGCCCGCTTTGGTTGAACGTTTCATCAAAGGCCGCGAAGTAACCGTTGGTTTGGTGGGTAATCTGATCGGCCCCGTTGCCTGGCGCGTTCCGCGTAATGAAAACGCGCGTCGTATTCAAGCTGGCTTGAACTTTTTGCCACCCATGGAAGTCAACCTTGACCCCACAATGACCATTGAAGGGGTTTATGGCAACTATCTTAAAACCGCCCTGGCAGACCAGCTGGAATACTTATGCCCCGCGCCACTTACCGAAGACCAAATCGACGAACTCAACTGGCTTGCCGCCGCGGTCTTTCGTGTAACCGGTTGTTTGGATGTATCGCGCATTGATTTCCGCCTGGATATCGAGGATAATCTCAAACCCTACATCCTTGAAATCAACCCCTTGCCTGGCCTAATGCCCAAGCTTTCCGACATCGTCATCGAAGCTGAAGCGGATGGCATCAGCCACACCGAGTTGGTCAATATGATTCTCAATGCCGCGCTCAAGCGCTATGGCATGATAGAATAAAGTATGAACATTACCGGACATTTCGCAACTCACGCAGATTTAGACAAACTTGTTCAAGGGCGGATTGACTTCAATGCCGCCCTTGGCACACCCGCGCCAGCATCGCGCCTGGATGAAATCAGACGCGATATTCACGCGTTTTATCAAACGCGCTTGGGGCAAGACATCCATTGTTATTTGGTCGAAGTCGATGGTGAAGTCGCCGCGATAGGCTTTTTGCAGGCGCATGTTGTCGCCTACCACCCTGGCTGCCCCACACAACGTTTCGCGCGTATTACCAACATGCTGTGCTATGAGAAATATCGCCGGCGTGGTTTCGCGCGCCAGACGATGGAAGCTCTCATCGCCCTTGCCAAAGATATGGATTTTGACTACATCACCCTTGACGCGTCCGTGATGGGTCGCCACCTTTACGAAAGCCTGGGCTTTGTTGACTATGTTCCCGTCGACCCGCCCATGCATCTGCGTCTGCGACCGAAAGATTAGCGCGTCATTCGTTTACTGGTACATGGCACAGATGCCATGCACTTTTTTTTACATTAAAACACCAGGCAAAACACAAACCGCCTTGGTTGCCCAAAGCGGTTTGTTCTTTTAACTAGTTACGGTTACGGTTTATCGTCTGTTACGACTATCGCCACCGGAGCGGTCGCGACGGTCACCACCAGAGCGACCACCACTACTGCGGCGATCACCACCGGAGCGTCCACCTGGTCGTGAACCACCACGCGGGCGGGAGCCACCTGGCTTATCGCGTTCGCGGGCTTCTTCAACTGTCCAGCCTTCCAAAAGGGCCTGGCGCGAAAGACGAATCTTGCCGTCTGAGGCGATATCAATCACCATCACCGTAAGGTCATCGCCAACGTTCACCACATCTTCAACCTTGTCAACGCGTTCTGTGCTGAGCTGGCTGATATGCACCATGCCATCGACACCGGGCAAAATTTCAATGAATGCGCCAAAATCGGTCACGCGCACACATTTACCGGTGTAAATGCGTCCAATCTCAGCTGTTTCGGTCATTGCCAAAATGCGTTCGCGCGCTTCGTAGAAACCTTCACCATCAACAGCAGCGATGTAAACGGTACCGTCATCATCGATGTCAATTTTCGTGTTGGTTTCTTCTTGCAAAGCACGAATGTTCTTACCAGCTGGCCCAATAATCGCGCCAATTTTATCAACTGGCACCTTAATGGTCTCAATACGTGGAACGTGGGATTTCAATTCAGGGCGTGGTTCAGCAATGACTTTATCCATTTGGTCCAGGATATACATACGGGCATCCCTGGCACGTCTCAAAGCTTCAGCCATGATTTCGGGCGTGATACCAGCAATTTTGATATCCATTTGCAAAGCGGTAATGCCATCGCGCGTACCGGCAACCTTGAAGTCCATATCGCCGAGGTGATCTTCAGTACCGAGAATATCGGTGAGAATCACGTAACGCTCGCCTTCCATAATGAGACCCATCGCCACGCCGGAAACCGCCGCGCTTACGGGGACACCACTGTCCATTAATGCCAGGCTTGAACCACAAACCGAGGCCATTGAACTCGAACCGTTTGATTCCAAGACTTCCGAAACCAAACGAATGGTGTAAGGAAAGTCCTTTTCGTTAGGCAAAACCGGTTCCAGCGCGCGTTCAGCAAGAGCGCCATGGCCGATTTCACGTCGTGACTGTCCACCTACACGTTTGGTTTCGCCAGTAGCGTAAGGTGGGAAATTGTAATGATGCATATAGCGTTTGCTGTCCATACCGTTAAGGTTGTCCAACTCCTGCGCTTCTTTGGGTGTGCCCAAAGTGGCCAGGGTGAGCACCTGTGTTTCGCCACGGGTAAACAAACCCGAGCCATGCGCGCGGGGCGAAATATCCGTTTCAACGCTGATATCGCGCACTTCATAGACCTTGCGGTTGTCAGGGCGTTTGCCTTCGAACAGAATACGGTCACGCACAATCATGCGCTGGGCTTCGTCAAATGCCTTGCCATATCTGCTGAGTTCAGCAGGGTCAGGCTCTTCGCCCAAGGTTTCAAGCAGATATTCAGCTTTAATTTGATCCATTCCTTCATAAAGGTTGGACTTAAGATAAGGCTGGTCTAAAAGCGCGGTAACGCGTGCTTTAACAGCAGATTTTACCTGGGCAATCAGTTCTGTATCGCTGGCTGCAAGACTCACTTCGCGCTTGGCTTTGCCAATTTCGCGTGCCATGCGTTCCTGAACGGCGATGACGTCCTGGATGCTCTCATGTGCCAGTTGCAAAGCTTCTGCCATGAGGTCTTCAGAAATTTCATTTGAGCCAGCTTCGACCATCAAGATAGCTTCTTTACTGCCAGCCACACGCAAATCAAGTTCGGATATTTCCATTTCCTGCATGGTCGGGTTGGCAATCAGTTCACCATCCACATAAGCGATACGCACTGCGCCAACTGGTCCAGCCCAGGGCACATCTGAAATCATCAGTGCGGCGGAGGCGGCATTGATGGCAAGCATATCCAGGGGATTTTCGTTATCTGCGGAAAGTGACATCAAGATAACCTGCACCTCATTGCGCATTCCATCGGGGAAGAGCGGGCGCAAGGGACGGTCAGTTAAGCGCGCGACCAAAGTAGCTTCGGTGCTGGGGCGCCCTTCGCGGCGGAAGAACGAACCTGGGATTTTGCCTCCGGCATACATACGTTCTTCATAATCAACGGTCAGCGGGAAGAAATCCACGCCTTCACGCACATTGCCAAGTGTCGCGGCAGCAAACATCATGCTGTCGCCCTGGCGTACAACAATCGAACCACCCGCCTGGCGAGCCAAACGGCCGGTTTCGAAGCTAAGTTCTTTGCCACCAAGCGTGGCTGTATAGAGAATTGCTTCTGGTTTCATATTTTCCTTTCACTGTTAGCCAGTGCAGGAACTGAAATTTAAAGGTCAAACAATTTGCCCGCTAAATTTCAATACCCGACTGGCTTGATAATTTTTATTGATACCACAACAGAGCACGCACTGACATTACTCTTACTTACATTCTGTGTCAGGGCGTGCGCTGTAACGGGTATCATTTGACAACGATATTACTTTCTGCGGATCTTCAGCTCTTCTGTAATTGCCAGGAAAGCATCATAGTCCTTTTGGCGCAAATAAGCCAACAAACGGCGTCGGCGACCAACCAGCCTAAGCAAACCACGGCGTGAACTCTCATCGTGCTTGTTCGCGCGCAGGTGATCAGTTAGCGCGGAAATACGCTTGGACAGGATTGCAATTTGCACCTGGGGTGAACCAGTATCGCCAGGTTTGGTGGCGAACTTTTCGATAATATCAGTTTTTTCTTCTTTTGTAATTGACATGACGTCTGCTCCTAAATATTTTTTATGCAGGTCTCCTGGGTCGAAGCCGATGGGTAATTACTCATCAACCGCTCACCCGACCAGTCACAACTTGTTATTATACACGAAAAGCTCCTGCTTACGCAAGAGCTTTATAGAGTAAATTTGTATTTTTTAGAGATTGCAGGCTGTTATTCTTCTTTTGGCATTGCCTTTTTCAAACCAAAACGTTCAAGAAGCATCTGCCAGCCTTGTTTTATCTTAAATCCACCGAGCTTCAAGCTACCCACGATGCCATAAGGCACAAAGAGCACGAAAATAACGTACACAACGCCGGTAACCAGTGGCGCGCTGTCTTTCATGATGCCACGCAGTGCCAAATCAAGCAGCTTGATGACAAAAGCACCAACAATCGCCCCGCTCTGGGTGGCAATACCGCCAATCAACACAATCAACAAGCCCGTAACCGTATAGCCAAGGTCGGCAATAGTCGGACTGACAATCGGTTGATAAAGGGTATGCAACACACCAGCTATTGAAGCAGTAAACGAAGCAATCAACATGACAACTACTTTGAAGATGGTTGTGTTATAGCCTAGCATCTTCGCGCGTGATTCATTCTCGCGAATCGAAACACACACACGTCCGGTGGGCGAGTCAATAAAGCGCTTATAGAAGATATACACGAGAACTAATATGAGCAAGGCGACAACATAAAACCTTAAGCGCTCAATCGTTGGATCGATAAAGGCAGGTTTTGGAACACCTTGCAAGCCAACATCAGCACCAGTCCACTTGATCATATCAGAAGACATAACAATGATATGGAACATGGAGGCCATACCAAGCGTAACCATCGTAAAGGTAACACCCTTGACACGTGGCAGAACAATGCTAAACAAAAACGCCTGCACAATTGAAGTGCCAACAATAATCAACAGCACCTGCCACAGAGGCAAGCCGAATGATTTCAAGGCAATACCAGTTGTATAAGCCGCGACAGCAAAGAACATGGTGTGTCCAAAACTCATCATACCGGTAACACCAAAAAGCAGGTCATAGCTCAAGGCGAAGATGGCAAGAATGAAGATTTCAATTCCGATGCCTTCTAAATGCTTTGAAAAGGTGCCCTGATTGTTCCAGACTGCCACCGGGTTTGAGCCTTCAAAGAGCCCAATGATGAAGGGAAGCACGAGCATCACCGCTAAGAAAATCAGAATGCCCTTATTTCGACTTAGGAATGATTTGTTTTTGTTCATAGCTTAGTCCTGCCTTCCCAAAAGTCCGTTCGGCAAAATGAGCAACACAATCACCATCAAAAGCATGGTGGATGCTGGGATAATTGCCGGAGTAGGTTTAAAGATAATGTCGGTAAATGGTATCGGGATACCAATTTGGCCGTATTTAATCATAAACTGTTGAATCAAGCCCACCATCAGCGAGCCAAGCGCCGCGCCCGGATAACTGGTAAGACCACCAATCGCCAAAGCGATCAGCGCATTGAGCAAGAATTTTTCACCCATCGACACCGACAAGCCATAGGATGGGGCGGAAAGCACGCCACCCAAAGCTGCCAGGCCTGCGCCTAAAGCAAAGACCAAGGTAAATACGCGTCTCACATTGATGCCCAGGGCTTCAACCATGTTACTGTCTTGCACACCAGCACGGATAATCATGCCAATGCGGGTTTTCTTGAGTAAGAGCCAGACCAAAACCAAAATAATCACACCCACAATGGGCAATACGATTTCATCATAAACCCGAACTCTTCCACCCAAAATCATAATAGTTGAACAATGATGGGTGAACACGTCTTTAACCGTTGTCGCTGGACAACCTGGCCCACTACCCCTAAACATTTCCGGTTTGGGAATGACAAATTCTGGCATACCCCAAATGGCTTTCACCAGTTGCATACCGATTGTGCCAAGTCCTAGGGTGAGCATCAGCTGGTAGACCGGCCGGCTGTAAAGAGGTTGAATCATGGTGGTTTCCATCAGCGCGCCCAGACCTATTCCACTTAGAACCGCAATGATTGCTGCAATAACAAACAACAAGTTGGTGTTCATATTCATCAGCCATTCCGTCAAGGGGGTATTAAAGGCCATGATTAAGGTGCCCAAGATAATTAAGATGCCAAAGACACGCCATTTTTTCCAGTGTAAGCTGTGCTGTCGGTTTTCCTTGTAGCGGATTAACGCCAAACCAAATGCCAAAACCGCGCTTATCAAAAAGCTGCCATATAGCGCGACCATCGCGGGGATGCCCTTCGTTTCTGCTGGGCTAACCGGCAAGCGAATGCCTTGGTCAGCCATATAGGAAAAAGAAATGGGGCTCTGAGCGTAATTATCTAATTCCCACATCGCGATGGGATACCGCGGCAGAATTAAAACAGCCAGTACGACCGAAAGTACCACAAAGACCCAGCCCAAAATCTTCTTTTTCCTGGCATCCAACGTAATTTTATCAGCCAGGTAATCCCACAGAAAGCCAAGCGCGAAACCTGCCATCAAAAAGAGGATCAGCGGGGTGATGTCAATAAAAGTATCGGGGCGCACAAATACGGTCCAGCCGATATACGCGCCAATCATATATAGCGTGCCCTGTGCCAGGTTGAGCACATCCAGCAAACCAAAAATGAGCGAAAAACCAGCTGCGACCAGGAATGTTACTGAGCCAACCGAGAAACCACGCAAGGTAGTAATCAGCAAATCACGGGGCTCCATCCCCCGACCAGCGAGCACCAAAAAAACGATAAAAGCAGCTATCAGAAGAATGCCAGTAATGTTAATTTTCTTTTTCATCTGTTTCTCCTTTTAGGCGACGCCCAGATAGCGTTGTATTTTGGCATGGTCATTGATTAATTCTGCCATCACACCGCGCTCAACGCTTTTACCTTCTTCTATAATGACGTAATAGTCTGCCAGTTTACTGGTCACCAAAAAGTTTTGATCCACCAGGATTACTGTGCTTTGCTTGGCAAGTTGAGCGATAACTTCAATCAGTTGTTCAATGATGACCGGTGCCAGCCCCTCACTCGGCTCATCAATCAAAAGCAGTCGGTTTTCAGGCACCAACGCGCGAGCGATAGCCAACATCTGTTGTTGCCCACCAGAAAGCTCCGTTCCACGAAGATTGATGAACTTTTTCAAATCTGGGAAAAGCTCAAATATCATCTCACGCTTCGCGTCAAAGTCGCCCTTTTTACGTTCAGCGATGCGAAGATTTTCTAATACACTCAAATCTCTAAAAATAGCACGATGTTCGGGCACATAGCCGATATCGCGTTGGGCAACTTCATATGGGGTTAGTCCTTGAATCTGTTGACCCTCAAAGAGGATTTGTCCCTCTCGGACATCGACCAGGTTCATGATAGATTTAAGCGTGGTCGTTTTTCCGGCTCCATTGCGTCCCAGAAGTGCCACAATGGACCCTTTAGGGACATCAAAAGTGACATTCTCCAGAATATGGTAATGAGTGATGTAGCTTTGAATTCCCTGGACTTCCAGAATGATTTCACTATGCGACGTCAATTTCATAAAGCCCTCCCAAGTACGCGGTTTGCACTTCTTGGTTGTTGGCAATTTCTGCGGGTTTTCCTTCTGCCAGCACTTTGCCATGATTCATCACGGTAATAACATCCGCATTTTCCATAACCACATTCATATTGTGCTCAACCAACAATACCGTTTTTGAACCTTGCGCCTGAACAGCACGAATGAGATCGATCAACTCTGGAACTTCCTCACCCGCCATGCCAGCGGTCGGTTCGTCAAGTAATAAAAGTTCAGGATCTGGCGCAAGGATCATGCCCAGTTCCAGTTTGCGTTGATCCCCATGTGACAAGAAACGACCAGGAACCATCGCTTTCTCAAACAAACCAACTTGTTTAAGAACATCCCAACTGCGATCATCACAACCTTCAATCTTGCTTGGGTCACGCAAGATTTTGAAGTTATCGCCACGCATTGATTGCGCCGCCAGGCGCACATTTTCGAACGCGCTTAAGTTGGGGAAAATATTTGTAATCTGAAAAGAACGCCCAAGGCCCATATGAATCATGCGATGAACCGGCAGTTTTGTCAGGTCTTGTCCTTTATAAACCACATTACCACTGGTTGGCTTTAGCACACCACTAATAAGATTGAAAAGTGTTGTCTTGCCGGCGCCGTTAGGTCCAATAATCGCGTGCAACGTGTTACGCTCGATTTGGATACTCACATCATCCACAGCAGCCAGGCCACCAAAGTAGCGGGTTAAATTATGTGTCTCTAAAATGATATCTTTTTGGGTCATTGAGCCACCTCTGTATTAATGTAATATTTGGCGCCCTTATAAATAAGGGCGCCAAAAACTAAAGACGTAAAACTAGTTTCCGCCAAGTGAACCCCAGGGGATTTCACCACAGCGATCTTTCAAAGCCTCAGGCAACAAGCAAGGAGGCTCAGGTCGGGTGGTATCCACAAAGGTATAGAACATGGCATTAGGATCAGTAAGGTTTTCGAGTGTCAGAATATACATATCCTGAATAGCGACGTGATCTTCGGGGCGGATATAGATCAAGCCCTTGGGACCTTCAAACTCGATTCCTTCCATCGCAGCGACCAAGGTTTCGGGTTCAACATTACCGTTGGTTTTCTTGAGTGTTTCAACAATCATGATGGCAGCATTCATACCATCAGCATCGAAGAGATCAGGAACGGCTTCATAGCGAGCTTTGAGCTGTTCGATTAGGAAATCATTGATGGGGTTCTGTGGAGCACTGTAGTGGTAAACGATACCAGCAGTGGTGCCGATCGCGTTGCTGTAGAAAACAGGCATCATCAGGTTATCAATGAAGGTGGTTCCAAGTTCTTTGGTATCGGTCACACCCTGATCAGCGGCGGCTTGCACAATAGAAATGAAACCAGCACCAGCCCAGGTGAGAATATAGGCTTCAGCCTCAGAAGCAGCGATTTGCTCCATATAGGGGGTGAAGTCAGTAGTGGTTACAGGCGCGTAGATGTCATCAGCGATAAAGTTACCACCCAGTTGACTACAGGCATCGCGGAAAGCAGCGGCTGAGCCATGTCCAAAAGCATTATCAACAGCCAGTTGGATGAAATTGTCGTATTGCTGAGTGAGCGCGACACATTCGTTCATCGCGTCCTGGTAGTTGTTGCGGCTAACGCGGAAGGTATAGGGGTTAAAGCTTACACCAGTGATGTCATTAGCAGCAGCGGGAGCAACAATCAACGGCACCTTGGCTGCATCAGCTAAACCTTGCAAAACAGCAGCCGCACCGGAAGACACGGTACCCACCAGGAAGTCAACTTTTTGAACGTCAATCAGTTCGTTGGCAACAGTGGTGGTCAGTTCGGGATTGCTGGCATCATCGCGCACGTAGACAATGATTTCGCAATCGTCGATTTTGAAAACATTTTCCTGGGCATCAGCGAAGACGAATTTTTCGCCTGCACTGCCGGGAGCGCCAGTGGCATATTCCATACCGAGCATGAAGGAGCGAACCATCCAGTCACCATAGCTCTGCAACAAGCCGGTGATGTCAGAAATCAAGCCGATTTTGATCGGTTCTTCGCATACCAGACGCGCGGGCTCTTCTTCGACAGGTTCTTCAACAGCTTCTTCAACGGGTTCTTCAACCACAGGTTCTTCGACCACGGGTTCTTCGACCACAGGTTCTTCTGTGGGGGGAACTTCTGGTTTGGGCTGACAAGCACCCAAAACCATAGCTACTACAAGTAGCATGGAAACGATAAAGGTTAACGACTTTTTCATTTTTTCTCCATTTAATTTTTTAATCGTTTTATTTTAATTTCTCCGGTCAATCTACCGGTTAATTAATATTTTCAGCTTGGCTATGCTTTAACACAAAGCCAATCAACATCGTGTTAAGTGGTGCTGGTGAATCGATACATATAGCATGAGCACCACCTGGGATGATAATATATTCCGCATGGGGAATGCCCTTGAGCATTCTCTCGGAATGTGATCTGCCTTTAATTAAGTCATCTTCACCAACGACAATCAATGTCGGGCACTTAATTTCAGACAAACGCTCAGTCATGTTGAATGCTTCGAAAGATTTCATCAACTTTACAAAAGATTCAAAGTTAATATGACCATAAGTCTTCGGCATTAGTTCAATCACAGCCTGATTCCTCACGATCCAATCTTCCGAAAAATTAAGGAAAATAGATGTTGCAAATAAGAGTTCAGCATCTTTTCGTTCCGCTGCTATCAACCAGGGATGAGCCTGGGCACGCAAAAGAGGCGTCAGCTCTGAAACACCATCCATCATGATTAGGGACTGGGTCATCTCCGGATAGTTGAGTGCAAAGGTTAAGCTTACTTCGGACCCATAGGAGATGCCGGCAATATGAGCCTTGGCAATGCCCAGCGCTTTGAGCAGCGCTGCCAGGTCATCCGCGTGCAATTCCATAGTATAGTCGCCTTCAGGATGATCCGACTGCCACATACCGCGGCAATCATAGACCAAAACGCGCATATGTTTTGCCAAATCGCGAACCTGGAAACCCCAGCTCGCCGTGCTCATCATGATGCCATTGTTCAAAACGATTACTTCCCCATCTTCTGGGCCGTGCAACTCGTAATACAGGGAAATACCGTTGGCTTCAATCTTTGGCATATTTGTCCTGCCTAAATTTTAGTGTAAAGCAGAGGGGCACCAAAGGTTTCAGGACGGCCGACTTCTTCAGAAACCATCTCTAATTTCAGTTGGTCGCCTTCAATTTCAAAGATACCAATCGTCTTACCAATAAACCCGAAGGTATGGTATGTCTGATCCATATCAATCTTGTTTCCTTCCGCAGTCCAGGTTCCACCAGACTCAATGCCCATTGCTTCATAACCAGCTTTAAAGCTGCCATCTTCTTTGAAATCAAACCACAAACCAGGATAGTCCTGACCTTCGTTTTGACTCCACTTACCAATTAATGCGTCTTTCATCTTTACCTCAAAAAAATCTCTTGTCTGGCACAATACCCAAACGATGTGCGTCTTCCCGTATAGAGTCTCTGAATGCGGGATGGGCGATCTTAATTAACGCTTCCATACGGTCGCGAACGCACAAGCCTCGCAGTTCAGCACTGCCATATTCGGTAACAATCGTATCCACATCCTGACTGGGTACAGTTACACCCGAACCGGGTGCCAGTGTGGGAACGATGGTTGAAATCGTCCCTTTCTTGGCGGTTGAGCGCAGGGCAATAATGCCCCGTCCGCCCTTGGACATGACCGCACCACGATGCGTATCCAGTTGACCACCCGTGCCACTAAAATGGCGGGTGCCAATGCTTTGGGAACAAACCTGCCCCATTACATCGACTTGAATAGCACTGTTGATGCTAATCATTTTATCATTTTTTGCAATAACATAGGGGTCATTCACGTAAGAACCACGCATGATGCGCACATCTTTCGACTCGCCCATGAAATCATACAATTCCTGACTTCCAATGGCAAAAATCGCCACATACTTACCAGGATGCAAAGTCTTGCGACTGTTATCAATCGCGCCGGATTTAATCAATGGCAAATAGCCATCCACCAAAAGTTCGGTATGCACACCCAAATGGCGCCGGTCGGCTATCTGTTCAGCAATCGCTGTCGGCACGCCACCGATGCCAAGTTGAATAGTGCAACCATCATCAATATAGCGGGCAATATGTTGCCCAATTTGCACCTCGACTTCGCTGGGCACGACTGGAGGTGTTGTGATGAGTGGGGCTGGGTTTTCCACGAAATAATCAACCTTACTCATCGGAATGACCGTATCGCCTTCGGTCCATGGCATAAGAGGATTAACTTCCAAAATCACCATGTCCGCGGCGTCGATCATTTCGCGTTCGACCACAACGCCCATTGAAAGCGATATTAAACCCTCATTGTTAGGCGGGGTACAGGTACCCATCATGATATCCAGTTGACCACCATTACCAGCGAGTTTATCAATCGCCGCGCCATGCAGGTTGTTGGGGGTGTACGAAACCCGGCCTTCCGGATGCACCTGTCGGTCAGGCACGCCGTAGAACCAGTTCTCGTTGAAAAAGTGCCCTTCCATTTCCGGTTTCATGAAAATATCATACGAGCGCATCGGAAGGCAGGTCCAGAGAGTAACATTCTCAAGGCGGTCTTTTTGCCGGGCGAGTTCTTCCAGCAAGCCAACCGGTTCCGAGGCAGCAATACCAATCTGAATGGTCATCCCCGATTTAACTTTTCCGACCGCTTCTTCAAGCGTTATTAGCTTATTTTTATATTCTTGCTGCCAACTCATAACATCACCTTAAGGCATGATAAAGGCTGTAGCTGCCTGGTTGTAACCCACACCAGAGCCACAGAATACGACGCGCATACCGGATTTGATTTTGCCAAGCTTAATCGCATCATCAAAAGCAACAGGTAAACACGCTGAACCCATATAACCCCATTTATCCATCACATAATGGGCTTTTTCAACAGGCAGGCCCAGATCTTCCATAACGATTCCAATACTCTTGACATTGACCTGGGTAAAGATGATGTGGTCAATATCCTGAATATCAAAGCCACCATTCGCGGCGCATTCGCGCACACGAGCCGGCCAGCCTTCGTGGTTAACCGTTGGCGGGAAAGGCGTTACCAGCTTGACCTTGGTTCGGCCAGCTTCAACGCTCTCAACCGTGGCAGGTTCATAGGTACCACCGGAGTAAATGCCCCAGTGTTTGTGGTAGGAACCATCAGCTTTGATTGATGTTGAAATATAGCCAGGCTTGTCAGAAACACCCAAGACAGCCGCGCCGGCACCATCGCCATAGAAAAAGGCGGTGACGTCATTTTTGACATCTGCCAGTTTGTGCATCATGTAAGCGCCAATCACTAAGACATACTTCAAATTAGCATTCACTGCCATCATGCCCGCGGCTTGAGCCAAAGCGGTTGGGAAGGACGCGCAAGCGCAGCCTACATCCCAGGTTCCGGCATTAATCGCGCCAATTTTGTGTTGCACCACAACGGATGTGGCAGGTGTGATGTAATCCGGGCTGTCTGTACCGACAATAACTAAGTCGATTTCTTCGGGTTTA
This sequence comes from Anaerolineaceae bacterium, assembly GCA_012839565.1. Classification (GTDB taxonomy): domain Bacteria; phylum Chloroflexota; class Anaerolineae; order Anaerolineales; family Anaerolineaceae; genus Mesolinea. The sequence goes on from DUMZ01000007.1 coordinate 179,127, forward strand.
ACGCCAGCGTCAGCCATTGCATCTTTGGCAGCCTCTGCAGCCAAATCTGAAGTTGCCCAGTCATCTGGAGCATAGAAGCGGGTTCTGATACCACTGCTGTTTTCAAATTTACCAACAACTTCCGCTAATTTCTGTGAATGTTCGCCCATCCACTCCGCGAAAATCGCGTTGGTGATCTCATTTTCAGGAATATAACGTCCTGTGCCAATTATTGTTGCGTATCTTGTCATTTCATCTCACTTTCGTGCTTGTTCAAATATTTTTAGATATAAATTACGTGCCTAAAACGATGCCGCCATCAGCGCTAATCACCGCGCCGTGGATGTAGGAGGCTTCGTCACTGGAAAGCCAGCAATAAACGTTGGCGATTTCTTCAGGTTTGCCCAGACGTTTCAATGGTGCGTTGGCAGCCATGTTTGCCAGGACATGCTCTGGCATCTTCAGCACCATTTCGGTCAAAATGAAACCAGGTGCAACCGCATTGACACGGATTTGGTATTTGCCCAGTTCGCGAGCCCAGGTTTTGGTCATGCCAATCACGCCGAATTTGGTCGCGGCGTAGTTGGTTTGGCCAAAGTTGCCATAAAGACCAACCACAGATGATGCACTGGTAATAGCGCCACCACCCTGCTTGATCATATATGGTACAACAGCCTGTGTACAGTTAAAGACGCCCTTCAGGTTGACAGCGACAACAGCGTCAAAAGCTTCTTCACTCATTTGGCCAACCATTTCGCCTTCTTTGAACTTTACAAACTGACCATCTTTGGTAATACCAGCATTGTTGATAAGCACATCAACTCTGCCAAAGTCTTCAACCACCTGGTCAACAAAGGCTTGTACTGCCTGTCGATCGGTGACGTTAACTTGATAATATTTCGCGTTCTCACCCAGTTGCGCGACAAGGGCATCCCCTGCGGCCTGATTGAGATCACAAATAACAACTTTTGCGCCTTCGGCGTAAAACTTTTCAGCGGTCGCTTTGCCAATTCCGGCAGCTCCGCCAGTGATGATACAAACTTTATCTTTTAATCGCATGAATCTCTCCGTTCTGATTTTAAATAGCCAGCAAAATAAACCAGCTTTGGAAACTTATGAAAATTTTACAATTTAGAGGTTACAAAACGGTTACAAATTCAGGAAAACCTAGCTTAGATTTCGCAGTAAGAAAGCTTTCAGTTGATCAGCATGATAAGCATCCCCCAGTTGCGCGCTTAGGAACTCGGTAGCATCCGCGTAGACCTTGCGAACCATAGTGGTATTGCCCAGGGCGTGATAAGCTTTCATTTGATAGAGATAGGCACGCTCATATAAGGGGTCCTTTTGGATAATCTGGTTCGCAATCAAGATGGTGCGATGAAAATCGCCATTGCTAAACAAGTCTTCCAAAACCCTTTCGGCACAATCCAGAAACAGACGATGATAGTACTGCATTTCAATGACTAACGCATCCTGACTGGCTTCACCTTCCAGCAATCTGCCTCTATAAAGCGTGAGTGCGGTATTCAGGTCGTCAATCTCATCACTGCTTGCCAGGTTTTCAAACTGCACATGGTCCAGGATATTCCCCGCCAAAGGATTAAGCGCGTACTGGTTGCCGTCCCTAAGCACAAAGAATGCTTGCGCGCCACTGGGGCGGTTCGGCTCAAGCGCGTTGTTAAGCGCGCTCATCACCACCTTTAGCGCGTTACTGGCAGTAGTACTGTCTGAATCCGGCCAAAGTATTGACAGAATTTGTCCCTTGGTCATCGGTTTGGGATAACTTACCGCCAAAATTTGAAGCAGATGGCGGGCCTTCTCGCGTTTCCATGTCTCACTGCTGACCCTTTGCTCCCCTAAAAAGCATTCAAATGGCCCCAACAAGGAAAGCCGCAAGCGATAGCCTGGATGATAATTTATTTTTTCAAAACCTTGTTCTCTTAGTAATCTCTCCACCAGTGACGGTTCAATACCCGCTTTTCGTGCTTCAATCAGCAAGGGCACAAAGCAAGCTGTGTCATTCGGCCCAAGCAAACTGGGCTTGATGAGAAAGAATTCATAACTCTTATCACTAATCACTGCCAGAGCTTGTTCCAAAAACAAACGGCAGGAATTTTTATAACCCTGCAACGGTGCCAGATAGGCTTGCCAAATCCAGCAAGCCATTAAGGCAAACTCATCGCCAACCTGTAAGGCCATCATTTCGGCAAGTGCCAGCTCGTTGGAAGCTGATTCAAATTCCCCGGCTTGTGCCAGGCTCGCGCCCAAAGAAATGCGCACCATCATCCCAATCCACACATCGCCGGATTGCGTTGCCAGAGCAATCGCGGCCTGGGCAACGCGCATCGCTTCGCCCAACTCACCCGCATAACCTAGCAACCTGCACATTCCCCAAAGCGGTTCAACATTGATGCGCGCCACAGCCATATCGCGCATCGCGTCTTCATAAAGCTGCTTTATCTCTTCTACATGATCAGGCTGCAAAGTTCTGTCAATATCCAGTTGTTTAGCGTGTGCCAGACGCATTTTGCCAATGCGAATGCCCAACGATGCATGGCTTTTTTCGGCCGCGTTTAGTCCTTTTTGTGCTGCCGCTAGGGCTTTTTCCTGATTACCGAGAATGACATGGAATAAAGATGTCAATAAGGATGTATCGCGGTGGAAACGCTGGGGTTTTGGCAAAGCTAAAGCCACGTTGTTTTGTTCCAGGCGATTAAGCAAAGCCAGCCCATCTTGAAGCCTGCCAGTCCTAAGCATCGTACGCGCTTCAATATAATCTTGTTCTTCCTGATAATCAAAACTTAAATCGCGGGCTTTCGCCAGACTTTCAGCAGCCTTCAGTGGCTCGCCCTGGTTCAATTGATTTTCAGCGATTTGCGTCAGCAAACCAGCCACCTCATGGGGACTTTCCTGGGCATCCATCAACTTCAACGCCCGGTTAAGCAACTGACTGGCGTTACTGGGACGCAAGGTGTCTAAATAAACCTGAGCCTGACCACGCAATGCCAGTGCCATGCCATAACTGTTGTCCTGTTTTTGGTAAATTCTTTGCGCCGCCCGATAAGATTCCAATGCCTGTTCAAACAGGGCATCGTTGCGCTGAACTTCACCCAAAAGATAATTGCCGTATGCGTAATCATTTAACAAATACTCAGGCAGTTGACCCACAAAATAACCCACACTCTGATGCAAACCCCGGCTCAACAGAGAGTTGCCAACGTCATCCAAAAGTTGCATCACCCGCGGATAATCTTCAGCCAACAGCAAGTGTGAAATCGCTTCCTGCCAGTCTTCATGGGCGATATAGTAGCTGGCAATTTTTCGATGCAGATCTTTAGCCAATCCGGGTTTTCTATGTAACTGTTCACGTAAAAAGTTTTTAAAGATATGATGAAAACGATACACCCCGGGTTGAAGTTGTTCCAGGAACAAGCCTTCACTAAAAAGCTCGTGGAGTTCGTCCTGGGTATCGGTCCTGTCCAGCAGGAAATCGCAGGTATCGCTTTCCAAAAACTTCAGGATTGAACAATAAGCCAGAAAAACTTGTCGTTGCGGTTCTTGTTTATCAAAAACTTCTTCAGCCAGGTAATCAAAAAGATAGCTCGCGGAAATGGGTTTTTCATCTTCCAACAATGAACTCAGTTGCCCTTCAGGATACGAACGCAGATTATGCCAAACAGCTTGCAAGGCAACCGCCCAGCCTTCGGTTCGGTTATGTAATTTGCGCACATCCTGTGGCTCCAGCTTGACTTGGTAGACTTTGTGGAACAAGTCCTCGACCTCACCCACAGAAAAACTTAAAGTATCCCGCCCGATCTCAAACAAACTTCCCTGAGCTTGCCAGCGGCTCATCGATGGGAAACTCAGCGGTATACGACTGGCAATCAAAACATGCAAATTAGCTGGCAAATGATTGATGAACCAGTCAATCAGCTTCATGATTTCATCGGACTCTTCCACACTCTGAAAATCGTCCAGCACCAGCAAAGCCTTTGACACCAGCCCTTCGCTCAAAGCATTTACCAAGGCGATGATGGCTTCCCGCCCTTCAGCATCTGAATCCAACAAAAGACGCAGGGCGGTCTGGCCAAATTTGTACTCACCGCGATTAAAAGCGGTAAAGAAATTCGCCAGGAAAAGCTTGGGGTCGCGCTCGGCGGGCGAGATGGAATACCAAAACACCGGTATATCCAGCTTTGAGACAAAACCCAGGATGGATGTCGTTTTGCCATAGCCCGTCCCCGCGCACACAATGCTAAGCGGATAATGCAACGCCTGCTTTAGCGCGTCGTCCAGTCGCTCACGCGCTAAAACATTGCCCCTTTGGGCAGGTGGTGTAAGCTGACTAAGAACGACCCGAGTTAATGAACTCATGCTCTAATTTTATCATCAGTTTGTGCTTAAATATTTTACTAAATTATATTTTAGGTAACTTTTTCGACCTAAAAGTCTTTGGCGTGTATAATTCCCTTATGCAAGAACTCATCGCTGGCATTCACGCCCACACGACCTTTTCAGACGGCGCGGGGACACACGCCGAGTTAGCCCAGGCCGCAATGAAAGCCGGCCTGGACGTGCTCATCACCACCGACCACAACGTGCTGGTGCAAGGCATGGATGGCTATTTGCAAAAAGGACGGCGTAAAATGCTCCTGCTTGCCGCTGAAGAAATCCACGACCCCACCCGTCAGCCTGGTGGCAACCATATGCTCATGCTTGGTGCCAACCGTGAGCTCGCCAAATTCGCCAGCGACCCTCAGGAACTTATCAAACAGGCCAAAAGCGCCAACGGGCTCAGTTTTATCGCCCACCCCAACGATATCGCACTACCCCATGCCAATGAAAAAGCCTTCCCCTGGACTGACTGGCAAATCAGCGGTTTTAGCGGCATTGAATTATGGAACCAACTCAGCGAGTTCAAAGACCGCTCGTCCAGTCGCCTGAAAGCGCTCTTTCACGTTCTTTTTCCTAACTTTTATACCCTTGGGCCTACCCCCGCCACGCTCGCGCTTTGGGACCAGCTTTTGCTCAGCAAACCCCACCCGGTTGTTGCTATCGCCGGTGTGGACGCGCATGCCACAAAACACCACCTGGGACCTTTTTCGCGTAAGGTTTTCCCCTACGAGTGGCACTTCAAGAGTCTGCGCACCCACCTTATGACACCCAAAAAACTCACCGGCGACCTCAATGCTGACCGGGAAATGATTTGGGATGCTTTGCGAAAAGGGCATGCCTTTTGCGCCTACGACCTGCCCCACCCGAGCAACGGTTTCCGCTTTACCTGTAACACGGAAGATGGCTTGTTTTGGATGGGCGACACCGTTTCTGCGCGCTCGGGTCTAACCTTCCAGGCTCGTTTGCCTATACGCACCCATCTGCGCCTTATCAAGGATGGCAAAATCATCAAGGAACATCACGACCGCGAAGTGCTCACCCATATCAGCAAAGAACCGGGCATCTACCGCGTTGAAGCCTACATCGACTACCATAACCGCCATCGTGGCTGGATTTTTAGCAATCCAATTTACGCCACGCCTTAGTTTGTAATCAAATTTCAGAATATGATATTGAACGTGGTCAGAAGACCGCGTGTTAGTCATGGGCGGGAGACCATGACAGAACAAGAAGATTCTGCTCGGCGAGACGCCGGCAGGAGTAGTGTTGATTTCTCGCCCCGGCGTCTTATGACCACTTGCCCCAGCGTCCCGCCGCGGGCTAAAGTGCATGGCACGGATGCCATGCACCAGCTGGACATGCTCGTAAGAATCAAGACGACTGGCACATAGTGTTCGTTTTTATCCGATTGTGTACTCTTTTCGCGTTCGCAGAGGCGTCCTGCCAACGCTATAAACCCAACTGGTGCGTGGCGTCCCGCCGAAGCAATAAGAACAAACGAAAACATATTCAGCCCCACACAAAAACAAAGCATTCAATATCACTTTCGTTGGTATAATTGAAACGGAGTTCTGATGATCAACTTTTTAGCCAAGATTGAAGAAAAAATCCAGGCCTTGCTTGAAGACGGGCTTGACCGTCTTTTGCATCCCGGCGCGTCATACTCCCTTAGCGCGGAACTGCTAAATCTGATTAAAGAAAATATCCGCCAGGAAAAACCCAAAAGCAGTGGCGAAAGCCATCAAAAATTCGCGCCTGACCACATCAAACTTTACGTGCCCTTTGAACGCTATGACGCCTGGCAAAACTTGCGTCCCGTCCTGAACGAAGTTGCCGCGGAAATTGAACAAAGCTTCACCACCGAAGGTTACAAGTTTGAACGCAAACCGCGTATCCAAATCATCGCGTCCGAAGACCTCCCCCTGGACCAAATCGACATCACCACCAGCTACTACCACGAAATTGAACAGACCGGAAAAACTTCCCTAATTCAACTGGATAATACCCCCAGAAATATCCCGTTGCCAAGTGGAGCTTGTTTTATCGTCAATGGCAAAGACAATATCCCACTGCAAAAGCCGATTGTTCACATCGGACGTCACAGCAACAATGATATTGTCATTCAAGACCCCATGGTCTCGCGTGAGCATTTGCAACTTCGCGCGCAACGGGGCTATTACCTGCTTTTTGATCTCAGCAGTACCGGTGGCACAACCATCAACGGGCAAAGCGTGCACACCGCCACCTTGAAACCTGGTGACGTGGTACGCATCGGACAAACCGTGCTCATCTACAACCAGGACTTGCCCGAAACAACAACCAAAACGATTGTGAGTGTACCTGAATAATGACCCCACTCGTCGGACTTATCTTACGTATTTTATCCATAGTCATGTTGTATGTCTTTTTAGGCATCACCATTTGGCTTTTATGGCGCGCGGTATCCGCCAAAGAAGCCACCGCCGGTCGGCTTGCCATCCCCACCATTTCACTGGTCAGCGACGAAGATGGCGTTCGTGAAGAACTAACCTTCAACAGTCAGGAAGTCACCATCGGGCGCAGTCCCGAATGTGATTTTACACTCAATAACCACACCGTTTCAGCCCGGCATGGGCGTCTTAATTTCCATCTCAATCAATGGTGGTATGAAGACCTGAAATCAACCAACGGCTCGTTCTTGCAAGGCATGCGCATTGAAGAACCGATTGTCATCAAAGATGGTGACGAAATCGCTTTTGGTGACGTTTACGTGAGTGTGTTTATTAAAGCAGTCGATAATATCAAGCAGAGGTAATGATGACAGAAGAAATTTTATTAGGCGTAATAGGTGGCTCAGGGCTTTACAGCTTTGAAGAACTCGAAAATCAGGAAAGTATTGAAATCGACACTCCTTTTGGCAAACCCTCATCGCCGATTGTCATCGGCAAGATAAAGGGTCAGAAAATCGCCTTTCTCGCGCGCCATAGTATCGGGCATATTTATTCGCCCACGGATGTCAACTACCGCGCCAACATCTACGCTTTCAAATCCCTGGGCATTCGCGCTATCGTCAGCGTCAGCGCGGTTGGCTCTTTGCGCGAAGATTACGCGCCCGGACACATCATCGTCCCCGACCAGATTTACGACAACACCAAAGACCGCAAACGCAGCTTTTTTGGCGAGGGTATGGTCGTGCATATCAGTTCGGCAGACCCCTTCTGCCCTGCTTTAAGTCAACTGCTGCTTAAAGCCTTGCGCGAACAGGACGCCATTGTGCACGAAGGGGGCACGCTGATTACCATTGAAGGCCCGCGCTTTAGCACACGTGGCGAATCCGAAACTTTCCGCAAATGGGGCATGTCCCTGGTGGGCATGACTGCCGCGCCGGAAGCCTTTCTGGCACGCGAAGCCGAGATGTGCTACGCCACGATGGCGCACGTTACCGATTTTGACTGCTGGCATGTCAGCGAAGAAGCTGTCACTGTGGAAATGGTGGTAAACACGCTGCAGAAAAACACCCGAACCGCGCAAAAAAGCATCGTGCGACTAGTGGAGTTGCTCGCCGAAGCGCAAAGCGCAGGCAAAGTCAGCCACTGCGAATGTGAACACGCGCTCAAAGACGCCATCATGACCAACCCTAACGCCATTTGCGAAGATAAAAAGCAAACGCTTGAACTGCTGACGGGAAAATACTTTAAGTAGACTTCTATGAACAACGACCTTAAAGCACCGCGACAACCCAGGTTGATTCTCTTTGGGATTTTGTTTGTGTTTTTTTACACAGCGGCGCTTTCGCTGGCGAGTGCGATTCGAACACACGCGCCAGGTTTTCAGGTTGACTGGTATTACTTTATCCCCTTTGCAGCCTGGCTCATAGGCGCGCTGGGCTTAGATTACGCGGTTAAGCGCTTTTTGCCCAACCGCGACCCCTGGATATTCCCCGTTGTTATGCTCTTGTGTGGCTGGGGACTGTTGACCATTTGGCGTCTTTCCCCTACCCTGGGACAAAGGCAGATTATCTGGTTTCTCTTGGCATGTCTCCTTTTTTACTTCGGCATTCGCCAAAAAGAACTGGTCAGCAAACTAAAAGGCCTAAAATACTTATGGCTTCTGTTTGGATTGCTCCTTATCGGGCTCACTTTTTGGATTGGTGTCAACCCCAGTGGCAGTGGCCCTACCAGATGGCTTAGTGCCTTTGGTATTTTCTTTCAACCATCAGAACCATTAAAACTCTTCCTGCTGGTTTACATCGCGGCTTATTTCGCCGATCAGGTAAAACCCAACACATCACTCATCGCCAGCATCTTACCCACGCTTATCATCATCGCTGTCATTGGCGTGATGCTCATCAGCCAGCGTGATCTGGGCACCGCTGCCTTATTCCTGGGCTTTTACGTGCTCATGCTTACGGTTAGCAGCAACAGTCGCAAATACCTGTGGATTGTGCCTGTGTTGGCCATCATAGCTATTGTTGTTGGTTATTTTACGCTTGATATCGTCAAAACCCGCGTGGATATTTGGCTCAATCCCTGGCTGAATACATCGGGCAGTTCCTACCAAATCGCGCAGGCGCAAATTGCCGTGGCGTCCGGTGGGCTATATGGAACCGGACCGGGCTTAGGCAGTCCGGGTTTTGTACCGGTGGCGGTATCGGACTTTATTTTCACAGCCATCGCCGAAGAAACCGGGCTTATCGGCACATCAGCCTTGCTCATTCTCTTCGCGATTGTCATTATCCGGGGCATTAATATCGCGCTGGCTTCCAAAACAACCTACGGCCGTTATCTCGCCTTTGGCATCTCCATGTTCCTGACCTTGCAATGTCTTTGGATTATTTGCGGTAATTTGGGCTTGCTCCCGCTCACTGGCGTAACCTTGCCATTTATGTCCTATGGAGGCTCATCGCTGGTCACCAGCATCTTAGCTATCTTGTTATTACTAAAAATCAGTGCCGATTCAAGTACCATTCCCTTGCCTGATAAAGCGCGCAAACCCTATCATCGCATCGCCGCGATAGTGCTTGGCATCTTTGTGCTTATCATCGGCTGGAACAGCTACCTGGCGATATTCAACCAGGACGCCATCGTTAACAAAGCGGAAAACATGCGCTGGGCGATTGATGACCGCTATTCGCCATTAGGCAATATCAGCGACCAAAGTGGTAATCCCATCGTGCGCACGATCGGCACGCCAGGCGACTATGAACGTGAATTGCTCGTGCCTGGACTAAGTATAACCATCGGCTACACAAACCCCGTCTTGGGGAAATCAGGGCTTGAACGTAGCCTGTACCCCTATTTGCGTGGCACAGAGACGCGCGACGAAACCTTAAGCAGTCAATACCAGTTGCTTTATAATCAGCCCCCGCCAGGCAGTGATGTTTCTGTGAACATTATTCTCGACCTGCAAGCCAAAGCGGATAAATTGCTTGACGATAAGCATGGCGCCATTATCTTGATGAACGCCATAAACGGCGAAATTTACGCCATGGTCTCCCACCCTTACTTTGACTATACAACTATCGCTGAAGACTGGGAAAGCTGGCGCCAACGCGAAGACGCGCCCCTTCTCAACCGCGTTACCCAAGGTGTCTACCCGCTTGGCACGCTGGCAAACGGTTTCGCCTTAAGCAGCTACTGGGTACAGGAAGGCACCAACACGCTCAGTATTCCACTCCACAATGACGCAATCGACTCATTATGTGGAAAAATGCTTACTGTCACCGATCAGGTGAATCCCATCCAGCACGGTTGCCTGGAAGCAACACGCGATTTAATCAACGCTAATGACCCACTGGCTCTAACCGAACAACTCGACAAGTTTGGTTTCTACAGCATACCCAGTTTCTCCCTGGAACTTGCTCAGCCCACAATCCGACCGGGTAAAAACTACTTTAATAATATCCAAACGCTTATACCTGCCACCCAGCTCAGCCCCCTGCAAATGGCACTCATCGCCGCCAGCATCACCAACGATGGCAACAAAATCACCCCGCGTCTGGTCAACGCCTATCAAACTGAAAATGGCAGCTGGAAAAGCTACACAGAACCATCGCAGGCTATGCGCGTTTTGCCCCAGACCGTTGCCAAAACCACCCGCGATTATTTCAGCCAGCATAACAAAGCCTACTGGTATATGATGGGTCACAGCGCGATGGAAGAAGAACAGACGATTGTTTGGTACGTTGGGGGAACAAACGACGCCTGGACCGGCACGCCAATGGTGATCGTCATCGCGCTTGAAGACAGTCAGCCCGACCTGGCTTATCGCATAGCTGACCAGCTCTTCGTGCCACAATCTGAAGATTAGTTAATCGAAGCACCGTTCCATATCCACAATTAAACAGGAAAAGAAAAGGCTACAGCACAAAGCCATAGCCTTCATTTTTGAACCAAAAACAGTTATTCTTAGATAAGAATCCGCACGAACTTGCGTTTGCCAACCTGCAAAACACCACCCGTGTCAAGCACCGCGGTTGGGTCACCCACAGTGACACCGTCCAGTTTCACACCCTGCTGGGAGATGACACGACGTCCTTCACTGCGGCTGGACACCAGGCCCTGATCAACCAAAACATCCAAAACCGTATGTTTGCCAGCTTCCAAATGAACTTCAGGCATTTCATCAGGAATGTCACCCTTTTGGAAAGTCGTTACAAAGCGGTTTTCTGCTTCATCTGCCAGCGAATCGCCATAAAAAGCGGAAGTGATCGCATAAGCCAGCTGCATTTTCGCATCGCGCGGATGGATTGAATTCGTCTCAAGCGCGCCCAGGAAAGTGTAAAGCTCCTGCGACGACCATTTGGTGACCAGCTTGGCATATTGCGCCATGACATCATCAGGAATGCTCATCACTTTGCCGTACATATCTTCCGCGGTGGTGTTGATGGGAATGTAGTTGCCCAGAGATTTGCTCATCTTTTGCACGCCATCTGTGCCGGGCAATAAAGGCATTAAAATACCAATATTCGGACGCTGCCCATAACTCTGCATCACTTTACGCGAAGCGGTGATGACGTTGTAAAGCTGATCCGTTCCACCCACCTGCACATCGGCTTCCAAATGATGCGCGTCAAGCCCCTGGGTGATGGGGTAAAGCATTTCGTGCAGGTAGATTGGCTCGTTGGATTCCCAGCGTTTTTGTAAGCCTTCGCGGCTAAGCATTTGCTGAATGGTGAAGTTTGTCAAAACGTTGAAAATCTCATGGTAGGGAATATTATTCAACCAGTCGCCATTGTAAACAATGCGCGTCTTTTCAGGGTCAAGCACTCTAAAAGCCTGTTCCTGATAGGTTTTTGCATTCTCAAGAATGGTTTCCAATCCAACCAAAGGACGCGATTTATCCCGTGCTGAAGGATCGCCAATCAAAGCCGTAAAGGTACCAATGACAAACGTAACGTCATGCCCCAGCTCCTGGAACTGTGCCAATTTGCGCAAAGGCACCGTATGACCCAAATGCAGGTCAGATGATGTCGGGTCAAAGCCACAATAAACTTTGAGTGGCACACCAGTTTTTTCTGATTCGATTAAACGTTCGCGAAGTTCATCGGCCATCGCGTCGAAAACTTGTTGGTCGCCATATTCAGCACCACGCATCAGATAATTAACTTGTTCATCAATGTTCATTCTTGCCTCCATCATACTGACTCTTTTAATCGGCGTTGAGTCATAACTTATTCTTCCTGAAATTTTACCACTAACCAGGTAAATTAAATAAAACCACCCCGAGAAATCAACAATTTTTCCTGGGGTGGTTAGATTTTATGTGAACAAAAGGCTAATTTTCTTCGTCTTCGCCTTCAGGCTCGGGCTCATTTTCCGTTTCATCAGGGAGTTCTTGAGTTTCAGCCTCACCGGTTTCTTCCGCATCAGGTTCTTCAGTTTCTTCAGTTCCTTCAGGAATTTCGCTCAGGTCTGCGTCCAGACTGTCAAGTTCTTCCAAATCTTCCGCTTGTTCTTCTTCAACGGTTTCATCCAAATAAACTTCTTCTTCGGCGAGTTCTTCACTTTGTTTTGGTTTGAAGAAAGTATGGCGCAGAACAAATACGACAATCGCCAAAATCATGACAATTAACATCACTGTTTGGTTGATATTAACGCCACTCTTACTCAATGATGGCACCAGGCGCACGAACTCCAGTCCAAAGCGAATGGCGGGATAAGCAACCAGATACAAGAGGAAAATATCACCCTTATAGAGTTTCTTTTTGAAATTACGGTCAATTAGCAGCAAAATAACAGCTGCCAGGATATTCAAAACAAACTCATAGAAGAACAGGGGATGATAATGTGAAATGTTCTCAAACCCAGGATAGCGGTATTCGGGTGAAATCTCAATCGCCCAGGGCAAATTACTCGGTTTGCCATAAAGTTCCTGATTGATATAGTTACCCCAGCGACCGATACCTTGCGCTACCAACAATCCAGGCGCGATATAGTCCGCCCATTCCAAAAAGCTTTCTTTTTTAACTTTGGTGTAGATGAACAGTGCCAGCACGCCACCAATCACACCACCGGGGATACCCAAGCCACCCTTCCAAATTTGCAGGATAAGCAAGGGGTTCTTCAAATAATCCATCGTTGTGATGCCATCAAAATAACCGGGCGTAAAAACATGCCACAAACGCGCGCCAATGATGCCGCCAATCAAAACCCATGGCATGATATCAATGATGATTTCGGGATCTCTGCCATTTTTCTTGGCACGCCAGGCAGCAATCGCGCCAGCGACCAGGGCACCCAAAATGATTATTAAAGCATAGTAGCGAATTTCAAATTTCCAAATCGTAAAACCTAAACGTGGATCCATAAATTTGTCCTTTCTAATTAGGCTCGGGGTCACGGGATTTTGCTTGTTTCCAAACGGTGACCATCCGCATCATAGCCGTCAAATGTGCCAGCACGGCAATTATAACAAGACTAATCACAATAATACCAAATAAAAGCCCTACAATCATCACAATTGAACGTTCCACACGTGTCATCACGCCAACCTTTGCGTCAAAGCCCAAAGCTTCCGCGCGGGCACGCGTATAAGAAACCAACACCGCGCCACTCGCTGCCGCAAAACAAACCATCACGCCCAAAAAGTTCCCTTGTTCAAAGAACATATACAAAATAGCCGCATAAATGAACAATTCACTGTAACGGTCAATCACCGAATCTAAAAACGCGCCAAACTTTGAACTTTTTCCTGACAGACGCGCCATCGCGCCATCAACCGCGTCCAGCGGTGCCATCAGCAACAAAATAATGCCACCCCACAGTGGCATTCCCAGGGCAATCAAGACCGCGGCTCCAATAGAACCTGCCAATCCCAGCAAGGTTACCGCGTTAGGCGTAAAGCCAATCTTTAAGAAAAAGCTTGCGACACCGTCCAGCAAACCTTTAAAGGTCTTGCGCAAGACCTTCTCAAGACTAAAACCTTCATTTTTCTGTTTCGTCATGCCTTATTCTTTTTCCTCATCTTCTTCAGGCAAAATTTCGCGTTCCCGGCCACCGCCCTGCGCTTCACCAATCACCCCGCGGGCCTCAAGCTGGTCAATAAGCCAGGCCGCCTTTGGATAACCTATGCGCAGTTGACGTTGCAGGAAAGACGCGCTGGCACGCTGTTGTTTGCGAACCAAAGCGATCGCCTCCTGGATAATGGCTTCATCGCTGTCTTTTTCGCTTTCTTCCTGCACGATTGCTTCCCAGGGGGCTTCTTCAGTTTCGCTTTCTTCCGCGCTTTTCTCAGGGCTCTTTTGCGAAACATCAGAGCTGGCAATATCAAACAAGCTGCTTTGACTTGTTGAACCAACATTTTGCGCCCACCAGTCCATTACATTTTGAATTTCTTTGTCGCTCACCATCGCGCCTTGGGCACGTTGCGGAACGCCTTTGGATGGGTGCAAAAACAGCATATCACCTCTTCCAAGCAGGTCTTCCGCGCCGTTCTCATCCAAAATCACGCGTGAGTTCACCCCACTGGCAACACTAAACGCAATACGTGTTGGGAAGTTGGCCTTAATCAAACCCGTAACCACTTCTATGCTTGGTCGTTGCGTTGCCACAATCAAATGCATCCCCACCGCGCGCGCTTTTTGTGCCAAACGCACCAAAGCGTTTTCGATTTCTGCTTCAGCGCTCATCATCAAGTCGGCCAGTTCATCAATCATAATCACGATGCGCGGCAGGGTCTCTTTTCCGCTTTTGCGCATGCGGTTATTGTAGGTATCCAAATTGCGCGCCTGGACTTTTTCGAGTTTTTCATAGCGCGCGTCCATTTCGGTCGTTGCCCAGCGCATCACCGCCATAATGCGCTCTGGATTTGTCTCCACCTGTCCAATCAAATGGGCCAATCCATTAAAGCGGTTAAGCTCAACCCGTTTTGGGTCAATCATCACCAATCGCAGGTCATCAGGATGGTTATTCATAATCAGGTTAAGCGTGATGGCTTGAATACACACCGATTTACCGGAGTTCGTCGCGCCAGCAATCAAAAGATGGGGCATACTGGAAAGATCCGATACAACCGGCGCGCCCGATACATCCCTGCCCAGGGCCAAAGCCAGAGGCGATTTCATGCGCAAAAATTCGGGGGATTCAAGCAAAGCGCGCAAACGCACCGTGCTTACCTGCGTATTTGGCACTTCCACACCCACGTAAGACTCACCCGGCACAGGCGCTTCAATGCGCAAGCGTTCCGCTTTCAGGGCAAGCGCCAGGTCGCGCGATAGCGAAGATATCTGCGAAATACGCACTTTTTGTTTCTCATCGCCCGCCTTATCCAAATAACCTGGCTCCACGGCATATTGCGTGATGGTAGGCCCGACCCGATAGCCGACCACTTTGGCAGGCACGCCAAATTCCGCAAGCGTTTGCTCAATCAAGCCCGCGTTCATATTGATTGTGGCTTGGTTCTCAGTATAGATTTTGTCAGCGGCTAATAAACTTAGCGGGGGCAAATTAGCATGTCTTTCAGCCGCTTGCTGTTTGCTTTTCTGCTCTTGCGCTCGGCGCGATGAGGCCCTAATCCGCGTAACGACTTCTTCCGAAACGTTTTCTTGTGGCTTCTCCACCACCGGACGCGGACGACGAATCACCGTCTCCTCCACGACCTCCCCAGGTGTTTCATCAACAGGTTCTGGTAAAGCCATTAAGTCCGCTGGTTCTTGCAAAGCAGCCATACTCTGGGCCTGTCCCGATGGCAACTGTTTCAACCCCGCCTTTCGCGCCGCCCAGCGTTCCAAATTTGCCAGCTGGCTTGACCCAAACAAAAACAAAACAACGCTTAAAACCAGCAGAATCAATCCCGCTGGAATGCGTCCAATAAGATTAACCAGTAAAATGGATATCCCAAAACCAACAATTCCCCCCAGGCTCTCGCCAGCGCGAACTTTATTGACGGATAGCGCCAGGGACTCCGACATATCCACAAAACATGAAAGAACACCCAAAAACAAAAAGAATGCCAGCTCAAGCATGATGACTTTGCCAATCTTCACATCCCGGGCCTGGCTTTTGCGCCACAGCAAAAGGGATGCGCCCGCGACAAAGACCGAAATTGCCACAAAAAAGCGACCGATGCCAAAACTTTGCTTGAGAATCAAGACCAATGGCGAAATAAAACCGCCTTTGGTAAGTCCCAAAACACCCAGCAAAAGCACCGCGCCAAAAGCAAGCAAAAAGATGCCCAACAGGTCTTGCGCGAATTTCAGTGCTTTTTCACCTTCGCTTGCTGGACTGGTCTTTGGTTTTTCTTGTCGGTCAAAGAACTTAAATCCGTCACTTTGCACACGAACATCATCTCGATTGTTTCGACTTGGTTCAACTTGAGTCACAATAACGCTCCATTTTTCAATAGGCTTCGGTTTAAAAGATGCACTATTCATGCCAGGAAACGTATTTTGTCTTTAAGCTTTTTTCTTTAGTTTAGGATAGGGCAGCGTGTTCAGTTTCCATCTCGATGATGATTTGCGCGACGTTTTCCAGCGCGACCCGCTGTTTTCGATACAAATCCGCTTCCGAAATAGACAATCTGCGCGCCACTTCGCGTACCTTTTCGCCCTGAATGAACTTCAAATCCAGAATGTTATACAGAATCCAGTCGCTGGTATATTTTCGCTCACCTTCAGGACGCAATCGCTCGATGGCAGTTTTTAGTGCCGCCCGCAGCGCGTTATTGCGGTTGCCTTCAAATTCGTCCAGATTAGCGTCCACAAATTTGAACTGTAACAAAGGGTTGTTGGTCAGCTTTGGACCGCCCCAATAATGCGTCATGGCATCACGTACCCAGGCGAAAATTTCCGGATTTACTTCGCGCACACCCGACTCCAGCAATCCACGCCGGTCATAAGACGTGCTTGCACGCAGATTTTGAATATAGTCCACTTCTGATTGCAAGGTTGCAATAGAATCAATGACATGTTTCTGCAAATGGCGGTCATGCAATGCCAGGTTAGCCCGTTCGGTCATCAAGCGCACATCGTACTCCGCTTCTTCGTCCATCGTCCCTTTTGGGCGCATAAAGCCACACAAACCCAGAATTTGCTGGTCGTCATTATCCACATCATCCAACAAAGGCACCAGGTAAATATCTCCCCATTCCAAAAAGGCCCTTTCCGGCGTAATTGCTTGTTTGATTTCTTCCAGTTTGCTCGCTTCCATCGGTACATGGCTTAGCACGCGTTTGTTTCCAGCAGAAACGATTAACTCCACCTCACCAGCGTCATAAGCCACCACAAAACACCCCGGACTTTGCACCCGATCGCAAATACTGGCAACAATCGTCTCCAGAAACTGATTCAAATCCTTTTTGGTCAACATGCGGTCCTGAAGACCCTGGATAATTTCGAAATCGCCTTTTTCATCGCCCCAAAAGAGTTTTTGCTCCAGCTTTGGCGACAGCACGGTAATCAAATACTGTAAAACAAGTGTTGAAGATACCATCACCACCGGAATATATTGATTATAGGGGTCGCCCTGGCTCAAACCATAGCGACGCACCAGCGTGGTAAGCCCTAAGACAAGCGCTACAACAAATGGGCCCCGCAACAGCCAGCGCAAAAGGCGGCTTTTGATGGCGCGGTCAGTCCATGTCAGACCAAAAAACGAGACCACATAAGCCATCATCACCAGCGTAGGAATAGTCAGTGCCGCGAAGAAAATGGACATCATCCAAAACAAATTCGGATGCGCCGCGAGAAAAGTGTTGCCATGGAACAGGAAGAGAATACTCGTCAAAACAGGAATAGCCGCGCCTGTAAGCAAATAAATTAGCCGTCGCCGACTGGTACTGGTGATACTGCGCCGTGTCGCGCGGATGAGGTTGGTACTCGCCAAAAACATCACCAACAGATAAAACCAGCCAAACCAGTAGGTCACCTGATTGCGCTCAAGGTAGAACATCGGCGCTTTTTTCGTCGCCAAACCGCCCACCGTGATGCTAAACCACACCAAAATCGTCATGATGATGCTGATGATATACACCGCGTAGACCACTTTGCGTCGCCGTCCGCGGCTGGGTCTGCCCGTCAAGGTCAGCACCACGTCCGAGAAATGCAAATAAACAGCCGGCAACATCACCAGCCCCGTCCACTTGATGCGCAGCCAAAACTGAATGATATGGTCTTGTTCAGAAATCGCCGCGATCGTCTCGCTGGAATAAATCAACGCCACCGATAAAAGGATGAGTCCAAAAGTCTGCGCGATACGGTCGCGCCAGTTGAAGCCCAGAGCATACATAAACAAGGCCACGGTGGTGATCGTTACCCCGGCGGTCAGAATCTGATTAAGCGTTTCCAGCACCGCGGTGATATTAACAGTTACAGTTGTAGGATACAAAGCTTATCCAATCCTTTTCTCAAAAAAGACCGCTGGGTCATGGTTTGGGAAATACTGGTCCATAAAACCGTTCATCGCGTAACCCAGTTTTTGCGCCAAACGCACCATCGGGTCGTTGCGCAAGGGGATTTCCAAAACCACACGGTTGTACTTGTTCGTCTGCGCCCAGGTTTCGCACACCGACACCATCGCGCTGGCAATCCCGCAGCGCCGCGCGTCCTGGTTCACCACCAAATCGGTTACCCGCACGGTCTTTGGCAGATAGCGCACATCAAGCACCACATAACCCATCAGATGTTCTTCCACCGTTGCCACAAAGACCAAGTCAGCTTGTTTCCAGTGTGGGATAAGCTCGGCTTCGGCACGCGAATAAGCCAAATTGACTTCACGTGGCAGACGTATGCGCTGAAAGCTGAAATGCGAACTGTTTTCTTCGTTACGGATTTCCAGCTTGTAGGCATGGCGACTGGGCACAAAATGTTCCAGTGCCAGCATCTCGTCATAGTAAGAGTCGTTTGCAGTAAAAATGTTTAGTTTTGCCATAATTGTCTTTTCAGGTGCTTAAATTTCTGTCGCGGTTCAAAGTCGCCTAGTCGTTCGCGTCAACGTAAATAACGATAATACACACATCCGATTGTACCCCTTTATTGTCCAGTGCGGTTAAGCGCACGAGATACGGTCCGGGCAAGAGTTCGCTGGTGTACCAGTTACCGATGCTTTCTTCAATTTTAACGCCGTTGCCCGCCGAAATTGTTTGCCAGTTCGGTTCGCCCATCGTGGAATAGTCAAACTGATACGACCCCAAACTTTCCGTATTCACCGTGCCTTCAAAGCGTACCACCCCTTTGGTATGGTCGTTGTGCTGTGGGCTGGTAATCTCCAAAACGCCCGCCACGCAGTTGGTGTCAAGCCCTTCGACTTCAGCCTGCGGATAACGCGTTGGTGTTGGCGTGGCATCTTCCGGCACTTCAATCAGAGCGGGGTCAAGCGTTACTGTTGGCGTTTTCAGCTTATCAATCGTCGCGGTAGCGTATGTCGGCGCCTGGTCAAGTTCTCCGGCTAAAAAAGTCGCCACCACGAACTCACCCGCGGTCAAAAGTCCGACCAGGATAAGTACTGTGGCAGCCTGAACGATATTGCGTTGCGCGGCTTCGCGTTCCAGCCCAAAAACAGCTTTCTTCTTTTCTTCGAACGCCAAAACAATCCGGCGCAAAAAAACGACCGCGACAATACCCAAAATAATGTAAATGGGTACTTCAAATTCAGCCAGAAAGCGAATGACTGAGTCCATTTTCCTCGCGCGAAGGGCAAATTACATTCGCCCAACCACCGTCCGGACGATTTTCATCAGCTTTGGCGCGATAATATCGCCCGCTTCAAGCACTTCTTCGTGGGTGGCTTTGTTGGTACCATCCGGGTCAATTTTATTCGTGATGGTAGAAATGCCCAAAATGCGCATACCACCATGTTTGGCAACAATCGCTTCCGGCACAGTTGACATACCCACCGCGTCAACACCAACCAGCTTCAGGAAACGACAATCAGCCGGGGTCTCAAACGTCGGGCCCGAAAGACAGGCGTAAACGCCTTCCTGCATCGGGATACCTTGTTCCTGGCCTACTTCGCGGGCAAGCTGGATATATTCCGGGTCATAGACCGCGCTCATATCCGGAAAACGCGTGCCGAACTCATCCAGATTTGGCCCACGCAAAGGGTTCACGCCACACATCGGCAAAAGGGCCAGATGGTCGGTGATGATCATCAAATCGGTGGTTACGAAGCTTTCGCGCAAGCCACCCGCCGCGTTGGTAATGATAAGTTTTTCAATGCCCAGGCGCTGCATCACGCGGATGGGCAATCCTATTTGCGAGATTTCATGCCCCTCGTAATAATGCGTGCGACCCTGCAAAACCAAAACTTTCTTTCCTTCAAGCGTACCGATGACCAGACGTCCCTTGTGTCCCGGCACGGTTGAGACCGGCCAGTGGGGAATTTCACGTGTGGGGATAATGGTCGGATTTTCGATAGAATCGGCCAGTTCGCCAAGCCCGGAGCCCAGAATCATGGCGATTTCAGGTTTGATGTCCGTTCGCGCGCGGATAGCATCTGTCGCCGCGTCAATTTGTTCGATGGTGATGAATTTTGACATTTTCTACTCCTGTCAGGTGATAAGTCGATTATATCATTGATGCAAGAACCTTATCCCCTTACCGGGCTAAACCCAAAGCAAGTTCATTTAATTGCTCTCGCAAAGTTTTCTCATGCAATCCACCTTGTCTTTGTGGCTTCGGCGAGACGCCTCAGCAATCATAATTAGGTTTGCGCGAGGCGGATCGGTCAATCGATTAGATCTCGTAGCATTCAGCACGCCACGCCTAAGTTAAATTGACTCCTGATGCATGGCGCAGACGCCATGCATTTTGCCCGCGGCGAGAAAGGATTCAAGTGTGTTATCTCAATCAGACTCAATGTTTCATGAAACATAAAAGTTTACCCGCCTGCCAGTGTCTCACCGTGAAGATTAATACGCATGAATTAAATAAGTTCGCGGAGGCGTCCCGCCGACGCTTTGGAATGGATATTAAAAGAAAAATCTCCTTGTGCTAAGGAGATTAATCTGCCTGTTATTTTCTAAATGGCGAGACTGGGATTTGAACCCAGAACCAATGGCTTATGAGTCCACTGCTCCACCGTTGAGCTATCTCGCCCAGTGCCCAAAAATATTACCCGAAATTTACGTAAAAGTCAAACATTTTGACGTGTTTGCCTTAGTAATCATATATTTAAAGCTAAATTCAATGATTATCAGCGAATATTCCCCCCCTCCTCGGGAGGGGGACTCAAGGGGGTAGGTGTTTTTTACGAATGAGTGCAATACTTTTCAGCGCTTTGTATTATCAGTAAAATAGCTATACTGCTTTAAACACCCCTATGCCCTCAGCCAAGAAAAGAACTCGGCACGCAAGCAGTCCCAGGAGAGGGGGAAGTGACGCTTTTAGCCAAAACCCGCAACCGGGAAAGGCGTATTTGGGTTTTCTTCAATCACAATCGCGTCAACCTGGCCGGATGTCAGGTTCGTTAAGCGCGCCTTGAATTCTTCCAGCGTCGAGTCCTGAAACTGCACGGTCAAAGTCACATCAACCGCAAACTCATCCTGCAGGACGATACCGTTACAAGCTTCCACCGCGCGCAGGCCAAGTTCGTAAAGCGAATAGGGCAAGCTAAACATAATCGTTGTGGTCGGCACCAGGTCAGCCAGCTGAACATGCTCCAAAACTGCCTTGACCGACTCCCCATAAGCTTTCACCAGGCCACCCGTGCCCAGCTTGGTGCCCCCGAAATAACGCGTTACCACCACCACCACATTGCCCAACCCGCTGCCCTGCAAAACGGCTAAAGCCGGTCTGCCAGCCGTGCCCGATGGCTCGCCATCATCCGTGCAATGCGTGATGATGCTCTGCCCATGCCCGATGACAAAAGCCGGCACATGATGCGTGGCATCCGGAAAGCGCTTTTTGGTCTCTGCCACAAACTCCCGCGCTTCTTCAACACTGTTAGCCGGCGATAAACTGGCAATAAAGCGCGAATTCACCACGCGTATTTCGGTTTCCACTGGTGCCAAAGGCACCAGGCGTTTTACTCGTTCGTCCATACCTTAATCATACCTTAATATAAAAACAGTGTCGGATAAAAAATATCAAGAAGAAACAAATATCGTTTTTTACCGTTAAGTCTGAAAAGGGTTTGTTTAGGAATTAATATGCTTGAACAAAATTAGTATGGCTTAAATTCAAGCAATATTAGGAATTTTACGCTTTTTAAGCTATACTTCTTTTCAAACTTTAAGGTGCAGATATGGTCACGATTGCAAATGTCAGCGAACTCCGTCCGCGGATGGATAATGAACTGGACGCGTGCAATTTTGTGCCCCGCACACCCAACATCCAAAAGGCCTGGGACTGGGGCAAAAACGCGCACGCTGGCCAGCTGCGCCTGTCTGGCGAACCTTATTTTGAGACCCACTGCGCGTGGGTCGCTTCGTTTATTGACAAGCTGGTGGGCATCGAAAGCTGGACCATCGCCGCGCTGCTTCACGACGCTGTTGAAGACACCGGCGAAAGTTTTGAAGAAATCAAGGCGCTCTTCCCCGGCGAACTTGGTGAAAAAGTAAGCCACATCATCGACGGACTGACCAAAATGAGTAGCCCGCGCGACGGGTCTTCGCGCGAAATTGCCACCTTGCGCAAAATCGCCATGTTCCGCGACCCTGCCGTCTTTCTGGTAAAACTTGCCGATAAAAGCCACAACCTGATGACCCTGCAGTACCAGTCACCCAGCAAGCAATGGCAGAAGGCGACCGAAGCCATCCGCGCTTATGGCAAACTGGCGGGCATTTTGAACTGCTACAGCTGGCGACGCTGGATTGAAGACATGTCGTTTCCTTTCGCGGAACCAGACTCCTACCAGCGCGTAAAAGACAGAATTGACGCCGACCCGCGCCTGAACACCAACTTTATCCGTTACTACCTTTCAGAACTTGCCAACCTGATGACCGCCGAAGGGCTTGAAGGTGAAGTGCGCTTTACGGTGAACGGTTACTGGCAAAGCTGGGATAAACTCCAGCGCATGGCGCGCGCCCGCAAAACATCCTTGCAGGATTTTTCCGCGCTAAACGACCTGATTAGCTTCCGCATGATTCTAAAAGAACCCAGCGAAGCCGCTTGTTATCAGCTGCTGGGACGGGTGAACAAATACTTTAGCAAACTGCTCGACCAGGACCGCTTTGATGACTACATCGCCGCCCCGCAGAACGGCTATCGCGCCCTGCAGGTAACCAGCTATCTGCCCGGCTCCGGCGCCATTGAAGTCGCCATCGCCACCGAAGAAATGGAAGGCGAAAACACCTGGGGCGTGGTTTATTGCATCAACAACAACAAAGACATCAGCAAATATAGCCCGGTGCAAATCCTGACGCCTTTCGGGGGTACGCGCTTCCTGCAGGAACCTGCCACCGTGCTGGATGGTGTTGCCGCCATTCAGGAGTTTTATCTGGATAAAATCAAAAAAGTGGTTGTGAACGGCGAAGAACGCCACATTTATGACCGGCTCAACCCCGGCGATGTGGTGGAAGTGATTACCGGCGCGACTGCCAAAGTGCCCGAACCGGAATGGCTGAACCATTGCAGCGCCAGCACCGCCCGCAGACTGCGCGTGGTTTTGGCGCGCGTAACCCTGAAAGAAGCCAGCAAAAAAGGCAAGGCGATGAGTCATGCCGTGCTCGCTGAAAGGGGCATCCTGGACCTGGAAGATATCACCGCCCTGGAACCCGGTCGAATCACGACCCTTTTGGGCATGCTGGCTTGCGCGAATGTAGATGACCTTTACGCTGCCATCGGCGAAGGCTCAATTCTCCTGCGCGAATTCGAAGACACGCTCGATTTGGTAGGCATCGGCAGCACCAGCCCCCGCTGGACATCTTTGCTTGTTACCGGCTCGGGGAAGATTAACCGACCGGGAATCCTGGCTGACATCGCCAAACTGATATCTGAATCTCAGGTGAACATTTTGCGCACCGTTAATCACACCTTTAGTGATGGCACCTTCCAGCTACGCATGGTCATGCCCGGTTTGTCACAAGAACAAATCGCCGGACTTTACCAACTGCTCGACGAAAACAAAACCTTCCCACTGGAGAAAGTGGAAATCGCCTAAACTTTCACCCTACTGATACAGCAAATTATTAATCATATGTCCCCAGCGCAATTAGCTGGTTTTTATTTGCCGTTTATAAAAGCGTGTTAGAATAATCGTTTGGAAGATATCACATAAACACACCATAGGATTTTCTTATGCGAGATTTTAAAAACCGTGCTTTTACTTATTCCTTGTTGATTGCTTTAATCGCTTTCTTTGTGACGCTCACGCCCCAGCTTGCCCAGGCTCACCTGCCCCAGCAAGACGTCGGACCGGGCATCGCGCCCACACCCGACCGCAGCGATGCTCTAGCCAAAGGCTGGTTCTTCTACCGCGATGAATGTGGCAACTGCAAGCATGTGCTTGAAACCATCATCTACCCCATGCTGGAAGAATATCCCTGGCAGATTGACTGGCAATTTTACAATATTGATGACAACTTTTCGGCCTGGAAACAAATCGAAAAACATTTCACTTTTGATCACAGCCAGGGCTTGCCCGTCAGCATTTTGGGCGACACCATTTTGGTAGGCGTTAATCAACACGAAACCCAACTAAAAACTTTAATTCAGGGCGCGATTACTGGCACTCATCTTGATTTTCCGGTCATTCCAGGTTTAGACCCAACAGAATTAATTAGCTCTGACCCACGCCAAAGCGAATCAGACAATCCGGAATTATGCTCCGAGGAGAATATCGGCGCTTGCGCTTTTGATCCACCCATTTACATGGCCTACTTTTTCACCGCTGGCTGCGATAACTGTGGTTTTGCTGAAATTGAAATTGCTCAACTCAGTAAAAAGTTCAATCTCGAAATAGAAAAATTTAATCACGCCGAAACTGCCGCGCTGGCACTGTGGATGGCAGAACATGCCAACATTGACCCCAACTTTGGCGCGCCGGCTGTATTCATCGGTGACCATGCCTGGATAGGCAACGCTGAAATCAAACTGGAAACGATGGAACCCGCTCTTGAAGCCATGCGCCACGAAGGTTCGCCACGGTTCTGGAACGATTATAACCCTTCTGAAGGGCAAAGTAAACTGATTGAAAAATTCAAGGGCCTTGGCAAACTGGGACTGCTTTTGGCCGGGCTCATTGATGGTTTAAATCCCTGCGCGTTCGCCACGATTATTTTCTTTGTTTCATATCTCACCATCAGTAACCGTAAAGGCAGGGAGATATTAATCACCGGTGGCATGTTTACCCTGGGTGTATTTCTGGCTTATTTTTTCGTTGGCATCGGTTTCTACAAAGTGCTCGAAAAACTCACCGCTGTCGTCAAGCCCATCGGACTGATTATCAACATCATCACCGCTGTTTTGTGTCTCGCGTTTGCGTATCTTAGCATTAAGGACTTTTTCAAAGCCCGCGCCGGCGATACCGCTGACATGGCGCTCAACCTGCCCGAAGGCATCCGCAAGCGCATCAACAAAACCATCCGCGAAGGTTCAAGGGTAACAAGATATTACTGGGGGGCTTTCGTAACCGGTTTGTTAATTTCCCTGCTCGAATTTGCCTGCACCGGTCAAATGTACCTGCCCATGATTACCTCAATGATTAGCATGGATAGTATGCGTGGTCAGGGTATTTTGTGGCTTGGACTATATAACCTGATGTTCATCATCCCCTTGGTGGTCGTGTTCGTGCTGGCTTACTTTGGCACAACCTCCAAACAACTCACGGCCTTTTTCAAAAAGCACGCCGCCGCGGTCAAACTTGGCTTGGCACTCATTTACATCGCGCTGGCTATTTTCCTGATTGTTGACATCTTGCAACGTTTTGGCATAGCATAATTGACTGAAATGATTAACTCAAAACGCCATCAAAATGATGGCGCTTTTGTTTTAATGAGTGTTCGGGATTAAAACAGTTTCTTGGCAAATTTCGCGTACGTTGACAGAACCCGCACCCAGGCTCCCGAAAGTTCGCCGGAGAACTCTGCTTGTTTCAAAGATTCCCGCAGTTCTTCCGGGCTGTTAAAGTCGGGCATGGTCAAGGTCGCTTTGCCGAGTTCATGCAAACTGTGCGCGTCTGATCCTACCAAAGCCTGTAAGTCATATGCTTTTGCAAAAGCATAAGCTTTGTCATTAAAGCTTTGCCTGATACAACGCGCGTTGAACACTTCCACACCATCCACCAAAGGAGCGATAGCCTCAAGCGTTTCATCTTCCCAGTGGCTGCCACGATAGGGGTCATAAGGATGCGCGATGCTGATATACGCGCCTTGCGCCTTTAAGCGTTCAATGACCTCCATCACCGGCAAATACTGTGGGATGGGCTCAGTCATAAAATAAGCCAGCAATTCGCCTTCCGTGGTTTGAATTTCTTCTGCCAGGACGATTCGCTCAGGCGCCAAAGCTTTCGCTTCAAACGCGCCGCCCATCGCGCCATGGTCTGTAATCGCCAACTTCGTGACGCCTTTCACAGCACAAGCGTCGAGAAGGTCTCTTACCTTCACCAAGCTATCCGGCGAATAGACGGTGTGGCAATGAAATTCAGCGCGTACATAATTGTTTCTAGACTCTTCCATAACGCGCAAATTATACCTTGTTCTAAAGTTGATGCGCAAAGCTCAGTCAACTTTCACCATTTCCCGTTTACTGCCAAATTAAGATAGAATAAGTCCGAGACACAAACGAAGGCGCCACATACTGAAATGAAATCAACGTTTAGCTGGAAAACTCTCGCGACAGATAACCGTGCCCGTGCTGGCGAGTTTAGCACGCCCCATGGCACCCTGCAAACGCCGCTTTTCGCGCCGGTCGGCACCCAAGCCACCGTCAAGGCAATCACACCCGCTCAATTGAGCGAGATTAATCCCGAACTCGTGCTCGCCAACACCTATCACCTCTTTTTGCGCCCGGGTGAAGACATCGTCGCGGAACTGGGCGGCTTGCACGTCTTTATGAACTGGGATGGGCCCATCTTGACCGACTCAGGTGGCTTTCAGGTCTTTTCGCTGGCAAGTACGCGCAAAATTGACGATGATGGCGTTACCTTTCGCTCACACATCGACGGCTCCGAAAAACGTTTAAGCCCGGAAATCTCGATTGACATTCAGGAAAAACTCGGCGCGGACATCATCATGGCCTTTGATGAATGTGCCAAACCCCTGGACTTCGACTACGCGAAAGAAGCCATGCAGCGCACCCACGTTTGGGCGGAACGTTGCCTAAGCGCCAAAAAACGTCCCGATCAGGCCCTGTTTGGCATCGTGCAAGGCGGCATCTTTAGGGATTTGCGCGAAGAATCCGCGCGAACAATTTCCAGCATGGGTTTCCCTGGCCACGCCATAGGCGGTCTTTCAGTTGGCGAAAGCAAAGAAGACATGTACCGCACCATCGAGTACGTCAACGCGATTCTACCCGCTGATAAACCCCGCTATCTGATGGGCGTCGGTACTCAGGAAGACCTGATTGAAGGCGTTTTGCGTGGTGTTGACATTTTTGATTGCGTGCACCCCACACGCCTGGCACGCCATGGTGCTGCCATGACTAAGACCGGCCGGCTCAACATGAAAGGCGTCATCTACGCGCGCGACCCACTGGCCATTGACCCCGACTGCGCCTGTTACACCTGCCAAAACTTCTCCCGCGCTTATATCCGCCATTTGCTGGTCGCCAAAGAAATTCTGGCATCAACCTTGCTCTCTATTCACAACCTGCACACTTTAGTGCAATTGACACGTGATTTGCGCCAGGCTATCATCGGCGGGTATTTGGACGACTTCGCCGCCGAAGCCCTGGCAAAACTAAACCTTTCGCGTGTTCCAGAGGTGCTATGAGCTATTTTCAAGCTATCATCTTAGGTATCGTTCAGGGACTCACCGAGTTTCTGCCTGTTTCAAGCTCCGGACATTTGGTTCTGGTTCCCTTTCTGCTCAACTGGAACCTTGACCCACAAAAAGCTTTCCTGTTTGACGTGCTGGTGCAGTTAGGCACTTTAGTGGCTGTTTTTGTCTACTTCCGCCAGGATTTGTTGGACATTCTCAAAGCCTTTTTTGCCGGCATAAAAGACCGCAAACCATTCCAGAGTGCCGAAAGTCGCCTGGCTTGGTATATCATCCTGGCAACGATTCCCGCTGGCTTGATTGGACTGTTGCTCCAGGACCAGGTCGAAGCTTTGTTCGACAGCCCCGTTTGGACAGCGGTATTTCTATTCGGAACAGGCGTTTTGCTCACGGTCAGCGAACTTTGGTCTAAAAAGACACGCGATCTTGAAACCATGACCGTCAAAGATTCGCTCATCATCGGTTTCTTTCAGGCATTATCCATATTCCCCGGCGTATCGCGTTCAGGGTCGACTATTACCGGAGGGCTTACACAGGGCTTTAAACGCCAGGCCGCTGCCCGTTTTTCTTTTTTAATGTCTGTCCCTATCATGTTAGCCGCGGGTTTGCTCAGTGTGCTGAAGCTCATCAAAATGGATGGCGTTTTAGAGTTTTTGCCTGTGTTGCTTTTGGGCTTTGTAATTGCCGGCGTTGTAGGTTATTTTGCCATCAAATGGTTCATTGGCTATCTAAAGGAAAAATCGCTTTTACCCTTCGCGGCTTATTGCGCGGTGGTAGCAATTGTGGTTATTTTCGTGGCTTACGCGCGATAAACAATCCGGTATCTTTCCCGATAAAGATTCCACCATCAGCTTGAATCCTGGCCTCGAAGAACTGACGCAGGCTTTCTTTTTGTTCAGGTCTGAAAAGCAACTGCACCTTTGGCGTCGACCAGGCATAGTCGCATAGCAAGCCAGCGTCCGTCACCCACAAGTCACTTTGGTAAGGGTGCAACGCCACTTCGTCGAAAAACTCAAAAAGCTGATTTTCTCCGTTTTGCAAAGTAAACCGGCTGGACATAGCGTGCTCGCCCTGATATACCGGGTTAAAAGATTCCAAAAGCTGGTCGAGTTCGGTCATGTGATGCTCACCATTGGTAGCTGCCATAAAACTGCCATCCGCTTTTAGCACGCGCCGGACTTCAGACAGTGCCAGCGCGATATCCGGCACATGATAAAGCATGTGATTTGCACTGACAAAATCAAAACTATTTGACGCAAAACTGATGTGCTGGGCATCCATCGTGCAAAGTTGGAATCGCTCATCTTCCGCGAAGGCAAATCTGGGCTCCTGCAACATGCCATAGGAAAACTCACTCAAAACCATGCGCGTATCTCGCGGAAAACGGGATTGATTTTCACGCCATTGCGTTGCGTTGCCACAACCCAGTGCCAGCCCTTTAAAGTTGGCTTGCGTAAAGGGGATATGTTCAAAAATGAAATCGTTCCATTCCTTTTTAGCAGTGCTAAAACGCCTGTGAATCTCAATTCGCGCGTTTAGATTATCCGCACTTTGGTATTGCTCTTCGCGAAGGTATGTGGAATTGTTATAACTTTCTTCAACAGCAGAAGTGGAATTCATTTTCATGCCCTTATTATACCTTTCAGGCAATATGAAATCTGCTTTATGAAGCACCAAATACCTGTTCAAGAGCAAACTCAATAATTAATTTTCTCATGTTATCAATGATAGTGCTATAATAGTTCTTTGATAGCAATAATTTTTTTAATCTCTAAGGAGGAAAAGTCACAATGAAGAAAACTAAGTTTTGGATTGTTTTTGCAGTATTTGTACTCTTGCAAGTCTTAACAGGCGCGGCTCTGGCAGCACCATCAGCCCAAAAGATCACCAGCGAGACCGGTATCGCGTCTGGAACAGCTGTGATTGGCGAAGCTTCCGGGGGTATTAAGCCTGCCGATATTGGTGGTGCCTGGGAAACCATGGCACCAATGCCCGAAGGACGTGTGTTTAATGCCGTCATCGCCAATGGAAACTATGTTTATGTAATTGGCGGTACCAGTGATGCGATAGGAAATACACCAACCTCAACTAATTTCCGTTACAATACCGTAAATAACACCTGGCAAACCATGTCTCCAATGCCTGTAGCACTCGATTCCATTGATGGGGCTGTCATTAACGACAAAATCTACATTCCCGGTGGCGGAGATGACAGTAACACTTATGTTTATGATATTGCTGCTGATTCCTGGACAACTATTCCAGCCAATGGTGGTTATATAGCTAGACAACAGTATCAGGTAGTCGCAATCGGTACAGACCTGTATGTGTTAGGTGGGCTTGAGGGTAACGCAAGTACAAACCGAGTCTGGAAATTAGATACCATCACACAAACCTGGTCAGAAAGCATTCCTATGCTAAAATCTCGCACGAGCTTCTCAGCTGCAGCCATTAATGGCACGATTTACGTGGCTGGTGGTGTTTCGTACCCTGGGTTTACCCCCGACATGACTGCAGAAAAGTTTGATGGTACCGCGTGGAGTTTTATTGCACCATTGCCGGACGGTGACGGTGCATACACCCGTTGGTCATACATGGCTGATGGCAGTAATGCAAACACTATGTGGCTGGCAGCAGGAAGACGCGATGCCGAGTGGGGCGCCCTAAACCATGCTGCTTATTATGATCCTATATCGGATACCTGGACAGATTCACCAACCATCCCCTTTTTAAACCAAGCACGCGTTTACATGGAAGGTGACATAGCCAGCGATGGATACTTCTATGTTATTGGCGGACGTGCAAGTGATGCCTCGGCCGTGTATGATACCAATGAGCGTTTAAAGGTTGGTACCGACGCTGTCACCGTCGATTATCTCTATCTGCCACTAATCCTGAATTAAAACTATTTGACTAAATCTGAGAAAAAGAGGCTGTCTGTTGGTAGCCTCTTTTTTAAACGGAAGATTCTCATAATTTTCTGCCTGATATATATTCTCTCTTACGCTTGCTTGCAATCAAATACAGCTAATCTGACAGGGTTCAGAGTTTATCCAAACGAAACTGCAAATAATTAATAAGATAGCTATAATTTTTCATACCTCCACAATATTTTGTTGTTTAGTTAAAACATTATTTACTTGATGTATTTTGATAATCAAAGCGCACTGTAGTTCCTTTACAGCGCAAAACTTATCAGCACATACATTAATTTCACGACACGTTTTTTAAACAGCAGCCTTTTAAGTGCTTGACGTTTCCGCAGGTCAATGATAAATTTATCGGACTTGCAAAAGCAAGAAAACAATCATTGAAAGAAAGTTGAGTTTATTTAGAATGTCAGAACGCAGTATTGGTACGATTAAGTGGTTCAGCGCACCAAAAGGTTACGGCTTTATTGGCCGGGAAGATGGCGAAGATATTTTCGTTCATTTCTCGGCAATCCAAATGGATGGCTACCGACGCCTCAATGAAGGCCAGAAAGTCGAATTCAGCATTGAAGAAGGCAGCAAGGGCAAGCAAGCCGCCAACGTTGTCCCCATTAATGATTAATCATTAGGTTCATAAAACGAGCCGGTTTCCCGGCTCGTTTTTGTTTAATCTTTTCTGTTCAAGCATAAGTTTAATTAAGTTCTTTAACTAAAGACTCTCAATCGCAGCTTTCATCTTTTCAATGGCCAGCTGGATATTGGCACGCGTGGTTCCAAAGTTCAGACGCACAAAGCCCTGTCCAACTTCGCCAAACTCAGGGCCATCGTTAAAACCAACTTTCGCGCGGTCAAGGAAGAACTCCTGCATTGACCCCTCAACACCCAAATCGCGACAATCAAGCCAGGCCAGGAAAGTCGCTTCAGGCTTGGCCCACTTAATTGGCTTCAAATCGGTCTGCAAGGCTTCATCAATCAAATCCCGGTTGGCCTGCAAGTATGCCAACTGCGCCTGCAACCAGGCATCGCCATGTTCATAAGCCGCTTTGGCTGCGTACATTCCTAAAATGCACGGGGTACCAACAAGCCCAGCCTTGCTCGCGTTATAGCGCTGACGCAGTTCTTCATTCTGAATGATCGCCACCGAAGTGTGCAAACCAGCAATATTATAAGTCTTGCTGGGTGCTTGCAAAGTGATGGTTACGTCCGAGATTTCTTTGCTCAAGCCAGCAATGGGAATATGCTTCCGATCGTCATACAAGATATCACAATGGATTTCATCGGATACGATGATAACGTCATGACGCAAGCAAATCTCAGCAAACTTTTCCAGCTCATCACGGCGATACACACGGCCGGTTGGGTTGTGTGGATTGCACAGAATAAAGACCCGCACCTTGTTATCGATTATTTGACGCTCAAAAAGCTCAAAGTCAACTTCGTACTGACCACTTTCACCGAGAACCATGGCATTTTGCACACCCTGCATGCCCGCGCCACGTGGCGCGCGAATAAAGGGCGGATAAGCAGGCACCTGATAAATAACCTCTTCACCCGGCTTACAAAAACCACGCACAGCCACGTTGAATCCGGTCACGATACCTGGCACATATTGCACCTGCTCATTACTTACTTGCCAGTTGTACAATCGTGCCAGTCGGCTGGTAACCACATCGGTCAAGCCATCGGGCGCGAAACCATAGCCCAAAATGCCATGGTCAACCCGGGCGTGGATAGCATCCATAACTTCCTGTGGCACTTCAAAATCGGTGTCCGCCACCCACATCGCCAAAATGTCCGGGTCCCAGCGACGCCATTTCAGGCTTTCAGTCTGTCTTCGGTCAATATTTTTATCAAAATTCATGCTTACTCCGTTTCTCCAAAAATTACTTCATTTATGATAACAAAATTTAGCCATGTTAGGGAAGAATTGGTATTTTTCAAATTGTTCCACCCGACTATTACGCGCATTTGGTATACTTTTTAACAAGCCATGAAAAAGATTTTTCCTGCCTGCATGAAACTATTGCGTTTAAAGACTGGCCTGGCGGTGACGCTCTTTGCCAGCCTGCTCGGTGTTGCAGCCAGCCAGGTAACACCAAATTGGAAGATGCTCTGTATAATCCTGGCAAACATTTTTAGTTCCTGGATTTTATTTTTGTTCCGCGACTGGCAGTACGCCCCACAAGATATCAGCATACAAGCCGATGACATGCAAAACCCTATCGCGGCGGGTATTATTAAACTCAACACCGCGAAGTTATTATTGCTGGTACTTGTCGGCATCACGATTACGCTTTATGCCATACCAGGCACCAAAACGCTTATCACTGGCTTGGCGCTCTTAGCTATCATTTTTATCCTGAACTGGCGCAAACTGGGTTTGCAGAAAATATTTCATCTGAAAACAAGCCCCTACAACTGGCTTGTAAACGCTTTCTTCTGCCTGCTGGGCAGTCTTGGTCTTGCAGATGAACTAAATCAGTTTTCGATGCTTGCCATTGCTTTCGTTGTATTGATTATGCTTTACATCAGCCTGATTGACCAAGCCAGGCAAGGTAAAAGTGCCCGTACCTTACGACGCCTGAATATCATCTCCGCGATTTGCCTTTCACTTGCCAGTATCATTGGTATCATGCTGTTCATTATCTTTGAATTGCTCCCTTACTGGGTTACGGGTTTGTCATTGATATTAATGGCCATTATGGTCGTTCCCCAAACACTTGAACGTTTCCGCGCCAAAGAAAAGCCTCTTTTCGAAAATGACCTTTTGCGCGTTGCCTTCTTCCGAAGTGGCGCATTGGGCCTGATGGTCCATTTCCTCGTTCCACTAATATACAGCCTTTTTATAAAGTGAGTTGCTATGAAACAAAACATCCAACCACACTATTTTGAAACCGCTACTGCCTGGCATGAACATGAACTTCTCGACTCTGGCGATGGCAAAATCCTGGAAAGATTCGGCAAAATGGTACTCGTCCGTCCCTACGCGCAGGCTTTTTGGCCAAAATCCACGCCCGAACTTTGGCAGGAAAACCATGCCCGGTTTCAGGCTGACCTCCACAATTTCGGGGGCAAATGGCTTTACAAAGACAACGCGCAAAAATCCTGGCCCCTGCGCTGGGAAATGCTACGTTTCCAGACACAACTGGGTGCCTCACAACACATCGGCATTTTTCCGGAAGAAACTAAGCACTGGCTATGGCTCCAGGACACGATTAAAAAAGTCCAAAATCCCGTCAAAGTGCTCCATTTGTGGGCCTACACGGGCTTGATGAATCTCGTCGCCACCCATGCTGGCGCGGACGTGACCCATGTGGACAGCTCAAAACATGGCATCGGCTGGGCGATGGCAAACCAAAAGCTTTCCAGCATGAAAGACGCCCCCATCCGATACATTCAGGAAGAGCCCCTTAAGTTCATCAAGCGCGAAGCCCGGCGCGAAAAAAACTACAACGCGCTAATCCTGCAATTCCCACGAATGGAAAATGAAGAAGAATCGCGTTACACTGATTTTCTCAAGCAGCTACCAGACCTGATTCTCGCCATCAAAGATATTCTCGACCCGAATCCGCAGTTCATCTTAATTACCGCGCCCAGTTGCATTCACTTCACCACAACCCAGGCAATCGTGGATACTCTAAAACCAGGTCGGGGAACAATAAGCAGTGGCGTCATTTGCCTTAAAGAAAAAAGCGCAGGGCATCTTTTGCCCCACGCTTCGTTTACACGATGGTCCAGTAATTAGGTTTCGCTTTCTTCGTTTATCGTTTCATTAATCTCGGTAGAATGATCTTTGACCAAAACCCGGTCGACTCTAAATCCGTCCATATCTAAAACCTCAAACGAGAACTGTTCCCAAACAAAACTCTGCCCAACTTTTGGGATATGCCCAAGCTGGTTCATAATAAAGCCACTCAATGTTTGGAAGTCGGCAGTATCTTCTTCAGGGAACTGTTCCACCTTAAGTAAGTCCTTTAGGACGTCAATCGGCAAAAGGCCATCAAACGACCACGAACCATCAGGACGTAAAACCACTTCCTGGTTAAGGTCAAACTCATTTAGGGGAATGGCGCCCACAATCGATTCAAGTACATCATATAAGGTAACCAGGCCCAAAACGCCACCGAATTCGTCCATAACCAAAGCCTGATGCACCGCTTTCTCTCGGAACGTTTCAAACGCCTTTATCGCCTGCATATTGCCTGGCAAAAACAGCGCCTCGCGGATATGGTTGGTAACCGAAAAATCAGGCGCGTAAATATCCACACCCACTAAATCCTTAATGTGCAACATGCCGATAGTGCGGTCCAAATCGCCCTCAGCTACCGGCATACGCGAATAAGGACTAGACTTGATATCATGAATAATTTCCGCTTGCTCATCCTCGATATTAATCCAGTCCAGTTCGGTATGGGGCGTCATCAGGGCGTCAATCCGCCGTTCTGTAAGACGAAACACGCCATCCACCATCTCTTGTTCAGCCTGGTCAAAGACGCCAGTCTGGCGACCTTCTTCAATAAAGCCTTTCACATCTTCTTCAGTAATGGATGGTTCTGGGCTGAGTTCAATGCGCAAGACACGCAGACCGATGTTAGTGGAACCACTTAACAATCGTGTTAAAGGTTTTAAGATTCGCGTTAGGGTCCTGACCATCGGGGAAAGTGCTGTGACCACATTTTCGGGCTCACTGACAGCAATTCTTTTGGGAATTAACTCTCCAAGCACAATCGAAAAATAGGTAATCAGAATGACCACAATTAAAAGCGCAAACGTTTCCGCGATAGGTGCCAGCCATGTGACTTGCTTCATAATCTCCGCCAAAGGTTGCGAGATAACAGCACCACCGATACCACCAGCCAGGGTATCAATCATGGTGATCATAATTTGAATTGCGGAAAGATATTCCTGATTAGGATCTTTGAGTAATTCCAAAGCGTAGGCTGCGCCTTTTTTACCTTCAGCAACGCGTTGCTCCAGTCTGACTTTACGTGCGGATACCATAGCGATTTCATACATCGCAAAAACGGCATTCAACCCGAAAAGGATGAAGATAAATATGATATTGAAAATTATTGGCAAGATATTCCTCTTTTAGTCTATGCTTTCTAGGTTAACGGTGCATAGCTGTTGCTATTCTACCAAGCTTTACAGATTACGTAATCAATTCGTCGGGTAAAAAGTCGGTTTTGTTATGATAGATGAACTGCGCCATCTCATCGGGCATATCAAAACGACTAATACCGCAATTATTGTACATAAACCGATACGGGTAGCGTTGGTCAGCGGCAAAGTTCATCTCACAGCGACAAAGTGCCCGAAACAGATAGTTAAAAAAGCCACCATGCGTAATAAGCGCCACACGGTCGTCTGTTTCGCCATGGCGATGACGAATAAAGTCAATCACCCGCGTGGCTCTTTCGGCAACGAGTTCGCGGTCTTCCTTGCCACCCGGCCACCAACCCTTTTCATGGATATGATGCTCAAGGCGTAAAAAGGGATATGTCGCCTGAATATAACTCGCGTTCAGTCCATACTCCATGCTTATCACGGGCTTATCGCCCACTATTCTTTCCAGGTAAATGCCACCTACTTCATGACAGTCAGGCAGCGCGATGAGTGGTACGTCCAAATGCCGGGCAATAATACTGCCAGTCTGAATGGCGCGTTCCATCAAACTGCAATAGACATGAGTGATTCCATACCCACTTCGGTTTTGCTGGTCCAAAAAGTGAGTTTTTATACCAGGGTTGTGTTTGCTCAGTTCCTGCGCCACCAGTTGGGATTGCAAAATACCCTTGTCCGTTAATGGCGGGTCAGCCACACGCGGGTTATCGGTAAACTCACCACTTTCCCAGCGTGCGTTATTCGTTGATTGAGCGTGTCTAATAAAATATAGTTGCATCCTAAACTTTCTCCGACGGCTGATTATACACGGAATGGCAAAAAATACGAAAGGTTTATAGTAATACATCTCTCCAAATGGTATAATCGGGCTGAAAATTGTAAAGGCACTAAGAATATGTTAGAAAAATTAAACGCAATACTCGACCGCTATAACGACATTGAAGCACAATTAGCACAAGTTGGCGAAGATTATCAACTGGCTGTTGAACTTTCCAAAGAGCGTGCTGACCTTGAAGATGTCGCGGTAGCTGCCCGGGATTATCTTGAAACTATAAACAAAATTGATGAGACCAAAGAACTCATTGAGATCGCCGAAGGCGAATTACTCGACCTTGCCCGCCTGGAGCTTGATGAACTCCAAGAGCACCGCGACGAAATGGAAGATAAACTCCGCGCCATGCTCGTGCCCAAAGACCCGCGCGACAACCGCAACGTCATCGTTGAAATTCGCGCCGGCACCGGTGGAGACGAAGCCGGACTCTTCGTGGCAGATTTGTTACGTATGTATCTAAAATACGCTGACATCCACGGTTATAAAACTGAGATAATTTCTTCCAACGAAACTGGCATCGGCGGTTTTAAAGAAGTGACCTTCACCGTAAAAGGCAAAGGCGCTTTTTCGCGTTTAAAGTTCGAATCGGGCGTCCACCGTGTTCAACGCGTGCCCGAAACCGAATCCCAGGGGCGTATTCATACTTCCACTGTTACCGTTGCCGTGTTGGCCGAAGTCGATGACTTTGAAATTGAAATTCCTGATTCAGACATTGAAATCGATGTCTACAAATCAGCCGGCGCGGGTGGCCAAAACGTTCAGAAGAACATGACTGCCGTGCGCATCCACCACATACCCACCGGTATCGTTGTTGCCTGTCAGGACGAACGCTCACAACTGCAAAACAAAACCCGCGCGATGAGCGTGCTCAAAGCCCGGCTTTACGAACTTGAAGAGCAAAAGCGGCAATCCGAACTTGACGCTACCCGTCGCTCGCAAATTGGCACCGGCGAACGCAGCGAAAAGATTCGCACCTATAATTATCCTCAATCGCGCGTCACCGACCACCGCATCAATCAAAGTTCCTTTAACATTCAGGCCGTCATGGATGGTTACGACCTGGACGATTTTATCGAAGAACTGCAACATGTTGAAGAAGCCGAGCGATTGGCAAGTTTTGAAACCGATGCTACAGATTAGCATTCGTGACTGCCTGCTGGAAGCGCAAGCTGAACTCAGTCTTTTGGATAACCCCCAGCATAGTGCCATTATCCTGATGGCACATGTCTTAAATCGACCAAAAACCTGGATTATAGCCCATGGGAACGAAACGCTTGGCGAGCGCCAAAAAACAGAGTTTTTCGCCCTTACAAAGCGTTTAGCACAAGGCGAGCCCCTTCCCTACATCACCGGCAAGCAAAGTTTTTACGGGCTCGATTTTAAAGTCAGCCCGTCTGTACTCATCCCACGCCCTGAAACAGAACGCCTGGTTGATGAAGCTTCGCTATGGCTACGCGCAAACCCTTTGGCCAGCCACGCGCTTGATGTCGGCACCGGTTCCGCTTGTATCGCGATAAGCCTGGCCAAAAATCACCCTGCCCTAACCATCACCGCCCTGGACATCTCCGAAGATGCCCTAAATCTTGCCAAAGAAAACGCGCAACTACATGGTTTGCAAGACCGCATCGCGTTTCAGCAATCTGACCTGCTGGCAAACTTTACAGGGCAAGCAGATTTAATTTGTGCTAACCTGCCATACATCCCCAGCGCGACACTCGCCGAACTTAGTGTAAGTGCCTGGGAGCCAGTTAACGCGCTTGATGGCGGGCAAGATGGTCTCGCGTTCATTCGGCGCTTGCTTGAACAATCACACGCTGTGCTCAAAACGCCTGGGCTTATTCTGCTTGAAATTGAAGCCAGCACCGGTGAGCCAGCCATGGACCTGGCAAAAACAAGCTACCCAAAGGCAAATGTGGATTTGCTTAAGGATTTAGCTGAATATAATCGCCTGATTCGCATTGAGGTACCCAAGTGAACCAGCCTGAGCGATTGTCCAGCCATGACCCTAAAGCCATTCAGCGTGCCCTTGAAGTCCTGAATGCTGAAGGGCTAATTGTTTTCCCTACCGATACACTTTACGGTTTGGCTTGTCTGCCTAATTCAAAACGCGCATTAGACAAGATTTACGCCACCAAACACCGCAGTCGCGCGAAAGCCTTGCCCGTTTTGATAGCTGACACCACCCAGCTGACTGAAATCACACACGAGATACCCCCAAATGCGCAAAAACTAATCAAGCACTTTTGGCCAGGCAAATTAACGCTTATCTTGCCCAAAAAAGAAGGTAAATTTCAGCATTTAAGCACCCTGGATGGCATCGCCCTGCGTATGCCCAACCATCCCTTCGCGCTGGAATTGCTTGGCAAGTCAGGCCCGCTCGCGGTGACCAGTGCGAATCTTTCCGAACATGCTAATCATGCCGACCCGGCTGAAATACTTGCCGAACTTGCCGGCCACCTGGACCTTTTTATAGATGATGACATCCTCACTTCCACCACAGCCAGTACGATTGTGGATTGCACCCAAACGCCACCATTAATCCTGCGCGACGGCGCGATAAGCAAAGCTGAACTCAACACCGTTCTTGGTGATGAAATAGCCTAATTCGATTCGTAGTTATACGCGTTGTATATTTATTAGCATATTTTCAATCAAGAATATTACGTTCACGGAGGCGTCTTCGCCGACGCAAAAAACATCTTATAAGTGGATTTTTTAATGCTGTTGCTAAGCAATTGCATATCAAAATTTTAGATTCACCAGCCTATATTGACCACGGCGAGACGCCTCGGTGAACAGGGATGGTAATTATCTGCTTATTTTCACAAACTTTCTGCCATTATTAATTACTGCACAATGCTAAGTAATAAGCTTGCTAACTACAATCCCATTCGCCCCCAAACACTAGGCCTTAAAACAGAATCGCGCCGTGAATACAGCGCGATTCTGTCTATATATCCTAAAGTTTAATCTTTCTTCTCTGGCTCAACAGGGTCTATCACAGGCGGCTTGGCATAGTAATTCGCTCGTTGTACTTGCTTTTTCGCGCGGCGTTTCTTAACCGCTTTTGTCACAAAGAAGGCGCCCAAACCCAACGGGATTAGGAAAGGCAAGCAAACAATACTAAAGCGAATGAGAACATCCGCAATGCCTTGCGCGATATCAATCAACTTTTGCAGCGACTCACGCGCAGTAACCCCGGGCTTCCATCCACCGATTTCAATTGGTTTAATTGAAGCTTCTGCCACAAAGTTTACTGAAATCATAGACATCGATGCTGATTCTCTCAAATACTTCATATGCCCTTTCAACACCTCGATTTCCTCACGTGTGCGGGTCAGTTCCCTGAAAACCTTCATGGTCTTATCAAGGTCAGTCGTATTTTCCATCAACACCATTAACTGCTCTTCAGCAGCTTCAAGATTGCGCACGCGAGACTCGGTATCTACATAATCCGATGTAACATCTTCACCAGACGTCGATTCTGATAAAACACCATCTTTGCCATCAGCTGACAATTGACGAATTTTTTCCATCGCTACATCTAATTTTTGAGTAGGAATCCGAATGGATATGCTTGCAGTTTTGTATTCGCCACTCGAATTTACTGAACTAGATGACTCCGAACTAATCACATATCCACCCAACTGAGTTGCCATTTGACTGACAGACCACATCGCCTCTACCGGGTCAACCACTGAAACACGCATATTTGCAGTTTTAATAACCAGTCGTTCTTGAGTTGATGACCCTAACTCGTATCCCTCCAAGGCTTCGTCCATCAGAAGCGATTCTCTTGGCAATTCAGGAACTCCCGCGTATCCCGTGCTATCCTCGGTTATATACTCATATTTTTGTGCGGGGGCTTTTGCACATGCCCCTAAAAGCAACAGGGCTATCAAACTAAAAATCAATATTTTCTTCTTCATTCTCTTCTCCTTTTTAAAGCTTCCTTAGCCTTAAGCATTAAACGAAAAAACTCGAATAAAAGTTCCCGCTACCTGCCTAAATTCAAGCGTCTCGCTTGTATTGATGGGATGCCTCGTTCTTCGATGCGTTTTGCCACAGCTGACACATCATAAGGCACCCTTTTGAACAAAAAGCTATTCTCTTCAAGATCCCAAATCACATAAGCGGCTCTGGGGTCACGGTCGCGCGGTTGCCCCACCGCGCCGGGGTTCAATATAAAGCGTTCTTGCGGTATCCAGCGGTCGCCAGATTCCGGTTTCAGCAAACGCACCTTAAAATCTGCTGATTCGATAAAAATCGCTGGCGTGTGCGTATGCCCCACCAAAGAACCCTGACTCTCAAAATACTCAAACGCTGCCCAGGCGATGCCACCCTGGTCCACGTACTCCCAAATGGGATCGCGTGGACTGCCATGTGCCAGAGTAATCCCATCAAGGAGCAACTTTTCAGGCAATTCGCTTAGAAAATCAAGCGAGCTTTTCGTCATCAGACTCTTTTGCAAATTCAAAGCCTTGCGCGCTTCATGGTTAAAGTGAGTTGTGCTTATGATGTCTAATACTGCCGCGTCATGATTACCCATAATGCAGGTTAAATTAGGCAATTCACGTAACAAGCTGACACATTCTTCTGGGTCAGGCCCATAGCCAACCACATCACCAAGACAAATCACGCGGTCAAATTCACCCGCATCAGCCAAAACCGCCTCAAAGGCGCCTAGATTTGAGTGAATGTCAGAGATTACCAGAGCGCGCATCTCGTTTAGGGCATTTTAAAATCGTAATGCCACAAATCTCCCGTGATGTTTTCAACAGTATTCAAGCCAGTTAACGCTATCCAGCTCTTACCCGGTTTCAAGGGGAACGGATTACCTTCCAGGTCATAGAAAGATATCGGTGACTCGTTATCGTTCGTTTTCCAAATGGCTTCGTAGGCCTGGCCATTCCTAAAGATAACCGCGCGTCTGCCTGCGGTGTTGCCCCAGACTTTGATATCAATCAGTTGCGTTTCAATTTCCACATGCTCCACAAAAAGCATAATCACGTTTGAAAATGCCAGTTGTTCTTCTGTATTTCTGTCAACAAGCGGTATCATTTCATAGGTATAGGCATCTTCAATCCAGCGCAGATAGTTCCCACTGGCTTCGTCATATTCCCAATCGCCCTTGTTGTAGTAGTTAAAATGGAATTCCACTTTACTGGCAGGCTTGCCACCAGCAGGTACCGCTTCACTGAATTTCATACCGTCCAGATTTGGTCTTGTGGCAGGGTCAATCCCGGCGTTCTGGAAATACTCCGTGATAGCTGCCGTATTGGCATAAAGCCGGGTTACATCACCGGAACCACGGTCGCAGATGCCCGGACAGGTTCCTTCCGGAAACAAGCGATCACCCATAATGCGATAAATCTTAGGCATCACCTTGACCGGGTCACCACCGGAAAAAGCAATCACCGCGTTATACAGACTTGCGATTTCAGGGTCCACAATACGAATGGAGCGAATCGGCCACACATAATCGCTGTTCTCGCCATAATACAATGGCGCGAAGCGATTGGAACCACCGCCAATCCAGGTTTCGAACACGATATCCGCTGACGATAAACCTCCGTGCGGGCGCCCATAGGCTGGGAAGTTTGGCACTTTAACCATTATCGGCAATCGTTTAAGAATGCTGGGGTCAGCTACTTTTAAACCGGTTAATGGATTGACATCTTCAGGGAAGTTCGTCGGCCCAACCGAGTAGACTGCTGGCTCAGTGGGAAGAACTTCTTGTGTGGGTGTTTCGGGCACGGGTGTTTCAGTGGCTTCTGGTGTTGGTTCTTCTGTTTTTTCTGGTTCTTCGGTTTCCTTTTGTTTGTCCAGGCTTTGTTGGGTCATCATTTCCGCAACCAGATTTGCCACTTCTGTTTGCTGGGCTTCCTCGGCGGACAGCCCGGATTGTATTCCGCATGCGCCTAATAATAACGCGCATGATAATAAGATAAGTAGAAAGTTTCGTCGCATTTTCATCGCTATACTCCTTATCTTTCTATTTTACCTTCTATTTTAAAAAGCGTGGTTTAGCTTAACCGTTGCAAGCCACCGAGCAGTGCCCGGATATGCTCCGCGCGCGTGCCACAACAACCTCCGATGGCGCGAACACCAAACGCTTCCACATAGCCCAAGAGCGTTTTGGCAAATTCTTTTGGTCCAACAGGATAAACCAACGCGCCATCCACCTTTTGGGGAATGCCCGCGTTTGGGATAGCTGCTATCGGCTTAGTGCTATGCTCGCTTAAATAGGCGATGGGCGCGCGCATTTGCTCAGGACCTTCGCCACAGTTGAGTCCGATAACATCCACCGGTAAACTTTCAAAGACCGCCAAAACCGCCTGGATATCCGCACCACATACCATTTTCCCATGTGCGTCCAGACTTACCTGAGCCTGGAGCGGCACTCTTAAAGCTTCCAGGGCAAAAGCCTGCTGAATACCTGCCACCGCGGCCTTGAGTTCTTCAAGGTCAATGACTGTCTCAAGCAAAAGCAAATCAACATCGCCTTGCAACAAACCCCGCGCTTGCTGGCAATAAACGTCAGCAATGTCTTCGTAAGTTTGCTCATTCCTAACAGCATCCACACCGGCAAGGAAAACGCCACTGGGACCCATCGAACCCGCAACAAAACGCTGTTTGCCATCGTGGCTAAATTTGTCGATTTCATCACGGGCGATACGCGCGGCAATGGTATTGATTTCATCAGTTTTATGCGCCAAACCATATTTCGCCAGAGCAATTCGATTGGCTTGAAAGGTGTTTGTTTGAAGAACATCCACCCCAGCTGCCAAAAATTGCCGGTGAACTTCAGCGACAAGATTTGGCGCGCTAAGCACAAGCGACTCATACGAACTTGGCGTTTTCACCATGTCACAGTCGGATGTGGTCAATAACAGAGCCTGCAAATTTGTCGCCATCGCGCCATCAAAGACAAGCACACGCTCTTGAAGAGCGTCCAGGTAAGCGGTTTTGGTCTTTGGTACTTCAGGTCTCATGGTCGATTCTACAGAAAACAGTTTTGTTATTAAAAGTCTACCAAAGGGATTATTGATGGTCAAACAATATTCAGTTCTGAATTATTGTATTAAAGCGCGGTTTTCATTTCTCCTGCCGGCGTCTCGCCATGCAAGATTGATATCCCATTGATATTCCCACGAACACCACTAATCTGTCAAAACCCATTGACATAAGCTCCCACTACCGTATAATATGAACTTATGAACACCTGCTCATAACTTCATGCACGCACATCAACAGAAAGTGGCAAATAATATGAAAACTGAGATACCAAACAAGCCCATAAACCTTCTACCCCCTGACGATGAAAACATCAAGCGTATGGCGGAAACTTTCAAAGGCCTGGCAGACCCAACCCGCTTAAAGTTGATTGACTTGCTCCTGAAAGGCGAGCGTTGCGTAAACGATTTAGCCGAAGCGACCCAAACCAGCCAAAGTGCTGTTTCGCATCAGTTGAGACTCTTGCGCAATTTACGTTTTGTATCTTCCCGACGCGATGGTCAACAGGTTTTTTACCGCATCAACGACGAACACATCGGCGAACTTTTCAAACTTGCATTAGACCATGCCTTGCACATGCACGAAAGGATTTAATGAGCGAACACCACCATCATCAATCAAGCAGTTGTGGCTGTAGTGGCGACACCTGTGGGCTTATGGTTACTCCCGACCCCGAAGGCGTAAAACACAACAAAATCTTGGATTTCAAAGGCTTTTGGCAACATTTTTGGCAAATGCCGGAACTAAAACTTGTCATTCATGGCATCCTGCTCCTGGCGATTAGCCTGTTTCTGCCCCGATTTGGCGTGTCACACCGCTGGACCATCATCATTCAACTGCTCATCTTGCCTGTTGCCGGCTGGTTTGTGCTTAGTCATGGCTTCAAGAGCCTGTTCATCAGGCGTAAGCTGAACATGGACGTGCT
Source organism: Anaerolineaceae bacterium (assembly GCA_012839565.1). Taxonomy (GTDB): domain Bacteria; phylum Chloroflexota; class Anaerolineae; order Anaerolineales; family Anaerolineaceae; genus Mesolinea. Next base: position 223,618 of record DUMZ01000007.1, read on the forward strand.
GATGTCACTGGCACTGATTGGCGCGGTCTTAATTGGCGAAGGCACTGAAGCCTTAATCCTGCTCATTCTTTTCACGCTTTCTGAAGCAATTGAAGGCTACACCAGTGCCAGCGCACGCAAAGTTCTGACCGAATTTGCCGACCTGGCACCCAAAGAAGCCTTGCGCCTGACAAACGGCGAAGAGAGCCTGGTACCGGTTGAAGAGCTAAAAATTGGCGACCGCATCATCGTTCGAGCTGGCGACCGCCTGCCCATGGATGGCATTATCATCAGCGGAGAAAGCGAACTAAACCAGGCTGCCATTACCGGCGAAAGTGCCTGGATTTCCAAACAAGCCGGCGACGAAGTGCTCTCGGGCACCATCAATGGCAGCGGGCTATTGGAAGTCGAAGTCACCCGCCTGGTTGAAGACACCACTATGCAGCGCATCATTCGCCTGGTGACCGAAGCCCAAGCCAGCAAAGCCAAACAAGAAAAATTCATCGACAAATTCGCCAGTATCTACACCCCCATCGTCATGCTTATCGCCATTCTCGTGGTGGTCATCCCAACGGTTTTCTTTAAACAAGCGTTGTGGAACACAGCCCACGCCTATGGTTGGTTGCATCGTGGGCTTTCCTTGCTGATGATCGGCTGCCCTTGCGCGTTGGTTATCAGCACACCGGTAACCATTATCTCCGGCTTAACCCGTGCGGCGCGTTCCGGCGTCATTTTCAAAGGTGGCGTTTATTTGGAAGGACTTTCCAAAGTCAAAGCCATGGCATTCGACAAAACCGGCACCTTAACCCGCGGTGAACCCAAGGTAGAGTTGGTCAAAGCCGTTGATTGCGAAAACAGCGATGAACCCTGCGAGCCCTGCGACAATCTGCTGGCACTGGCCAGCGCTTTGGAAGAACGCAGTCATCATCCCCTGAGCAGTGCCATTTTGGAACACGCTGAAGACCGTGGCGTGCGCGGTAAAATCGCGCCCGCTGAAGACCTAAAAGTGCTGGCTGGACGTGGACAGGAAGGCACGGTGAATGGCAAAAAAGCAACGGTTGGCAGTTTACCCCTCTTTCTCGCGGAACACAGAACGCCCGCCAAACTTGTGGACGAAACACGCCAGGCTGAAGCCGACGGACAAACAACCGTTTTGGTTTGCGACGGCGACTCGGTACGGGGCTACCTGAGCCTGAGAGACCAGTCCCGTCCCGAAGCCACCGAGGTGCTAAACGCCCTGCAAGACCTGAACGTGCATACCGTTATGCTCACCGGCGATAACGCTGGCGCGGCGCAAAATATCGCCAGCCAACTGGGAATTCATGAAGTCAAATCATCTCTTTTACCCCACGAAAAACTTGACGCGCTTGAACTTTTGCAAGAGACTTTTGGCACGGTAGCTATGGTCGGCGATGGCATCAATGACGGCCCCGCCCTGGCACGTGCGGATATCGGTGTGGCCATGGGGGGCGCGGCGAGTGCTCAGATTCTGGAAACAGCCGACGTCGTTCTGATGAACAATGACCTGAAACGCTTGCCCTTTGCCTTGCGCCTTTCGCGTTTCACTAACAGGCTCATTCGCCAAAATATCTTAGTCAGCCTGGGTGTAAAATTCGCGGTGGCGATCCTGGCCATCTTGGGATTAACGCCATTATGGGTAGCGGTGCTGGCCGATATCGGCATCGCCCTGGCGGTAACCTTGAACGGTTTGCGCGCGACAAGCTTTGAAAAAGAAACTATTTAGCTAAAAACCATCAGGAACGATAAAAGATAAAGCGCCGAGAAGCGCTTTATTTTATGATGAACTGCATATCCCACGCTCCATCATCAAGTCGCTCAAGACGACTGTCGAGAGTGGATAAGGTAATCCAGCTTTTGCCTGGTTTTAGCTGGAACGGCTCTCCGTCCAAATCGTAAAAAAGGAAGGGCTGGTCATAATCCGCGGCACTCCAGCGAATGTGATACAAATAGCCATCTCGCAACAACAAACCACGTTGCTCGGTATTGCCATCTTTAAAATTGATGTCGTAAAAAGCATCCCGGTAATTGACATAGTTTGTGAACAAAAAGATAACGTTTTCAAACGCGATGGGTTCACCCGTGCCCCGGTCTTCGCTTTTCGTCAGTGTATAGCGACCAGATTCAAGCTTGTGGTCTTGCCAAAGCTGATAATTGCCTTGCTCTTCGTCGAAACGCCAGTCCAAAACTGAGAAATCAGCATACATATAACTGAACCTGAGTGCCTGGTCGTTTGAGTTCGGAGCTGTCTCTGAAAATGCCAGACCAAACAAGCTGGGTGTAAAATTCGAAGCTGATTCTTTTTCAAGAAACGCGCGAATGGCGCTGGTATCAACAAAAGTATTGCCCCCCTGTGCCTGCGTTTCCGTGCAAATGCCCGGACATGGTGCGAAACCCCGCATGGTATAGCGGTGTGGAAGAAAATCCTCCAAAACGCTCTCAGAAACGCTATCCGCGCTGGCAAGGACCAAATTCCCTTGCATATGTTCGGTAAGGCGCGCATCAACCACACGCCCCGGCCCCAAAGGTCCTACGTGCTCGTGGTCATCACCATAATAAAGTGCCACCAGATGGTTCGTTTGCGCGCCGATAAAATACTCAAAAACCATGTCAGCCTTGTTTAAGCCATCCGCAGGTCGTAAATTCCCCGGCCAGTTGGCAATTTTCACCAGTATCGGGCGTTCGCGGAGCAAAGCCGGCTTATCGACATACAAACCTGTGAGCGGGTTTACAAAACCATGCGTGCTTTGGATAAAATCAGATTTAGGCGTGCTGCTCGCCACTGGCCACGGCGTCGCCGAAGGCACTGGCGTTGGCGTGGCATGCTCCGCCAGACGAGTTGCCATCTCTGCGGTTTTCACTACCGGTGTGTTCACACCGTTAAAAACAGGTGTCAGCATCGGCGGTGTGTTTTGACACGCGCTCAAAACGACACTCATTATTGAAATAATCAGCAGAAGCGTTTTAGCCTTGCAGAATCGGCGCTTATTCATGCTCTGATTCTATCACGAGCCCGGCCCAATCATGACTGGCGCGCCATAGATTCTTTTGCAGCCTTTTGTTCAACGCCATCGGAGCGGCCTTGGCCAATTTATAGCGTTCAAAATACTGCCCGGTTGTCGTGGCATATGCGGGATTTGTGGCTAAATTAAAAATCGTCTTCGCACCAGATGGCACTGAAGAGCCCCAGGAAACGGGCAAAATACGAATGACCTTGGTGCGAATTACGCCAGGATGCACACTGTTCACCGTGATTTTTTTGCTCTCCAGATGGCGTGCCAGTTCAATCGTCCATGCCACGACAAGCAATTTCGAGCGGCAATAACTCACCCAGCGCCAAAAGAAAGGGCTAAACTTCGGGTTTTTGATACTGTTCCAAACCAGCTTATGCCCAATGGAACTCACGTTGACAATACGCGCTTCGGGACTGGCTTCCAGCAAAGGCATCAACGCATGTGTCAGCAAAAAAGAAGATAGATAGTTCACCTGCAAAGTCAGTTCAAAACCATCTTGCGTAATAACCCTTTTGTCAGGATATAGCCCCGCATTGTTGATGAGAATATCAATTTGCTGATGCTCTTTTTTGATGGCTTCAGCCATCGCGCGCACATCGGCCAGCGACGCATAATCAGCCTGATAGCTGTAATACTGCCCCTTGGGGTTTGCTTCCCGCAGTGCTGCAAGCGTATCCGCCAGTTTCTTTGGATTGCGCCCATGGATGAGCACCGTCGCGCCAACTTTGGCAAACATCAGCGCGGTTTCTTTGCCCATGCCATCCGTCGCGCCAGTAATCAATACTGTTTTTTCGTAAAGTTCCATTTTTTCTCGCTTAGAGTCCTTCTCTTTTCATTCCTTCAAAAATTATAGACACATCATCCAAACACGTCAAATACAATAAAATTTTTTACCTAAAAAATAAACATGATACCAAAACTTTGATAAAATTTAATCGGAAGGAAAACTTATGGAAATTGTTATCGTCGGTGGAGGAAAATTAGGCAGCGCGCTTTGTCAGGATTTGGCGAACGAAGGTCACGAGATTGTCGTGATTGACCAAAACCAAGACAAAATCGATTCGCTGATTGAGAACATTGATATCCGTGGCGTGCAAGGTAACGGCTCCACGATCGAAATCCAAAAGGAAGCTGATGTCCCTCGCGCGGACGTTTTCATCGCGGTTACTCCAAATGACGAAACCAATCTCATTGCCGCCACAACCGCCAATCGCCTGGGTGCTAAGTTCACCATCGCGCGGGTGCGCAACCCTGAATACGCGCGTGATTTAAGCTTTTACCAAAAAGAACTTGGCATTGGCATGCTCATCAATCCCGACGCGGAAGCTGCCGCAGACATCACCCGCGCCTTTGACTACCCCGCCGCCCTAACCATTGAGCCTTTTGCAGGGGGTATGGTGGACATCGTGCAGATTAGGGTCAACCCCGGCTCTGCTATTAATGGACGCAACCTGGCAGAAATTCGTGCGGAAATTCCTGAGCTTTTGCTTTGTGCCATCGACCGTGATTTTGAAACGATTATCCCAAAAGGAAATACGACCCTGGAAGAACACGATACCATCCAAATGGTTGGCCGGCCTAAAGCTATTCATCAGTTTAGCCGCCTTTGTGGACACAAAAACGAACGCTGGCGTACGGCTTTGATTGTCGGTGGAAGTCGCATCGCCTATTATCTCATTCCCGATTTGCTAAAGCGTGGTGTCCGCGTTAAATTGATTGAATATGACGCTACCGTCGCTGAGCATTTCGCTATCAATTTTCCAGATGCAGAAATTATTATCGGCGACGGGACTGACCAAAAATTCCTGCGCCAAATGCACATTGCTAATCACGATGTTGCCATTGCCCTGCTAAACATTGATGAAGAAAACTTAATGCTCTCCCTTTACGCGCGTCAGCAAAATGTTCCAAAGACAATTACCAAGGTCAATCGGCGTGAACTGCTAAAACTCATCGACAAGGACCTTTTGGACACAATCGTCACTTCTCACATATCCAGCAATGACCGCATCATCCATTACATTCGCTCACGCGAGAAAACTGTTTCAAGCAACCTTGAAACTTACGCCCGTTTGAACTCCGAGAACACTGAAGCACTTGAATTTATCGCCCACAAAAACGCCAAAATTTGTCGTGCGACAATCGCCGAACTTAAATTCAAGCCAAACATTCTTGTCGCACATATCATGCGCGGTATCCGTCGCATTATCCCTAGTGGTGCTGATCAAATTCGGGAAGGCGACCGTGTTTTAGTGGTTACGCTGGGGCATCGCATCGCGGAACTTGACGATATTTTGGAAGACTAAACGATGAACTTCGGCATCATCCGTTACCTTTTAGGCAGAATACTTATGATTTTGAGTGGCCTAATGGTGCCATCCGTCGTGGTGGGCATAATTTATCGCGAACCCTTCCAGGTGCTAAAAGGCTTTTTAATCACCATGGCGCTGTGTCTCGCCTTGGGATTCTTGCTTAGCCGCAATAAACCAAACAAAGATGATTTCTACGCGCGCGAAGGTTTGATGCTTGTCGTCTTGGCCTGGCTGATGATATCTCTCATCGGGTCACTTCCGTATATTTTTAGCGGCAAAGTAAGCTCTTTTATTGACGCGTTGTTCGAATCGACCAGTGGTTTTACCACCACGGGAGCCACTGTTTTAGCCATTGAAGAAAACGTTTTGCCCCATTCCTTGCTGTTTTGGCGCAGTTTTTCGCTGGTAATCGGAGGTATGGGCTTTTTGTTTTTTATCATCAGCTTGCAGCCCGCTATAGGCCCACGGGGCATTTTTATTATGCGCGCTGAGCTGCCTGGCCCAAGCTTTGGTAAACTGGAATCGCGCATTAGCAAGTCGATTCATATTCTGTATGCTATTTACATTGGCTTAATTTTTGCCGTTATCATTCTCTTGCGCATTGGAAAGGTTGACTGGTTCGAGGCAATCCTGTTGGCGTTTGGTACCGCAAGCACTGGAGGCTTTGACATTGTGCCCCAGTCGATTGCCGCCTATGATAGTCAATTCGTGCATATGGTCATCGCGGTTGCCATGATGATTTTCGGTATGAGTTTCAATCTCATCTATCTTTTGGTCATTGGCAAGTTCAAACAATTTTTTAAATCTGAAGAATTACGCTGGTATTTGGGCATTATTATCAGTGCTGTACTGCTGATTTCCGCGAGTGTTTTCCCACTCTATACGAACATCAAAACGATGTTTCAGGATGTTTTCTTTACCACAACGTCAATTATCACCTCAACAGCATACACGACCGTTGACATCCAAAAATGGCCCATCTTCGCCCACATCGTCCTGTTGTTTTTAATGTTCTGTGGCGGTATGTCGGGATCGACATCATCAGGCTTGAAAGTCGCCCGTATCATGATGTTTGGCAAATCCATCAAACAGGAACTCAGACGCATGATATCCCCCGAACGCGCGGTACCCATCGTCATTGAAGGTAAACCTGTTGATGCCATCAACCAACGTAGCACGACCTTTTATATCATCACCTATCTGGCTGTTTTTCTGGTCTTGCTGGCCTTGATAAGCATCGACACCCAGGACTTCACCAGTTCGTTCAACGCGGTCATTGCCACGCTCAATAATGTTGGACATGGTTCCGATTTGCTCGGACCATCGCTGCCATATAGCCAGCTAAGCGTTCCCACAAAATTAATTTTATGTTTGGCGATGATTATGGGCAGGCTGGAAATTTACCCGGTGCTTTTACTTTTCTTCCCTGCCACCTGGCGAAAAACCTAAACAGTCATAAAAAAACATAATTAAAGTTCTGCAATCTTTATTATTTCATTTCGTGTAAAATTCTCTTACATATAGGATACGAAAGCATGAAAAAGAAACCAAGCCAAAACAAAAGCAAAGCAAACCTTAAAAAAGTCGTTGCCAAATCTTCTAAAGATAAAAGCAAGCACTCAATTACCAGGAAGAACAAGCGCAAAAAGCTTAGTCCGTGGCTCTTTTTCTTACTGCTCATTCCCATAGCTTTAGCATTTTTTCTCATCAATTCTCACATCAATAAAAATGCCCCCGACGTACCAAACGAAATAACTGCCATACAAAACTCAGATGCATTGCCCACTGAACTCAGCGTCAGCGAAGCCCACGCGCTTTACACCGACGGCGCTTTCATTCTTGACGTTCGCGAAGCGGACGAATGGCACCAAGGACACATCCCAGGAGCCACTTTAATCCCCCTGGAAAACTTGATATATGCTTATCAGTCATTACCCGTTTCCGAGCCAATCATTGTCGTCTGTCGCTCAGGCAACCGCAGTGCCCTGGCCCGTGATTTTCTGATAAAAGTTGGCTTTCCGCAAGTTGCCAACATGGCGGGTGGTATGAATAGTTGGATAGCTGCTGGGTATGATCTAACAACAGGCGACTAACAGCTTTATAAGACTTTTTCCCCCCTGATTTCCGCTTAGTTCCCGCAACTCCCCATCAAAATCCGCCTAAAACAGTATTTTAAGGGTATCATTAATCTATTAAGGAGTAGATATCATGGAACCCCAACTTTTGGCAATTGACCTGGGCACGCAGTCGTGTCGCGCGCTTGTTTTTGATCCAAAAGGCAATCTCATTGCCAAATCGCAAATCCCAATTGACACCTTCTCAACCCCTGAACCGGGTTGGGTAGAGCAAGACCCGGAATTATTCTGGCAAATTGTCTGTCAGGCATGCCAGGCGGTGTGGGAGATGCCCAGCGTGCGCAAAGACGCCCTTTTGGGTGTTTCAATCACCACCCAGCGTTCCACGATAATCAACCTTGGCGCGGATGGCAAACCATTGCGTCCTGCCATTCACTGGTCTGACCAGCGCCGCACCCCTGGACTAAAGCCGATAGGTGGCTTTTGGGGACTTGCCTTCGCGATAACCGGCATGACTCCGACCGTTTCCTACTTGATGGCGGAAGCTGAAATTAACTGGATTCAGAAATATCAACCAGAAATCTGGGAGAAAACACATAAATACATGTTGCTTTCAGGCTATATGCACTATCGGCTGACGGGCGAACTGGTCGAGTCAACCGGCAATATGGCCACCTATATGCCGTTTGATTACAAAAAACAAAGCTGGTCGGGTAAGCACGACTGGAAGTGGAAAGCCGTACCCATCGAAAAAGAAAAGCTAATGCCGCTTGTACCACCCACCACTTTGATCGGGCAAATTACAAAAGAAGCCGCCCAGGCAACCGGCATTCCAGAAGGTTTGCCTTTGTACGCCGCAGCATCCGATAAAGCCTGCGAAGTAATCGGCGCGGGCTGTGTTGAGCCAAATGTCGCTTGCTTGAGTTTTGGTACCACAGCAACCATCAACACCACGCATTACAAATATGTCGAGGCTGTGCCTCTGCTTCCGCCCTACCCGGCAGCAATCCCCAATGCTTACTCGCTTGAAATTCAGCTTTACCGTGGCTTTTGGCTGGTCTCGTGGTTTAAGCGTGAGTTTGGGCACAACGAACAGCGCCTTGCACAAAAACGGGGTGTACCAACAGAAGCTCTCTTTGATGACCTAATCAATTCTGTGCCAGCCGGTTCGCTTGGTCTGATGACCCAGCCTTACTGGGCACCTGGCTTAAAACTACCTGGTCCCGAAGCCAAAGGCGCGGTTATCGGTTTTGGCGATATTCACACACGCGCGCATGTTTACCGTTCGATGATTGAAGGCATCGGATACGCCCTGCGCGAAGGCGCGGAACGCACCAGCAAGCGCAGTCGCATCCCGATTGAATCCATCCGCATAGCGGGTGGTGGTTCGCAAAGCCCTGCCGCGATGCAAATCGCCGCCGATATTTTTGGTCTGCCCGCCAGTCGCCCACACGTTTACGAAGCCAGCGGTCTGGGCGCGGCAATGGACCTGGCAGTTGGACTGGGTCTTTACCCGGATTTCAAAACGGCGGTTAGCGCGATGACTCGGATACATGATACCTTTGAGCCAAACCCAAAGAATCAGGCAATTTACGACGAACTCTACAACCGTGTTTACCTGGAAATGTATCGCCGGCTGAAACCACTTTACCATGAAATAAGCGATATTACGGGCTATCCACCTTCAGATTAAATAATCGTTTTGAAAAACTACATATAAAAGAAAAAGAGCTCGGGATTAGAGCTCTTCTTTTGATCTGATAATCATCACCGATTTACCCGGCACCTTTTTAAGGTCAAAGAAAGTCTTATGCTGTCTCACCAGGCTGGCCAGTTGCTTGGCGCCATAGCTGCGGGGGTCAAAACCAGGGTCAATCCTGCGCAATGAGGTGCCCACTTCCGAAAGGCTGGCCCAGTTATCATCATCGGTACCAACCATCTCAATAGCGCGGTTAATGTTTTCAATAAGTTCAATTTCCTCCGTGCTTAGCTTGGCAGCGATCTTTTGGCGCGCGGCAGCTTTTTTCTTTTGGCGGGCGCGTTCTTCAAGGTTTTCAGTATAAATAAACACTTCGCAAGCTGAAACAAAGGCACGGGGTGTGCTCTGCTTGCCGATGCCAATCACCAGTTTGCCACTTTCGCGAATGCGCGTTGCCAGGCGCGTGTAATCGCTGTCACTGGAAACAAGGCAAAAGCCATCCACCAAATCCGTATGGAGAATGTCCATAGCGTCAATAATCATCGCTGAGTCGGTAGAATTTTTCCCTGTGGTGTAACTAAATTGCTGAAAAGGCTGAAAAGCATAAGAATTAAGCGTCTCTTTCCAGGATTTCATGTGCGTTGTCGTCCAGTCGCCATAAATACGCCGAATGGTCGTGTTGCCAAATCGGCTGGCTTCAACAACGATTTGCTCCATCAAAGATGCCTGCGCGTTATCGCCATCGATGAGTATCGCGATGCGTTTTTCAATATTTCCGTTAGGTAGCGTTGTATCTGTCATGACCCCATTATAACGTGAAACCGCAAAGGCTAACGACAATAGCAGTCATCATCAGAGATTACATTATGCTTGGCATAATAATCCTGATGATAATCTTCCGCGGGCCAAACGTTGCCAACAGGTCGCAAAGCAACATCTATGTCTTTTGGATAGATTCCGGAAGATTTTACAGCCTTGATTACTTTTTGTGCAATTTTGTTTTGTTCTTCGTTCGCATAAAAAACCGTGGTGCGATATTGTTCACCAAATCTTTCAGCAAGAACTGGATCATGAGATTGAAAGAAAATCTCCAAAAGCTTTTCAAAACTAATCTGCTCAGTGTCAAATTTCAGTTGCACAGCTTCAACATGCCCCGTTTCTTGCCGGCAAACCTGGGCATAACTGGGATTCTCGGTAGTCCCGCCAGTGTAAACAGCCAGCGTATCCGACACGCCCGGAACAGCTTTCAATTGTGCTTGTAAACCCCAAAAACAACCACCTGCGAGTAAGGCTTGTTCTAACATAGGGCAATCTCCATTTTGGAAAGTATTTTTAACATTGATGCAACTATATCACGAAGAGCACATTATTTCACGCAAAATCTATAGACAAGCCTTCCTTTTCTTATAGATTTGGACAAAAAAGTGCTTTATGTCATTTTACACAATGAGAATATTCACATTCAGCATGTAAACGAAATATTACATACATTTTTACGTATACGCATGGTTCTCTGACAATTTGTAATCTCACATTGTTTTGGAACTTAAATAAAACATGGGCCCGGATGGATTCGAACCAACAACCAAGCGGTTATGAGCCGCCTGCTCCGCCATTGAGCTACGGGCCCCAGCGTGAAATCAATCTTACCATAAAAGCCAAATATTTTGAATGGTTGAATTCCGCCTTATTAATAGCAACAAGGCGGTTGGTCTTCACCGCCTTGTTAATCTTATAGTCCTTATAGTAAACACGTTCCAGATGGCAAATTACTTATGCATCTTCGCCCAGCTGTCCACCAAGGACAAGGTACGAATCCAGACGGGTTTTTCAGGTGTGCTCGTAACGTGGTCAAGTGTAAAGTAACCATCGCGCACGAACTGATACACTTCCCCGACCTTGGCATCAGCCAAAGCTGGCTCGAGTTTGGCTTGTACGACCTTTAAGGAATCCTTGTTGAAGTGATCCAAAAAATCCTGGTCATCGGGAATATCTTCGGGGTCTTTTTCCAGGAACATTTGCTCGTAGAGTCTGGTTTCAGCTTCAACAGCATGTTTGGCGCATACCCAATGGATAGTGCCACGCACCTTGCGGCCATCCGGCGACTGTCCACCGCGTGATTCGGGGTCATAAGTCACATGAATCTCGACAACATTGCCGTCATCGTCTTTGACGATGTCTTTATACTGAATGTAATAAGCATTCATCAGTCGCACTTCGCGTCCGGGACTCAAGCGGAAATACTTTGAAGGCGGATTTTCCATAAAATCGTCCGCTTCAATATAAATTTCGCGCGAGAACGGCACTTTGCGGGAACCGCCCCTTTCCGGGTCATGCGGGAAGTCGGGGACCTCAAACCACTCCACCTGCCCTTCGGGGTAATTATCGATGATGACCTTCACCGGTTCAAGCACAGCCATTCGGCGGGGCGCGGTTATGTTTAGTTCATCGCGCACAACATGCTCCAGAAGCTCAACTTCAATAACGTTCTCGCTCTTGGCGACACCCACGATATCAATAAATTCCCGGATTGCTTTGGGCGGATAACCACGGCGCCGCATTGCAGCCAGCGTGGGCATACGAGGGTCAATCCAGCTGTCCACCAAGCCAGCTTCAACGATTCTGCGCAACTTACGCTTGCTCATCACCGTATGTGTCAGGTTCAGGCGGGCAAATTCAATTTGTTGGGGCGCGAAAATCTCAAGTTCCTCGATAAACCAGTCATAAAGTGGCCGGTGGTTCTCATACTCCAGCGAACACAAGGAATGCGTAATGCCCTCAATCGAGTCGCTCTGCCCATGCGCGAAGTCGTACATCGGATATATACACCATTCGTCACCAGTGCGATGATGGTGAGCATGCAAAATGCGATACATAACGGGGTCACGCATGTTGATATTAGGTGATGCCATATCGATCTTAGCACGCAGGGTCAACTCGCCATCCTTAAACTCGCCAGCACGCATACGCTGGAAGAGATCCAGGCTTTCTTCAATGGGTCGGTCACGCCAGGGACTGTTTTTACCCGGTTCAGTCAGCGTTCCACGATATTCGCGGGTTTCTTCGGGGCTAAGTTCATCAACATAGGCTTTGCCCTTTTTGATCAGTTTGATAGCCATCTCATAGAGTTGCTCAAAGTAATCTGAAGCGTAATACTCCCTGTCGCCCCAATCAAAGCCCAGCCAGCGAATATCTTCCTTAATAGCGTCAACGTATTCAACGTCTTCTTTGACGGGATTCGTATCGTCATAGCGTAAGTTCGTGATACCGCCATAATCTTCAGCGATGCCAAAATCAAGCACTAAAGCTTTGGCATGGCCGATATGTAAATAGCCGTTTGGTTCCGGAGGGAAACGGGTATGCACCCTGCCACCAAAGCGACCGGTGCGGTTATGTTCATCAATGATATCAGTGATAAAATTTGTTCTTCTTGGCGTTTCGTCTGTCATAATTCTCTCCTTATATGGCTTGTAGATTATACCTTATCTAAGCCTGATTACGAAAAAAGCCCTGAAAGTTCAGGGCTTTTGCTTAGCTAAACATTGTGGCTTTAGCCCTCTTTTGATTTTCTTGCAACTTGTTGAGCGATTTGCTGGATCGTTTGGATGTCATCAGGCTTGGCACAGCCGACAAATTCCAATGCCCCGGCAATATCCCAGTTCAATTTTTCTGCGTAGCTTTCAAATACAGGTTGCGCGCCACCCGACCAGGCATAGCTGCCAAAATAGCCCGCCACCTTGTTTTTTACGCTCTTGATTTCAGCGATATCCAGGGCGTGAACCATGGCGGGGAACATCGCGCGTTCATAGGTCGGACAAGCAATAAGCACACCTTTTTTCGTCCACAAAGACGGCAAGATAAAGCTCGGATGAACCGTGCTCACGTTGAATACTTCTACCGGCACGCCCTCGTTCGTGATGGTTTGCAAGCAAGCTTCCATGGCGCGTTCCGTGTTGCGATACATAGTGCCAAACAGCACGGTAACGCCTGGTTCAGTCTGTTCGGTAGCGTACTTTGCCCATTGCTGATAAAGCGACACAATACGCATGGGATCTTTGCGCCAAATCAGACCATGTGATGGCGCGATAATCTTGAACGGATATACCGCAGCTTTATCAATCGCCATCAAGGTATTGCGGCTAAACGCGGCAACGATGTTGGTGTAATACCTTAAGGCTTCCTTCTCGTAGAAAGGCAGTTGATCTTTGGCTTCATCGTCAAAAAGAACGCCATCTAAACTGCCATAGGAACCAAAGGCATCACAGCTAAACATAATTTCTTCTTCTTCCAGGTAGGTAATCATGGTTTCGGGCCAGTGTACCATCGGCGTAAAAAGGAAACGCAAGGTGAATTTGCCCAGGCTAAGGGTGTCTTCGTGTTTGACAACCATCACATTGTCATCAACACCATAGAAATCCTTCATCATCGAGATAGCCTTGCCCATACCCACAAATCTTGCGTTAGGAGCAAGCTGGCGAATGCGCAAAAGCGCGCCACTGTGGTCGGGTTCCATATGGTTGACGATGATGTAATCTAATTTGCTGATATCAATGAGCTTTGATACCTGTTCAACAAAGTCGTCAGTAAAGCTTTCTTTCGAAAGGTCAATCAGCGCGGTTTTTTCATCTTTAATTAGATAGCTGTTATACGACACACCCTGATCCGAAACCGGCCAAAGCCCTTCAAAAAGGTCTGTGGTACGGTCGTTAACGCCTACCCAGTAAATGTCTGGTCGAATTTCAACAGGTCGCATTTATGCTCCGATAAATTTGCGAACTTCTTCTAACTTGCCTGCGCTGCCCAAAAGTTCGTTTTTGGCTGCGATAAAGTTAGCGTATTCAGACATGAAGATCTTACCGGGGTCGCGCAAGTCAAACTTTTCGGGTTTGTCGCGGAAGAACTCACGGTGCACGCGTGTCCACACCAGGCGTCCATCGGTATCGATGTTGATTTTCACTACGCCAAGTTCTGATGCGGCTTTAAACTGCGTGGCATCCACGCCTTTGGCACCAGCGATATGACCGCCGGCAGCATTGATGCGCGCCACTTCTTCTTCAGGCACAGAGCTTGAACCGTGCATCACCAGCGGGAAACCGGGCAGGTTCTTTTGGATATCCGCCAAGACATTGAAATGCAAACTTTGTGAACCAGTGAACTTAAACGCGCCATGGCTCGTGCCAATCGCGACAGCCAGCGAGTCGCAGCCTGTACGTTCAACAAAATCCTTGGCTTGGTCAGGGTCTGTCAATTTGGCGTCAGCTTCATCAACTTTGACATGTTCCTCAACGCCACCCAACATACCCAGTTCAGCCTCAACCACAATACCTTTGGCATGCGCGGCTTCGACCACACGGCGGGTTACGGCAACGTTTTCTTCGTAGGGTAAGGAAGAACCGTCAATCATCACCGAGCTGTAAAAGCCCGAATCAATACAGTCATAGCAAGTTTGCTCGTCGCCATGGTCAAGATGGACAGCAAAAATGGCTTCAGGGTAAATTTCATCAGCTGCGCGGATAAGTCCTTCCAGGAATGTTTTGTTGGTGTAAGAGCGCGCGCCCTTGCTGATTTGAATGATAAAAGGTGCCTGCGATTGCAGATTACCCCTGAACAAACCTTCAATTTGTTCAAGGTTATTGATGTTATATGCACCTATGGCATATTTTCCATAGGCATGTTCGAATAGTTTTTTGGTGGTAACAATCATTTTGTCTCCTTGAATGCAATTTCGATACTTTGATTATACCTAATAAAGCTGCTGATTTCATCCTTAAGTCAGGCATTTTCCGATATTACATTAATTTGCGACTTGTCGCGCAACTGAAGAAGATAAGCCTTACGCTACAGCTTTTTCGTAAATTTCCCGCAAGGCTTCCCCATAGCGAACGGGGTCATGTTGCGCCTTGATTTTTTCAAGCGCGGCTTGCCCCTTTTTGGCGATGATGTTTGGCTCCTGCGCGATACCCCGAATGATATGTTCAAGCCCCGATTGAATGCGTTCGCTTAGAACCTGACGGTCTTCCGGTGTTTGATAATACGCTTCGCCCAGTTCATTTTTCGGCACATTAATCAACCAGCCAACTTCTGTATTGTTGATCTCGGGCAAAGCGCGCACGTCTGTACTGATGACCGGACAAGCCGCGGACTGCGCTTCAAGCGCTGAAAAGCCATAAGTGTCAGCATAGGTCGGCAACAGACCAACATCACAGGTCTTTAACAGTTCCAGCACTTGTTGATTTGGAATTACTTCATAGTGTTCAATCCAGTCCGGGTTTGCCTGTATTTTTTCTTTTGCCCAGGCTATGTCCGCCTCTGTCTCGTGCGCGGCGTAATAGTCCCGATGCAAGCGACTGACCAACACGAGTTTAACAGGAAGTTCTTCTTCCTTGACAAGTTTTTCAAAGCTATTTAAAATTTCGCGCCCGCCTTTGCGGAAAAAGCCCGCGCCAACCAGAATAAAGCGGATCGGATTTTCCTTGCTATAAGTTCTGACGGTCACTTCATCTACCAATGCGTCCTGCGGTGGTGCCAAAACAATCATTTTCGATAGAATAGCTTCCGCAATTTCTGAAGGGAATTCTGAAAGCAAATTGCGCTGGTTTTTAGCCGCATTCTCTGACCAGGCAATGATGGCCTTACACGCATCACCCGCGAGAGCCTCCAAACCACGTTGGGTCAAAGCCTGGCTGCGTTTGTTCTTTACAACAGCAGGCTTATCACGCTGCAAAAGATAATCAAAACGGGGAAGGATAGTCTCAAACTGGGATACCCAAGGCGTTTTACCGTAGCTGATGCCATTTGAAAAATGCAAAACATCAACCTTGTTTAAATCGAAATCTTCAAATTGATTATTCAGATTAAAAGTTGAAAAGAGTGTTTTCTCAAAAAGACGGTTGAATCTAAGCGCCACTCTCCTGGATATGCTATATAAATCTTTAACAGGAACATAATCAAAGCCCGGTACTTTGTTCAAGATAATCCGTTTTATGGTGTAATAATCCATGCGGTAATCTAATATACCGATTCGCATTGTATGTTCCTTTCAGAGAGAAATCGTTCAAGCAGATTATATCCTATTGTCCGATTTCTCTCTTTAAGTGTCACAAAGGTCTCAGCTTAACCGTTTTCAGCTGTTGCCAAAGGTGCAGGCTTCCAAAAGACAAAGAGCAGAATAGCCAATGTCGCCATTATCGCGCCGAAATAGAATGGTGCGGATGCGCCAAACCCAGCCCACTTGCCCACGCCACTCCATAAAAAGCCAGCAATCATAGAAGCGGGAAAATCCAATATACCCAAAACAGCATTATAGGTTCCGAACGCCGTGCCACGCATCTCTTCAGGTACCAGATCCCCAATCATCGCTTTCGCGGTGCCATAAGCCATGCCATAATAAACGCCGTAAGCAACATAAAGCAGGAAAACATGGGTCACATTTTTGGCAAGGGCAAAGCCAAGATAAATGAGTGCGTAAATAATCCAACCGCCAATAATCACTTTTCTACGCCCAATCCTGTCAGAAAGACCACCTGCCGGCGTTGAAACAAGAGCATAAACCAGATTAAAAACAGCCAGCATGATGAGAATATTGAGCACACTCATGCCTCTTTCCTGTGCCCGTAAAACCAGAAAAGCATCCGACGAGTTGCCTAAATCAAAAATACCGACAATGAGCATAAAGACAAGAAAGTTTTTGCCAAGGCCCTTGAAACTGATTTTAGGGGCTTGTCTTACACCTTCAACTTTGACCTCATGGGTGCCAAAAATAAGTGCCAGAACTGCCAGGACAGCAGGAATAATGCTGATGAGCACAATGGTGCGAAATGTATTTTCCTGCAAGCCAATACCTGTCGCTTGAACACGCCAAACAACCAGGATAGCGACGAGAATGCCTAACATCGCACCGGCGGTATCTGCCGCTCTGTGCAATCCAAACGCCAACCCGCGTTGTTCTGGCTTAACCGTATCTGCCACCAAAGCATCACGGGGCGCAGTGCGAATTCCTTTGCCAACGCGATCGCCCCAACGTATAGCGGCCACCGCACTCCAGCTGTTGGCAAAATAAAACAGAGGTTTAACAATCGCCGAAAGTCCATATCCTAAGACAGCTAACCATTTGCGTGACCGCATTTTGTCAGAAAGCCAGCCTGAAAACACTTTTAAAATACTGGCTGTAGCTTCGGCAATGCCCTCAATAATACCGATGATGTTCGTTTTAACACCTAAGACGCTGGATAAAAACAAAGGCAAAATGTTGATGACCATCTCACTGGAGATATCCATCAAAAAGCTGGTTATACTCACCGCCCAAAGGTTTGGCGGTAGGTTTTTAATCTTATTCTCAGAGTTCTTTTCCATGTCTGTTACTCAGACACTCCTTTTTTTGAGGATTATACGATTATCAATTGATGTGTAAAAGCCTTTGTATAACATTGATGCGCACCATGATTCAGCTTGTCCAGGATGTGTTACGACCATTAAAATCAAGCTTTTTAATCACTTAAGGTATGGAAGCGAACTAATTCTATGAGCTTTTCATTATTTAATTGCGTTGGAATTCCCCATTAATCTTTCACATAATCTGCCAGATAGCGCAAAAGCGCGGCTGTCAAACGTGCGTCATCCACCGCGTGATGACTGTTGGGCAAATCAATGCCACAGAATCCACCCGCGGATGCCAGCTTTTGCGAACGAAAGCCGTTATAGCGCGCGTTCCATTCGCCATACCACGCCGCGTAAAGCCGCATTACACAAAAGGCCTGCTTGTCGTCCAAAGTCCATGGCACCCCAGCATAAGCACAACTTTGCTTTAATAAGCGCATGTCAAAATCAGCATTGTAGATTCCAATCGCGCGGTTGTGTAAAATCGGTTCAACTTCGCGCCAAACTTGCGCCCAGCCCGGTTTATCCGCGACCATTTCATCCGTTATCTCATTCACCGCGCTTGATTCAGGTGGAATCGGCATACCTGGATTGACCAAACTCTCATATAAAACATCGCCGTTAATATCAACGATGCCGACCTCAATAATGACATCGTTCGCGCCGGTTCCGGTCGTCTCCGTATCAAGAAAGATGGGGTTCAGCGCCAGCAATTCGCGCGCTTTTTGCATTGTTTTTGGGTGTGCTACTGGGAACATATCATCCTCCGCAGTTATTATACTCGCCTCAAATCATTCTTCACTAAAGTTTTAAGGTTTTTATATAACTGCACTCATTTTGTCATACTTGTACCTTCCTGGTTGCAAACATCACATCACGCTATAATTAGAATAACTGCCCCGAAACCCACATTATCGGGTATGATTATTCTGAAATAAAATGGATAACAATACTGAAAAAGAAACCGAAAAGGTCACCCAAGACCCACAAAAAAACGCGAAGCTGAAGCATTTTGCTCATCAGCTGAATGCCTTTCTGATTAAAAACACGCCCGGTATGCGCGTTATCAAAACCATGATTGCGGTATTTATCTGCCTTGGCATAGAAGCCATTCGCCAAAAAACCGGCACAGTCTACCACAGCAGTATCGCCGCCGTGGTCTGTATGCAACCCACCGTAAAATCTACCGCCAAAACTGCCCGCGAACGCGTCATCGGCACCATCATCGCTGGCATTTACGGTTTTTTAGTGCTGAACTTTATTTTTCCAAATGTCACCGTTGATACCCGTGAATGGTATTACTATCTGGTCACCGCTTTGCTCTCCCTGCCTTTGATGACCATCATGATTTGGATTAAGACACCCGGCCCGATAGCCATCACGGTGATTGTTTACCTGATTGTTACGCTCAAAACAACGGATATCCCCCCCATCGCCTACACACTTGAACGGGTCGCCGATACGCTCATTGGCATCGCTGTGGCGCTTTTGGTCAACTGGTTCCCACCACTCAATAAACTGGGCAAGAAGATGGGGCAGGTTGAAATCGCCCCCGCCCCAGAACAAGACCAGCAAATTAAGGCATGAACGAAAAAATCAATCTCGCGCGTGAATACATTGAAAGCTCGAATAATATCGTCTTTTTGGGAGGTGCTGGCGTTAGCACTGCATCCGGTATTCCCGATTTTCGCTCCGCGACCGGACTTTATAACCGCGCCCACAACGCCAACTATTCGCCGGAATATTTGTTGAGTTACGACTACTTCAAAGCTGACCCTAAGGGCTTTTACACCTACCTGCGCGAGAATCTCTATTATCCCGATGCCCAGCCTAACGCCGCTCACTATGCCCTGGCAAAACTTGAGAAACTAGGCAAACTAAAAGCGGTCATCACCCAAAATATCGACAATTTCCACCAACGCGCCGGCTCAAGCAATGTTTTGGAACTCCATGGCACCATGGAACACTACTATTGCGTTCGTTGCCATAAAGATTACGACGTGGCTTATGTAATGCGCACTAAGGAAGTCCCCCTCTGCACTTGTGGTGGCATTGTGCGCCCTGATGTGGTGCTTTATGGCGAGATGCTCAACACTGATGTGCTAAACGCTTCCATCAAAGCCATCACACGGGCAGATATGTTCATCATCGGTGGCACATCGCTGGTAGTATATCCGGCTGCATCACTGGTACGCTACTATCGCGGTGACAAACTCCTGCTCATCAACCAGGACCCAACCGCTTATGACAACTGGGCAAACCTGGTCATTGCCGGCGATATCAGCCAGGTGATGGCAAGTTTGGTTGAAGACCTTTAATCTGTTTTCGGACTGCTTACTAGACGAACATCAAAAATTAATTTGAGAGTCTACATCAAATCTAAATAAATTACCGCTATACTCAATCACCATGGCAGAAACTATTCTCATCATTGACGACCAACAAAACCTGCGCAATATGCTCAAGGATTTTTTCAGCGAACAAGGCTACCATGTGCTAACTGCTAAAGACGGACAAGAAGGGCTCTTTGTAGCCCGCTACGAAAACCCAGATTTAATTCTGCTGGATATCATGATGCCCAGACTGGATGGCTACCAATTCCTGCAAGCCTTCCGAAAAGAGAGCCAGGTACCCGTTATCGTTCTGACCGCGAAAACAGAAGAAACAGACACGGTTCAAGGACTCGAACTTGGCGCGGACGATTACGTACTGAAACCTTTCAGTATGCGCGAACTTGCAGCTCGCGTGCGTGTTGCCTTGCGCCGGGCCAACCCAAGCGTTGAAGCAGAAGAGATTCTCAAAGCTGGTGACGTGGTCTTAAATGTTACCACTCACACCGTAAGCATAAATAAGGAAGCTGTCCTATTAACACCCATTGAATTTGAACTTTTAAGCATTCTTATGCGCTCCCCAAACAAGGTCTTTACACGCGCGGACTTGGTTGACCGTCTTTACGAAACGGGTTTCATGGGACTTGAAAGCACGCTCAACGTGCACGTGCGTAATTTACGCGCCAAAGTAGAAAAAGACCCCGCTAATCCCAGCCTAATCACCACCGTGTTTGGTGTAGGTTACCGACTGAATAAATAGAACGCTATGAAAACAAGCCTAAAAACCAAATTATTACTCGCCTTTGTCCTGGTCGCTCTCATCACGGGTGCTGTCCTGGTGTTCGTCTTTAATCGCTTTAATCAAAGACAGTTCAACCAATTTGTTATCGACAAGCAACGTGAGGAACTGATTTCAGTCCTGACTAATCATTACCAGGAACATCAAGACTGGGATGGCGCGCAAATCTATTTTTCAAGCATATCTCGCGGTCAAGGCCAGGGGCAAGGTTTCGGGCAAAGTGCAGGGCCAAGCAGCCAAGGCAGGGGACACCGGCAAGGACAAGTCGATAGCAATCATCCCAAGAACAGTCAATCGGAAACCGGTGCTTTAATATCTCGTCGCCTTTTTGGCTTAGCTGCGTCAGATGCAACAGTTCTCATTTCATCATTTGACAGTCCAAATCCAGGCGAAGTTTTGAATGCAGAAGCCCTGGCTACAAGTACACCGATAATCATTGATGAAAAAACGGTGGGTTATCTACTTTCACCTAAGCAATTTCCGGGTTATAGCGAAGTAGAGAGCCGTTTTGTGCGCTCAAGCAACATCGCATTGATAATCGCTCTGGCTGGCGCGATAGTTCTTGCCGGCATAGTCGCATTTTTTATCGCGCGAAGCATTACCAAACCCATTGAAACCTTAAGCAAAGCCAGTCAACGCATTGCCCAGCGCGAACTAAACACAAAAGTACCTGACCTCGGGAGAGATGAAATAGGCACACTCGCGCGAAACTTCAACGAAATGAGCGATCACCTTGAAGAAAGCGACCGCTTACGCAAGCAAATGACCGCTGATATTGCCCACGACCTGCGTACGCCGTTGACGGTTATCAACGGTTATGTTGAATCAATGCGCGATGGCGATTTGCCCGTTACACCTGAACGTCTGGGACTTATTGCCGATGAAACCATGCGTCTTTCAAAAATGGTCGATGATTTACGGTTTTTATCTGTTGCTGACACTGGCGAGTTAAACCTTCAAAAACAACTCACAGACCCAAATGAACTCTTGGAGCATTGTCGCAACCTTTTTGAAAACCAGGCTGAGCGAAAGTCCATCACCCTAAAACTTGAACTCTTACCCACAGCCAAAAAAGTGCTTATCGATGAAGACCGAATGATTCAAGCCCTATCTAACCTTTTAAATAATGCCATAGAATACAGTCCGGAAGAAAGTCAGGTTATTTTACGTTTATGTGAAGAAAATGCTGATATGCTACTCGAAATAATTGATTCTGGCCCTGGTATTGACCCTGTTAACTTGCCTTATATTTTTGAACGTTTTCACAGGGCAGACCGTTCGCGTCAGGAAAGCCATTCCCATAGTGGCTTAGGACTGGCTATCGCCAAAGCAATCATCACAGCCCACCAAGGCGAGATATCCGCTCAATCAACCTTAGGACAAGGCACCAGGATGCAAATTAGATTAGCCAAGCATTAGTACAATCGGTAAAAAACTTTTTTCATCTAAATCAGTTCTAAATAAGTTCTTGCTATCATAAGGATGTAAGTTGATAAAACAGATATGACGATACTAAACCACGACTTACAGTAAGAGATAAGAATGAAAAACAAAACACAAATAACAATTTTAGTCCTCCTCGTTGGTCTTTTAGTTTTTGGTGGATTTGCCATTAGCGCAGTCAAAGCCCAAACCCCTGCCACTGAAGGTACTCTACCCCAACCCCAGGTCACTAGTCGCTTCGAACAACGCGCGCAACTGCGTGCTGAAAGACGAGCGCTGCGTTTGAACCAATCAGAAGATTGCGTCTGCATTGACTTGAGCGACGAAGAATGTGAAACTCTGCGTCTGGAACATCGCTTGGCTCGCCTGGACGAACGCTTGGCTCAAGGCTTGATCACCCAGGAACACTACGATATCATTCGCGCCAAGATTGAAGCTGGCGAACAAGCACCTTATGGCTTACGCGACGGTAGCGGTTTGGGACTCGGTTCCCAGGGACGAGGCGCTGGTCAAGGTAATGGCCAGGGTTCCCGACAAGGACAAGGCCAAGGTGCTGGCGCGGGCAGACGCGGTCAACAAAACAATGGCGATTGCCCCTACCTTCCCTAAAAGCTTACCTACACGCAATGCAAGATCTTAGATAAAAAAGTTCTAACGAAACACTTCATCAAGCCCATCTCACATAAAAGTCGGAGATGGGCTTTTTTGTATTAAAGAACTGAATTCCTTGAACTATAACCATGAAAAACTGTTGTATGCTGGTTCACCCATTTAGCAGACTCAACAATCTAAACTCTTAAATAAATGAGGCTGGCGAAACCTCATTGTTTTTGCCAGCCTCAAGTTTTTTAACTGTTGTTTTAGTTACGGTTTATGAACCTTATTTCCTAATGATTGGGAAGGTTAACTTCCAAACTGGTTTCTTGACAATAATCAAGGTAACGGTAACTTCCTCACTGTAATATTCACCATCAAAGGCTTTGTAGGTGAAAGTATCTTCGCCATA
>DUMZ01000008.1 GCA_012839565.1 Anaerolineaceae bacterium
GCTGACGGCAGCTTTATCTATATACCCAACGCTGGCTTCTATGGCGAAGATACTTTCACCTACAAAGCCTTTGATGGTGAATATTACAGTGAGGAAGTTACCGTTACCTTGATTATTGTCAAGAAACCGATTTGGAAACTCTACTTCCCCATCATCGTACCTGGTGGCATCTAGATCGAAACCGTTTTTGAACCATAACTAGCTATGAGGCTGGCAAACACTAAGATTTGCCAGCCTCAGTTTTTAATACGTTACAATTACACAGAACAGTACGTTTGGATGAGCCTATGATTAAAACACAAGACCTGAGAAAAATATTCAAAATTGGAAAGAAGCAAAAAGAAACCCTGGTCGCTGTCGATGGGCTGAACTTGGAAATATCGGAAGGTGAAGTGTTTGGCTTTCTGGGGCCAAACGGAGCGGGCAAAACAACGACGGTGCGCATGCTTACCAGTCTAATCCGTCCCAGCTCCGGTTCAGCAGAAATTTACGGATTGAAAGTTGGCGTAGATGATACTGAAATTCGACGCAACGTGGGCATTTTGACCGAATCGCCAGGCTTATATGAACGTCTTAGCGCGGAACAAAACCTGCGCATTTTTGCTGAACTTTATGACATTCCGGATCCCGAAAAAGCCATCAACAAATACCTAAGTATGCTGGATTTGTGGGACAGGCGCATGGACGCTGCAGGAACATACTCCAAAGGTATGCGCCAAAAGCTGGCGGTTGCGCGGGCAATGCTTCATGAGCCAAAGGTGCTTTTCCTTGATGAACCAACCACAGGCCTGGACCCCGAAGCTGCTAAAACTGTGCGTGATTTCATTGATGAACTCAAACATCAGGGTCGCACTATCTTTATGTGTACCCACAACCTTGATGAAGCTGAACGCCACTGTGACCGTGTGGGCATTTTCAAGCAACGTCTTTTAGCGTTGGACAAACCGTCCGCGCTACGCGAGCAGCTTTTTGGACGAAAAGTCGTTTTCCATTTGGCAAACACGACGCCCGAAATGTGCGCTGCGGTTCAAGCCTTGCCTGATGTTAAAGCTTTGGAACAAATTGAGAACAAATTGCTGGTCAGTTTGGACGAGCCGGAAAAAATGAACCCAGTTATTACACGCATTTTAGTGGATAAAGGCGCGGATATCTTGTTTATTGGCGAAATCAAGCAATCTTTGGAACGCGTTTATCTGGAGATGATCCGCAGTGAAGAATCCAGCCAGACAAAAAAGATTAACCAAAGCGTAGAAAGGAACCGGGCATGAAAAACATTCGAACCATTATCAAAAAAGAATGGGCAGAAGTCTTCAAGCGACGGGTCGTTGTTTTAATCATGCTCCTTGTGCCTTTGTTGTTCACGCTCATTCCGCTGGTGATGTTGGGCGTGATGTCTAATACCGGTGTTGGCGGGGACGTTAGTCCCGAAATGCTGGCACAATCGGGCTCAATGCCAGGGGATATGGAGACGGTTTGTGTGGGCTTGTCGGGTAATGATTGTATGCAAGTCATGATGGTGATTCAGTTTTTGCTTATGTTCATGATGATGCCTTTGCTTCTTCCCATTACCATTGCCGCTTACAGTATCGTTGGCGAGAAGACAACGCGCAGTTTGGAACCCCTTTTGGCAACGCCCATCACCACGCTGGAACTCCTGGTGGGGAAATGTCTCGCCGCGGTCATTCCCGCGGTTGGTGCTACCTGGGCATCGTTTGCTTTGTTTAATATAGGTTTGATACTCGTAAAAGTCAGTCCAGGAGTTAGGGCTTATATTTTAGGCCCAACCTGGCTTTTAGGCATTTTGGTGCTGGGTCCCATTTTGGCAATTATCGCGGTGAATTTCGCGCTTTACGTTTCATCACGCGTTTCAGATCCACGTATGGCTGAACAGGTGTCTGGTGTACTCATTTTTCCTTTTATGGGTGTAATCCTGGCGCAATTGGCAGGCGTGATTACCATTAATATCAAGTTTATGCTCTTATCAATTGTAGTTTGTGCGCTTATTGCGGTGGGTATGTTTTATTTGGGAACAATTATTTTTGACAGAGAAAATATTCTTACTAAATGGAAGTAGGGTTGGATGAAAAATAAGCCAGGTATTGTTGGCGTCTTGATCGCTGTTTTTGTTTTGTTCTTGCTCGTTAGTCCTGCTTTGGCGAACGGTGAGGCTTATAGTCTGGTGTTCAGGCGCGAATTTGGGGTTGGTATGCCTGGCGCGGTGCAAGGGCGCATGAGTATGACCATCAAAGGCGATTTGGACGCTGTTGATAAAGTAGTCTATATGATTGATGGGCAAGAAATGGCAAACATGACCGCGCCATCACTCAAGTTTCAGTTCAACACAGATGATTATCCGTCTGGTCAACATACTATTTATGCGCTTGTTACGACCAAAACTGGTGAAACCAAACAAACCGATTCCATTTCCGTAACATTCATGGCGGCTGATGAAGCTAACGTTATTATCCGAAATGTTTTTATTGGTGTTGGTGCGGTTTTATTGGTAACTGTAATAGTGAGTGTTCTCGTAACAAAACGTCAGCTTGATGCATCAAAAAGCGATGGCGTAAGCACTACTGGACTGATGGGCGCGACAGTTTGCCCGAATTGTGGACGTGCATTTACACGAACGGTGATTGGCTTGAACTTGCTTAGCAAGCGCTACGAGCCCTGCCCACATTGCCGAAAATGGTCCATGACCAACCGTGCTACAAAAGAGGAAATCGAGCAAGCTGAACAAAAATTCAAGGCAACGATAGCGGAAGAGATCTCAGAACTTATCCGGTCAGATTCGCAGGGCGACAAAATGGACTTGCTTGAGGAAAGCAAATACACGGAACTTTAATAGACAATTTCTTCTTCTATTGGACGTAAATTGCTTTTAAAAATAACATGAAAAAAGTATTCTGCTTTCACCATGGTTTACAAAGTGAATGAGTATGAGTGCACAAATAGATTGAAACTGTTTAGCATAATTTTCTTATAGTAAAATGATGGCACGTACGAGAAAAAATAACAGAAAAGTGAACATGTATAGTCAAACTCGATTAGTTCTAAGAAAAACGCATGATTTTGTTGACGCATTGATAGCAAAGATTTTAGGCGGAAAAACATTGGGTGAACTTTCCGAAGAATGCCTGGATAAAATGTCGATTCTTGAAAATATTGACAGCTTCGCTTATGCCAAGAAAAGTCATTTTCAGCATTTAGAAATCCCGGCAATGTATGCCAAACAATCCCTGAAAACCGCTGATATGAAAGCTTATCAGGACTCTTTAATCTTAACTTTTATCAAACAGAACATTAAACCTGCTGCAAAGATACTTGAGATTGGTGGGGGGCAATCTCGTGTTATCCAACTGTTGCATGAAAACTACTCTTTCTGGAATCTTGACAAGCTGGAAGGCGCAGGCTTTGGCCCCAAAAGGCCCTACGATGCCCACGGACATGTGTTGGTTCAAGATTATTTGGGCGCATTCAGTCCAGAACTTGAAGACCATTCCTTCGATTTCATCTATAGCATTTCAACCATTGAACATCTGCCACATGATGAGGAAACATTGACACGTTGCCTGGCTGACATGAACCGCCTGCTTGCTCCAGGTGGAGTTTGTTTGCATTGTGTTGACGCACTTTTGAAGCCGGATAAACTTGAAGTGCATCCGCTTGTTCCAAAAGTGCTTTCAGAAAACAGGACTGCCAGAACAAACTTGTGTTTTGATACGCTCTCAAAAGATCCTGATTTATGGAGTTTGCCCTTTTACGCTTATTACACTCGCTATTTTCATCTGACAAAAAAGAGACTTAAACCTTTCGGTAAGCCGATTACAATCAATGTTTATTGGGAACAAGACGAGACATAATTCTTCAACAGAATTAAATTCTATCTTTTTCATTAGTGTTTAGAATTATTAATATTTATTCCAGAGGAATCTTTCATCTGGTTTTTATCGTGTTTAAAAGTCAAAGGGTTCTTTGCCTTGAAAAAGTGGTTCAACATTACTGTCACAAAAAGCACTTGAATGACGTTATCCTTAACAAAGCGCGCGAAGATGGAGGTTTATGCGAAAAGCTGAACTGAATGAATTTTACGATGAATGGATCCAAGCGATTTATCGCTATACGCTCTCAAGAGTAAAGCATGTGGATGATGCCCAAGACATTACCAGTCAAACCTTTCTCTCTGCCTGGCAAAATCGTGAACGGTATCAGGAACGTGGCGAGTTCGCCGCCTGGCTCTTTAGCATCGCGCGCAATAAAATCAAAGATCATTTCAGGCAAGCCCAACGAAAGCAGAATCGCATCCAAACGCTGGGCGATGATGAAATTTACAAACTATCCGCTGAACCGCAGCACGAAACGCTTATCGCTTTGCGCCAGGTCATCAGCACTTTATCAGAAAAAGACCAAGAACTAATTCGCCTGCGCTATGTGGCAGGGCTGGATTTTGCCACCATCGCTAAAATCAGCCGTCGCAGTCCAGCGGCGTGCCGAAAAGCCTGCAGTCGCCTGGTGGCGAAGCTAAAAGCTCATTTTGAACAAGAGCAAGAATAGAGGACGAAATGACAAAGCTTAATACGAATTCCTTAAATCCCTTTGAAGAAAAAATTTCCCTGGCGATACAGGTGAAAGACGCACCCGAAGACTTCACACAAACTTTAAAATCACAACTGGAAAGTATTCCAGAAAGCAAGGAGATGGCGCAAAACTTAAGGCTGAAATCTCCAAAAATGCGCTGGGCGGTGGCAGGCATCAGCTTGGCACTCATCGCCGTCATCGTCGTCTTTGCCATCGGTCCGAAAAAAGTTTGGGCGGAGATATCCAGTTTCTTACAACGTTTGCCTGGCGTGGGCAACGTGGAAGACCTAGGCGAAAGCTGCGTGCTGGCGAAGCCGATGAGCATTACCCAGGAGGGTTACACCATCACGCTTGAAGCGCTTAGCTCAACGGATAAAAAAAGCTGGGTGCGGTTTTCGTTGGATGGCTGGCAAGGTGACCGCGATTTTTATTACATGATGATACGCGAATTTGGCAAGTTGCAATATAACATCGATACCATCAAACCCCAGTCAACATTTGTTGGAGATATTTACCAGTCCGAGCTTTTATATCTGGAATATGAATTGCCGCCTGTTTGCCACGCCAAAGATTTCAGGCTCGCTTTTCTTAGCTTGCCTGCATCAAAGCAAAATATGGCACCAGAAGTATGGGAATTTGAACCCAAACTACGCGCCGCGCAAAAAGAAGATACCCTGCCCAAAAATGACCAGGGATTTCTAAGCAGCGAAGAGCACGAAGGCATTACCATGCAAATACTGGCTTACTATGAAACCCCCAAATTCACAGGCTTATCTTACCGTTTTCAGACACCATCGCTCAGGAATAGCGTGTCTCTCCTGGGCGGATGGAATCCCAGCAACCCCATGATTGTTGATTCCGAAGGTAACAACTACTATGAGCAAGATAGAAGGTCCGCAAGCTCGCATTTTGGCTATTTCTCAATGGTGAACAAAATGCCACACGATGAAAGTTTCCACTTAAACAGCCCTTCAATGATGTTGTATTGGAATGAGCTGGATTTTGAAATACTCGAAAATAAGGCGCCCATTACAATTGACTTTAGTGCTAATTTTGAAAAGGGACATGAATGGAAACTGGATTTCTGGTATGAATATGACTATCCCCATAAAATATATTTTGATAAAGTGGTCTATCGCGAAAGCCCACCGCATCTTGAAGTCCACTATGGGACAGATAACGACATTAATTATATTCAATTGTATTGCTTTTCTGATGTCGCGCCCTTGTGCAAAGGGTGTCCTTACAGCAGTACCGAAGGTGTTTTCCGGATTGGGCTGGCAGAAAAACCAAGCGGTCAGTTGAAGCTGGGACTTTATAGTGTTAGCAGAGAAATAGAGCCACCTGAAGGCTGGACAATAGACTTTACGCTGGACGAACTGCCCAAAGCCGAGTGGCTGCCCTTATACGATGTGCCTTACATCGTGCCAGAACAACGTCCGTAGAGCATGTTTTAATGCGCAAGCTATTATAAAAAAGCAAAAACCCCTTTAATTCG
The DNA here is from genome assembly GCA_012839565.1 of Anaerolineaceae bacterium. GTDB lineage: Bacteria > Chloroflexota > Anaerolineae > Anaerolineales > Anaerolineaceae > Mesolinea. The sequence continues at coordinate 6,077 of DUMZ01000008.1, forward strand.
TAAGGGGTTTTGTTTTTTAACAATTAATGCGGTTTAAGACTCTTCAATATCTTCGCGGTATTTTTTGCGAATTTCATCAATTTTGCACTTTGATTGCGTGCTTTCGTCCCAGTAATACCAAAGCATCCAGCCATTCGCGGGACGGCCGAGAATCTCACGCGCCAGGCGATGAATTGATCCACGTTGCCTGCCAACCACCAAAGCGCCATCGGCTTGCACGGTTGCCCAAATATGCCCCTCGTCGCCCAAACTCAAGCGGGTACCAGGCATAATGTAACCTTGCTCAACCAACAGACCAAAAGGAATCCGTTTGCGTGATCGCGGATTAGGCGTGATCAAGAGTGGCGCGTCAAACTCCTGTTGCACGTTCTTGCTCAAGCGTTCGCGCGCGTGATAAACATAACGCGGATCAATTTCGATGCCGATGTAATGCCGGCTTAGCTTTCGCGCCATCATGCCTGTGGTTCCTGTGCCAAAGAAGGGGTCCAGCACCACATCGCCAGGGTTAGTCGTTGCCATCAAAATCCGATACAGCAAGGCTTCGGGTTTTTGGGTGGGATGCAAGCGCTTGCCACCTTCACGCAGGCGTTCTTTGCCTGTGCAGATGGGGATAAACCAGTCCGAGCGCATTTGCAGGTCATCGTTGAGCATCTTCATGGCTTGATAATTGAAGGTATAGCGCGCGCCCTTTTCTTTTTGCGCCCAGATGAGTGTTTCGTGCGCGTTCGTAAACCGCACGCCACGAAAATTTGGCATCGGGTTACTCTTGACCCAAACCACGTCATTGAGAATCCAGTAGTCCAAATCCTGCAGGATGCTCCCCACACGGTAGATATTATGATACGAGCCAATCACCCACAAGGTGCCTGTTGGTTTGAGCACGCGCCGACAAGCGCTGAGCCACGCGGTCGTGAATTCATCATATGCCTTGAGACTTTCGAACTTATCCCAGTCTTCGTCCACGCCTTGCACCAGGCTAAGGTTCGGGCGTAAAAGCTCACCTTGCAGTTGCAAGTTGTAGGGCGGATCCGCGAAAATCAGGTCTACCGATTCAGCCGGCAGGGTTGGGAGTATCTCGAGACAATCGCCCTGAACTGTCTGGTCAAGCCAGGAAGCTAGGGGGTGTTCGCTCATAGTCTAATTGTAATGGATTTTGAACATATTTGGTGGATTTCATTAACGTAAATGATGCATATCAAGGTGTAAAGATTGTCTGTTTCACAGAAACAGCAGCGATGGTATCTGGCGTTTTCTGTAAAACCTTCTTGTATTTGCTTTGAACAAAGCTATAATCGATGGGGAGGCAAATATGACATCAACCATTAACCCCGACTGGCAGGATTTTAAGTTTTACCAAGAGATTAAGCCCCGCTATGGCGATTTTGACACCCAACTGCACGTCAACAACCTGGCTTATCTTGAGATGGGCGAAAGTGTGCGCATCGACTACTACAAGGATGTGGGCATTTGGGATGGTGTTATCCGCCCTGGTGGCTTTGGTATGCTGATGGCGTCTATTAAAACTGACTTTGTCAATTCCATCAATTACGGTGACCCTGTCCACATCGGTTATAAAACTGCCCGCATCGGCAACAAAAGCATCACCTTCGCCTTCATCATCAAAAACCCACAAAGCAATCTCGTCTATGCGCGCGGAGAAGTGGTGGGTGTTTGCTATGATCATTTCGCCGGAAAATCTGTGCGCGTTCCCCAGGAATGGCGACAAAAATTATCAGAATACGAAAATAACAAGGATTTACTATGACCAAACCCACATTACCTAAAATTGATTACGCTTATTTGGAAACTTTTTTAGTTGATTTGCTCAACATTCCCAGCCCATCCGGCTACACCGATGCCGCAATCAGCTTTGTTGAAGAAGCCCTGAAAGATTTCCCTGAAGCGCGTGCTGAACGCACCAAAAAAGGCAGTTTGCTTATTCACGTTCCTGGCGAGACATCTCATGAAGCTGGCCCGCGACGGGCATTAACCGCCCATGTGGATACTCTTGGCGCGATGGTTAAGGAAATCAAAAGCAACGGCCGCCTGGAACTCACCGAACTGGGCGGATACGCCTGGGGCAGCGTGGAAGGCGAGAACCTGTTGGTGCATACCCGTCATCATGGCACTGTGCGGGGCAGCGTCTTGCCCAACAAAGCGTCGGTGCATGTTTATAAAACCGTGCGCGATGACAAACGCAGCGCGGACAGCATGGAAATCCGCCTGGATAAACGTGTGGCAAACCCCGATGATGTACGCGCCCTGGGCATCGAAGTTGGCGACTTTGTCTCGTTTGACCCGCGCGTTGAACTGCACGATGGTTTTGTGAAGAGTCGCCACCTTGACGACAAAGCCGCTGTCGCGGTTGTGATGGCTGTCATTAAAGCTTTCCACGACTCGGGTACAAAACCGCTTGAGGACTTCTGCGTGCTGATTAGCACCTACGAAGAAGAAGGTATGGGTGGTCGCAGCGACTTGCCAGCCAGTCTGGAAGAACTCATCGCTATCGATATGGCTGCTATTGGCGCTGGGCAGGCATCGGACGAATTTCACGCGTCCATTTGCGTAAAAGATGCTGCCTTCCCTTACCATCATGGCTTTTCAAACAAACTGCGCGACCTTGCTGAGGCATACGATATCCCCCACAAGGTTGATATTTACGTGAATTACAGCTCCGACGCTACAACCTATTGGTCGGCGGGTGGTTCAGCGGCAGTCGCTTTGATTGGCCCTGGTGTGGACAGCTCGCATCACTACGAACGTACCCACAAAGACGCGCTCATGGGCACTACAAGATGGGTCCTGGCGTACCTGCTGAATGAGTAATAATTGGCGCATAAGCCAGCGTTGTAAAGCTCATTTTGAAACCTTTGCTAAGCTCATGGGTTTTTAATGATGACCGCGCCTAATCATTAAGGCGTGGTTCAAAAAAACTATTTTGAAAACAAAGGAGAGTTAATATGTTCTTTCAAAATATGCATTGGTTATGGGCGATTTTAGTCGGTGCTGTCATCGGGCTCCTGGCAGACATGGTTGTTCCTGGTGTAAAACTCGGCTTTCTTGGCGCGATTATTGTTGGTCTCATCGGCGGTCTCGTTGGTGGCTGGCTTTCTTCGTTGCTTAGCTTTGGTGGCCCACTTTGGGTTCAGTTGATTTTCGCCTTTATCGGCGCGGTGATCGTCCTGCTTATTTGGCGCTCGATTAAACGTAAGTAAAAAACAATTATCTAATTTCCACAAAAACGCGCCAGTTAACTGGTGCGTTTTTGTATGCTCAAGCCAACAATACAATACAATTTATTTATGAAAAGTTTGCTTTGTAAATACTATTAACAATGTATATCCGAGCCTGTTTACTGTGGTATCATTAAGAAAATTAATCTTATGGAGGGCACATGTCTTACCAACAACCACAACAACCTTATCAACAGCAACCTTATCAACAGCAACCTTATCAACAACAGCCGTACCAGCAACAACCTTATCCTCCCCAAATGACTAAGTTAAGAACTGACTTTAGCATGGGAAAAACCGTTCTCTTGTCCCTTATCACTTTCGGTATTTATGGCATCGTCGTATGGTGTCGTCTTGTGGATAACATCAATACACTTGCAACGCCTTATGACCGAAAAAACACCATGAATTATTTCCTGGCAATTCTCCTAGGCATCATCACCCTTGGCATTTATCCAATCGTTTGGAACCATCAGCTTTGTGATCGTATCGGAGATGAACTCCATCGACGCCGTATTAATTACGAATTAAGCAGCTCAACATATTGGCTGTGGGGTGTTTTAGGCTCACTGATCATTGTTGGACCATTCATCTATATGGATAAAGTCTTCAACGCGACCAACATGCTCTCACAGCATTACAATCAATTTGGATAAACCAAAACCATTCGTTTAAAGAGAAAAGCGTACTTTTGACAGTACGCTTTTTTTATCGTAATAGTTTGTCTAGTCTACGCCGTCTTCCAGGAATGGCAAAATGGACTTCAGAGTCTTAATATCACCTTTTTCAATTAATTTCCCGGCGTATTTCTTGACCGTTTTTGGATTAAGATGAGGGACAACATTTTCGATGTCAGGTGCCTTCTCCCCGCTGTCGATAGCCTTATCGACAAGCTGGCTGAGTGCGTCTTCGTCTAAAAATGGGGCGATTTTAGACAAATCATCCATGCGCAAGGATTTGCTCAGCTTAGCAAGCAAACGCATAATCTCATCGCTTTTCAAAAATGGCAGGAATGGCAAAATGTCATTCATATTTTCAGGTTCAGCTTCTTCAATCAAGTCCATTAAGGTGTCTGTGTCAAGAAACGGCACCAAAGGAAGCAAGAGACTGGCGTCATCATCATCGGCTATCAGGTTTTTAGCGATATCCGCAACAAAGCTTTCTTCCAGAAAAGGGACGATGCTGATAATATCATCCAGATTTTCGTGCAATTCGCCTTGCTGAATGATGATAGTTTGCAATTGCTTGCTGTTCATAAATGGGGCGACAGGAACTAAGTCGCTAACGCGATTAAAGCCAACACGCTCCACCAGTTCCATTAGCTTTTCTTCGCTCAAAAAGGGTGCCAGTTGCTGAAGATCTTTCAATTCAAGGCCTTCAACAGGTGCTTTTTCAAGTTCTTTTCCCAACTTTGAAGGCTTTAATAGCGGCGCGACTTCGGTAATTTCTTTGGCAGTCAGGGTTTCGTTCTCGTCCAGGGCGCGTTTAACAGTTTGGGCTTGCTGGCGGGAATCTAGTAATTCTTCAATACTCACATCCAGTATGCGTGCCAGGTCAACAAGCTTCGAAATATCTGGCATGCTGTTGCCTCTTTCCCAGTTGCTCACTGCCTGATAGCTTACCTGCATTAAATCAGCCAGTTCCATTTGAGTCATATCTTTGGCTTTGCGCAGGGTCATAATTTTTAAGCCTGTTTTTTGTGTGTCGAACATCATTCACTCCTTGTTTTGGTTTAGGTTTATCTTAGACCAAAACGTTTCTTAATCCTATCAAGCATTGCTTGAATTTGGGCGATTCAATTACTGCTTGAGTTCAATATTTATCAATTCCGCGGGTTATAATACTGCTATGGTAAAAATTTTGCACTTTGCTGACGCCCATATCGACATGAGTAACTATGGCCAACACGACCCCATCAGCGGGTTGCCCATGCGCGTGATGGATTTTCTCAAATCGCTGGATACGATTGTAGATACTGCCATCGCTGAAAAGGTTGACCTGGTCATTTTCGCGGGTGATACCTACAAAGACCGCTCGCCCGCGCCAACCTTTCAGCGCGAATGGGGACGACGCATGATGCGCCTTTCGCGTGCCTGCATTCCGGTTTTGCTCGTCCCTGGCAATCACGACATATCGCCAAGTCTCGGACGCGCTCACGCATTGCAAGAGTACGAAACGCTTGATCCTGACTATATCCACGTTGTTAGTCGCCCGGAATTGTATAAACCCGAACAACTCAACGATGTGCAGGCGCAGGTGATTGCTATCCCCTGGATCACCCGTCACAATGTGAAAGCGATGATGCAAGACCAGAGCGATGATGATATCGACCCGAATATGCAAATCGAACAGGCGCTTGCTGACTGGCTCGAAGAAACCATCGCGGATCTTGACGATGATTTACCCACTATCCTTACCGCGCACGCTTCTGTTTTTGGCGCTAAGTTTGGCTACGAACAAAACATTAAAATCGGTAAAGACCTTGTCTTGCCGCCCGGTTTCGTGAAACGCCCCGAATTTGATTATGTCGCTTTAGGGCACATCCACCGACATCAGGATCTCAATGAAGGCCGTCAACCGCCTGTGGTTTATGCTGGCTCCATTGAACGCGTTGACTTTGGCGAACTGAACGAAGACAAAGGCTTTATTATCGCCGAGCTTAGCAAGGGCCACACCAGTTATATCTTCCATAAATTAGATATCAGGCAATTTATTGACCGCACCATCGCGATAGATGAGAACTTTATGGTCACCGAACGTATTATCAGCGCTCTGCCCGCGCCTGATGAACTAAAGGACGCCATCGTGCGCCTGACCGTACACTATCCGCGCGAGTTTGAGACACTCATTGACGAAGCGCAAATACGCAACTATGCCAAAGATGCTTTTGAGTTTTATCTGGTAAAAGTGCCCAGCTCCATGGCTCGGTCACGTTTACCCGATGGGCAGGAAACCAGTAGCCTCAGTCCTTTGGAACTTTTAGACCTCTACTGGAAACAAGACCATAAAAAAGCTGAAGAACGCGAAGAGCTTGCCAAGCTGGCTGAAGAAATCATCAGCCAGGTGCACGGTGGTGAATCAGCCTGATTATTTTCGGGTTTTCTCATTTCTCGATAAGCGTCTATCTTCCGAGAAAACATCAGCATGCGATTGATGACTCCCATCACATACGTTTGGTTGGAGACATATGGTAAACGTTTGGGTTTGTTACGTGCTTTTAAGGTGTGCTGGTTTGACTTGCTTCGGGCGGAAAAGGCATGGCTTCCACGAATATCTCAACATGGTGAATATCTCCAGCCAAGGAATACACGGTAATTGAATAGGGCACGTTGGCGAATGTGCTGCTACTCTCAAGGGGTCCATTGCGACGCATTCCCAAAACCGCGCCATTTTCGTCATAAGCCACCGCGACGATATTCAGAGACATAAAAACGGTGTTTTTGTTTTCAAAACTAATCAAACCTTGCACTCTAGCCGCTTTTTTATTGTAGAGATAGTCAACTTTTGGTTCGAGTGCTTCGGTTTCCAGGTAACGTGTTTCACCTTCGCCGTAGGGCAGTTGAAAATCAAGTTCGGCAGATACGGTCAGCGTTTCTCCCCACTCGGGCAAAAAATAACTGGCGGCAGGTAAACTGCTGTGGGGTGGAATAACGTTGATTAAGGTCGTGGCGATGGTTTGGGCCGTTTTGCCAGTTTCGTCACTTAGCGTTATCAAAAGAGAAACGTTTTCCAACGCTTCATCACTGTCATTTTCAATCAGGCTAAAGCAGTAAACAGCCTTGCTGGCATCACGATAACAATAGCTTTTGTAGGTACTAACATGCTCTGGCGCGGGGATTGTTGAGGCAGATACGCCTGGACTTGGCTCATTCTCGTTGTCCACGCCCGGTGTAGGCGTAATGGGGATGATTAACTCAGTGCCGATGGACATCGCGTTGGGTATAACCTGGGGATTTGCGGTTTTCAGGGCTTCAAGGCTGACCCCAAAATAAAGCGCGATGCTGAACATATCGTCATTTTTGCCAACTTTGAATGTAATCGGTTCAGGTGTTGCGGTGGGCGAGGGCGAAGGGCTGGGACTGGCGGTATGGCTGGGACTTGGCAGGAAAGTTGGCGTAGCACTGCGCACAGATGTGGGTGTATGGCTCGGTTCTGGTGGCAGGATAGCAGGGATGTCCGGTTTGGGCCCACAGGAACTCAAAAGAAGCATCATAATCAGAAAAAAAGTCTTTAAATAATTACGCATTTTCATTAGCTTATTATACTCATTTCGTGCAAGTTGCTATTTGGCACAGTTGATTATATATGCGGGAAAGGCAAATGAGATATAGGATATAAACTTTGAGTAATTTTATTCGCAAATAAAACAGCCCCGTCATTTTGACGAGGCTGTTGGTTTCAAATGTCCATTATCAACGGCGATTAGTCATTGATATAGACCAGAGGCAAAAACAAATTATAAACGGGTTCCTGCCCACCTTCAGGAATATAAGTTATTTTTACGGTCACAGTCTTTTCGTGGTAATCTTCGCCATCTCTAACGATGATAGTACCTTCGTTTATGCCAGGAGCAAGTTTAGTTCGGTCAAAATTCACTACGAGCGTTCCGGGTACGTTGCCACTGGTAGCACCCAGTACAATCCAATTATGGCTGGCTTCGGCTGTCCAGGTTTGGGGTGTGTCACCACTGATGCGTATGCCTGCGGTTGGCCCGGGTGGGTCATCATGGCGGATGGTATAAACAAGCGATACAGGTAAAACTTTAAAATTAGGTGGAGGTGGGATAACAAAGGTGATGTTCACCAGGCCCGCACGTTGTCGTGTGCTGCCATTTTCAGATACAACAACCATGCCCTTGTTAAGCCCTTCAACCAGTTTGGTTTTATCAAAGCTTACGGTGATGGTATCGCCGTGAGCACCAGAGGCTGGCTCAATGGTCATCCATTCCACATTTGATTCTGCTGTCCAAGTCTTACCAGCACTCAAATTTACAGTGAATTCACCAGTGGGAAGTTCCTGGTCACGCGCGCTGATGGTAAAGTTGTATTCTTCAGGGTCGATGTAGAACGGCAGTGGCGGTGTGACATCGCCAGGGGTGGCGATTACTGCTTGCGGTTGGTCATACTTTCCAGTGGCTTTTGTATCTACTGTTTTATAGTCAACCAAGACAATATAGTGGGTGTTAGCCCAGTTGACCACATTTTCCACTTCCATGGTAATGATATAGGTATCTGTAGCTCCATCAGCTAAATAGCTGATGTTTGTTTTGGCAGAGCCTCGTCCGATGCGGCTCGTCTTTTGAGCTTGATAATCTTCATAAACGATGGCATGCACCGCGGCATTGTTTGCAGCGGAGAGTAATACACCGCTTGAGTTTGTTACCGTTGCTTTAAAGGTAACAACATTGCCATCACGAGAATAGTTCGCCTGGATGGATGCACCAGCTTGACGCGCCTGTGAACGGTCAACAAGACCAACAATACTGGCATAATCGACACCGGTTTGCCATTCATGGGTACTATCAATGAACATTTCGGGAACATATCGACCACCACCGCTTTCTTTTAAAATATTTATACGGTTGGCGGGGTAATAGGGATCGCCCCACTCAATAAAGGCGACAGGTTGTCCAGCATAAGTTGCTGCAGCTTGATCTACTGCCTGACCGGCAGGTCCACAATAAGGTCAACCCGCGCTGGAAATAAATTCCAAGACAGAGAATTTAACGGGGTTTTGCGCCTCAACTTGTTGTGGCGATACCATGCCCATCGCACCTAACACGATGGCGAGGGCTAAGAACACAGATAGTCTTTTAAATAACTTCATCGGCACTCCTTTTTAAGTTTTGAATGGTTATCTGCTACATTGTATCAGCAAGATGGCAAATAATGAAAGAGATATCTACATCTTGTTGCTTTTTTGCTTTCCAAACCATAATTTGACGTATAATTACGTATACACTTTTTATCATGAAAGGAATACTGTCTTATGTCTGAGAAGGAGCTTTTAGAACCCCAGAACGAACATCAACTCGACATCGTTTGGCATGCTTTAGACTCCGAGAAAGTACTTGAAGAGCTCAAAGTACCCATTGATACTGGTCTGACAACTGAAGAAGTTGAAAGACGACTTAAAGAATTTGGGCCCAACGCGTTGCAAGAACGCGCCGGAACCACTTTTTGGCAACGGCTTTGGGCACAAATCAATAGTTTTGTTATTTGGCTGCTGATTGGCGCCGCGGTGATTTCGGGTATTACCGCTATCATCGAAAAATCTTTCCCCACCGAAATGATTGCTATTATGGCCATTGTGATTCTTAACGCCATCATGGGTATGATACAAGAATCCCGGGCTGAAGCTTCCCTGGCAGCGCTCAAAAAAATGGCGTCGCCCGAAGCACATGTATTGCGTGACGGCCACCGCCAAACCGTCCCTGCACCAGAACTGGTTCCTGGCGATATCGTCTTCGTTGAAGCTGGTTATTTTATTCCCGCAGATATTCGCCTGTTGGAAGCGGTGAACCTTAGCGTTGAAGAAGCTTCACTCACCGGCGAAAGCGTCCCCGCGAAAAAGACTGCAGAAGCACGCCTTGAAAAAGATATTCCCCTCGGCGACCGCGAAAACTCAGCCTTTATGGGCACAACGGTTACCTATGGGCGTGGCAAGGGCGTTGTTACCAGCACCGGTATGCATACGCAGTTAGGTCTTATTGCCACCATGCTACAAGCCGTGGAAGACGAAGAAACACCCTTGCAGAAACGGCTTGACCAACTTGGCAAGACCCTGGGCATCGCTGCGATTATCATCTGTATTTTGGTCTTTTTGGTTTCCGCTGCCCGGTTAATTTTCATGCACGAGGTTGAACTCGGTGGAGAAGAATTCTGGCGTGAAATAATCAAACTCTTTATGGTCGCGGTATCGCTTGCTATCGCCGCTGTGCCCGAAGGCTTGCCAGCTGTGGTTACCATCAGCCTGGCAGGGGGTATGCGCGAAATGGTCAACCGCCACGCGCTTATCCGCCGCTTAAGCTCGGTTGAAACTTTGGGTTCTGTTACCACCATCTGCACAGATAAAACCGGTACGCTCACCCAAAACGAAATGACCGTTACCAAACTTTGGGTTGACGGTAAATTTGTGGATATCACCGGCATCGGTTATGACCCCGTTGGTGAGTTTTATGTTGATGGCGAACAAATTGACCTTGCAAAAACACTGCCTGCTGCCAACACCGCGCTCTGGGTAGGAACACTTAACAACGATGCCTCTCTGGAACATGTTGGTGAAGTGGACGGCAAACCCAGTTTCCGCATGATCGGTGACCCAACTGAAGGTTCAATCCTGGTTGCAGCGGTAAAAGCAGGTGCGGTAACAACCGAACTCAACGAAAAATATCCCCGCGAACAAGAAATCCCCTTCGACTCAACCCGCAAACGCATGGTAACTGTGCACGAAATTGTCAACCCAGGTGGTGGTGACATCTCGCCGTACTATGCTGACGAAAAAACCAACTGGTATACCATTGCCGTAAAAGGCGCACCCGATGTGGTTTTAGGCTTATGTACTTATATAAGTGACTATGACAACAAGCCCATCCCCTTAACAGACGAAATGCGCAAAAAAGTTTTGGCAGCTAACGAGGCTATGGCCGACGATGCCTTGCGTGTTTTGGGTGTGGCATATCGCCCGGTAGCCGAAGTGCCTGAGAAAGCTGAAGCTGAACAACTTGAGCATGAACTCATCTTTGTGGGTCTCATCGGCATGATCGACCCCTCACGGCCAGAAGTCAAACCCGCACTTGCTGCAGCGCAAACCGCTGGTGTTCGTTCTGTCATGATTACCGGCGACTTCCCCAACACCGCGCGCGCTATTGCAGCCGACATTGGTCTGTTGCAACCCGGTCACCAGGTGCTCACCGGTATGGAACTGGATAAGATTTCTGATGAAGAAATGGTTGAAACGGTCAAAATCACCGACGTTTACGCTCGTGTTAGTCCCGAGCATAAGATGCGCATTGTAGAAGCGCTGCGCAAGAACGGCGAAGTGGTTGCCATGACCGGCGACGGCGTTAACGACGCTCCCGCCATCAAGATGGCAGATATCGGCGTTGCTATGGGCATCACCGGTACTGACGTCGCCAAAGAAACCGCCGACATGGTGCTTACTGATGACAACTACGCTTCTATCGTTTCAGCAATTGAACAGGGACGTGTCATTTACAGCAACATTCGCAAGTTTGTTTACTTCCTGGTTTCGTGTAATGTCGCTGAGATTATGATTATCTTCCTGGCTGTTCTGTTTGGATGGCCACCCCCACTCACCGCGGTTCAACTTTTGTGGCTCAACCTGGTTACCGATGGCGCTCCCGCCCTGGCACTTGGTTCAGAAAAAGGCGACCCGGACATCATGCTTCACCCACCACGTCCGACAGATGAGCCAATCATCAACCGTTATATGGTGCGTGGCATCATTGCCCAGACTATCGCTATTACATCAGCAACCTTACTCGCTTTCTATGTCGGCTGGAAAGGTGTTTCAATTTTCACTGGCAGTCTTGCAACGCTCAACTTTGCTGGCAGCCTTGATCTAGGCGAAACGATGGCGTTTGTCACCCTTTCGCTCAGCGAACTCTTTAGAGCCTTCACCGCGCGGTCAGAGTATTATCCGCTCAGAAAAATCGGTGTCTTTAGCAACCGCAACATGAACCTTGCCGTTTTGTTCTCCAGCATCATGGTTCTGTTGGTTGTCTATTTGCCCTTCCTGAACGAGCCCTTCAACACCGTCCCGCTGTCTTGGTTCAACTGGGTAATTATGTTGCCCTTGATTTTCCTTCCATCCATTGTGGCGGAAATCATGAAAGCCATTGCTTATAAAGATCGTTTATCAGAAATAAAAAAAATGCAAAGCAAAGCTTAATATAAACAACTAAAACCTTTAGGAAAGAGCTTGTCAATTTGTTTGACAAGCTCTTTTTACTTAATACAGGATTTTTTGATACAATCTGAACGTTGATGTTTCCCGTTATTCATCAATTACTATCACTACTGAAAAGGTTGGTCCGATAATGAATATCCCAGAACACAAAACACAAGAGACTAAAGAAGAAAAACGCGCAAGGCATGCCTGGTACGCCTACGATTTTGGCAATTCAGCTTATGCTTCCATTATCCTTTTGGCTGTATTTTCCGCCTATTTTAAAAACGTCGTCGTTGGTGGTGCTGAAGGAACCCGATTGTGGGGTATCGCGGTAGGCGCTGCGGCGATAATTGTTGCTATACTTTCGCCCATCTTGGGCGCGATTGCCGATGTTGCCCGCTCTAAAAAACTCTTTTTAGGCATTTTCACCGCCATATCTATCGCTTTTACTGCGGCACTCTTTTTTGTTGGTCCAGGCGATGTTGTTATGGCAATGGTATTCTTTATTCTGGCTGAAATTGGCTATCGGGGCGCGCAGGTCTTTTATGACGCACTGTTGGTAGATGTCTCAACCCCCGAAACAGTTGGTAACATTTCCGGCAAGGGTTGGGCGATTGGTATGCTGGGAGGTATCCTTGCCCTGGTTCTCGTCCTGGTACCCATGCAATTCGCTGGTGAAGTTTTTAAACCTAATCACGCTTTTCTGATTACCGCGGTTGTCTTTTTAGTATCATCTATTCCAACCTTTTTGTATGTCAAAGAAAAGCACGAAGTTGTTGAACAACTGCCCCTTGGAAAATTGATTAAGGACTCTTTCCAGAAGCTGGCAAACACCTTTAAAGAGATTCGCACCTACAAAGAATTCTTGCGTTATATGTTTGCCTTTCTTATCTACAACGACGGCATCATGATGCTGATGGACTTTGCCGCGATTATCGGTGGTACCCTGTTCGGACTGGGCACCGTCGAATTGCTGCTCTTTGTGATCCTTATCCACATCACCGGCGCGGTGGGCGCGTTGCTCTTTGGCCGCATCGCGGACCGTTACAGCAGTAAGATAAGCGTTATTTACTCCTTGCTTATCCTTATCGTTTCCCTGGCTTGTTTGTATTTTGTTGGTGACAGCAAGATAGCCTTTTTTATCATCGGCGCGTTTGCTGGCTTTTCGCTTAGTGGCGCGCAGGCCGTTAGCCGCACCATGGTCAGCCAGCTGGCACCACCCGATAAAATGACCGAATTTTACGGTTTCCTTTCTGTTGCCGGACGTACTTCAACCTTCGTTGGCCCATTGGTCTTTAGCACCCTGGCCTATCGCATGAACAACTACTACGTCAACATCGGCTGGACGGCGGAAGCCGCTGAAAATGGTGGTCAATACTGGGGTATTGGCTCAATTATCTTCTTCCTTGTTGTTGGTTTAGCGATATTGTTGACTGTGCGCGAAGTTACTGCCAGTAACCCGATGGTCTATCCGGACAAACAACAATAAACGACCTGGTTTCTAAAACCATAAAGGAGTTTGTGCTATGAAAATTTTAATCACCGGTGGGGCTGGCTACATAGGCAGTACAATCGCATCCGCGCTGGCAGATGCTGGGCATACACCCATTTTGCTTGACTCGCTCATCACTGGACGGGAAGAATTTGCCAAATTGCACACCTTTTATCACGCGGATATCGCCGACCAGGACGCTGTACGCCAAATTTTTGAAGACCATCCCGATATTTACGCTACCATTCACTGCGCGGCGCTCATTGTCGTCCCCGAATCGGTGGAAAAGCCCTACGAATACTACACCGAAAACGTGGTCAAATCGATGCGCTTCTTCAAACAACTCGCTGACCTGGGCCATCACCGCGTTGTATTTAGCTCATCGGCAGCCATTTATGACGTTGTGCCAGGCTTTATGGTGCGCGAAGACTCACCTCTCATGCCACTTAGCCCCTATTCCCGCACAAAATATATGATGGAAATGGTGCTCAAGGACTTTTGCAAAGCTTATGGGCTCAATGCCATCGCTTTGCGCTACTTCAACCCCATCGGCGCCGATCCGAAGATGCGCACAGGTCTGCATATCCAGTACCCCAGCCATTTGATTGGTAAGCTGGTTTCGGTAGCTTTGGGACACGAAGAAGTCTTTAATCTCACCGGCGTGGACTGGCCCACGCGCGATGGTTCCGGTCTGCGCGACTATATTCACGTTTGGGATTTAGCCCAGGCGCATCTCAAAGCTGTTGAAAATTTTGAAAAAGCCATTACCCAGGGCGCGGAAGAAGAAGGTCTACCCTACATCGTCATTAATCTTGGCAGTGGCAATGGCGTGACCGTGAAAGAATTTGTCGCCGCGTTTGAAAAAGTTTATGGCCAAAAAGTGCCTGTTGCCATCAAGCCACCCCGTCCTGGCGACGTAGCCGGCGCGTATGCCAACGCTGACCGCGCAGAAAAGCTTTTGGGCTGGAAAGCGGAGCTGTCTATTGAAGAAGGCATCCGCGACGCGCTCAAATGGGGCAAGGTGAGAGATACGATTATTCACTATTGATGGTGTGATAAAATTTAACGGGGTCTTCTGACCCCGTTTGAATTGCTTATCTGTATTTTGCCGACAATTACTTTTATTGTCGGTTTTTCTTATTAATTTAAATTTCTCATCATAATAAATCACACGCCCACGATATTCGCAGGCGTTGTTCATTGCTGATTGAAATATTTAATTCCAGTGCGGTGGTGCGGGGACAGGTTCCTTTACGCGTCCTTTCAGGAACAAGGCAATCAGCAGACCAAACACAAATCCGCCAATGTGCGCCCAGTATGCCACACCGCCTTGCGCAGTGGACACCATGGAGCCTAGCCCACTGAAAAATTGCGTTACAAACCACAATCCTAAAACCAGTACGGCCGGCAAGGGACGCAAGCGCATAAAGAATCCAAACGGGATAAAGGTGTAAACTCTGGAACTTGGGTAAAAGACGAGATAGGCACCCAAAACGCCCGCAATTGCCCCCGATGCACCTAGCGTTGGCACAACAGAGTTGACGTTAAAGACAATATGCAAAATACTGGCAAAAACTCCAGCACCCAGGTAAAAAAGCAGGTAGCCCAAATGCCCCAGGCGGTCTTCAATGTTATCGCCAAATATCCAGAGATAAAGCATATTGCTGACCAGGTGCAACCAGCCGGCATGCATAAACATGGCAGTGAAGAAGTTTTTAACCACGCCCAGCGAGAAGTTTTGAGTGACTTCGGCTGGGATAAGTGCGTGTTCCATGACGATGGCTTCCGCTTTTTGCGGATTGACAAACATCGTCATAAAGACAATGATGTTAATAGCGATTAATGCGTAATTGACGTAAGGAATACGTTTGGTTCTAATTTCATCACGAATAGGAATCATCGTGCCTCCTAAGATTCGGTAGCGTTTTTCTTTTCTTCAATTTCAGCCAAGAGGCTTTTTAGGCGCGGATGATCGGCATAAAAGCCACGTTGCTCTTCGGGAATAAGGACGGCGATGCGACACATGATTTCATCCAGCGCGCGTTCCACGTAGTCACGGTTGTGTTCGTTTTCTTCGCGTTCTGGCAAATAAAAGGCTTCACCAAATTTAATGGTGACATCCATTTTGCGCCATTTTCTGATGGCTTTGCCCATATCCGCTGTTCCAACAAGCCCTACCGGAATAATCGGCACACCGGTTTTCATGGCAATCAGCACCGCGCCTGGTTTAGCTTTGATTAATTTGCCGGAACGCGAGCGTCGTCCTTCAGGAGCAAGACCAACAATCCAGCCTTTTTTAAGATAGTCAGCTGTTTCGCGCATGGCTTTAAAATCGCTTTCGCCACGGTCAAGCCATATAACCCCTAATTTTTTGAGTATCGTACCGAAAAAGAGCGCCCTGCGATAGTTACTTGCGGTCAAGGCAATCACATCTTTGCGTTTTGTGGAAAGCATCAAAAACACAACATCAAGACGGCTGATGTGGTTGGTAACCAGCAAGGCACCATTGAGCGATTCGGGAATTTCAGCATTATAAATTTTCTGATTGCAAAACCTGTCAATCAGTTTTTGGATTACATTCAGCAAGCCATCACGACTGATAGTCATCAGATTATACGCTCCAGTTGGACATTCCCGCGGGATCGTGTGGCAAGTAAGGACTTGGCTGATGGTCTTTATCAATCGGCTCTCGCATAATTTTATGACTCAACATCAAATAAGCCACCATAATAGCCACAAAAAGGAAACCCAGGCTGAAATAAACAGTGGCATCGGGAACATTGATAGAAAATTGAGAAAGCAGCCCTTGCACAACCGCATTAGAATTCCACAGGCTATGCACAAGGAAAGCAATGATGTATGCCCCAAGAGCTTGTTTTGGGCGCTTTTCGCGCCAGCTTTTCGCCAGTCCCCATCCCACAATGCCACCGGTAAAAGTGTGCAGGACTAAAGCGCCCGCTCTGCCAAGCACAAAGTAAAGCCAATCTGGAAAGTTCGTCATCAACACACCTTGTACTGCCCCAAACATAAGAGATTCAATGAGTCCAAAGCCCGCGCCACTCATTAATCCCGCAATCCAACCTTCACGCGGGCTGATATGGCGAGGTTTAAGGAACCAAACCCCAATCGTTTTAAAAAGTTCTTCAATGATCGGTCCGGAAATGGTGATCACAAAAAGAACAAGCAGAACAAAGTTACCATCAAACGACATGTCTTCAAGGTACGTTTCGGGATTCAGGGTTAAGTTATTCAACATTGCGCCAAGATCGATGTTCTTAAAAACAGTTGCCATAGTTATTGCAACAACAATAACAAAGACAAATATTTCCAGAAGAAGAATATAGAAAGTACTAAAGCTCATGCTGAAACTAAAGAGCCCGCTATCGCGCTTAACGTTCGCGCCCCAGGAATCGCGCAATCCGAGTTTTAGAATCCAAAGCATGGCGACGGATAATGCCAGGACGGTATTCAATGGGAGCAAAAACGCAGGCATACGCGGCGCGTTAATAACAAAGTATCCTGCTACGAGCAGCGGAGGCAAAAATGCGATGCTAAAATAGATCCATTTTGTGTCTTTCTTAGGCTGTTGTGCTTTGGTTTTATCATAATAGACCTGGCGAGACTTGATAGCCGATACCAAAGCTATTCCAGCTAAAAACAAAAAAACAAACCCCATCGTCCAAAAGGAGGGGATAGCCTCTCTTAATTCTCTCAGTGTTCCACTTACGGCAACGCCGACAAAACTTAAGATCGAAATTCCAAAAAAGACAAGAACAACAAGAATGGACACCACCAGTTGGGCGGTATCCATCCATGTTGATTTTCTTTGCTTAGGCTCTTGTACAGCTTGTGGGTAATTCACGGCTAATTTTCTTCGATTGTGATTCTGATAATCTTGTCACCTTCAAAATCAGGCGCGGGCTGGGCGGAAGGATCGCGCAGCGTGATGCTCTTCAGCACATCTACGCCTTCAATCAATCGTCCCATAATCGTATAGCCACCGTTAAGCCATTCGGCAGGTTCAAAGGTGATAAAGAACTGACTGCCACTGCTTGAAGGTGCATTGGTCTTTGCTACAGCCAACATATAGGGTTGGTCAAACAAAAGCTCGGGGTGCGTTTCTTCCGCATAGGTGTATCCAGGGCCAGACATACCTGAACCAGTTGGGTCACCTCCTTGTGCCATGAAGTCTTGCAGCACGCGGTGGAAGGTTACGCCATCATAAAAGCCCGATTGAGAAAGATACACGAAGGAGTTAACCGCCAAAGGCGCGACGTTGGGGTAAAGTTCAAAAACCATCTTGCCCTTTTCGGTTTCCATCGTGGCGATATAAGTTTTTTCCGGGTCGATAACGAAAGGAGGGCATTCAAACGAAAGTTTTGCCTCAGCTTTCATCGTGTCAACTACCAGTCCAAGGGTTGAGGCATACCAGCTTTGTTGCCAGGGATAACCATTGATAAACAAAGACGGGGTAGCGTTGATGCCTAGACTCAGATGAAATTCGGTTTGTTCGGTTATTTTATTAACGATTTCTTCACTGACGACATCAGCACTGAATTGTTCCACATCCAAACCAAGTTCTTCGGCGGCATCGTTTAACCACTCGGTAAAACCTTCAATGGTCAAACTATTCCAGTCTTGTTGTTTTGCAAAGATATGGTCATGCATTTCCCAGAACTTGCCTTGCAGACCAGCAGCTTCGGCAGCCTGTGCGGCAAGGGGAGCTAAATTATGGAATGACAAAGGCAAAGGGCGATAAACCAGGCGTACGTCATCGGGATAAGTTTCAAGCAACTTGTGAGATTCGCTGGCAAAAAGCGCGCAGTAAGGACATTGGAAATCGGTATAGAAAATGATGGTCATTAACGCATCTTCTGAACCCAAAACCCAGTCTTCTTCACTGACTTCAGGAATGTCAGGAATTTGATATTGCACGCGGATCTCATCAGACAAAGGCGCGAACAGCGGTTCACCAGGCGTACAAGCCATGCGATTGTCATCAGTTGTCAGCGGATCAGTGCTCGTGCGCGTTAGCGCAAAGATGTCCTCAGCTGATTTACTGCCCAGTTCTGATTCTACGGCAGGGTCAGTAAGTTCGATTTCGATTGGTTCGTCGGTTTCTTCTTTGGAAGCTTGGGTAGACATGTTCTCGGGAACGGGCACTGTGCCTTTGCACGCGCTAAGCAATAAAGCACCCATCAAGAGAACCAGCAAAAGTTTTGATATTTTTTTCATATGATCCTTTCATCCGTTCAGGCAAACGCCTTTGTCGGTTCATTTACAATAGTTCGTAACTATATTTTATCCTTTAATCGTTGCAATACAATCTGGCGTAACATGGTTTGCACTTCATCTTTTGGCTTTGAAGCGTCCACCCGTTGCCAGCGTTCAGGCTCTTCTTCAGCAAGTTGCAAATAACCAGCGCGGACACGCTCGTGGAACGAGACTTCATAGGCATCCAGGCGGTTCCATTCGTCAATGCTTTTCTTGCGTGCCAAACCTGTTTTGATATCCAAGTCCATGAGCAGGGTCAGGTCGGGTTTGAGTCCTTCGGTAGCAAAGTTGAGCATCGCTCGCAAGCTGTTCAAATCGAGACCATGTCCATAGCCCTGATAAGCCAAGGTCGAGTCACCGTAGCGGTCACAAAGCACCACTTTACCCTCGCGCAAAGCCGGTCGGATGACCTGCGCCACCAACTGCGCGCGGGCTGCCAAAAAAAGCAGTATTTCTGTGCGGGGCAAGAGTTCCGGGTTGTCCATGCTGGTTAATACCGCGCGGATTTGGTCGCCAATTGATGTGCCACCAGGTTCGCGCGTGCAAAGCACACGATAGCCTTGCGCTTCAAGATATTGTGCTAGCGCGGGTATTTGGCTGCTTTTGCCACTGCCTTCGGGTCCTTCAAGCGTTATAAACATATTAATCTCGATATATTCTCACGTAGCGGTTGGGGTCTTTTCCAAAAGACTGAGATACCAGGCCGTATTCTCTGGCCAGTTCGTGTTGTCTTTTGCGGATGTGGGCAACAGTTGGCTGCAAATCAACATAAGGCTCACCCGCCTGAAGCAAATCAACCGCGATGTCAACCTGGGCCAGGGCTTCGTCATCTTTTTCACGTTTTTCCTGGGGCGTGGCAAGTCCAAATGTATCCGCCAGGAATTGTTCAATTTGGGGCATTGAGTTCGAGCGGATAACAAAAATAGGCAAACCTTTCGTTTCGGCATCCACGATGGGCTGTAAACGGTCGCGATAGTAGCGACGCTGGGTAAGGAACATGTCCGCGTCTTTCAAGTCGCGCACCACGCTTACCGGCGCGTTCATGCTCTTAATGGCTTGCAACAAGCGGTTTCGCGCTACACCAAAGACAAACATGCGTTTTTCGCGACTGTCTTCCAGATTTAAGACCGGGTCTTCCGGGCTAACGAAGTCTTCGTAACGTTCTTTTCGGTTCTTTGCTTGTGCCTGTGGCTCGGCAAGTCCTGTCCGGCGTTGGAAAGGTGAGTTTTCCATGTTTTTACCAGCCCTTAAGCTTTGGGAAGCCGTAGGCGCTTTGGCTTGACTGGCACGCACCATGCGAATTTTGCCTTTCTCATCGCGATAACGCTCTTCAGGCGCCAGCGGATAGCCACGCAATATGGCATCCACCGCGCTGGCGATATCGCGGTGCACGTTCAGGCGATTGCGCTCCTGAATTTCAACCAGGATATTGAAAGTTGGGGGTGAACGGCGTTCCAGCACAGTTTTTTGCGTGCCCCGCCGGCGTGCTTCATCATCAGAAAGCGTAACCGACTCGATGCCGCCAACCAAGTCAGAAAGGGTTGGATTCAAAAGTAAATTTTCAAGCGCGTTACCGTGCGCTGTGCCAATCAGTTGCACACCGCGTTCGGCAATGGTGCGCGCGGCGAGTGCCTCAAGTTCGCGCCCGATTTCGTCAATCACAATAACTTCAGGGTTATGGTTTTCAACCGCCTCAATCATCACTTCATGCTGAAGCGACGGTTTAGGCACTTGCATCCGACGCGCGGAACCCACCGCGGGATGGGGCACGTCGCCATCACCACCGATTTCGTTGGAGGTATCCACAATAATGACACGTTTTTTATCCGCCAGCGTTCGGGCTGCCTCGCGCAGGATGGTAGTCTTGCCTACACCCGGCTTGCCTAAAATGAGAATACTCTCGCCGGAATTGACCAGGTCTTCGATGATATCAATCGTGCCATAGACCGCGCGCCCTACCCGGCAGGTGAGTCCGATAACCCGCCCGCGTCGGTTGCGTATAGCCGAAATGCGATGCAAGGTGCGTTCCATACCTGCGCGGTTGTCGGCGTCAAACTCGCTGATGCGACTGGTCACGTACTCGATATCGTCGTGTTCAACAAAACGGTCCAGCAAACGCACTTCGCCCGAAACAAAACGGGCGCTGGGACAACGTCCGAGATCTAAGATAATTTCCAGGAGATTGTCAAAATCGTTTTTTTGCCGAACGGCAAGCGCCACATCAACGGGCAAGACACCCAACAAGGCTTCAATATCATTTGAATTGCCTTGGGCTTTGTTTTTACTATCTTCATTCATCGCCCATAATTTTATCGTATTTGGCGGAATTAAGCATCACAGAAAAGCTTAGTGTATAGGATACTTATTAATCTTTGGGAGCCAGTTCTTTTTAAGCTACGCTGAGTGTTTAACAAACTCGCTTTTATTTCTGAGATGGCAGAAACGTGGCATACCTAACTTTCCATTCACATGAGTCATAACCCTGTAATGAAAATTCGCTCTTGCTTCCATCCCTTTTTAATATATATGCTTTATAACCTACGGGAGGCAGGTCTGACCCTCGATAAACACTCGATAATGTAAAGAAAACCACCAGCGAGTTTTTGTCTGGTGTGGGTATTACTTCAGAGATTTCAAGTGTGTCTGGGGTATTAATTATTTGTATAGCGGACCAGTTTTCGTACCAGGTTATATTAGCATTTTCTTCGTAGATTGTATAAACTACAAAACTGTTATCATCAATCCACTTAAACAGTCCAGAATCAATATTCAGTTCATCAACTTGCCAATTTTGCAAGTTTATTCGCATTGTTTTGACTAAGAGATTACCCATATCTATGTGCTGGACTTTTCTATACAGAAGCCATTTCGCGCTCGGTGATAATTGCAAACTTTCTGTATGGAGCCAATCTTCTTCCACTAGAAAATCGGTTAGTAATCCAGTGTTAATGTTGAGAAGATACAACTTGCGTCCAGTGATACAACCCTTTAAACAATCTTCGTAACCCATTTCATCTATCGACATCAAAAGCTCATCTTTACTAATCCACCCAATAAGCCTGGGGAGTTTGTCTTTTTGGAACCCAAACCGTTTTACAGAAGCGGTTTCCACATCCACTAATAGAATATCACCCGAATACACGTTTTCATTTTGAGTCATATAAGCGATGCTTAAACCATCTTCGTTCCAATAAAATTCTTGCGCGAGGGGTAACTCAGAATGCAACATTGAAAATGTGTTATCTTTTGGATTAAACAGAAAAACTCCATCCTGGTTTGCAAAAATGGCTTTTGAAAAATATGGGTTCCATGATAAATAATTTTCCCGACCCAAGAACTCATCGTCCGTTGTAATAACAGTATGTGCCATCGGTGTAGTTATATCCACTAAATCAAAGTTGACTTCTATAAGATGACTCTTAAATGGTGGTGCATAAGGGTCCAAAAACAAAAACAGTCGCCAAACCTGGTTTTCAATATCCAAAGAACTGGGTTGATTCTCTGTTGGAATAATACTTACTGCCATTGGTGGCTCAAGGTCTTCATGACTCTTTAATTCATCAATAGGCCCAACTTCTGTTTTTTGAACAGGAACACATGAAATAAGGAAAAGTTGTGATAGCAGATAAAGGGTTATGGATAAGATTTGTTTTTTCTTCATTTTATATGACAGGTGGATTGTTTAAGAGTGCGGGAGATAAGTCCCGCACCTTCGTTAGTGATTGTCTGAAAACGGCAATGTGTTTACCAGGTTGAGAAATTGACCGTCTTTGGTAAAGCCAATTTGAACATAGTTTTTTCCGTACTCAGGTGTATTTGGTTGGTCAGTACTCCATCGAAAGAAATAGTTTGTTTCTTCTTTGTTAAAAATCTCTAAGTTCAGAGCTGAAAAATCGACATTAATTTTCGCTTTCACGATATAAGTTGTTGCCAGGTTTTCCAAATCATCTTCACTTAACCATGTTCCAACTATAGGGAAGAGTTTTCCAGGGTCTGTTGGCATTATTTCGATAATTTGTCCAGACGCTGAGTCAATTCTAAACTGAAGATCACCAGAAACAAAAACTTCTAAGTCATTTTCCATACTGTAATAGGGTAATTTTTCATTTTCGATCCACTGGACATCTTCGCCGGTTATCTCCCAAATTAGAGACTCCGATGTATTGGTCTGGGACAAGTAGCTTGCCATTGCGATATCAGTATGGTTATTACTAATGCTTGCTAATACTATCAGCAACGAAACAATGCTCATGAATACTTTGTTTAATTTTTTCATTTATTCTCCTTTGTTTATTAATAATTATTAGCTTTATTTTGGCTCCATTCGTACACCAACAATAAGTCCTGAATTATTTAAAATGCTATTGATTTCACAGTTTCCTATATCAATTAACAGCATCGAAAGAGTTTTCTCAGTTGACTGCTTGAGTTCTACAAACAATTTTGATGAATTGTCAGCCCAGAAATAGCTATCTATCGCTATTGGATCAATCATTGTACTTGCTACATCCAAAATTTGCGTTGTGTGACCATTTTCTAAGTTTTTAACATACAAAGTCCCTTGCTTGTCACCCAGGTAAACGACATTCTTCGTGTCAGATGAGATGCTTATATAGTTGTTTTTGGTGGCAGATTTATCCAAATAGAATATATCGTGATAAGTTCCATCGCCAAGTTGAATTTCTCGCAGAAGATAGCCTTTTCCTGTGATTTCAGGTACGCCAAACAGGATTGAACTGCCATCTTTCCCCCAGCCTGCCAGTTGCTCGCCGTTTTGTACAGTGTAAGATTTTTGTTCGCTTGACTCAACTGAATATAAAACTATTTCATTATCCGATTGAGCTGCGAGCCAGTTTGAGTTTCTGTCCCAGAAAGATTTAGGAACATAATCTCCAGAAATAATATGCTCATCTCTATTTCCAAGATTTATTATTTTTAAGTAATCTAAAAATACGATAGCGATTTTATTGCCATCTGGACTTAACGAAGCATATACACCGCCATCAGCAATTACAGTTCTATTGTCAGTACCATCTGCAAGCACCCATGAACCATCGTTCATATGTAACAAGAGTTGAAGTCTATCTTGAACAGCAGGAAAATCTAAGCTGTTTGTTTTTACACTGTCAACACAAACCTCGCTCTCTGCTGATAAATCGAGCTCATTTGGTGTCCATTCAGTGACCCAAGTAAATTGCTCGCCAGAATAGAGATCAGCAGTAGGTTGCGTACTTAGATTTACTGGAATGGCTATTTTAATTGGAAACTGCAAGCCCACCGAAGAAAACTTGAAATGATAATTTAGTGGTTTGCCTGAACTGCCTTCGACCATTTGAGCACCTTCAGGAGATTCATAAAAGACCATCTTACTTGTTGAATCCGAGATTACCGGAACGCCTGAAATATGGAAATAGTAATCTTCATCTGGGTTTAACCGCAGTTCTGTTATCAAAACAAGATTATTGCCTTCAACAAATGTCTGCAAAACATTAATGGAACCTTTTTGTCTCTCTCCAAGTGGCACGGAAGTTTGGTTTATTTCACTCTCAGCAATGAGTGACTTGTTCTCCTCAAAATGAAGTAAGATGCCCTCATCCCACACTGACTCATCCGGAAGGCTGTCCGCGACACAGGGGAGAAACAGCCTGGCTTCAGTTGTGCCATTTGGCAAGACAGGAAAGAGCCCCTTGTTCGTTTCAAAGTACTTATGATTATCATTTACTGTCAAATAAGCAGGCTCATTACAAGCGGTGATTTTACTTTCGCTCAAGCTTTCTCCTTTGAAAACAAGATAGCTTATAGAACTACGATCAACTGTTAGCGTAGCATCTTGTATGACAATGGAGTAGTATTCATCGCTCACATGGATTGGCTCCTGCAAACTCATCACCTTACCAGGCACACTTAATAAACCTGCCTTTGGCTCATAAGCAAACCATTTTGTAATTTGAGCCCAGACTTTTGCTGGTCCAATAATAAGAACGCTTAAGATGATAATTACCAAAAGTGATGATGCAAAACCCCAAGAGAGTTTTGCAAGGTTCAGCTTGGAATGATTTCTTGAGTGTCCATCTTCCCACTTTGTTTGCAGAATGTTATTTCTGAGAGTTTTTCTAAAGGTCTCAGAAATTTCCGGGCGTGTATACGAACGATATATTAAATTCTCGGTTTTTTTGTAGTTTTGATCTTTCATCTTAACGCTTCACTTCAGTAGATATTTTCTTGATTATTTTGTAAAATTTCTTTTTTGTGACATTCACCGACTGCTTTAGCACTTTCGCTATATCCGAAAACGACAATTCTGCTACAAATCGCAATCGTAAAAGTTCGGCTTCATCTTCTGGCAAATTGTCTATAATATTCCGCACTAAGATAATCTCTTCAGGTGCATAATGGAATTCACTTGTAGTTTTTGACTCTAATTCTTCAACAAACTCAAGCGGTATCTCATTATCTTTCTTCTTTTGACGAAAATAATCATAAGATTTATTTTTCGCAATTTGATAGAGCCACGGGCGAAAACTATTCTTGTTTCTTAAAGTACCAATCGCTTTGAACGCGTACATAAAAGTTTCTGATGTTAAATCCTCTGCAACTGCCATAGATTTTGTTATATCGAGAAGATAATAGAATATTTTCTCAAAATAACGATCATATAATTCTGCAAACGAACTGGAATCGTTAACTGCCAAACAAGCAAGTTCGTTATCATCCAATTCAGACACCCTTATTTGTTGACTCATTGATTTTTTCCAAAAAACTTGTTCCATTTTTCTCTCTCGTTAATAAGACGTGGAACTTACAGTTTCGTGCCGTTTTATAAAAATGTTTTCTACAGCGTGTTTTTACGGTTACATGAAAATCTCAGACAAATTTCTTTTTGTAAGATATTCACACATACGTGTGCGAATATCTTATACATATTAATTTTGCGATTCGGCAGAGAAGATACCACCTTCGGCGGGAGATTTTTCAAAGATGGTTTCGCCTGCTTGCTCAGGTTTTGCGTCTTTGATGGCCAGATGCCGGACGATGAGCGCGCGTTCGCCACTGGCTTGCGCGTCGAGTTTGTCCAGTGCCAAACGAAGCCAGGGCATATAAGATCGCGCACTGAAGGTTATCGGGCGTCCATATTCCATATAGAGTTCCCCAGCCAGGTCTTCCAAAACCTCGGGGCGGGATGCTTCGGGCAAAAGAAATAGCTGCGCCCAAAGGCCTTTGCTGCCATAATCAAGGTCCACATAACCCGTTAGATTGCCAGACGCATCAGAGATAACCTTACCCAAAACTTTTGACCGCGTCATCGGTTCATACTGGCGTATTCGCGAAGGCACCAAGCTTTGGTAAAGCGTTTTCATGTTCGCATAATCTTTTGCCGTCCAGGTGCGCCATGCGGAACTTTCGGACGCGCCCAGGACAGGCGCAGATAATGAATAAGAACGGTGACTCGCCCAAACGATAAAATTAGCCTTGCGAAAATCGCTTAGATAGATAGAATCCGTTGAAATATCGCCCATGACGCGTGTGAGGCCCCATGCGCCAATCTCTTTGAGCAAAGCCTCAAGCACAGCCACATTGTTGCTTTCGGCAGGTTCCATTGCGTTTATAAACTGAAGTTGCGCGAAGTCTTCATCTTGCCACTGAACAGCGCGTGCTACAACCAAAGGTTTGCCATCCAGCTCCAGCACGATGCCAGTATGCTTTTGCGCGAAGAGCGTGCTGGCCATGCCCATAAAACTGAGTGGCTCGCCATTCGTCACCAGGCGCAGCGTATCGAGATTTTCAAAGGTGTGACTTTGCCTTATCAGATAGCTGAAATCCAGGGCGTTAAGATTGCGTAAATTTGCGGTCATCGTACTCTAATTATAAAAGAAAATCAGCCCTGTGAGATAGGGCTGATTAAATAAACTAAGTGGGCACCTGAATGATGGCAAACTACCAGCCACGTTCAGACATACGTTCATTGTCGGCCAGTTCGCCAACCGAGCGGCCAACCATGGCTTCGCCCAGGTTTCGGCTAACCCGTGCCAGCACTTCGGGGTCCTTATAGTGCGTTGTAGCTTCGACGATGGCTTTGGCGCGTTTGAGTGGATCGCCAGATTTGAAAATGCCCGAACCAACAAAAACGCCTTCAACGCCCAGTTGCATCATCAGGGAAGCGTCCGCGGGCGTGGCAATACCGCCAGCGGCAAAATTGACTACAGGCAAGCGACCCAGGCGGCGCACTTCCATACACTGTTCGTAAGGTGCCTGGATGTTCTTGGCAAAGGTCATCACTTCATCATCAGGCAGGGAAAGCAGATGGCGGATATCGCCATACACACTGCGCGCGTGGCGCACGGCTTCGACCACATCACCCGTACCGGGTTCGCCCTTGGTGCGAATCATCGCGGCGCCTTCGCCAATGCGGCGCAGAGCCTCGCCTAAGTTGCGACAGCCACAAACAAAAGGCGTGTTAAAAACGTGTTTGTTGATGTGATATTGTTCATCAGCAGGGGTGAGCACTTCGGATTCATCAATAAAATCAACACCAAGGCTTTCGAGAATCTGCGCTTCGGCGATGTGTCCAATGCGACACTTTGCCATAACGGGGATATCAACTGCCTCCATGATTTTAATAATCAGTTCCGGGTCGCTCATGCGCGCGATGCCACCAGCCACGCGAATATCCGCCGGCACGCGTTCCAATGCCATAACCGCCACGGCGCCGGCATCTTCAGCGATTTTGGCCTGGTCGGCATTGACCACGTCCATAATCACGCCGCCGACAAAGCTTTCAGCAACGCTTTTCTTTTTATCAAAACTGGAAACAGACTTTTCCATTAGCAACCTCCAAATTATTACTTCTTTCATTTCGATTGTACCACTTAAGACCGTTAAAATCCTTAGAGAGACATTAATAATAGGCTTTGCAGAATGTGGCTTGGAAATTCTTGCTTGCTGGGAACAAAAATATTCACCCAGGTTTCCTGGTAAAGAAAATAAACCTGGCTCCTTGCCACGAAAAGGGTTTTTTCTTATAAAAGTAATGCACTCTGATGTATACTTTTACTAGATTAATAAACAAACTGGAAGGATGTTATGACCGAAAAGACCTATACCCAATCCCCATGGAGCTTGAAAGAGCTCTTTGATAGTTTCGACGACCCAAAAATGAACGAAGCTTATGTTGAGCTCGAAAAGTTGGTTAGCCAATTTGAAGCCCATCGTGAATGCCTTAAGCCCGATATTGAGGCTGACACTTTCCTGGCACTGATTAAAATGCAGGAAGATTTCACCACACTCGCTTATCGTGTGTACGGTTTCGCCAGCCTTTCTTTCGCTGCTAACACTCAGGACCAAAAAGCGCAAATCGCGATGGCGCGTTTCCAACAGTTTGCTGCCGAGATGGGCAACCGCACGCTCTTCTTCAGCTTGTGGTGGAAGGCGCTTGATGAGGAAAATGCCAATCGTCTCTTAGACGCCAGTGGCGATTATCGTTATTGGCTGGTGCAGATGCGCAACTTTAAGCCTTATACCCTCAGCGAAGCGGAAGAAAAAATCATCAACATTAAGAACATCACCGGTACCAACGCGCTTGAGATGCTCTACGAATCCATTACCAATCGCTACACTTTTAAACTCGAAGTTGATGGTGAAGAAAAAGAACTGACCCGTGGTGAGTTGATGAGCCACGTGCGCTCCGCGGACCCTGACCTGCGCGCCCGAGCTTATCAGGAACTTTACCGTGTGTATGGCGAAGATGCCCCTATTTTGGGCCAGATTTACCAAAACATCGCCCGCGACTGGAAAAACGAAAACGTAAGCCTGCGAAACTTTGCCAGCCCGATTACGGTGCGCAATACTATTAATGACCTGCCCGATGATGTTATTGACACGCTGATGGACGTTTCCCGCAAGAACATCGGTATTTTCCATCGCTTTTTCCGTCTCAAAGCGCAAAAAATCGGCATGGAAAAACTGCGCCGTTACGATATCTACGCGCCAGTTTCCGAATCAGACAAGCGTTTCGAGTTCAACGAAGCCGCCGCATTGACTTTTGAATCCTTCAATCGCTTTGACCCCAAATTTGCAGAACTCGCGCAAAAGGTTTTCGACCAGGAACATGTTGACAGTGAAGTGCGCAAAGGCAAAATGGGTGGCGCGTTCTGCTCAACCCTGGGCCCCGAACTCACGCCCTGGGTATTGCTTAACTATCAGGGCAAAGCTGGTGACGTTAGCACCATGGCGCATGAACTTGGCCACGCCATTCACTCCTTGATGGCCGATGAGCATAGCATCTTTACCCAGCATGCCTGTTTGCCCTTGGCTGAGACCGCTTCAACCTTTGGTGAGATGATGCTTACTGACCTGTTGCTGGAACGCGAAACCGACGAAGGCGTGCGCCAGGATCTCTTATTCGCCCAACTTGATGACGCTTTCGCGACGATTATTCGCCAAATCTACTTTGCCATCTTCGAAAAAGAAGCCCATGAGATGATAATCAACGATGCGTCTGTGGATGACCTCTGTGATGCCTATTTGGCCAACCTGAAAGAAGAATTTGGCGATGCGGTGGAGGTATCGGATGAGTTTAAGTATGAGTGGGTCTCCATTCCGCACATTTATGCAACCCCGTTCTATGTTTACGCTTACGCTTTTGGCCAGCTTTTGGTCTTCGCGCTTTACAAACGCTACCAGGAAGAAGGCGAGAGCTTCAAACCCAAGTTCATGCGCATCTTGTCTGCGGGTGGTTCTGTTGCCCCGGTAGAGCTTTTGAAAGAAGTTGGCATTGATGTCACTACTGCGGAATTCTGGCAAGGTGGCTTTGATGTGATTTCGGGATTGGTGGATAAACTTGAGGCACTTTAAGCCATTTCTTGTCTCGTTATAAACAAACAGGCCAGTTAATGACACTGGCCTGTTTGTAAAACGGAAAATCGAGTTATCGAACAATTAAATCATGGAATCTACGGAGAGGAACATGAAAAGAAAAACATTATTAATCTCACTTGGCATCATTTTTGTTCTGTTCATCAGCACAGCGTGTAATCTTTTGCAATGGCTTCCGTGGAAATCTACTGTACCCGAGCCAACGCAGGTGCAAACCGAGCCTGGCTTAACGGCAGAGTCGACGGCCCTTCCAACTGCTATACCTACATCTGTTAAACCCAGTAAAGCACCGGCAGAGTCTCCTGAGTCATCTTCCACCGAGAGCCTATCTCCCACAGCCACCCCATCGCTTGAGCCAGAACCTGAGAAAAATATCAATTCAACTAAAATGCAGGATGGCATTTGGTTTAGCTATGACAGCGCGCTTTGGGATGCAAGTGGCGATGCTTTCTTCCCATATTTGCAATTCAAAAGTGAATCTGACTGCCAGGTTTATCTGAACTACGGCCATGGTATGTCAGAGTTCTTTGAGTGGACGGAAGCTGCCAAGACCATCGCAGGGTTTAACTTTGTGGTCACCGAATGGCGATATACTGGCACGAGAGATATCATCCTAAAGGCCTATCGCTTAGGTGATGATTTTCTATTCACCGTTGAAAACCCACAAGCTACCGCCTTAAGCGAACGCTGTCTTAACGAAGCTGAAGAGTTGCTAAAGCTTTCTGCCCAGCAAAGTTTTAAACCGTATACACAACAAGTACCTGCCACCGCTTCGGTTTTACCGCCTATTGTATATTCCAAAGAAGGCAATATCTATGCTTATTTCCTGGATTCCGAAAATATTCTTTCCATAACAAAAGATGGCGGGAAGTACATGGGTGATATCTATGTTCGATACGCCAACCCACGTGTCTCGCTGGATGGACGTTTTGTGGCTTACGAAAGGTTTGACAGTCAAAGTGTCTACATCTACTCCTTTGAAACTGGTCAGCGGTGGTCGATGGATATCGATTTGCCGAATGATTATTCCAGCGATCATATTATGGGCTGGGACCGGAACAATCGGCTTTATATTTCGCGCGTCATTGGTGTGTGCAACAGTATGGTTGACCCGCCACAGGGGCCATATCAGTCTAATGTTTTGCGTTTTGATATGAACCAGGAGAAGCTTTCCTATCTTACAAGCCTGAAAGCCGTCGGCACGGACAGTACATCCTATTCGCGTGGCTATGATGTGTCACCCAGCGGGCGTTTTTTGAGTTTCTGGTTAGCCGGCTGTAATATGGGGGACGTGCTTAAGGCAGGCGTTTATGACACTGAGACTGAAGACTTGTTTACTTTTGGCGCGGAGGAGCGTAAGAGTATCTCGAACGCAGAGGACCAGATGGTTTATTTTAGCGCGGATAAATTCAGGCAAGACCAAAATGTATACCCTGTCGTTTGGGATATATATGATGAGGGCGCAACGGGACTTGATATTTTTGATGAGCGGGGAACGGTTTGGGGCAATCCTTATTGGTCCTATGACGACCGTTATCTGATACTAAGCCAAAATGCTATCCCGGATTTGTCTGTAAGGGACTATTCAGAGTTTTACTGGTGGGGCCTTGTAAACACAGATTTGGTCCTGGTTGATCTGTCAGGAAGCGTTGCCACGTCGGTGAATTTGACAGGAAACTATCCAGGGGCCAAAGATTGGGCTTTTGGCGCGTGGTCGCCGGTGGATTATCGCATGGTCATCATTAATCGACCGGGACGGAGCGATTTCTCAGACTCTTTTGACGACGAATTGTGGCTGTATGATTTTACAACAGACCGTTTAATCCTTATTGATCAGGGCGTTGATATCGAAAGCGCGGACTGGTAAATTCGTAAAAAACGTCTTTGACTTAGTCATGCCAGTAAAAAATTTAAATAAATCTGCTAGAATCATCTCACAGCACAATGTCGTGCCGTGAGAATAGTTTAAGAACAAGGACAATGCGCGCGATGCAATCAAAACAAACGGACACAATTGTTCTCGCCGGAGGATGCTTTTGGGGTATGGAAGAGCTATTCAGACAAGAGATTGGCGTTTTGGACACCGAATGTGGCTACACCGGTGGCGAAAACGAAAATCCCAGCTATCAAAATCACCCTGGGCATGCTGAAGCACTGAGAATCGTCTTTGATACTACCCAAACCAGTCTGTTAAAACTCCTGGATTTCTTTTTCCGTATGCACGATCCCACGACGCTAAACCGCCAGGGCTACGACATCGGCACATCCTACCGCAGCGCGATATTTTACAAGGATGAAACGCAAAAACAATGCGCGGAGAAAATGATTGAGCTTGTCAATACAAGTGGCATGTGGCGCAATCTGGTGGCGACCACACTCGAACCCCTGGGTACTTTTTGGCCGGCTGAGGACTATCATCAGGACTATCTGCAAAAGAATCCCGGTGGCTACACCTGTCATTATATACGCAAGACTATCCCGACTTATCTCAAGGCGGACTAATCTTTTCAGACTGTTAACAGTTCATCAAAAAAAGATGCTTGCGTTTGTGCAAACTCTTTGCTTTGGTACAATCAATACAGGTTGGGTTGCTTACATGATTAGCTTGGTTTTCACTTTAAAGGAAAGCCTTTCCACGATGGCGCAACCAACACTAATAATCTTACAGGAGGACTACCTTGGCTGTTATAAATAAATTTACACAAAAAGCAAAAAGGGTGCTCAGCCTGGCACAATTGGAAGCTGAACGATACAAAACCCAAAAGATTTCAAATGAACATCTTTTGTTGGGTTTGATGATTGAAAAAGGCACCATCGCCAACCGCGTTTTACAGGATCTTGGCGTGAGTGAAGAGGCAATTCGCAAAGTCGTTGAAGAAGAACATAAACCTGATGACGAGATAAAGTCTTACAGTCTCGCCGAAGAGACCAAAAACCTGCTTGAACGCGCGCTGGAAGAAGCAAAATTGGGCGGTGCGTCAATCGTTGGCACCGAACATCTCTTACTTGCCATGGCAACGGACGAGAAAAGTACAGGCATGCAGGTGCTTTTGAGTTTAGGTGTGACACCCGAGCAAATCAGACGTCAGACCAAACGCGTCCTTAAGAGCGCGAAAGAAGAACTCGAAGAAAACGTTGACACCGCTCCTCCTAAAAAGGATACTGATGCCCCCGCCATGGCAGGCGCGCCACGTTTGCCCAGGCGCACACGCGTCGAGAAAGACGACAGCAAGACGCCCCTGGTGGACCAGTTAGCCACCGATCTGACTGCGCTTGCCGAAGCGGATAAACTTGACCCGGTCATTGGGCGCGAGAAAGAAATTGAGCGTGTCATTCAAATTTTGGCGCGTCGCACTAAAAACAACCCAGCCCTGATTGGCGAGCCGGGCGTCGGCAAAACCGCTATCGTTGAAGGGCTTGCCCAGCGCATTCTCACCGGCGATGTTCCCGCATTGTTGCTTGACAAGCGCGTGTTGCAACTGGACGTGGGCTCTCTGGTGGCGGGCACGATGTACCGTGGTCAGTTTGAAGAACGCCTGAAACGTGTGATTGACGAGCTCAAGACCAGTGGCGCAATCGTCTTTATTGACGAATTGCACATGCTGGTTGGAGCTGGTTCAGCGGGTTCGCAAGTTGATGCTGCCAACATTCTTAAACCGGCTCTTTCGCGGGGTGAGTTGCAAGTCATTGGCGCGACCACTCTCAATGAATATCGCAAGAGTATCGAGTCTGATGCCGCGCTGGAACGTCGTTTCCAGCCGATTGTGGTTGAGCAACCCAGCGTGGATGAAACTATTGAAATTCTCTATGGATTACGCGAGAAATATGAAGAACACCATCGTCTGCATATCAGCGATGAAGCCATTGAAACCGCCGCGAAGCTGAGTTCGCGCTATGTCAGTGAGCGTTTCTTGCCCGACAAAGCCATTGACCTGGTGGACGAAGCCGCTTCGCGTGTGCGCATGTACAAAAGCGACACCGCTGTCAACAGCAAGGATTTGATGAGTAAACTGCGTAAAGTCCGTGCTGAGCTCAAGGAAGCCCAGGCGGTTGAAGACAACGACAACATTCTGGCGCTGCTAAAACGTCAGGAAGAACTTGAAGCCAGCCTAAAAAGCTTGCAAACTGGTTGGGATCGCGCCAACGCGCCAACCGTTACTGGCGAAGATGTGGCAGAAGTCATCTCGATGTGGACGGGCATTCCTCTTACACAACTCGCTCAGGAAGAAAGCGAACGCCTTTTGAACATGGAAGAAGCTTTGTCCGAGTCGATTATCGGTCAGGAAGAAGCCATTACTGCCATCGCCAAGGCTGTGCGACGCGCGCGGGCTGGGCTTAAAAACCCACGCCGGCCAGTTGGCTCTTTTATGTTCCTGGGTCCTACCGGCGTTGGCAAGACCGAACTCACTAAAGCGCTGGCACGTTTGCTCTTTGGCAACGAAGAAGCGCTCATTCAAATTGACATGAGCGAGTTTATGGAGCGTCACAGTATGAGCCGTTTGGTTGGCGCACCTCCAGGATATGTCGGTTACGATGAAGCCGGTCAGCTAACCGAAGCTATCCGCCGCCGACCCTACTCGATTGTTGTCTTTGACGAGGTCGAAAAAGCCCATCCGGAAGCCTTGAATATGCTTTTGCAAATCATGGAAGAAGGCCACCTTACCGATGCCAAAGGTCTGAAAGTGGACTTCAAAAATGCTATCATCATTATGACCACCAACGTTGGCGCGGAGGTCATAAAACAGCAGACAAACTTTGGTTTTGCCCTGGCACAGGACGAGGAACTTGAAGAACGCCTGGCATACGACGATATGCAGAAAAAGCTCATGGATGCCCTTAAGCGTCAATTCCGCCCGGAATTTATCAACCGCATGGATACGGTTATCGTCTTCCGCGCGCTCAACCGCGCCGATATCCGCAAGATTGTGGAACTTGAACTCGGGAAGGTGCAAGAGATGTTGATTGAACAAGACCTGACTATCTCCGCCACCGATGAAGCTTTTGACTTCATGGCTGAAGAAGGCTACGACCCTGAAATGGGCGCGCGTCCGGTACGCCGGGTGGTGCAACAAATGATTGAAGAACCTCTCTCCGACGCGCTTTTGATGGGGCAGTTTGAGGCTGGTGACCATATCATTGCTGAACTCGAAGAAGAAGACGATAAAAACCGGATTATCTTGCGCAAAGAAGAGCGCATCGGCATTCTTGACGAAGAACAAGAGCCCGAAGCGGAACTTGCGCCGGCAGGAAGCTAACGATGGCTAAAAGTTACACGCGCTACGTTTGTCAGGAATGTGGAAAAACCACGTCACGCATGTTTGGGCGTTGCCCAAGTTGCGAAAGCTGGGATAGCATGATTGAGGAGCTGATAGAGGCAGAGCCTGCTGCCAGCTCAAAAACTTATCAGCGTGGTTTGGTGGGCAACTCCAAGGTGCGCCCGCTGGCTGAAATCCAGGGCGCGCAGGAAGACCGTGTGCCCCTGC
This sequence comes from Anaerolineaceae bacterium, assembly GCA_012839565.1. Classification (GTDB taxonomy): domain Bacteria; phylum Chloroflexota; class Anaerolineae; order Anaerolineales; family Anaerolineaceae; genus Mesolinea. Next base: position 41,344 of record DUMZ01000008.1, read on the forward strand.
AGATGGAAGAGTTTGCCCGCGTTTTGGGTGGAGGCATTGTGCCTGGTTCGGTTGTGTTAATCGGTGGCGATCCCGGCATCGGCAAAAGCACGCTCATTTTGCAGATGGCCATGGAACTGGCGCGAAAGGATGTCGTGCTGTATGTGTCCGGCGAGGAATCAGAACGCCAGATTAAAATGCGCGCTGACCGTATTGCCACGAAAGATGACACAGAGACAGCACATTTGCCCAAGAATTTACTCCTGGTAACAGAAACAAACCTTGGCACGATAATGCAACACATCGCTGAGCATAAACCAGCGTTGCTCATCATCGACTCCATTCAAACCATGACCTTGCCCAACATGGAGTCAGCGGCAGGTTCGATATCCCAGGTGCGCGAAAGTGCCAGTCAGCTACGCGAAATTGCCAAAACCACCGGGCTGACCGTGTTTATCATCGGCCATGTCACCAAAGAAGGCGCGATTGCTGGCCCACGTGTGCTTGAGCATATTGTGGACACGGTTTTGTATCTGGAAGGCGAACATTTCCAGAGTTACCGGCTTTTGCGGTCGGTAAAAAACCGCTATGGGGCTACCAGCGAAGTGGGCGTTTTTGAAATGCAGGAACGCGGCATGGTTGAGGTGCGCAATCCCAGCGAAGTCTTTTTGGCGGAGCGCATGGTCAACGCACCGGGTTCTGCTGTGGCAGTTACCATGGAAGGTACCCGTCCGCTTTTGGTTGAGGTGCAAGGCTTAACCACCCCCACTAATTTTGGCAACCCGCGCCGTATCGCGAATGGCATCAACTTCAATCGCTTGCTGATTATCGTGGCTGTTTTAACGCGTCGCGTGGGCCTTAATTTAGGTAATCAAGACGTGATAACCAACGTGGTGAGTGGCTTAAGACTCGAAGAACCCGCGGCTGATTTGGCTGTGGCGACCGCTTTGGCGTCATCTATGCGCGACTTGCCCACACGCGCGGATACCGTGCTAATTGGTGAGGTTGGCCTTTCCGGCGAACTGCGTATGGTAGGGCAAATGCCAACACGTCTGCGCGAAGCCGCGAAGCTGGGCTTTAAACGAGCCATCGTGCCCCGACGCGCGCGCAAAGGCGAACCCTGGCCCGATACCATTGAGATTTTAGAGGCACGTTCCTTGCGCGACGCGCTCAAACTGGCGTTTGTTGAAGAGGAAAAATAAGTACCACAGATATGCCCTGAAGTGTATCTGCGCATTTTGGTAAAAAGTTTAATAATGCAGCGCCAAAATAATCAATAGCTTGGTAGAATCAGGATATAGTCTAAAAGACTTAACCATCATGCCAGCGGAAGAAATCGTTAAACGCTACGATTCCTTAGTATAAAAGAAGGTTGCAATGAAAAAGAACATACTCGATTACATTCCCATCATCCGTCGTATTCGACGTAATCACGCTTTGGAACATGCCACAATGCATGTGCTTTCAGAGCGCTATCCGGGTTTGCGAATGATGGGCATTTCAAACCCGAAAGGTTTTCTGATGGTTGCCGACTTGCCCACCGAACTGATGACCGAAGCCACACTGGAGGCTAAGAATCGTTTGAAAGCGGGTGAAACAGATTTGGCAGTACATCCAAATTGCGGATCGAATATCGCCGTTCCCACCTTGGTGGCAAGCATGGTCGCGGGCAGCGTTTTGGCTTTAAGCACTGTCAACGAAAAGAAACCGAAGTGGTATCACTATCTGATTGCCGCTGCGTCTGCTGTCCCCGCCTATTTTCTCGCCCGGCCTTTGGGTCCGATTACTCAAAAGTACATCACCACCAGTGGCGAAATTGAAGACACTCAAGTTAAGGGTGTACTAACCCAAAAGGTTTTGAATGGATCGGTTCATAAAGTAGATACTGAGGCATAAAATATGTCTGATTCGTCTGAATCACCAAGTTTTTATCTCTTGCGGGGGGATGACAGCACACGTTTTCGTGAGCTGGTGGCAGGTTTTAAAGATGCTTTAGGCGATCCAGATACCGCTGATCTCAACACCACTCTCTTGGATGGCGAGACTTTAAATATTGACAGTCTGACTGCCGACGTCATGGCAATGCCTTTTTTGGCACCACGTCGCCTGGTAATCGTTGAAAACGCGCGGAGTTTTTTGACGAAACAAGTCAAAAACGCCAAAGACCGCTTTCTGAAATTGCTTGCAGAACTTCCCCAGACCACGCAATTGGTCTTGTTTGTTGACGACCAAATCATTAAACGCAGTGGCAAAGCCTACTGGGAAAACGTCAAAAGCTATGACTGGGTGCTGGAATGGATCGGTCAAAATCCGTCCCGCGCGCAGGTGATGAATTGTTCCCTTCCCGATGTCGCCGATATGCCTGTGTGGATCCGACGCTACTGCAAAGATAAAGGTGGAACGATCGATAAGTCCGCTTCCGCGTTGCTTGCGCAATATGTGGGCAACGACACACTTCGTGCCGGGCATGAAATTGACAAGCTCATCGCCTATGCCGGTGAAGGTGGCACCATCACCACCAAAGATCTTGTTTTACTCACCACGCAAGACCAGGAAGGGGATATTTTTGCCCTGGTGGATGCCCTGGGCGAACGCAACGGCAAAAAGGCGATGGAGCAATTTTTGTTGCTTACCGAAAAAAGTGATGTCATGGAACTTACGGGCATGATACACCGCCAGTTCCGCCTGCTTATTCAAGCCCGCGAAGTAATGGATGAAGGCGGTCGACAGGACAAAGTTCAGAGTGAGCTCAAGGTATTATCTTTTATAGCAGGCAAGCTTTATAAGCAAGCCGGTCGCTTCTCGATGGCGCAGTTGCTTGATATTTATGCGCGCTTGTTAAAAATTGACGAAGATATCAAAACGAGTGGTATGCCCGGCATTATCGCTTTCCAGGTTCTGATTGCTGATTTAACTTTATAGCGTATTGAGTGCCTTTACTCAAAATTTTCACGCAATAGATTTGCGTTTTTTATTAAACTTTTACCCAGTTTTCCTAGCCGTTTGTATTGTTTCTTAGTAGAATAGATTAGATGACAAACACTAAACTATTGCCACGAATGAGGAGGTATTGATGATTTGTCCATATTGCAATACAAACAATAAACCTGGCAGCAATTTCTGCATGGGTTGCGGTAGTAAACTGGAGCAAAGTGCTCCCGTTGAGCCCGTTGCGGAAGAAAGTATTCAGGAACCAGTGGGTACAGAGCAAGAAGTTCCCGCGCAAAGTACTGATTCAGATGGGTTTGTGGACGCATATATTCCACCCGCACCTGGACCTGTGCTCTACTCTCCACCCCCAGCCGACACACCCCAAACTGTGCCACAACAAGTTGGGCCACAACAAGGCGAATTTGTGAGTGCCCCCAGCCAAGCCAGTTTTGGACCTGGGCAAGCGGTTCCGCCAGGATTCCAACAGGCACCCCCGCCTCCCATCTACCAGGCGCCCCCAAAAAAGAAAAGTAATGCTCTTTGGATTATCCTGGGCGTTGTGGGTGGTTTGCTGATTCTTTGTGTGATTCTGTACTTCGCTGTTATTCGACCGATCATCAATCGCACCAAAGACATTATCGAAGGTGAAATGCCAAATGTCATGGAGACAATAATCAGTGAATCTGTGGAAGAAACACCTGAAGTTTTGCCTACTGAAGCTGAAGTCCCTCTGCCAACAGAGCCCGCTGGCGGCAGTCTTATTGGTTCAGACACTGTCTGGGAAGGTTTCCCTGCGACGGCGGAAGAAATAACCGCTGAAAATGCCTATCGTATGGAACAAGGCATGCGCTTTGGCGATGGCTACAGTTTGGCGATTAGCTATTCGCCTGATGGCAAATATCTTGCTGTTGCCACGTCAATCGGTGTTGATATCATGGATCCAAACAGCGGACAAAAAGTGAAACGTTTGTTGGATGATGAACCTGTTTATGATCTCATTTTCGCTCCTAATGGTGATCTTCTCGCATCTACCTACGATGGCATATACCATTTCACCGCGGACAGCTTCGAGTCAATCTCCATGTTTGCTGAGAACGCCATTAATTACGAAATGACCCTTTCAAGCGATGGGAGTATTCTGGCTTCTGACTATTATGACGTTGCCTTGATTTTTAAAAAGACTGGCCAAACTTATACTTACTCGCATGAGATTATTGATGGCGAAGATTATTATGTGATTGGTATTTCGCCTGACGGCACCAAACTCGCCTCCGGAAACAGTGATGGCGAACTCAAAATCTGGGACGTCGACTCTGGCAATCTCTTGAAAACAATAAATGCCCACACAGATTACATCAATCAGTTGGCCTGGTCACCTGATTCCAGTTTGATTGCTACAGCAAGTGATGATGACAGTTTGGCGATCTATAATATTTCTTCAGGCGAGAAAGTCTTTAGCAACAGCTTTGACAGCACTAATGGTACCGCAGTAGTGTTTTCCGCAGATGGCACTAAGTTGATAGCAAATGGTGATTATTCAGAAATTGCCGTTTGGGACATTAACGCTGGGTCACTTCTCAAGGCTTTCACCTGGGGAGATACGTACTTCACGAACCTTGAGTTGAATACTGCCAACACAAGCATCTTCGCGCGCAATGATTATGGTCAGCTTATCCTTTGGGACTATGAAACCAACCAGCAAACCGAGTTGGCTGTAAACTATATTGATGCCTATTATTCACTTGCGATTTCCCCCGACGGCTCACAATACTTCTATTTGGATAACAATGATTTAAGCATGATGATAGGCGAGAACGGCGAAGTTGTCTGGTCGCGGGTAGATGAGAGATTTGACCAAATGCTGGCGCCGGCTTTCAGCAAAGACGGTACGATGCTGTTGGGCGGTACCTATCATGGTTATTTCAATTTTCTCAAAGCGAACAATGGCACGGAGCTTGATTATTTCGATGCGCATGATGACTGGATTCGTGATATCGCGATATCTCCTGACGAGAGCAAAATTGCCACCGCCAGTGACGATGAAACCGTAAAAGTGTGGGATTTCAATACCTTTGAGCTTTTGTTCACACTTGAAGGACACACTGATTACGTGCGTACAGTAGCTTTCTCGCCAGATGGCCAGTATATTGCCAGTGGCGGTGATGATGAAACAGTTCGCATCTGGGACGCGAACACCGGTGCCAGTTTGCACGTTTTGGAAGGGCACGAAAACTGGGTGTTTGCGGTAGCCTTTACACCAGACGGAAGTATGCTGGGTAGTACAGGCTCGGATGATTTTGTGCTCTTCTGGGATCCTGTTACCGGCAATCAGATTCGTAAAATTAAAACAAGTGTATCTACAAAGTACAGTCTCGAATATACAAAGGACGGCAAAGCGTTTTGGGCACAAGATGGCAGGGAAGTAAAGCTTTATGATATTGAAGATGGTACCGTTCTTGTGACGCTCTCCGGGCATACCGGTAATATTGTTCGCGTGAAAATGAGCGCAGATGGCACTACCCTGGTGAGCGCTGGCTACGATGGTACGATCCGCGTTTGGCGTGTGAAATAAGCCTAAACAGATAATAGATTTTGTTTGAATTATGTAAGGAATGTGTTATCATTCCTTACATAACCCGGGGAGCTCGCAAGGGCTGAGAGGGACCAAAAGTCCGACCCGTAAACCTGATCCGGATAATGCCGGCGGAGGGATGGAGCAAAAACGTTAAACACCCTCCCTGGCGAGGGTGTTTTGTTATGAAAAAAGAAAAACGTGCAATTTTATTTAGCAATGGCGAAGCGCAAAATCCAGAGCGACTGCAAATTCGCACGGATGACTATCTCATCGCTGTTGACGGTGGCCTGAAGCATCTTGAAAAACTGGGAATTAGTCCTGATTTGCTTATCGGCGATTTGGACTCTGTTGATTCACAAGATCTCCAAAACCTTGAAAGCAGCTCGGTAGAAGTTCTGCGTTTTAACCCCCAAAAAGATGATACCGACCTGGCACTTGCCCTGCGCGAGGCGATAAAGCGTGGATTTCAACGCATCGTCATTGCCTTTGGCCTGGGCGGACGTGTGGACCATCTATTAGCTAGCCTGGGCTTGCTCGAAGCAGCAAAAACCGAAGCCATAGAAATTTACTTTGATGATGGCACAACACGCGTATTTTTGTTTGACGACGAAATAATGCTTGATGCCGAGCCCCAGGATTTAATTTCGCTAATCCCCTGGCGCGGTGATACGCTGGTGCATGAAACCCAAAACCTGGCCTATGCCTTACGCGATGAATGGCTGCCTTTCGGTACAAGCCGTGGCGTCAGCAATCTTGCCCTTGCGCAAACCATACGGGTCAGTTTATCGAAAGGCGAGCTTTTAGTTATTCACACGAAAACAAATGCTGATAAAGCATAGTTGAAAGGAAAATGATGAAAAAACTTTTGCTTATACTCACGATATTCATACTGCTCTTCGCTGCATGCGTGCCTGATGCAAATAATTTATCAGCAAGTCGGGTGCTGAATGTGATGACGCATGATTCCTTTGATATCACTGCAGAACTCCTGGCGAAATTCGAGCGTGAAAACGATGTGCGTGTCAACATTATCAAGGCTGGCGATGCCGGCAGCGCGCTGAACCGTCTTATCCTTACCAGTACCGCAGGTGCCAGCGAAGCGGACGTTTTCTACGGACTTGATAACAGTTTTCTTTCCCGCGCCCTCGAAAACGAAATCTTCGAGGCTTATCAGCCCCCCGCTTTGACGCATATTGATGCCTGTTTTCAGCTGGATACATCCAACCGCGCCTTGCCGATTAACTATGGCGATGTCTGCATCAACTACGATAAAGCCTGGTTCGCGGAGCATGGACTGGCAGTACCCATTTCGCTTGAAGACTTGACCCTGCCTGCTTATCAGGGCCTGCTGGCTGTTGAAAATCCCAGTACTTCATCACCTGGCCTGGCGTTTATGATGGCGACCATCGCCCATTTCGGTGAGGATGGCTGGCTTGACTACTGGAAACAACTCAAAGACAATCAGGTCGTTATTGCTGCAGACTGGGAAACCGCCTACTACAGCAATTTTTCAGGCTCTTCGGGCAAGGGGGCGCAACCGCTGGTTGTGTCTTATGCTTCCAGTCCTGTCGCGGAATTCATTTACGCCGAAGTAGAACTTGATGAAGCGCCGACGGCTTCCATCGTGGCAGAGCATGCCTGTTGGCGTCAAATTGAGTTCGCTGGCATCGTGAAAGGCACTCAGCAGCGCGCGTTGGCTGAAAAGTTTATTGACTTTCTCTTGAGCAAGGACTTTCAGGAAGACTTGCCCTTGCAAATGTTTGTTTATCCGGTATTGCCGGAGGCCCTTTTGCCCGATGAATTTACGCGGGCCAGCCAAGTCCCTGAAAAACCCGCCACGCTTGACCCTGCCGATATTGCCAAAAACCGTGAGTTGTGGGTTGAACAGTGGCTTGAGTTAATGTTAAGCAACTAAGCGAATGTTTGGTTGGATTATTGAAAGGACATAAAGAGAAGTACAAGATGAAACGCTCCATTTGGCAAACACTATTGTTATGGGTGCTGCCACTCGCGTTTTTGCTGATTTTCTTTTATCAGCCCTTGTTGGCGATCTTCCGTTTGGTCTTTTCTGCCCAGTTTAGTCAGGGCTGGAAATTGTTCAGATGGTCGCAAATCACCAAACCACTTGCTTTTACCCTGTACCAGGCCACACTTTCCACTGTGCTGACGCTTGTTCTGGGACTGCCCGCAGCTTATCTGTTCGCGCGCTTTGATTTTGCAGGGCGCAAGTTTTTGCGGGTGCTGATTACCATTCCGTTTATTCTGCCCACAGTCGTCGTGACTGCCGCGTTTAACACACTTTTGGGTCCACGTGGCTGGCTGAATTTGGGCTTGATGTCCCTGTTTAACTTGAGCGCACCGCCTATTCATATGCTCAACAGTCTTAGTGCCATTCTGTTGGCGCACATTTTTTACAATACGTCAATTGTGATTCGCATGGTTGGTTCTAATTTAAGTCGCCTCAGGCAAAACCTGCCTTTGGCAGCGCAAAATTTGGGCGCGTCTCCCTGGCGGGCTTTTAAGGAAGTAACCTTACCCTTACTGATGCCAGCTATTCTTAGCGCGACGCTCATGGTTTTTTTGTTTGACTTTACCAGTTTTGGCGTGGTGCTCATGTTAGGCGGTCCGCAATTCTCAACGCTTGAAGTGGAAATTTACAACCAGGCTATGAACCGCTTCAATTTACCGGTAGCGGGCTTACTTTCAATTGTGCAACTTGCTTTTACGCTTTTGGTGAGTGTGTTAATCAATCGCAGTAAACAACCGCGTTATGGCAAAGCAGCTTTGGCGTCTGAAAGCTCCGGTTTGCGCGAAGCCAGAACACGCTGGGAGAAAATTTTTGTCATCGTCATGGTTGTTGTTTTACTTTTACTGATGGTAACGCCGACCTTGAGTTTGTTAACGCGTTCCTTTTTCACCTTTGACGCGGCGCGGGGTGAGCGTGGTGAACTAAAAACAGGGTTCACTTTGCGCTATTACCGCGAACTTTTCGAAAATCGGGAGCAATCCCTGTTTTATGTACCCCCCATTCTCGCGATTCGCAACTCTATGATTTACGCCGGCATAACCATGCTGCTGGCGACGGTACTGGGGCTGATATCGGTTTACGCTATTCAAAAGTCGGGCAAGCTGAGCCGTTTTTTGGAGCCCCTTATCATGTTGCCTTTGGGTGCCAGCGCGGTGACGCTTGGTCTGGGCTTTTTAATTGTCTTTGGTGGCACAGTGCTTACCCAGGGGCGTTTTCAGGCGCTCATTCCTGTCGCCCATACCTTGGTCGCTTTGCCCATGGTCATCCGCACGCTTTTGCCTGCCTTGCGGGGAATTCCGGAAAATCTGCGTCTGGCAGCGAAGAGTATGGGCGCCAGCCCTTTGCGCGTGTTTCGGGAAGTTGATTTGCCTGTCCTTTTTAGAGCGATTGCGGTGAGTTTGCTTTTCGCTTTTACGATTTCACTGGGTGAATTTGGCGCATCAAGCTTTTTGAGCAATACTGCCATGCCCACGATTCCGGTTGCCATCTATCGCTATCTTTCCCAACCCGGCGCGTTGAATTACGGGCAGGCACTGGCGATGTCGAGTCTTTTGATGGTGGTTTGTGTGGCAGGCAGTTTGATAATCGAGCAGATTCGTCTGCCGGGTGAGGAAGTGTTTTGATGTTAAGCGTACGTGATATTTATAAAACCTATGAAGGCGCGCCCTTATTGAACGGGCTAAGCTTTGATTTAGCTCAGGGCGAAATCATTGCCCTTTTGGGCACATCAGGCAGCGGTAAAAGCACCCTGTTACGCATAATTGCCGGGCTTGAGGAGGCGGAATCCGGCGCGGTTTACTGGGATGGTGTTGACCTTGCCCAAACACCTGCCCATCAGCGTGGTTTTGGTTTGATGTTCCAGGATTACGCCCTCTTTCCGCACCGTAATGTTTACGAAAATATCGTTTTTGGCTTGCGTATGCAAAAACGCCCTGAAGCGGAGATTGAAAAAATCGTGGGTGAACGGCTCAAATCAATCCGCATGGAAAGCTTCGCCAAACGACCTGTGACCGAACTTTCGGGTGGCGAACAGCAACGCGTCGCTTTGGCACGTGCCTTGGCACCCGACCCGCGCCTCTTGATGCTTGACGAACCGCTTGGCGCGCTTGACCGTGGCTTGCGCGAAGAACTCACCAAGGAACTGCGCCAAACCTTGCGCGACAGCCACAAGCCAGTTATCTATGTCACCCACGACCGTCAGGAAGCTTTTGGTCTGGCGGACCGTTTGCTCATCTTGCATGATGGGGTGATTGTGCAAGACGGCAGTCCACAGGAGCTCTTTGAACGCCCGGCGAACGCCTGGGTAGCAGAGTTTTTAGGCTTGGGCAATCTCATCAGCGCGAATGATTTGACGAAAAACGCCATTCAGGAAGAAAAGCCCAAGGCAAGCGACGATGACCGTTGGCTATTGCGTCCCTTCGACGCGCAAATCGGTGAATCTCAGACAGATACCTCCTTTCAATTTGAAGGTGAGATTTTGGATTGTGTCTACATGGGGGAACGATACCAAACAGGGCTGCGTACCGCGCAAGGAACTGTGCTATCCATCGAAACCCCACATTTGTGCGTGATGGGCGAAAAAATTAAGGTCTACTGGCCAGCGGAGAAAGTTCAATGCCTCAAAAGCTAAACTTACACATTCCAAACCCTGCCAGACAACTCAAAATCATCAAACATCACGCTGGGTCAGAAAAGATATACACCTGGTCTGGTCAACTGCTTAGCGGAACGCCAAATAGTCGCCGTGTTAACGCTTGCTTCAATGGCAATCCTGGCTATGCTGGCAAGGTCTTGCTTGAGCCTGGCGACCGTTTTGTGGAATCTTACTTCACCGACTGCTGGTACAATTTTTTCCAAATCTATGCCGGACAGAGCAACCTAATAAAATGTCTTTACTTCAACATATCCCGTCCGGCTGTTTTCTACGATGACCGCATTGAATGGGAAGATTTGTCACTTGATTTGCTCGTCTATCCTGATGGTTTAAAGCAACTATTAGATTTGGATGAATTCGCTCTTTTAAACATTGACGAAAAAACACGCCAAATCTGCTGGCAGACCATTTCTGATCTTGCAAACACAGACTTGACGTGTTTACTTTAATTCGAGCTAAATATTAGCCAGTTTTCCTGAACTAAGGCAGTGAGTGTAGCCATTCAAAGAATGGGCCACAAACCAGTGGGGTGCTGGTAATCATGCCGACCATAAACAAAACGCTTAGAACCACCATGATTATGCTAAATGCCAGCCCTACCCAGCCTAAGACGATACCGGCGATAGCCATGCCCTGGCCTTCCAAAGTGCCGTTGCTTTCGCGGATTTCGTTGCGCGCCACGTAACCGGTTACCAGAGCGGCAATGGCACCGAAAGGCGCAAACTTGAAGTTCAGAATGCCAGCGACCAGGCTGACAATCGCCCAAACGGAATACGATTTTTTGGGAGCCGGCGGAGGAGGGGGTGGCAAGGTTTGATAGGGTGCCGGTTGGGGCGGTTGTTGAGGCGCCTGATATGGCGCTGGGCCCTGGGGAGCCTGCTGTGGGGCTTGTTCCTGGGGTGGGATGTTTGGATCAAAGTTGTTGCTCATAGTTCTCCTTTTTTAATCTAGCTTCCTTTTTGCTTCTTCGCTTCCTTACAATCCAGGCGATGAGCCAAATCAGCAAGAAAACGAGAATAACCATAAGGATGGGGGCTACTACAGATAGTACGGATATGGCGACCGCTGAAGCGTCTTCGGCGGTACTAACGACGGGCGCGCCCACGCCAGCGGTGCTCACATTGACGGCGGGTCTGACCACAAGCGCTTTTGTGGCGTGGACTGAACCAGCCACCAGCAAACCACAAATCAGGGACAGTACCGGGCTGATATCAGTGATGATGTTCGCGCTGGCAGCGAAGATAATTGCCCCGGCGACTGGGCGAATGACGCTTTGAACGATGTCGTTCACATGGTCAACCGCGGGGACTTTATCGGCGACAATCTCTACAACTGACAAAACGATTAAGACACCGATGGTCCACCAGCTTTCCAAAGCGTCGAAAGGCGAGGCCAGCGTGATGGTGTTGGTGAACTTTGCCAGCAAAGCGACAACAAGCAGTGGGATATAAGCGTTAAGACCCGCTGAAGCTGAAAGACCAAACGCGCCTAATACGCCAAAAATGCCAGTTAGGGTTCCACCCATAATTGCTTTCCTTTCAAATAAGCATTAATCACACTACTATTATAGACTTTCTGTATAAGAAAAACAGTAGATAATCTATGGAATCTCGCTACAGAACAACAGGTTCCCATGTTCCGGTTAACAAATAGCGCGCCAGGCTGATAAGACCGATTTGCGCTAAGACCATGACGAAACCCAGCAGTCCCGGCAGAACCAAATCGCGCCATTGTTTGACCGTGTTGTTGCGTTTCAAGATAAAGCTTGCCAGGGTGGTGTGGATGACCCAAAGGGTGAGTAATATACCAAGCCCCATCAGCAAATTTGATACATAAAAGAAGACCGGCAACTGACTGTATACCGCCCAGCCCACAATGCCAAGTACTGCTATTAATAAAGGAAAGCGATATCCCTTTTCGTAAGCGGAACTGGACAGCCACTTGTGCCACAGGGTTTGGTTGAAGATAGGCGCTAAAACAGAGCCGATTCCCAAGCCAACTGCCAGTCCTGTTATCAAACGGGTGAGATTAGTCGTTTCGTAGAAGCTGACCGATGGCAAAATGAGCCCGGCAGCGGAGTTGAGCCCGTCCAGTGCGAAGGCCAAAAGGCCTAATCCCAAAAAAATCAGAATCCAAAGTGGCGGAAACTTGCCATGTTTGCCCCAGATGAAGTGGGCAATGAGCGTGACCAACGCGCCCAGGTACATCCCCGCGCAGCGCGCGCAGAGAGGCGATTGAGAATCGCCCAACACAAAGGAACGCGGGGTAATTTGATGGCAAACACTGTAACCCAGCGCGTTAACCTTGCCCCAAAAGCCACTGGGCGTGAACCAAATCCACAGCCCGATTAACACGCAAATCAGCACTAAAAGCAGGATAAGCCAAACGCGTGAACGCTTTGGATTATCCTGCCTGGTGGAATCATCTTGTTTCATATCTTGTGACAAGGCGCTATATCGTTTCGGTTAGATACTTATGCGCGACTTTGAGGGATTCAATAATCTCAATCTGCTGTGGACAAAGTGCCTCACAAGCCCCACACTCAATGCACTGATCAGCGCGTCCGTCCTTAGGTACCGAAAAACCATAATTGCGCTGGCCATATGCCTGGAGATTAAACATCATCGCGTCGTTATAGATCGCGAAAATGCTGGGAATACGCACCCCTTGCGGGCAAGGCAGACAATACTCGCATTTGGTACAGGGTATCGGGCTGCAAGCGCGCATCGCCTGATGGGCGTCGCTAATCAGCTGACGGTCATCATCGCTAAGCTTACCCACGCCACTGCGACTGGCAAATTGAACGTTTTGCTCAACCTGTTCGGGGGTAGACATGCCTGAAAGCACCACAGAAACTTCGGGCTGATCCCAAAGCCATTGCAGCGCCCACTCGATGTGAGTCCATGGGTGTTCCGAGCGGGCAAAAACTTCCGCGACGCTTGGTGGTAAAACGGGGCTTGCCAACCCCCCACCGCGCAATGGCTCCATAATGACGACCGCCAAACCCTTGTCGGCGGCCAGTTTAAGCCCTTTTACGCCAGCTTGCTCTTCGATATCCACATAATTGTATTGAATTTGGCAAAAGTCCCAGTGGTCGTAGCCATTGATGATTTCTTCAAAGACTTCGTAACTGTCGTGGAACGAAAAACCTACCGCGCGGATTTTCCCTTCGTCTTTCTTTCTCTCAAGCCAGTCAAAGATATTAAGGCTCAGATAGTTATCCCAGTAGCGTTTGTTAAGCGCGTGCAAAAGGTAACAGTCGATGTAGTCGGTTTGCAAACGTTCAAGCTGGGTGTTGAAGTGTTTGTCTAAATCTCCGGGTTCTTTAACCAGCCACGAAGGCATTTTGGTGGCTAGTTTTACGCGTTCGCGATAACCATCCGCCAGGACACGCCCTACAAAGGGCTCGGACTGCTCGCGGTGATAGCCCCAGGCGGTGTCAACGTAGTTCACGCCATTGTCAATGGCGTAACGCAGCATCTTCGCTGCGGTTGGCTCATCAATTTTGCTGCTGTCGCCATCAATAACAGGAAAACGCATCGTGCCAAAGCCGAGTGCGCTCACCTTCCAGTCTAATTTTCCAAAATTCCGATATTCCATTGAGCACTCCTTTACTATATGACTTGGTTTAATTTTACCCGTTTATCTCGTATGGTGACGGGGATTTAGCATAAGTTTCTTATCCGCTTTATTAACCTTTCTTGTCCGCACGCAAATTTTGTTCTCCGGTTTGTAAAACATTTATCAGATGTTTTCCTCTTATGCAAAAACCTGATGATAAAGCCTTGATTCGAGTGGTTGATTGTGGTTTTTTTGATAAAATGAGTGCAGGAACGATTGAATCAGCAAAGTGCTTGCTGAAAAGAAAAAAGGAAGTTATGGACTCAAACAAAGCAATACCTGAATCTGAAGAAAAGCCCACGCCATCAAGCGTGGAAAAGCCACGTTCCAGTCGTGGGGCGGTTTCTCCACCCTGGAGTTGGCAAATTAAGCTGGTTGTGGTCGTGCTTCTGTTAGGGGGCGCCATCGCTCTGGCAGTAAAATACAACAATTATCTGCAGTTGTTTCTCACCGCGATGTTGATTTCTTTTCTCATCCAGCCTGTTGTGCGTTGGATACACAAACACACCAAAATGAACTGGAAGCTCATCTCAGCCTTGCTGTATTTAATTATTCTCGGCTTGTTGGTTTGGGGTCTGTTTAGTGGCGGACGTGGCTTGGTAGGACAGATTACGGGCTTGTTCAAAACCTTGCAGGAAAATGTGGGGGCATTAACAGATTTTCTGGCGGGTTTGTCTAATCAGACTGTTCATATTGGGCCTTTGGAATTCAAAACACCCGATATTAACACCAAATTTATCACCGAAAAAATCAATGAATTTGTTCAGCCTTTGGTTGGCGAAATCACCAAGAACATGGGCAGGATGCTGGGTTCTGTGGGTAGCTTTTTGTTCAATCTGGTTACCGTTATTCTCGTCTCATTTTTTATCACCGCCGAATCCGGTGGTCAGAAAAAACCTTTCCTGAACATTAAAAACCAGGAGTTCAATTACGATCTTCGCCGAATGGGGCGGGAGATATCGGGTAACTTCAACGCCTTTTTGCGGGGCACTTTCACGGTGGTTCTGATCGCCATTGTCGTTTACTCCGCTTTGCTGGGCGCGCTGGGTGTGCCCTATTATTTTCTGTTGGCGGTGATTGCCGGATTTGGGCGCTTCATTCCTTATCTGGGTGCCTTTATTGGCTGGGTGGGCTTCGCGATAGGCGCGCTGATTCAAAACCCAACGCCATTTGGATTGACGCCTTTTGTGTATATGTTGCTGGTTTTGGGCGTTTCGCTGTTTATTGATGTGATTTTGGATCACCTTGTTACCCCCAGCGTGATGAGTGAAGCGCTGGACGTGCACCCTGCGGCGATTTTGATTTCCGCTTTGGTGGGCGGGCAAATGTTTGGTCTTTTGGGTGTCATCCTGGCCGCGCCGGCTTATGCCGTGCTCACCCTTCTGGTGCGTTACCTGGTGCGCAAACTGTTCGATGAAGACCCCTGGGAGGGCATGGTTTATTACCGCAAACCGCCTGAAGCTGGGGTGATAAAGTTTTTACGCAAATGGGGTAAACGCTTTTGGCAATGGACCGAAAAACCCCGCCAGGCGATTAGCGCCTGGTTTGTGAAGTTATGGGGCAAAGTTGCCGGCTTCTTTAAAAAACTCTTCGCTAAACTGCCAAAATCCAAACGCAAAAAGCAGGATAAGGGCAAAGAAGAATCTCCGGACCTTGATTCTGACGGAAAAGCGCAGGAATAATCCCGGTCAAAAAGGCTGGCTTTCCTATCCGCCTTGCATTGCGATATAATTAGGCAAACGATAAACAAAGGAGTAAATTATGACTAACTCACAAGATCCTATCACCAGCACGATCGCCGAAACCGAGAATTATCTGGCATGGAAAGCCGAAGAACCCGATGGCGAAACAACCTATCACCTTGAACTTAATAATGTCACCCTGCACTTCTTTAAGGAAGAATGGGACGAAATTCTGCAACTGCTTGAAATCATTGTTGACGAAGAACTCTAGTTTTAACGCCTGACATTGAAAATAGCTCTTAATCAGCCAGCCCAGAGTGTTAGGGCTGGCTTTGTTTTAATTCTATTGTGTTCTCAAAACACGATAAGCACTAAAGCCTTATCGCCATCCAGTCCAGGTCGTGGGCTAAGGTAAAGCCAGCTTCCTGAATGCCCTGCGTGGCGTGGCCCAGCGGGAAATCCATGTTGAGATAGCCATGGTTCCAGCGTTCCCTGACGAAGTGTCGCAAAAGCATGGACGCCCGCTGGTTTTCATCTTTGGGGTCTAAGCCGGGGGGCAGTGCCAGCCAGGCCTGGTCAATTTGCGGACTGCGACGCTGGAAGGTCAAAACGCCAGCCAGGGTTTTTGCATAGCGCAGCGCGAAATGCTCGGTTTGGCTGACTTGTGGCCAGGCGAAAGGGTTCAGCCAGGCTAATGGCGAGAGATGGCGCGCCACCAGCCCCGCATACCAGCGCGTTTTTTGTGGATAGAGCGCGTCAAGCCATTCCTTTTGTTTATCCCAGTCCGGCGGGCGCCGTTTGCGGATGCTAAAACCGCTTTCAAGCTCCGCGCCACGTTTGCCAAGTCCATCCAAACCGCTCGGGCTGGGTCGCAACCGCCAAACGCTTACGCTGTGTAAAAAGTGAAAGCCCAAATCGCGGTAAAGCTGAATGGCGCCCTGGTTGTTGTGGCGAACTTGCAGGAAAACACCGCGCACGCCAAGCGAGCGACAATGCCGCAAAGCTTTGATGGTCAGCTCGCGGGCGATGCCTTTGCGTCGGTAATCATCCTGCACGGAAACGTTCGCAATCATGATAACGCGCCTGAAGCCGTCCGTGTGGGGAATGAGCGTGATGTTGCCCACCACTTGTCCCTGATCTTCCCAGACCAGACCGTTGGAATAGGAGGCTTTTACGCTGAGATTGTCCAGGAATGTGGCGTCCGCGCTTGCAAGCATACGCGCGTGCTGGCGCATATTGTGCACGACATTCATGCCTTCGGGGTCGTTTTTGAGTTCAAACGCCGTTTCAATCAGATTTGCCACAGCGTCAAGGTCGCGGCTTGGATCCATGCGGCGGACAAATCCTGGCGGTCGTGAAGGTGATGATGACATATCTTGATTTTAATGCAAGATGCCCATATTGAATAAAAAAAGCTCCCATACATGATGGAAGCTTTGTGTTGGGTATGCTTTAGCCCTGGCGCAATGCCCTGGGCGATAAAACATGCTTACGAAAAATCCGTGGGGTCGATTGGGCCAGTTCGGCGTTGGCGATACACAATCCTGCCACGGTCGAGGTCATAAGGAGACATTTCCACGCGCACCAAATCGCCCAGGAGAATGCGGATATAGTATCGGCGCATCCGTCCCGAAAGATAGGCGATGACCTCATGGCCGTTCTCGAGCTTCACCCGGAATTGCGTGCCGGG
This sequence comes from Anaerolineaceae bacterium, assembly GCA_012839565.1. GTDB lineage: Bacteria > Chloroflexota > Anaerolineae > Anaerolineales > Anaerolineaceae > Mesolinea. Next base: position 58,504 of record DUMZ01000008.1, read on the forward strand.
CAAGGCTTCGATGATGGTGCCTTCTACTGTAATTTTCTCATCTTCTCTAGCCATAAAACCTCACTTACTACTCTCGGCTAATCGTAGGACTTTCGGAAGTTACGACGAACAGCCTTTTTCTTATCCATGCGCCGTTGCTCGCTCTTTGAAACGAACCAGCGTTTGCGACGCACCGTGCTTAATACGCCACTCTTGACGACTTTCTTGCGAAAGCGCTTGAGTAGAGAATCTTGCGATTCATTTTGTCTTAAACTGACACTTGCCATTGCTATTCACCTCCTTCCGGGCATAGAATAGGTCAAAATACACGTTAATCAGACGTGCTAGCGATTATACACGAAATGTCTAAAAAAACCTAGCACGAATTTGGTAAAAATCAAACGTATTTGAATCGGATTTTGCCAGGCGCGGATAAAATTGTGTTTACAACACCGCCTGGGAAAAACACGCGATGGACAAGCAGGCACCAGTATCAAGCTATGGCGACAAACATCGCCCGTGGCCGGCAGATGACGGGCGAACAGACGCTGCTTGAAAAGTTAGCTTATCATCGGCACGAGCGTTTTGAGGAGTTCAAGCAAAAATTGGCGGTTTTCGCTGAGTGTGTTCCAAATCGTGTCTTCGCCAAGGATGGAGTATTTCCCGTTCGGCTCACTGGACTCGTAAACTACTATGCCCAGGCTGGGCAAACCCTTTTCAACGCGTCGCTCATCTTCTCCCACGACATCCAGCCATTCGTTTTCGTAGAACTCAGAAAGCGCGTCGCAACGCTGTTTGGATTCAATTAAAAACTGTGTGAAGGCTTCAATGGCTTTGTTGTCCTGGTCGATTCGCGCGTACAGGGTCTGCATCGCGCGCAGTTTATTTAAAAGCTCTTTGTTTTCCATCGTTTCTCCAGTCGCTTAACTCATTTTGCGAAGAACGCATATTAATCGCCCTAATTATACGTGTCGACGCACCAAAAAGTTCCCTGACACCAGATTAAACACTGTCAGGCATCAATATCTTTTATTACTTCACGGGCTCATTGGTTCAAATAATGGGCAAAATGGATATGCCAGGAAGCATCAGGAGCCTGATGTATTTTGATATAGCTATGATGTTATAATTCTATATAGTATAGTTTAGCTGGTAATAAGCCTACCTTTGAGTGTGCTTTGTAATAAGGTCGAAAGAAGGCCTTCAAGTTTGGAGTTGGAAAAATGAAAGCGCTGAAATCTTTCCTGTATATAATCGTCTCCGTTGTCTGCTTGATAACTTGCGTTTCATGCAAGAAAAACTATTCAGAAGAATTTCTAAAAAGCAGCTGTGATGCCCCTTGTTGGAATGGAATAGAGATTGGCATGAAAAAGCAAGATGTTTTCAGAGAAATAGAACATATCGAGAGTTTTTCTGTTCTTGGCGATACTATCGATGAGACTGAATCCTTTTATCGTTTACAGAATGAAAACAATTCTACAGTTGTAACAATGAAATTTGAACAAAATATTCTTACAAATCTTGATTTTATTGTTAGCAAAGGTTACAACCTTCGTCTAAATGAAGTAATAGAACTTATTGGACAACCAACATATACTCTTGGTTGGTTTACAGGGCATGGTCTAGCGAGCAGAAAAGTTTTCCTTTGCTATAGTGAAAAAGGTATTCAAGTGGACTTAGTGGGTGAAACACATCATGAACCACCAAATCATCCATACAAGGTGAGCGAAGATTCTAAAGTATGGACTATTAATGTTTTTCGGCCTGATATACCAAATAATCTGAACAGTAACTACTACGCATGCTTGGAAGCCGAATCTCATTATTATGTCCAAAAGGAATGGCACGGATATGGTGTGTATATAACCTGCGACCCGGAAACGATGGATTGGTGCGGTGAGTAATAGAAGGGTTTGCTTTTAGATTAATTGCTAAATAAATGCTGGAGACTGACAAATGAAAAAGTTCCTAAAAGCTATTATTGCTTTTCTGATAATCATACTATTAACTACATCATGTGAAAGAACATCGGCATTAAGTCTAATAAACACTGATTGTGTCTTGCCTTGTTGGAATGGAATAGAGATTGGGATGACGAAAGATGATGTGCTAAGAGAACTAACAATAGAAAAAAAGTATGAAGTTAGTGAAAAAAAGTTCAACGATAGGATTGAGTATTTGACAACAAGCCTAAGAAACGGAAAAGAAATAATCACTTTCCAGTTTAAAGATAATTTTCTCACAAACATCAATCTCGTTTTAAAAAAAGGGGCAAAACGTAAATTAGATGTTGCGTTAGAGAAATTTGGCGTTCCAACATTTGTAATAGGCACGTATTCTACCCATGTTTTTACTTACAACAAAGTTTTTCTTTGCTACTTGGAAGAAGGCATCCAAATTGAGTTGGGAGGGGAATTTAAAAGTGAAAGTCCATTTCATAATTATGAAGTAAATGAAAATTCAACTGTCTGGACTATCAATTATTTTAATCCTTCTGAATATGGACAAACTTATAACAGTTATTATGCTTGTCTTGTACCAGATAAAAAAGAATATATTTCACATGATTGGCATGGATATGGCAAATATGCAACCTGTGATCCAGAAACAATGGACTGGTGCGGTGAGTAAAGCAAGGGAATAATTAACTATTGCCTAAAACAAGCCGTTGAGAGTTTGTCAAGAGCAATCTGAACAAGCTGCAACATTGACTGTTAAGAAGTTGGAATACGAAATTGGATAGCAGAAAACGAATCAGAGTCATCTTATTTGCAATAGTAGCACTCTTGTTTATAAGTGCCTTGCTGTTACTGATTAACAACCGCTGCAAATCAGTCAGCGCATATAATGCATTTGCGGAAACCATTGATTCGCGCAAAGAAAGCGATATAAGCTTGAAGATTTATGCGATGGGGCCTGGGTTGATATTTACACCCTATCCTTATAATACATCGGACTTACTCCGAAGCAGTTCGGTAATTGAGCTTGATGTGAGTGGGCAGGAGTTAAGTAATCACTTAAAACAATTTGAAGATCTTCAAAAGAATGCTTTTAAACCTGAGCTAAGCCGTGTATATCCAAGCGCGCGCGTCTATTATTATTTTGTGGTTGATGATGAAAAACAATTTGAAGTTGTGTTCCCGACAAGCAAGGGCGGTGTTCTGATTAACAATGTGGCTTATAAATGGAACCCTCTGTTTGAAGCGTTAATCCTTCCGTTTTTGCCAGAAGGTTTTCTGAACCCTTAAAAACTGACACTCACTATTACAGACTGTTCTTGAATGACACGCTTTAGATTAAATACAAAAAAATTCTCATTAGATTCATTATTTTCCCTTTGCTTTAAGCAAAACTATGGTACAATTTTTAGTTCATTGAAAAAGACGATTTGCTGGGAAAAACGATTGACTCTCGAGCCAGTTTGTTTTATAATTATAAATTGCGCTTTATCCGTAAATTTCCGCGTGGGTTAGGCTATGCCCCCACGCTTTTAGCACGTACAGGAGATGTGAATGACCGAATTGATGCCCCCAAAAAATTATGCGCGCATCCCAGTTGAGCAGGAACTGCCTCAACTCATCGAAGTTCAGCTTGAATCTTTTGAGCGCCTTAAGACTGAAGGTTTGGCTAATTTATTAAACGAAGTATCCCCCATCGTTTCTTATGGTGGTGATTTACGCTTGCATTTTCCCAGCAACACCCCGCTGGCGAAAGAGTTTGACCTGAAATTTTGGTTTGAAGAACCCAAGAACACCATTGAAGAATGTCTTGAACGCGACCTTACCTACGCGTGCCCGCTTTATGTTTCGGTGCTTTTGGAAGGTGCTGATCAAACCGAAGCGGTCAGACAGGATCTCTTCCTGGGCGATTTCCCTGAAATGACCCAAAAGGGCACTTTTGTGATTAATGGCACAGAGCGTGTGGTTGTATCGCAGCTAATCCGTTCGCCCGGTGTGTATTTTGAAGCGGATCAGGACCGCGCGACCGGTCGCATGATGTCGACCGCGAAGCTTATCCCAGACCGTGGCGCCTGGATGGAATTTGAGACGCGTAAAAACGATTTTATTATTCTTAAATTCAACCGCAAACGCACTGTGCCCATCACTGTCTTTTTGCGCGCTTTGGCGGCACTGGACGATGGCATCGCCGATTCGCCATTAAAAACTGGCAGCGATGAAGAAATCATGGCGCTTTTCGCGGATGTGGACAATAACCCGGAACATCCCTATATTGAAAACTCCTTCGCGCAGGAGCCTGAATATGTAACCGGCAAGGACATCGCTAAGGAAGCTTTGCTTGAGTTTTACCGCCGTTTACGCCCGGGCGAACCGCCCATCGTTGAAAACGCGGAAAACTATCTGCGCGAACAGCTTTTTGACCCGCGTCACTATGACCTTGAACTGGTCGGTCGCTACAAGCTGAATCAAAAACTGGACCTGTACGATATTATCCCTGGCACGCACCGCATGATTACCAAACACGACATCGTGCGCATCATTCGCCACATGATTCAGGTCAACAACGGTGCCATTCCCAAGGATGACATTGACCATCTTGGCAACCGCCGTGTGAAAACTGTTGGCGAGCTGATTCAAAACAAACTGCGTGTGGGTCTGCGCCGTATGGAACGCGTTATTAAGGAACGCATGTCCATTCGCGATGCGGGTACATCGGTGTTGCCTGCCAGCCTGGTGAACATTCGCCCCCTGGTAGCCTCATTGCGCGAGTTCTTTGGTTCAAGCCAGCTATCGCAATTTATGGAAGAAACCAACCCGCTTTCAGAGCTGCGCCACAAGCGCACCATCTCTGCCTTGGGTCCCGGTGGTTTGCGCCGCGAACGCGCCGGCTTTGATGTGCGTGACGTGCACTTCTCGCACTACGGACGTATCTGCCCCATTGAAACGCCAGAAGGCCCGAACATCGGTCTGATTGGTCGTTTGGCAGCCTTTGCCCGCGTGAACGAGTTTGGCTTTATCGAAACGCCTTACCGAAAAGTTGCCCAAAACATGCGCGGTGATGATCCGAACCTGGAAGGTCATTTGCTGAGACAAAACATTGTTGACCCCGAAACCGGTGAGATTGTTTACGAAACCGAAACACGGGTTGATAAGAAAATGGCAAAGAAAATCAAGGAACTCGGCATCGAAGTCGTTGACGTGCGTCCTTATATTACTGACCAGGTCGTATTCCTTTCGGCTGACGCGGAAGATAAGTATGTTATCGCCCAGGCGAACGCACCTTTGAACGAATATGGCGAATTTTTGCACCGTAACTCTTGCCGCTATGCCAACCAGTTCTCGATTTATAACTATGAAGATATCGACTTTATTGACGTTGCCCCTAATCAGGTTGTAGGTATTTCGGCCGCGCTGATTCCTTTCCTGGAACACGACGACGCCAACCGCGCGCTGATGGGCGCCAACATGCAGACCCAGGCCGTGCCCCTTTTGCGCCCGCAGGTGCCGATCGTTTCCACTGGTATGGAAGGTGTCGCGGTGGCTGACTCGGGCCAGATCGCTGTGGCAGAAGCCGACGGCGAAGTGCTTTCGGTGACTGGCGACAATATCCTTGTAAAACAAAGCGACGGCGATTTGCGCATTTATCCTTTGCGCAAGTACCATCGTTCAAACCAGTCCACTTGTATCGACCAGCGTCCATCGGTTGTGCAAGGTCAAAGAATCAAGAAAGGCGAAGTTATCATCGACTCTTCGTCCACCCAGGACGGAAAACTGGCGCTTGGCCAAAACGTGGTTATCGCGTTCATTCCCTGGGAAGGCTTTAACTTTGAAGACGCTATTTTGATTTCTGAAAAGCTGGTTGAGGATGACCGCTACACAAGTATTCACATCGAAAAGTATGAAGTGGAAGCCCGCGATACCAAGCTGGGACCGGAAGAAATCACCCGCGAAATCCCCAACGTCGGCGATGACACCATCCGCGACCTTGACGAAACGGGTATCATCCGCATCGGCGCGGAAGTCGGGCCTAACGATATCCTGGTGGGTAAGATTACGCCCAAAGGTGAAAAGGAACTCACCCCAGAAGAACGCTTGCTGCGCGCCATCTTTGGTGAAAAATCGCGTGACGTTAAGGACACTTCCCTGCGCATGCCCCACGGTGAACGTGGTATCGTGGTTGATGTGAAGGTCTTTACCCGCGAAGAAAACACCGACCTGAGTGCCGGCGTGGATAAAATGGTGCGTGTGTCTGTGGCGCAGCGCCGTAAGATTACCGCTGGTGACAAGATGGCTGGCCGCCATGGTAACAAGGGTTGTGTGTCAATGGTGGTGCCTGTTGAGGATATGCCTTTCCTTGAAGATGGTACGCCGGTGGACATTATTTTGAACCCCCTGGGTATCCCCGGCCGTATGAACATTGGTCAGGTTTTGGAAGCGGAGCTTGGCTGGGCTGCCAGTCGCTTAGGTTTCCGCGCTATTACACCTGTTTTTGACGGTGCCAACGAAGCTGAAATCGCTGCGGAACTCGCGCGGGCGTGGATGATTGACGAAGCCTGGCGTGCTGTTGCTGAAAAGGGTTGGGCTTGGATCCAAACTTTTGAACACGATCCAGAAATGATTTTGGACGACGAAGAAGTGCGCTTGCTTTATCTTGAAAACATCCTGGCTGATAAAGACTATGACATCTTCGCGATTAAGGAAAACGAAGTTTTGGCACGTCGCGCCACCTTGAATGAGTGGCTGATAAGCGAAGGCTTTGACCCCAGGACGATTACCGCTTTCCCTGAAGATGAGATACCTGTTTCTCAGCGTGACCAGCAAGACCATAACGCCCTCCGTGCTTGTTTGCAGTTGTGGGCAAAGAGCCTGGACAGGAAGATTGATTCCAAGCTTGAACTGGCTGAGATGTTCAAGGAAGCCACTCAAATCATGCTGGAAACTGGAAATCCAGTGCCAGTTTTGGGTAAGCAGCTTTTGCGCGATGGACGCACAGGCGACCTGTATGACCAGCCGGTGATGATCGGTGTGATGACCATGCTTAAGTTGCATCACCTGGTGGAAGACAAAGTCCATGCCCGTTCAACTGGTCCTTACAGTTTGGTAACCCAACAACCCCTTGGCGGTAAGGCTCAGTTTGGTGGCCAGCGCTTTGGTGAGATGGAAGTTTGGGCGCTTGAGGCATATGGTGCCGCTTACACCTTGCAGGAAATGCTGACGGTAAAATCGGACGACGTTCAGGGTCGTACCAATGTATACGAATCCATCGTTAAGGGTACAGCCATTGAATCGCCTGGTATTCCGGCTGCTTTCCGCGTCTTGGTCAAGGAACTGCAGTCGCTCAGCCTTTCTGTTGAGGCGATTATGGACGATGGCGAAATTGTTCGCTTTGGAAAAGACGACGATAGAAGCCAAACGCCCAAAGTTTCAACGGGTTTGCTGGATATCGGAAGCGATATTCCTGCACTAGAGAAAATTGCTTGACGTTAGAGTGAATGGCGTGTTAGAATACTCTTTCGTCCATCAGGCCGGCGGATTGATTTAGCTTGCCTGCAGGTGAAAAAACAAGGCCATCCAAAAAATGACCTTTAATGATTAATTATTGAAAAGTTTAGTAGTACGGAGAAAGAAAAAGTGCCAACAATTAACCAATTGGTTCGACATGGTCGAAGAACAAAGAGAAGCAAGAGCAAATCGCCCGCTCTGCAATATACACTTAACTCTGAGAAACAACGCCGCACCCGCCAACCCAAGGGCGCGCCTCAGAAACGTGGTGTGTGTACCATCGTGCGTACAATGACCCCCAAGAAGCCGAACTCGGCTTTGCGCAAGATTGCCCGTGTGCGTCTTTCCAACGGTATGGAAGTCACCGCATACATTCCCGGCGAAGGTCATCAATTGCAAGAGCACAGCGTTGTGCTGGTTCGTGGCGGCAGAGTGAAGGACTTGCCCGGTGTGCGTTATCACGTTGTGCGTGGTACCCTGGACTCCACTGGTGTCAATAACCGAAAACGTGGCCGCTCGAAATACGGTACCAAGCGCGCAGAATAATAGCATAGAAAGATACAAACACAGGCACGTTTGTTTGGAACAAGTAACTAAGTGCCTTGTTTAGATTGAGGAGCATTTATGTCAAGAAGGATTAAGCCCGAAAAGCGAGAAGTTAAACCAGACGACCGCTATAACAACATTCATTTGCAAATGATTATCAATCGCATCATGCTTAATGGCAAGAAAAGCCTGGCTACAACCATGGTTTATGACGCGCTTGATATCATCAGCGAAAAAACCGGCAAAGAAGGCATCGAAGTATTCGAGACCGCGCTGAAAAACGTTAGCCCACTCATGGAAGTGCGCCCACGTCGTATTGGTGGTTCAACGTATCAGGTACCAATGGAAGTTGCCCCTGACCGCCGTGTTGTTTTGGCGATGCGCTGGATTATCACCGCGTCACGCGCGCGTTCTGGAAAATCTTATCCAGAAAAACTTGCTGCTGAGCTGATGGACGCCGCTGAAAATCAAGGCGCTTCCGTCCGCCGCAAAGAGGAAACCCACAAGATGGCCGAGGCCAACCGCGCGTTTTCTCACTTCCGTATGTAATACGGCCGTACTTTAACACTTATAGAGTTTGAAATGACAGAATTTCCGCTTGATCGATATCGCAATATTGGCGTAATTGCCCATATTGACGCTGGTAAAACAACCACGACCGAGCGGATTTTGTTTTATACCGGCAAAACTTACCGCATCGGTAACGTGGACGATGGGACTACTGTTACCGACTGGATGCCCCAGGAACGCGAACGCGGTATTACCATCGTTTCTGCCGCGGTTACGGCTGAGTGGAAAGGCTATCGCCTGAATCTCATCGATACCCCCGGTCATATCGACTTCACCGCTGAAGTGCAACGTTCGCTGCGTGTGCTGGATGGTGGTGTGGTGGTCTTCGATTCGGTACAAGGTGTTGAACCCCAAAGCGAAACGGTTTGGCGCCAGGCTGATAAGTACGCCGTGCCGCGCATCGCATTTGCCAATAAAATGGACCGTACCGGCGCTTCATACGAACGCACGATTGAAAGCATTCGTGAACGATTGGGGGCAAATGCGGTTCAGATGCAAATCCCGCTGGGTGTTGAAGCTGGCTTTACCGGCGTTATTAATTTGCTTGAACAAGACGCCTGGTATTTTGAAGATAAAGTGGGTTCTGAACCACGTATCACCGCAGTTCCTGAAGAATATCGGGAAGAAGTCGCCCTAAGACGCGCGGTTTTGGTGGAGCGCATCGCCGAACTGGATGATACGCTGACTGAAAAATTTTTGCTGGGCGAGCCTATTGAGCTGGAAGAGCTCAAGGCAGCATTGCGACACGGTGTTTTGGACAACAAAGTGGTGCCGGTCTTTTGTGGCAGTAGTTTGCGCAACAAAGGCGTGCAGTTGGTGCTGGACGCTGTTGTTGATTATTTACCCTCGCCGTTGGATATCCCACCCGTACAGGGCACTTTGGTGCGTGATGGCAGCGAAGTAGAGCGTATTGCGGATAGCAGCGAACCTTTGTCTGCTCTGGTATTTAAAATCGTAACGGACCCCTACATGGGACGTTTGGCGTATATCCGCGTTTACTCTGGCAAAATAAAACAAAACGGCAGCATTCACAACGCCACCAAAGACAAAAAGGAACGTGTTGGACGTCTTTTACGCATGTACGCTGACCATCGCGAAGATATCACTGAACTTGGCGCGGGCGAAATTGGCGCGATACTGGGCCTCAAGTTTAGCTTTACCGGCGACACCTTGTGTGATCCCACTAATCCGATTCTACTGGAAACAATCAGCTTCCCAGAGCCGGTGATTTCAATCGCGATTGAACCAAAAACCAAAGCTGACCAGGACAAAATGTCCGACTCGCTTACCAAATTATCTGAAGAAGATCCTACCTTCAAGGTTCGCCAGGACGAAGATACTGGACAAACCATTATTTCCGGTATGGGCGAATTACATTTGGATGTGCTGGTAAGCCGCCTTTTGCGCGAGTTTAAGGTGCAGGCGAATGTCGGCAAACCCCGTGTGGCCTATCACGAAGCCATCACCAAGCCGGTAATGGGACATAGCCATCGCTATGTCAAGCAAACTGGCGGGCATGGTCAATACGCGCATGTGGTTATTGACGTCGAACCCCTTGAACCGGGCAGTGGCATCATCTTTGAAAACAAAATTACGGGGGGTGTCATCCCCAAACAGTTCATTCCCGCAGTGGAAGCCGGTGTTCGCGACGCTGCTGAAAGTGGTCCCCTGGCGGGTTTCCCGATGACCGACCTCAAGGTAACACTTGTGGATGGCAGCGCGCATGAAGTTGACTCCAGCGAGATGGCTTTCCGCATGGCGGGTATTATGGCGCTGCGCGAGGCGACTGAAAAAGGGTCACCAGTAATTCTTGAACCGATTATGAAAGTTGAAATTACCGTGCCTGAAGAATTTACGGGCGATGTGATTGCTCAGGTCAACGCGCGTGTTGGGAATATATTAGGTATGGACGAACGCTATGGAAACGCCAAAGCTATTCATGCTGAGGTGCCACTGTCGGAAATGTTCGGCTATGCCACCGAACTGCGCTCCGCCACACAAGGGCGTGGCGCGTTTACAATGGAATTCAAGCATTATGCTCAGGTTTCTGACGCGTACATGAAGAAAATATTAGGAAGATTAGGATAAAATACAGCCTTGTAGATAAGGCGATTATATAGGAAAGAGAATGGCAAAACAAAAAATTAGAATCAGACTAAAAGCATACGATCATCGCATTTTGGATCAAAGCGCAAAGCGCATCGTTGAAACTGCGGAACGCAGTGGCGCCAAAGTTGTTGGCCCCGTGCCTTTGCCTACGCGTATTGAAAAGTACACCGTGCGTCGGTCAACTTTCATTGACAAAGACTCCCACGAACACTTTGAAATCCGCACCCACAATCGCTTGATTGACGTGCTTGAACCCGATTCAAAGACCATCGACATGCTCATGCGTCTCAACCTGCCTGCTGGCGTGGATATTGAGATCAAAATCTAAGAGCGGTTGACGGTTGTTTCAGTGTCCCGTTAGGGAGGGCTGAAAGAATCGCGACAATTGATGGGGGACCAGGAAGCTGAAAACTTTCAGCTTTCATGTGTTTTGCTTAACTTAATTATTAAAAGACGTTCAGACGAGCGTCTTTTTTAATTCTTAAGACAGGACAGCTAATTAAGATAACAAACAAGAATTCAAATTTTAGTGCGAAGGAAAATTTACTGTTGAAAACGCCATTATGAATTAAAGTGAGAAACTGAGACTTTATTAATCTATTGGGTAAATTGAAGCGTAAATAGCTTATAATGAGAGATAACTTCTAAAGAGAAACAGGGCTTAGAATGACCTTTTTAACTTTACTCAAACTCATTATTATCACCTTAATAATGCAACTTTTGCCAGGCTGGGCTTTGCTAAGTTTAGGTGGGTGTTGGAAACGGCTCAAGACTTTGCACCGCTGGATTTTGGCGTACTTCCTCGGCATGGCATTTTATCCGGTTCTTTTTTACCTTACGCGCTTAGTCCTTCCCAGGTTGCAAATTGGCATCAATAAACTCATTCTCTTTTTGCTATTAACTCTCATTTTTAATCTTTGGCAGTTTCGAAAAAGCTGGAAAGAGAATATTAAGTTTGAGAAGAAAGACTTATTCCCTGCAGCTTTATTCGTATTGATACTTGTCACAAGGCTCATTCCCGCCTGGCAATATCCTTATCCTGCCTGGACGGACAGCTTGCACCATAGCATCATAACAAAACTGGTTGTGCTCAACGGTAAATTGCCAGACACAATGCTTCCTTTTGACCCCGCCAGTTTAAAGGGTTATCATCTTGGATTATACAGTTTGACCGGATCTCTTAGTTTGTTATCCAATGTTGCGCCTCATATAGCGTTACTTTATTACTCACAAATAACGAACGCCCTGGCAGGTTTAGCGGTATTCATATTCCTGGATGAAAAAGTTGGGCGTATTGCCGCTTTGATTGGCATGGTTTTTGTCGGTCTGATTAGCTTCCAACCAGCGCTGTATTTTAACTGGGGACGCTTTACCCAATTAGCCTCCCAGACTATGCTTTTCCCCGCCGCGCTTTTGGTGTGGATGGCTATTGAGCCTGACTCTGCCCATTCATTGGCAACATCCTGCCAGAAGAAAAGACCAATCGTTGAAATTATCCTCGCAGCCCTTTTGATCAGCGGGACCGCCTTGCTTCATTTCCGTGTGGCTGTTTTCTTTTTGCCCCTTTTAGGCTTAATTGTTCTTTTGACTGCTTTCGAAAATAAACTCAGCCCAAAAGAACGCAAACGCGTCGTATTGAAAACAGTTTTGATAGCATTGGCAACTATCATCCTCACTTTGCCTGCAATCATTCCAGCTTTGCAATCTTTCCTTGCGCAGGAAGAAGTTCTCGCAGACCTTTTGGCGGAATCTTTACCGGAAAAAACGGTCATTCCTCTTTCAGAGCATCCTTATTATCAGTACGAATATTCTGTCTTTTATGACCTGGGATTAACAAAAATTGCTGGCTTGTTTGCTGCAGCGGGTTTGCTGCTGGGGCTTTTGTTTAAGAAAACACGGACAATGGCTTTGCTAACCATTGTTTGGGTCGCGGTATTAGCCATTGAGGGTAATTTGTATAAATTAAACATTCCCAAATTGGCTTTTGTCAATATGACAGGCGTTATGATCATCGCTTATCTGCCTGGCTCTGTTGGCTTTGGATTGTTGTTTGAAAGTCTAAAAGAAATCATCTCACGTCTGGTCGGGCCCAATCAAGCCTGGAGAAATATTCAGCCTGTCTTATACTGGGTGATTGCTTTCATTGCTATGCTTTTTGTTACAGATCGGATCAACACAATCGAACCTTATCGGCATTTTATGAGCTATGATGATGAGAAAGCTATGCTTTGGCTCAAAGAAAACACGCCTGCAAATTCCATTATTGCAGTAAACACACAGTATTGGTCTGGTGAGCTTTTTCATGGCACGGATGCAGGCTATTGGATTCCCTATTTTGCAGAACGCGATACGACAACGCGCTCCATGATGTCGGTTGACGCGCCAGATTATGCCAAAGTCATACAACGCAACGCTTTGGTTTACGCGCTCTACTCTGCCGGCGATGAAATTGTGGACACCCAGGCTCTTTGCGATATGGACGTGACTTACCTTTATAGTGCTAAAAATACGCCTTTCACGAACATGGATTTTAATATTGAAGCCTTAAAAGCCAGTCCAGGTGTACAGCTTATCTATGACCAAAACGGCATTCAAATTTTTGACCTTTGCACCAAAACGACTGAACTCGATACATTGCAGGACTAAACCACGATATTTCCCAGTTGTTGAAATATTTTCTGATTTGCAACAAACGCCATTACACTGTTTTTACTCCGCTATGAGGGATAAGAAGAATTATCATTGACCCATGACTTTAATGAGCGTCCCATAGACTTTACAAGAACTTTACATTATCAAGATACATTGGAAATACCAGACATCTACAATATGTGGGTAAATGAAAAATAGGAGAAGAAAAAAATGAAGAAACATACTACTATTATCCTTGTGCTTGTTGCTCTCATGTTGGCAGTGACCGCATGTGGCACTAAGAGCACCCCCACTACTTCCGCCCCCAAGGCAACCGAAGCCCCCAAAGTTGCAGAACCAACAACGGTTAAACCCGTTGAAATTATCGTCGTTTCCCGCGAGGAAGGCTCTGGTACCCGTGGCGCTTTTGTTGAACTGACCGGCGTTGAAGCTAAAAACGACGCTGGCGACAAAGTTGACAACACCTACATTGAAGCCATCATCCAAAACAGCACCAATGGTGTGATGATGACCGTTGCGAATGAAGCCAATGCGATTGGTTACATCTCCCTCGGTTCGCTCAATGACACCGTCAAAGCAGTGCAGATTGACGGCGTTGAAGCTACTGCTGAAAATGTGAAGAACGGTAGCTACAAGATTGCCCGTCCTTTCAATATTGCTTATAAAGCTGGTCTTGATGAAGCTTCACAAGATTTGCTTGACTTCATCCTGAGTGAAGAAGGTCAAAAAATCGTCGAAGAACGCGGTTACATCTCCAGCGAAGCTGGTGCTCCTTTCGCGGGTGGCAAGGCTGAAGGTACCGTTGTTGTGGCTGGTTCAACTTCTGTTACCCCCGTTATGGAAAAACTGGTTGAAGCCTACAATGCTATCAATCCAAACGTCAAGGTCGAAATTCAGGCCACTGGTTCATCCGCTGGTATGCAAAGCACCATGGAAGGTGTCAGCCAACTCGGTATGGCTTCACGTGAGTTGAAAGACGAAGAAAAAGCTGAACTTGAATACAAAGTGATTGCTATCGACGGTATCGCAGTGATTGTTCACAAAACCAACCCTGTCAAGTCCATCACTATGGAACAGGTCAGACAAATTTTCGTTGGCGAACTAACGGACTGGAACCTTGTCAAATAGTAAAGCTAAAATTATGAGCCGACCGGAAACACGCGAAAAATTAATGAAAGTCATTTTCCTGTTGGCAGCGCTAAGTTCAATCTTAGCGCTATTTCTTATTATGTACTTTATCTTCGGTGCCGGTATTCCTTTTGTTAAGGAATACGGCCTGAAGGAATTTTTGTTTGGGCAAGTGTGGAGTCCGGTGAATAAGCCTCAACAATATGGCATTTGGCCTATGATTGTTGGGTCTGTTATCATCACGATTGGAGCTGCTCTGGTAGGTACACCGATTGGCATACTATGCGCGGTGTACCTATCGTTTTATGCCAAAGGAAAGCTTAAATACTTTTTCCAATCAGCGGTAAGTTTGATGGCCAGCGTGCCTTCTATCATCTATGGCTTCTTCGCGTTGCAGCTGATGGTACCCATCAGCAGGGCACTGTTTGGCGGAACGGGTATGAACATCATTACCGCGTCAGTGCTGCTGGGTATTATGATTCTGCCGACAATTGTCAGCATTTCCGAGTCCAGTCTCAACGCTGTGCCCAATCGCTATTATCAGGGAAGTGTGGCTTTAGGAGCTACCAAAGAAATCAGCATTTTCAAGACGATGATACCCGCTGCGAAATCGGGTATATTGAGTTCGGTCATTTTGGGTATTGGGCGCGCGATTGGCGAGACGATGGCGGTTTATATGGTTGCTGGTAACCAGCCGCGCTTGCCAAAAAGTCTGACCAGTGGCGTGCGCACGCTTACTACCAACATCGTACTTGAGATGGCATATGCGGGTGTGGAACACCGTCAGGCACTTATTGCCACCGCGATGGTGCTCTTCATCTTCATCCTGGTAATCAATTTCCTCTTTTTCCTGGTAAAACGAAGGGACCGCCATGAGTAAAGTTTTGCGTTTTTTGGTTAAATTTGCCGCAATACTCACGGTAGCTATCTTCCTGATTGTTGTGGGATATATCGCTATCCGTGGCATTCCCGGTCTTTCATGGAAAATGTTTGCCTGGAAATACACCAGCGAAAATCTTTCGCTGATGCCTGCTATGATTACAACAATCATGTTGATTATCCTGGTTTTGATAATCGCAATTCCATTTGGCGTGTTAACCGGTATTTATCTCACCGAGTATGCCAAGCAACAAAGCAAAGTGGTTATTGCCATTCGACTGGCAACGGAGACCCTGGCGGGAATTCCCAGTATTGTATACGGTTTGTTCGGTATGCTTTTCTTTGTATTCCGCTTGCAGTGGTCTTATTCTTTGATTGCTGGCGCGTTTACAGCAGCCATTATGGTTTTGCCCTTGATTATCCGTACAACGGAAGAAGCTCTGCTTGCCGTTGACCCCTTGCTTAAGCAAGCCAGTCTGGGACTGGGCGCTACCAAACTGCAAACAATCGTTAGGGTTTGTTTGCCAGTGGCCATGCCGGGTATTTTGGCAGGTGTCATCCTTTCCATTGGACGTATCGTTGGCGAAACCGCAGCCTTCATCTTTACTTTAGGTACCATGGCGCAATTACCCACTCGCCTGACAGAATCCGGTAGAACACTTGCCTTGCATATGTATGTGCTTTCTTCTGAAGCATTCCACGTTCGCGAAGCCTTTGCGACAGCGTTGGTTTTGCTCGTAATTGTTCTCATCATCAACAGGCTTTCAACAAGACTTAGTAAACTGGTAAATAAAACAAAATGACAGATATAAAAATTAAGATTGAAAACATGGATCTCTTTTATGGCGACTTCCAGGCCATAAAAAACGCTAACCTTGATATCCCTGCCAACGAGATTATGGCATTCATCGGTCCCAGCGGCTGTGGTAAATCCACATTGATAAAATCGCTCAACCGAATGAACGACCTAATCGAAAACTGCAAGATTACAGGAAAAATTCTCATTGACGGCGAAGATATTTATGCGCCTGGTGTGGATGTGAATGCCTTGCGTAAAAGAGTTGGTATGGTTTTCCAAACACCTAACCCCTTTCCGATTAGTATCTATGATAATATTGCATATGGTCCGCGCGTACATGGCTTGCGCAATCGAGCCAGACTGGACGAAATTGTTGAAGACAGTTTACGCAAAGCCGCTGTTTGGGATGAACTGAAAGACGAACTCAGAAAAAACGCACTACAAATTTCTGGTGGTCAGCAACAGCGTCTTTGTATCGCGCGCGCATTGGCAGTAGAACCTGAAATCCTGCTGATGGACGAACCGACTTCAGCGCTTGACCCAATCTCAACAGGTAAAATTGAAGATTTGGTAATTGAGCTCAAAGAAAAGTATACTATTGTTATAGTAACCCATAATATGCAACAAGCTGCGAGAATTTCGGATAAAACAGCGTTTTTCTTAACAGGTGAAATTATCGAAACCGGTGAAACTGGACAGATATTCTCATATCCGAAAGATGAACGCACTGAAAATTACATTACAGGTCGTTTTGGATAGGTGGTAAATGATGAGAGCAAAATATTTTAAAGAACTTGAAGAGCTGAAAACAGAAGTCATTCTGTACGGCTCGTATATTGAAGGAATGTGTCGTACTTTGCAAAAAGCTTTTGTTGAAGGCGACTATGAAGAAGCCAAATTGATGGTGGACGAAGAGTCGACCATTCGCTCAAAAGAGCGTCGCATTGAGAATGATTGTTTGCGAATTATGAGCACCCAGCAACCTGTTGCCAAGGATTTACGCTTTATTTCTTCGGTGCTAAAAATCGCGAATAACTTACAACGCATTGGCGGACATGTTATTGAAATTGTGGAGCTTTTAGATTTCGTTGGTCCTATTAATAACTTGTTTGCTGTTAATCAACTTATCGATATGAATAGCAGGGTTATGGTGATGCTTAAGAAGGCTTTGGATTCCTTCGTTGAAAATGACCTTGAACTGGCAGAGGAAGTAATTGCCAGCGATAACGAAGTTGACGCACTTTTTGATAAAACCATGGACGAAATTGCAGACCGCATCAGAACCGATACTGACAGCTACAAATATCTTATTGACGCGATGCAAATTACCAAATATCTTGAGCGTATTGGCGATAATACAGAGCGCATTGCGCGCTGGGTTATCTTTGCTATCAAAGGCGACCCAGAACAGCAAGAGCAACATTAGGAGTAGCTCATGATTTACTGTATTGAAGATGACCAATCCATCCGGGAATTGCTTGCCTATGCCCTTCAAAAAGAAGGCTACGAAACAAGACTTTTTGAGGACGGATCCACATTGCTCGAGGTCATCAGCGAAAAAACGCCCGAACTCATCATTTTGGATATTATGTTGCCCGGCGAGAGTGGTTTGGCACTTTTGAAAAAGCTCAAAGCCGATCCTGATACCAAGGAAATTCCGGTTATTTTGCTAACCGCCTTGGGCGGGGAATATGATAAAGTCATCGGGCTTGATTTAGGCGCGGATGACTATATCTCGAAACCATTTAGCGTGATGGAACTTTTAGCACGTATTCGTGCGGTGAAACGTCGCAGCAACAGCACAATTATCCAGCATCTTGAGTACAACGGCATTGAAATTAACTATCTCAATCGTACAGCGCGCGTGGATGGGGAAGAATTAGACCTGACCTTTAAAGAGTTTGAACTCTTGTTCCAGTTGTTTTCTCATCCTGGCATGGCCTATTCGCGCGAAAAACTGCTGGAAAGCGTTTGGGGCTATGACTTTGAAGGTGGCACACGCACTGTGGATGTGCATGTTGCTTCACTGCGCAAGAAACTGGGCTCAAAGGGCTCATTGATTAAAACGGTACGGAATATAGGCTATAAGGCAGGCGCTGAGGCATGAAGCGCCGCATGAATCTGATTAACACGCTGGTTATCGTGCTTGCGGTACTTGCCGTGTCAGTTGCGGTTACCTTTATTTATAATCGTATGTGGCTCGGCAACCAACTAACCTGGATGCGCGAGACCATACGTTTTTACAGTAGCGTAGTTGATGCAGATACTGAAAACCAAATTGAGATCCTTAAAAAGTTAAACAGCAAATATAGAAGTGTACGGGTAACCTTAATCGACCCAAACGGCGATGTTATTTATGACAGCGATATCAATGTCAACGAATTCCGCCTTGAGAACCATGCTGAACGAAAAGAATTCAGGGAGGCTTTGCTGGGTAAACTCGGTGAAGACATCCGACGCTCTGAAAGTGTTGGCGAAGATAGCTTTTACTTTGCCATGCGTGTTGAAGGGGGCAATGTGGTGCGTCTTTCGCAACAGTGGAAGAACATGGCTGGCTTGTTAGGGAAAGCCATGCCAACAACCGCGGTTGTTGCGGTGCTGGCGATTATCATAAGTGCTTTTTTCACCCATCATACGTCAAAGCGGATATTGGAACCTATTGATTATTACGCTGAAAACCTTGAGCAAATTATGCTTGCCGAAACAGAGGACATCCCGGTTTATGATGAACTTTTGCCTTTTGTGCGCGAACTCCGTGTACAAAAGAAAACTATTGACGCGCACCTGGAAGAACTCAAATATCAAAGCGAAACCATCAACCGCTTAATCCGCGACGCGCGCGAAGGCATGGTGTTGATGGATTCCGATCTCACTATCCTTAGCATTAATACCAGCGCGGTGCGCTTGTTGGAAGGTGATGTGGGTTCAGAATATCGTGGCAAAGACTTTTTGTACTTATGCCGTTTGCCGGAAATTTACCATAAACTTGAACAAAGCTCAGACAGTGAGCATGAAACCTTCACGGTAGAAATGAGCAGTACGCTTTTGCGTATTTATATCAACCGTGTCCTAAGACAAGATGAATTATATGGGGTCATGATGATCATAGCTGATGACTCAGAGAATTTGCGACTCGAAAAACAACGCAAAGAATTTACTGCCAACGTTAGCCATGAATTGCGCAGTCCGCTGACGGCAATTAATGGTTACGCTGAACTTTTGAAAAACGGCATGGTGGATGCCGACGATGTGAAACGCATTGGGGGCACGATTTCTGATGAGGGACGGCGTTTGTCGGCTATCATCGATGACATCATTAAACTTTCACAGTTTGACGAAAGCAAGGTGCAACACGTTAGCACTGAAATTGACCTGGATGCCTATTTACAACAGATATTGGCAGTGTATAAAGAACCTATAAGCCAACGCGCACTCAAATTGAGCATCACCCTGGAAGGTGAAAAGACTTTGTTCTTCCCTGAAGCGATGCTGCATGATGTGTTGGATAATTTGATTTCTAACGCCATAAAGTATAATCGTGATGGGGGTAGTATTGACGTTTGGGTTAGCAATCAAGCCAATGAACTCCGTCTGCGTGTAGCTGATACTGGCATTGGTATCCCGGAAGAGCACATTGGGCGCGTTTTTGAGCGTTTCTATATGGTAGACAAAGCCAGGTCAAGAGCGATTTCTGGTTCAGGATTAGGTCTGGCGATTGTAAAGCATGTCGTGGAATTTTTAGGTGGCAAGGTCTTTTTGGAAAGCGAAGTGAACCAAGGTACGACGATTGAAGTTTTCTTGCCAAAAACAGACCTGAATTCAGATGAGGGATAATGACCATTATTTTATTCTCCCGATTTCAAGCCCACATTTTGTGGGCTTGAAATTTTCACACCATTATTAATGGAAGATAAAAGGAATTTTAAAAAATCGTTTAGCTGATTAGCGTTTTAATAACGAAGGAGAGAAAATGTCAAAAAGGAACAAAATTATTGCTTTGCTGCTGATGGCAATCCTGTTGGCTGCCTGTGCAGGTGGGGCAAAGAAAAGAGAAACTGAAAAAGAAGCTATCTTTGAAGTACTTTCATCAAAGTTTATTGAAATGTTGTCTAAAAATGATTCAACCAAAGATAATGATGACGAACCAGACAACACACATGAAGAGCCAACTGTTAGAGATGGGGATGATTACGCGATTAATGAAGATGTCAATGTCCAGGAAAGCGTTATTTATGATGATGGTGGCATAAAAGTAACCGTTTTGTCGTTGGATTTCCGCGGTTGGATGGGTCCAGAACTCAGATTTCTGATCGAAAATAATTCAGAAAAAGCAATTATGTTACAAGCAAGCGACCTTGTGATCAACGGTTACATGATAAACCCGATTATGTCTGCCGAAGTGGAAGCGGGGGAAAAGGTTAATGACGAACTGACTGTTTTGAACAGCGATCTTGAAAGCGCTGGAATTGAAACAATCCAATATTTTTCGTTCAAACTGCGTGTCATTGACAGTGCAGACTGGGCAAAAACATTTAACACGGATACGATACGTATAGAGACCGACGCGAACCCTGCTTTCATTCAAAAAGTTGATGACAGTGGCACCGTTTTGGTTGAACAAAAAGGGGTGCGCATCATTATGAAAGAACTGCTTACTGAACAAGAGTTTTGGGGTGCAGAGCTTCTGCTGTTCATTGAAAACAATTCAGGGCAGGACATTTCTGTTACTGTAAAGGATGTAACTGCAAATGGATTGGCGGTTAATCCCCTTTTCTATGCGGATGTTTTGTCAGGCACGAAAGCCTTTGCTGGTCTCGGCTTTTTGGAGAATGATTTAAAAGAAAACGACATTCGCGATATTAGAGAAATTGAACTCTACTTCAATGTTATTGACAAGAACAACTTTAGAGCTGTTTTTAAAACTGATAAAATCACAATTACATTTGACTAGATGGAAATAATAACTTGCAAAGTTTACATGGTCTGCTAAGCACGTAAACTTTCTCAGTAAGGAACTAAATATCAGTGCGTGGCATTTTCACCACGCACTTTATAATTCCTTAGCCAGTATCTTGTAGCGTCAGTTTACTTTGCGTTTCTTGCACTTTTGACGATTACACTTTTGTGAGTGTTTTGTCTGTGAACCGGTTTTATGAAAATTACCTTCTAAAACTTTAGATATCAGTCCGAAATAAAACCCTTGCTTGAAAAACAGACGTCAGAATGGAAATTTACTGTATAATCTGATAAACATTTATTTTTATCTATGATGCTGAAGGGCTAAGGAATGAAAAGAACAAAAATCAATTTCATATCATTTTTAATGGTGCTTGTTTTATTTGCCTGCTCACCACAAACTGCCGTGCCAGTAGGGGATCCGATTGCTGAAACGCTTGCCGCTATGGATTTGGAAGCCACCCATATCGCGCTCGAGTTACTCAAGACGCCACAGGCAGAACAGGCCGACCTTCAAACAGCCGAAACAAATGAGAACGAAAGCTCACTCGACTTAGACATACCTGATTGCCCGGTTACAGTTGCTGAAAACCTGGTTTATGACACAGAGCAAATCAAAATTACTGTAAAGTCTCTTGGCTGTGAATCCTTTTCGGACCCGCAACTTCTTTTCTGGGTTGAAAACAACACCCAAACCGCACTCAGTCTGCGGGCATTGGATTTGCAAATCAACGGCTTTATGATGACAGGTGTTTTTGATGCCAGCGTTCCAGCGCAATCCCAAAGTATGGTTGCTTTAAGGCTCGCTTATGACGCGCTTGAAGCTGCGGGCGTGGAAACCATCCAATACTTTGAGTTCAATTTAGGCATTGACGAAAGCCAAAACTGGAGCCAATCTATTACCACCGAACGGATACGGGTTAATACCAATGCTGACCCTGCCAGCCCGCTTGCGATTGACAGAGAATATACCTTGCTGGCGGAACGCGAAGGAATACGCATATATCTTTATCGCCATGAAAACCCCACCCAAGATACTGACGTGCGCTTTTATATCATCGTCGAGAACAACACCGATATTGATATTGCACTGACCGCGCTTGATTTGAAAATAAACGATTATGAATATGAATTCTCGAACGAAACACACGTGCTGGCTGGCTTGAAGTCCGTTGAAGAATTAAGCCTGCCGGAAAATCAACTAGCCATAAATGATATTGAGCGGGTTGACAGGCTGGTTTTTCGTCTTCAAGTGATGCGTAAAGACACCAGAACGCTCATTTTCAATACAGAGCTCATTGAACTGGTGTTCGAACAACCCTAATTTTAAATTTGCCAAAAGGAGAGTCTTATGAATGTTTGTCCAAACTGCGCATTTATCATCTGGAATAAAACTGAAAATTGCCCGAAGTGTGGCTTGTCTTTTTCTGCTGCGCCAGCGATTGATTTGGAGAATGAACAGGTTTATCGCGCTGTGGTGGCGTCATCCGCGATTAAAAACACGATGGAGATGGAAAAAGTCCGTCGGTGGGTGATTGCGATAGGAATCAGCTCACTGGTGAGTGGTTTGGCCGTGTTGATTATTGTTTTGTTAGCAGTGATTAGCTTATGGTAGCTTCTCAAATATTTACAGCTCGCTGAAGTTGAACGTATACTATCCAAAAATGAAGGCTTGGAAACTTGTGCCGGCAAGGAGGCCTTGGCGAACGAGACAGTAAATTTGAGTTTGCATTGCGTGCAAGCCAAGTGCTGACAGGCGGGCTTAGTATTCGTTTATTGTCATCAACATTTTGGGCTATTTTTGGCTAATTATTTTGCGGAAAAGACTCGCTTAATTTCACGCTCTACCTTATAATAGGCAAGCTTGGTGAAAAACCAGGCAAAAAGTCAAAACAAAATCAGAAATCACCCTTGCGCTGTATGACGAGGTGTGATATAAATGATAAGTTGCCCCTTTCGGGGCATGTTTTGACATTGGCAGTTTAAGAATGTTGCCGCGTGGGCAGAATCGCTACACAGAGCTTCATTAACTGAATTGCACGGAGATGATGCAGCCTAGCCCAGGCTGACAGTCTCGCTAAATTACAAACAGGAGAATAGTATGTTAAAAGGGCTTATTGGAAGAAAGATCGGCATGACCCAGATCTTCGACGAAAGCGGACGTGCAATTCCGGTGACGCTTATCGAAGCTGGGCCTTGTTTTGTTTCTCAGATAAAGACTCCTGAAACTGACGGGTATTCCGCGGTTCAGTTAGCCTTTGGCGCTGTGAAACCAAAACGATTGTCAAAAGCAGAGCTTGGCCATCTTAAGGTCAACAATCTGCCACCTGTGCGCATCCTGCGCGAAATTCGCACGAAGAAAATTGGCGACGTTAAACCCGGTGACACAATCACCGCGGACGTCTTCGAAACGGGCGATTATGTTGATGTCATTGGCACTTCAAAAGGCAAAGGTTTTGCCGGTGTCATGAAACGCCACGGTTTTGGCGGTGGTCTAAAGACCCACGGTCAATCCGACCGCTGGCGCGCGCCAGGTGCGTCTGGACAGGGTTCAACCCCGGGACGTGTCTTTAAGGGCAAAAAGTTCCCCGGACAAATGGGAAATGTGCGCGTGACATCTTCGCATATTCGTGTTGCATTGGTTGATGCTGAGCGCAACCTTATCGCTGTTCAAGGCTCCGTTCCCGGTGCCAAGGGCGATACAGTGATCATTCGCGCGGCGGCCAAGCAATAGGACGTCTGATTGGAGAGATAAATCATGAAACTCGATGTCTATAACTTAAAAGCAGAAAAAGTAAGCGACGTTGAACTTCCCGAAGAAATCTTCGCGGCAAAAGTCAATGTCGATTTGATGCATCAGGCATATCAACGCCAAATGGCGAACGCACGCCTTGGCACGCACAACACCAAACGACGTGCCGAAGTGCGTGGCGGAGCAGGTAAGCCATTTAAGCAAAAAGGTACTGGTCGCGCCCGACGTGGTAGCATGAAGTCTGCCCAGCATGTGGGTGGTGGTCGCATTTTCACCCCCAAACCGCGTGATTACAGCCAGGAAATGCCTCGCAAGATGCGCCGAGCCGCTTTGCGCTCCGCGCTGACGGTTGTTGCTAATGATGAGAAAATCATTATGCTCGATAATCTCAACATGCCTGAAGCAAAAACCGCTGAATTAGCAAAATCAATAAAAGCTCTTGCTGGCGATAATCGCGTGTTAGTGCTCATCCCAGGAAACAGTGAAGAAAATGAAAACTTCATCAAATCCGGGCGAAATCTGGCAAACGCCAGGCTATTGCAGGCACGCTATTTGAACATTCGCGATTTGCTGATTTCAGATAAAGTAATCATCCCGCTTGAAGCATTAGATGTTATCAAGAGCTATTTGGGATAGGAAGGTGAAGTAAAATGACTATTTCAGCATTTGATATCATCCGCCAACCAATCGTCACTGAAAAAAGCAACTATTTGGCTGGTCAGCTTCAGCAATATGTGTTTGAAGTCGCTTCGTTTGCCACCCGCGAGCAAGTAAAGACCGCCATCGAAACCGCTTTTGATGTGAAGGTTGAGCGCGTCAATATTATCAACGCTCCGGCCAAGTCAACCCGGAACTCACGTTCCCGCCGGTTGACCATTCGCAAGCGTGGCTACAAAAAAGCCATTGTTACGTTGCGCGCCGGAGACCGCATCCCATTCTTTGAGGGAGTAGAATAATGGCAGTTAAAGTATACAAACCCACTAGCCCTGGTCAACGACACAAGACCAGTTATACGTTTGAAGAAATTACAAAGACCACGCCCGAGCGCAGCTTAATCTACACCAAGAAAAACCGCGCCGGCCGAAACGCCCAGGGTCGCATTACCGTGCGCCATCGTGGTGGTGGTTCCAAGCGACAAATTCGCATCGTGGACTTCAAACGCAACAAACATGACATCCCCGCCAAAGTAGCGGCGATTGAATACGATCCCAACCGCACTGCCCGCCTGGCTTTGCTCCATTATGCTGATGGCGAAAAACGCTATATCTTGGCTCCCATCGGTGTGAAAGTTGGCGACACCTTGTTTTCTGGCACTCAGGTTGAAATCCGACCCGGCAACAACTTGCCCCTGGCAAACATTCCGGTTGGTACAACCATCCATGCCATTGAAATGCAGCCCGGCAAGGGTGCGCAAATTGCCCGTTCAGCGGGTGTTTCAGCGCAACTCCTGGCTAAAGAAGGTCGCTACGCACATGTGCGCATGCCATCTGGTGAAGTCCGCTTAGTTTTGCAAGACTGCAGCGCCACTATCGGTCAGGTTGGTAACGTTGAGCACAACAACATCAAATTGGGCAAAGCGGGACGCTCTCGTCATCTGGGACGTCGTCCAGCTGTTCGCGGGTCGGCAATGTCTCCGCGCGACCATCCCCATGGTGGTGGTGAAGGCAAGACCGGTATCGGTATGGCTGGTCCCAAAACCCCTTGGGGCAAGCCCACGCTTGGTTACAAAACCCGTCGCAATAAGCGCACGGATGACATGATTATTCGCCACCGCTCCAAGGCTAAACGCCGCTAGTGGTTGAGAGATAGAAAAGGAAATAAACTATGTCGCGATCATTGAAAAAAGGGCCATTTATTGACCCGAAACTATTGAAAAAAGTCGAAGATATGAACGCCAAGGGCGATAAGAAAGTTATTCGCACCTGGAGTCGTGCCAGTGTTATCTTCCCGCAGATGGTAGGCCACACCATCGCCGTCCATGACGGACGCCGACATGTGCCCATCTATGTGACCGAGAACATGGTCGGCCATCGACTTGGCGAGTTTGCTCCAACCCGTTGGTTCCGTGGGCACGTGGCTGAGAAGAAAGGCAGATAAAGAAAATGGCACAAGATATTATTGCTAAGCTTTCAAACTTTGCGAATTCTGCACAAAAGACCCGCCTGGTTATTGACCTGGTGCGTGGCAAGCCTGCTTTGAAGGCCTTGGAAATTCTCGCAACAACCCCGAACAAAGCTGCAATGCCTGTTCGTAAACTCATCTATTCAGCGATTTCGAACGCGGAAGAGAACTTTGGTATTAGCCGAGACGATTTGGTAGTTTATCGCATTTTTGCTGATGAAGCACCAACCCGCAAATGGCGACGTTTTGGTGCCCGCGGACGTTTTAAGCCTATGTTAAAACGCCGTTCGCACATCACTGTTATCTTGCGTGAGACTGAGCAGAATTAAGGAGATATTATGGGTCGAAAAGTACATCCAATAGGTTTTCGAGTAGGCGTCAACAAACCCTGGTTGGGTCGTTGGTACGCTGAAGGCAAAGAATATACTGAGCAACTGCATCAAGATTTGGCAATCCGCGAACTCGTGCGCAAAGAAGCCGAACGTGCTGGCGTGAGCAAGATCGAAATCGAACGCTTCCCTGGCAAAGTGAAGGTCACCCTGCACACCGCCAAGCCCGGCATTTTGATTGGCCGCAAAGGTGAAAGCGTTAAAGCGCTGCGCCAGGAACTTGAAGCGTTGACCGGTCAGAAAATTGACCTTGAAGTCAAAGAGATTAAAGATCCTGACACCGACGCTTATTTGGTAGCACTCAATATTGCCGGCCAGCTTGAACGTCGTATCAGCTATCGCCGCGCTATGAAACGCGCCATCCAACAAGCCATGCGCCAGGGCGCGGAAGGTATCAAGATTCAAGTGGGTGGTCGTTTGGCCGGTGCTGAAATGGCTCGCAGTATAACCCTGCGCGAAGGTCGTGTGCCGTTGCAAACATTGCGCGCGGATATTGATTTTTCACGCGCGAGTGCTTTAACCACTTTCGGTCAAATTGGCATCAAGGTATGGATCTACAAAGGCATCGTTATGCATCAGGCTGAAGAAAAAGTCGAAGCCACCGAAGGTGTCTACGTAAGCGAGTAATTAAAGGAACGAGTGAGGTATTAGATTATGTTGATGCCAAAAAGAGTAAAGTACCGCAAGCAGATGCGCGGTCGCATGAAGGGCAAAGCCCTGCGCGGCTCGACAGTCAGCTTTGGTGAATTTGGACTAAAAGCGCTCGAATGCGGCTATATCTCAGCCCGCAATATCGAGAGTGCCCGACGTGCTATTGTGCACATGATGAAACGCCGCGGTAAGGTGTGGGTGCGTGTCTTCCCAGACAAACCCTATACCAAACGTGCTGCTGAAACCCGCTTGGGTAAAGGTAAAGGTGCTGTGGATCACTGGGTTGCCGTTGTGCGCCCAGGAAGAATCCTGTTTGAAATCACCACCGCTGACCCCGAAGTGGCAAAAGCTGCCCTTAACCGCGCCCGATACAAACTTGGATTTAAAACCAAGATTGTTGCCAGAGAAGTATTAGGAGAAGGTTCATAATGAAAATTAAAGAAATTCGCGAACTTTCAACTGAGCAGATTAAAACAAATTTGCTAAATACACGACAGGAACTGATGAATCTGCGCTTCCAAATGGTTACTGGTCAACTGACCGATACAAGCCGTTTTAAAGCTGCCCGTCGTGATATCGCGCGATTTGAGACCATTCTCAACGAACGCGCTCGCGCAGAACAGGAAGGTAAGTAATGAATAATCGCCGAAGACTAAATGGTGTGGTTAAAAGCAATAAGATGGACAAAACCATCATCGTTGACGTAGACCGAACCTTTGCGCATCCACTTTATCACAAAGTTGTGACCCGAAAAAAGTCTTACAAAGCACATGATCCTTTCGGTTGCAATGTTGGCGATAAGGTGACCATTGTCGAATCAAAACCCATTTCGCGCACCGTGCGCTGGGTTGTTGAGAAGATTCTGGTAGAAGAAATCCGCCAGGAAAACATTGAATCAGTCCAGGAAATGGAACAAGCCATTGAAGAGGCTATTGTTGAAGAAACCGAAGAGACTGTTGAAGAAGCTGAACAAGCGGAAGATGAGGAATAACAATGATCCAAAAAGAGTCCCGCTTAAAAATTGCAGATAATACTGGCGCGCGCGAAATTCTGGTTATTCAGGTTGTGGGTGGCACCCGACGTCGTTACGCTACTGTTGGCGATATCGTCACAGCTACCGTAAAAAGCGCAACCCCACAAAGCTCCGTTAAAAAGAGCGAAATTGTGAAAGCCGTTATTGTGCGTGTTTCAAAGGCGTATCGCCGAGCTGATGGCTCAACCATTTGTTTTGACGACAATGCAGCCGTTATTTTGGACAACGATGGCGTAAACCCCCGTGGTACACGTATCTTTGGCCCAGTAGCTCGCGAACTGCGCGAAAAAGGCTACATGAAAATAGTTTCGTTAGCACCGGAAGTGTACTAGAGCTAATGAGTGAATGGAGCGTCTAATGAAGATGAAGATACGTAAAGGTGATCGTGTTCGCGTTATGCGTGGCGACGAAGCTGACAAAAACAAAGTCGGCGAAGTTATCCGCGTGTTACCCAAAGAGAACCGCGTTGTGGTTCAGGGCGTGAACCTGGTCAAAAAACATCAAAAACAACAGCAAACCGGCGGTGGCAAGACCATCCCCAGTGGCATTCGTGAGTTCGAAGCGCCCATCCATGCATCTAATGTCATGGTTGTGGATAGCATCACAGAACGCGCCAGCCGCCGTGTAAGACGTGGCAAAGTCGCTGAAGAAGCCAAACCGGCTACCAAGCGCGCCACTGCTAAGAAAGAAACTGTGGCAGCTGAGCCAAAAGCGAAAGCTACTGAAGCTAAAAAGTCCGCCACTCCAAAAACTGCCAAGGCAGATGAAGGCGCAGGTAAATAATAAATGAACAGACTACTTGAACAATACAAAAATGAATACGCGCCCGCCCTTTTTGAAGAACTCGGTCTTGATAACGTCATGCAGGTGCCGAAAATCAAAAAAGTTGTCATCAACATTGGCGTTGGCGAAGCCCTTGAAAACCCTAAAGCCCTCGACGCGGCAGTGAACGACCTGACCATCATTACCGGTCAGAAACCGATTATTATCGCTGCCAAAAAGGCTATTTCAAACTTCAAACTGCGCGAAGGCCGCCAAATTGGCGTAAAAGTTACCTTGCGCGGTGAGAAGATGTGGGCATTTTTGGACCGCTTAATCAATGTTGCTTTGCCCCGTGTACGTGACTTTCGGGGTATCTCGGCTGACTCCTTTGACGGTCGCGGCAACTATACTTTAGGTCTTACTGAACAACTGATTTTCCCTGAAATTCAGTACGATAAGATTGATAAAGTGCGCGGTATGGAAATCAGTATCGTCACCAATGCAACCAATGATGATCACGGTCGGGCATTGCTTAGCAAATTTGGCATGCCCTTTATGAAAGGAAACTAATGGCTAAAAAGAGTATGATTCACCGTGAATATCGGCGAAAATATCCCACCAGGGTTGTCAGTCGCTGTCGAGTGTGTGGCAGGCCACGCGGTTATATGCGCAAATTTGGCTTGTGCCGCATTTGTTTTCGAGAATTGGCACTTCAGGGAAAAATCCCTGGAGTAAAGAAATCATCCTGGTAATTGAAGCTGGAGGCTAGAGAATTATGACTATAACAGATCCAATTGCCGATATGTTGACCAGAATTCGCAATGGCGCGATGGCTGGTTTGTCCACCGTGGCTATGCCACATTCCAAGCTAAAAGCTGAAGTCGCCCGCATCCTTGTTGAGGAAGGCTACCTGGCTGATTACGAAGTCTTGGAAGGTAAAAACGAGACCCACAAGGTCTTGCAGGTTAAACTAAAGTACATTGGCGAGCGACGGCAACGTCGTCCACTTATTACTGGTTTGCAACGCGTTTCAAGCCCTGGATGCCGCGTGTATACTTCGAAGAAAGATATCCCCTGGGTGCTTTCTGGTATCGGCATCGCTATTTTGTCTACCCCTAAAGGTGTTATGACCGGCGCGCGTGCCCGCAAATTGGGTGTCGGTGGCGAGATACTCTGCAAGGTTTGGTAGGAGGTAGGATATGTCGCGTATCGGTAAATTACCAATCACCCTGCCCAAGGGTGTTGAAGTAAAAATTGACGGACAAAAAGTGAGTGTCAAAGGTCCTAAAGGACAACTTGAACGAACTTTTGCGCCGGAAATCGAATTGAAATTAGAAGATGGTACCATCACCGTTAGTCGTCCAAACGACGAGCCGCATGTGCGTGCTTTACACGGCACCACCCGCGCGCTGCTGAACAACATGATTGTTGGCTGTGGCGAAGGTTTTACCCGTGTTTTGGAATATAACGGTGTGGGTTATCGTGCTGAGTTGCAGGGCAAAGACCTGGTTTTGAACGTGGGTTATTCGCATCCTGTTAACTACCCTGCGCCCGATGGCATCGAATTTGATGTAGACGCAAGAGCACGCACCATTAAGATTATGGGCAGAGACCGCCAGCAAGTTGGCCAGGTCGCTGCTGAAATACGCAAAGTGCGCCCACCAGAGCGCTATCATGGTACCGGTATTCGCTATCAGGGCGAAGAAGTTAAACTCAAGGCTGGTAAGTCTGGCAGGACCGGTAAGTAGAGGTAAACATGGCAAAGAAATCAAGAAACCAAGCTAGATTGCATCGCGCCAAACGCGTACGCAAGAAGATATTTGGCACGCCGGAGCGACCACGCTTGAACGTTTTTAGAAGTATTAATGAAATCTACGTTCAGATCATTGATGATCATAGTGGGACTACGCTGGCTTCGGCATCGAGTGTGGACAAAAGTCTGCGCGACGCCATGGAAGGCAAAAACAAAATCGACCAGGCCCGCCTGGTTGGCGAAGAAATTGCCAAACGTGCCCTTGATAAGGGTATTAAAAAAGTGGTCATGGACCGCGCTGGTTATTTTTATACCGGTCGCATCAAGTCGATGGCCGAAGGTGCTCGTAAGGGCGGCTTAGAATTCTAAATCGAGGATACTATGGATGAATTTCAAGGATTAGAACAACAATACGACGAACGTGTCATCGATATCGCCCGCGTTGCGAAAGTTGTCAAAGGCGGTCGCCGCTTTTCATATCGTGTCACCTTAGTGGTTGGCGACAACAACGGTAACATCGGCTTAGGCATCGGCAAAGCTTTGGCTGTGCCTGATGCGATGCGCAAAGCTTCTGATCGCGCGTATAAAAACATGCGTCCGGTCAGCTTGCATGGAACATCCATCGCGCATGAAGTTATCGGTGTTCAAAGTGGTGCCAAAGTGTTGCTAAAACCCGCTTCGCCCGGTACTGGTGTTATCGCCGCGGGTGGTGTGCGCGCGGTTTTGGAAGCAGCTGGCATTACTGACATTTTGACCAAATCTCTTGGCAGCGCGAACATGCTCAACATTGTGCTCGCAACGTTTAACGCGCTTGACCAACTCAAATCGCCCGAGATTGTGGCACTGGAACGTGGCAAAGATGTGCGCGACGTGACACCTTATTGGGATCGGAGGAGACGTGGCTAAAAAACCAGCTAAGAAGAATATGCTTCGCATTAAACTCGTAAAGAGTGGTATCGGTTACACCGTAAAAACAAAAAGAACCCTGAGTGCGCTTGGCTTCAAGAAACTCCAGGAAGTTGTCGAACACGAAGACACGCCCATCATTCGGGGTATGCTGGATAAAGTCTCACATTTGGTCGAGATTGAATCAGCGTTAGAGGAGAAATAAGATGCAATTACATGATCTTAAACCTAACGAAGGCGCTAAAAAAGGTCGCAAACGTGTTGGGCGCGGTACTGGATCTGGCATGGGCAAAAGTGCCGGCCGTGGTACCAAAGGACAAAGTGCACGCACCAGCGGTGGTGTAAGACTTTACCACCAGGGTGGTAACTTGCCCTTCTACCGCAAACTGCCCTTCTTGCGTGGTGAAGGCTTTACGCCTGTCAATCGCGTGCGCTATGCCGAGGTAAACCTGGACGCTCTCACCCCATACAAAAAGGGTGATGAAGTTAACCCGGAAAACCTCAAAGCAAACGGTTTGCTTAAAGGAAAAGGACTGCCTGTCAAGATAATGGGTCGTGGCGAAATAAAAGTTGCACTCAATATCAAAGCTCATAAGGTTACCGAGGGTGCCCGCCAGAAGATTGAAGCTGCTGGTGGTACGATCGAACTGATCGAACTCGCGTAACGATGATAAGGAGACAATAACATGAAACGATCGTCCTGGCGCTATTTATGGAAATCTGAAAGTATACGCAACAAACTGCTCATCACGCTTTTATTGTTGGCAGTATATCGTTTTGTTGCCAATGTGCCGGTGCCTGGGTTAGATCACGCTGCTGTAAAGGAACTGAGTCAGCTTACCGGTGCCGGTGGCAACCTGGTTGGCTTGCTTGACCTGCTTTCCGGTGGCGCGGTTTCGAAATTCTCTGTGTTGGCAATGGGTGTTTACCCGTATATTACCGCGCAGATTATTTTGCAACTGCTAACCCCAGTTATTCCGGCGCTTGAGCAAAAGATGAAAGATGACCCACGCGAAGGCCGTGTCTGGATGGAAAAATGGACTGTTATTCTTACCATTCCGATGGCATTGCTTTCAGCTTTTGGGCAGATTAATATCTTCAACCAAATGTTGGGTGGCCAGTCGGTTATCCAACACTATGGTTTTAGTGGTGAAAACCTCTTGCCTACCCTGGCGGCGATTATTACGATGGTCGCCGGAACGATGTTTGGTATTTGGCTGGGACAGCTCATTTCTGAGTTTGGCCTGCGTAACCAAGGCCTTAGCCTAATCATCTTCTCGGGTATTGTGTCGCGCTTCCCAGTGACTATCGCACAAATGGTGCGCCGAGCTGATCCGGCTAACCCTGGCCAGTATATATCTGACCCATGGTGGGCGTTTGTTCTCATCTTTGTGGTCTTTATATTGACCATCTTTGGCATTGTCTACATGCAACTGGGCAGACGCAACGTGCCGGTTATGTTCCCGGGTCGCCGGGTGGGTAACCGCATGTCGATGCCCGTGCGCAGTCAATTGCCCCTGATGATTAACATGGCAGGTATGATTCCGATTATCTTCGCGCAAAGCTTTTTGACCTTCCCCGCGATTTTGTCATCGTTCTTCCTGAACAAGACAAACTGGGTTGGAAAAGCTGCCAACTGGGTTTACAGGAACTTTGGCGGTGATACCTGGTGGTATCCTATTATGTTCTTTGTCCTGGTGGTTTTGTTCTGTTACTTCTATACAGACGTGCTCTTTGCGCAACAAGACTACGGCGAAAATCTGAAGAAACAAGGTGCTCAGATTCCTGGTGTTGTGCGTGGCAAACCCACTCAAGACTATCTCACCAGAGTGCAACGCCGCATTACCCTGCCTGGCGCAATCTTCCTGGGTATCATCGCTGTTTTGCCCTACATCATGACTGGCGTCTTCAAGCTCTTTGGTGAGACGAACATCGCAGGTTTGGGCTTGATGCAGGCTTCGGGTCTTTTGATTGTTGTGGGTACCGTGCGCGAAATTGTGCAACTGATTGAAACAGAATTGCGCATGCACGGCTACGATGACAGGCTGATTAACTAAGAGGGCTTTAATCGATGAAAGAGCAAGCCACAATCGTTGTGATGTTAGGAGCCCCCGGAACGGGCAAGGGAACACAAGCCGTTCTGCTTGCTGAACGCCTGGGGATTCCGCATATCTCAACCGGGGACCTTTTCCGCGAGCATCTTGCTGCGGAAACACCTCTGGGGATTGAGGCTGCTACTTATATGAACAAAGGCGAATTGGTACCTGATGAAATCACAATTACTATGTTGAACGCGCGTCTTGAAGAAGATGACTGCGAAAATGGTGTGGTTTTGGATGGTTACCCGCGTACACTTGTGCAGGCCTTGGCGCTTGAGTCCTACTTGGACAGTATCGACGAAGAGCTGACTATGGTCGCGAATCTGGCTGTTCCGGAAGCGTTGATTGTAAAGCGACTTAGCGGACGCTGGATGAGCAAAAGTGGCAATGTGTATCATGCGGAATACAATCCGCCTAAAAGAAAATGGTTTGATGACGAAGACGGCAGTCCGCTTTATCAACGTGAAGACGATAAGGCGGAAACCGTGCTGAATCGCTTGAAAATTTATGAAGCCCAAACGCTTCCGCTGATCGATCATTTTCGGGAAGAGGGCAAGTTGGTCGAGTTTAATGGCGTCGGTGAAATAAATGATATTAACGACGAAATATTTGAGGCTTTGCAATAATGGATAGCTACGAAATCTTCGGTGTTAATCTCAAATCAGCCAACGAGCTGAAAATCATGCGCGAGGCTGGGCGTTTGAACGCGCTCACCCTGAAAGCCGTGATGGATGCCATCGCTCCTGGCGTGACCACAGGCGAACTGAACGAAGTTGCCGAAAGCTTTCAGAAAGCGCATGGCGTATACTCACCGTTCAAAAACTACGACCCAGGCAATGGCGTGCCTTACCCCGGCAGCATCTGCACCAGCATCAACGAAGAAATGGTGCATGGTATTCCCGGAAACCGAAAACTGCGCGAAGGCGATATTATTTCGGTGGATTGCGGAACGGTTTACCAGGGTTATGTGGGCGACTCGGCTTTTACGGTTGGTGTTGGTGAGATTAGCAAACAAGCTCAAAGCTTGATTGATACCACCAAACAGGCTCTTGAAATTGCGATTAGCAAAATGGTCATCGGAAACCGCAGTGGCGACGTTGGCGCCGCCATTGAAGCGTACGTTGAAAGTCAAGGTTTTTATTGCACCCATACCTATACCGGACATGGGGTTGGGCGTGCCATGCACGAAGCGCCACAGTTGCCGAACTACGGCAAACCGGGCACCGGTTTTCTGTTGCGCGAAGGTATGACCATCGCCATTGAACCCATGGTATTGGTCGGTGGGAGAAGAACGCGCGTTTTGCGTGACCGTTGGACGGTAGTCAATGCCAACGGTGGGCTTACCGCGCATCAGGAGCACACAATTGCTGTCACCAAAGACGGCCCATTGGTGCTTACGGAACTATAGGAAAGTCTTGCCATAACCGCGGTAAAAGACTATAATTGAAACTTTGCGGTAAAAATAAGGAGTATGCCAAATGAAAGTATCGGCTTCAATAAAAAAACGCTGTAAAGATTGTAAGATTGTCAAACGCGACGGTCGTTTGTACGTTATTTGCAAGAACCCAAGACACAAACAGCGACAAGGATAAGGAAAAGAATTATGGCTCGTATTGAAGGTGTTGACCTACCGCGCAACAAGCGCATTGATATCGGATTGCGATATATCTACGGTATCGGCCCTAAAACGGCAAATGATATTCTGGCTGCCACCGGTGTGGATCCTACAATCCGTGTGAAGGATTTGCCAGAATCTGAAGTTACAAAATTACGCGACTACATCGCCCAAAACCTTAAGGTTGAGGGTGACCTGCGCCGCGAAGTTCAAATGAACATTAAGCGCTTGGTCGAAATCGGTTGTTATCGTGGCTTGCGCCATCGACGCAACCTCCCCCTGCGTGGACAAAACACACGCACAAACGCGCGCACACGCAAAGGCCCCAAGAAGACTGTTGCAGGTCGTGGCCGCCGCCGTGGAGCAAAGAAGTAATTATTGATATCTTATTAACTGGTCTGATCCAAAGTCGGTGGGGTTCCCTTTCTCCCTAGCGGCAACCGACGATGGGTACCAGAGTTAGATGATAGTGAGGATGATTTATGGCTAAACAAGCAAGAACCGCGCGACGCGCAACCAGTTCGCGCAAAGTCAAGCGCCAGTTGTCTGCCGGACAGGTGCATGTATTCGCATCCTTCAACAACACGATTGTTACCATCACCGATATGCGCGGTAACACCGTTTGTTGGGGAAGCTCAGGCACCGCAGGCTTTAAGGGTTCCCGCAAGAGCACACCTTTTGCCGCCCGAATGGCTACCGAGCAAGCGCTGAAAACCGCCCAGCAAATGGGCATTCAAGAAGTTGAATTGTTCGTGAAGGGCCCCGGCCCTGGTCGCGAAGCAGCAATTCGTGCCGTGCAGGGCATGGGTGTTAAGGTCACCAAGATTACTGACGAAACCCCCGTCCCACACAACGGATGTCGTCCGCCTAAAAAGCGCCGCGTTTAATATTAGAAAAAGGAAAAACTTATGGCTAGATATACAGAAGCAGTTTGTCGATTATGTCGACGCGAAGGCGAAAAGCTGTTCCTTAAAGGCGAACGCTGCTTTACGCCCAAATGCTCATTTGAACGACGCAGTTATCCCCCCGGAATGCATGGAAAATCGCTGGCATTCCGCCCGGGTCGTGAGTCTGACTATGCTAAGCAGTTACGCGCCAAACAAAAAGCGCGCCGCATCTATGGCATTTACGAACGCCAGTTCCGCCGCTTCTTTGAACAAGCGGTAAAGATGCACGGGCAACCTGGCCCTAACCTGCTTACTATTTTGGAAACCCGTCTCAGCAATGTGGTTTATCGTCTCGGTTTTGCAGCCAGCCGTCCACAGGCACGCATCATGGTTACCCACGGGCACTTTTTGCTCAACGGTCGCCGTGCAGACATTCCATCAATGGAAGTCAAAGTGGATGATGTTATCACTGTTGCCGAAACGTCAAAAAGCACACCTTTCTTCAAGAATCTTCGCGAAGAAGCTGAAGGTCGCAACGTTCCCACCTGGTTGGCGCGCGATTTGAACAGTCTCAGTGGTCGCATGTTACGCAACCCAGAGCGCGCGGAGATTGACGGCAACTTGAACGAACAGCTGATCGTTGAATACTACTCTAGATAAGAGTGATTAGTCAGTCTTTCTTACCCGATAGGCTGGTTAGGGGTAAACCGTGACAGGAATTATGGAAATGGTAACACCAAAAGTAGAACGCACTGAAGAGTCGCGTAACTACGGAAAGTTTACGATAAGCCCGCTGGAGCGTGGCTACGGCGTCACCCTCGGCAACGCCCTCCGACGCGTGTTGCTGTCGTCGCTTGATGGCGCGGCAGTCACCGCGATTCGGCTTACTGATGTTATGCACGAGTTTAGCACCATTCCTGGTGTCCGCGAGGACGTTATCCAGGTGATGTTGCAGCTGAAACTCCTGCGTTTTAAACTTCACAATGTCGAGACCGCGCAGCTACATCTGGAAGTAAAAGGTAAAGGCACCATTACGGCTGCTGATATCGTCTGTCCGCCTGAGGTTGAAATCATTAATCCTGATCTTTACCTCTTTAGCATGAACGAAGATGGTCATGAAGTTGATATTGACTTGACCGTTGAAGCCGGACGTGGCTATTTGCCCGCTGGCGACCGCGCTGAAAGATTGCCCATTGGCGTTTTGCCCGTGGATGCGATCTTCTCGCCCATCCAACGTGTTAACTGGTCAGTTTCAAGCGCCCGAGTTGGCAGAAGCACCGACTTTGACCGTCTTACTTTGGAAATTTGGACAGATGGTACCATTTCGCCCGAACGCGCTTTGATTGATGCATCGCGCATTCTGATGCAACACCTAAGCTACATTAGCGGAACTACCGAAGATATGCTCATCAAACCCGAACCCGTTGTGGAAACTGAGCAACTTCCCCAGGTAAAAGAGATCAACGAGGCTCCGATTGAGACTTTGGATCTCTCTGTGCGTGTTTTTAACTCACTCAAACGCACAGGTGTAATGACCGTTAATGACATCTTGGAACTTCTAGAAAAAGGCGATAGCGCAATGCTCTCAATTCGCAATTTTGGCGAAAAGAGTCTGCAAGAACTAAAAGCCAAAATGGCCGAAAAAGGATAT
The DNA here is from genome assembly GCA_012839565.1 of Anaerolineaceae bacterium. Lineage (GTDB taxonomy): Bacteria > Chloroflexota > Anaerolineae > Anaerolineales > Anaerolineaceae > Mesolinea. The sequence goes on from DUMZ01000008.1 coordinate 96,201, forward strand.
ATTGAAAATACAGAAGTGGAGAACGACTAATGCGGCACCGAGTTAAAGGATCTCGTCTGAATATGCGTGTTGGTCATCGCAACTCACAGCGACGCACGCAGGTTAGACAACTATTTGAATACGAAAGAATCCAAACCACCGTGGCTAAGGCAAAATCTATTCAGCCCGACGCTGAAAGACTTATTACCATAGCCAAAAACGCACTCAAAGGTGATGACATCGCCCAGGTTAATGGCCGACGCCGTGTAGCTGCCTATTTGGGCAACAACAGCACTGAAATCGTCAAAAAACTGTTTGATGACATCGCACCGCGTTTTACAAATCGACCAGGTGGTTATACACGTTTGCTCAAAACCGGACCGCGCCAGGGCGATAATGCTGAAATGGCGCTCTTAGAGTTGGTTTCTGAGTAAATTGAAGAATTATTAAGCCTTTCCGAAAGTTGAAGGGCATGGCACATTACAAACTTATTCTCGCATACGAAGGCACTGCATACGCGGGTTTTCAGCGCCAGGCTCACAAAGTGACCGTGCAAGGCACGGTCGAAGACGCCCTGCGCAAACTAGGCTGGCAGGGTCGGGCCATTATGGCATCGGGGCGCACTGACAGCGGTGTACACGCGTTGGGGCAGGTGATAAGCTTCAATTTTGACTGGAAGCACGGCACTACTAAGCTGGTAAAAGCTTTGAACGCCAACCTGCCATCTGATATATCTGCGCAACACGCTATGGAAGTCCCCTGGGCGTTTCATCCCCGCTACGATGCTCTGCGACGTGAATATCGCTACCGGCTCTACTTCCAGCCCGAACGCGACCCTTTGCGTGATGCTTTTGCCTGGCGTCTTAACCGAGCGCCGAATCTTTCTTTGATGAACGAGGCGGCAAGCTTAATGCTCGGAAGCCACGACTTTAGAGGCTTTGGCAGAGCATTGAAAGAAGACGGCAGCACAACGCGCGAAATCTTTGAGGTAGATTGGAAAAGCGCTGGCGATGAACAACATTTCACAATCATCGGCAATGCTTTTCTCTACCACATGGTAAGGCGCATCGTTTACGTGCTGGTAAAGCTTGGACTGGAAGAACTTCCGGTTGAGATCGTCAAAAAGGGTCTTACAGAGGGCGAAACTGGCATTGTGAGCTTAGCTCCCGCCAGGGGCTTATGCCTTATGCAGGTTGAATACCCTGAAAGCGTCTTCAGCGAGAATTTGAAAGTAGATTAAATCCCGGCTTAAAACCGGTGAAAGTAGAAAACGGAGAAAGAAAAAGTGGATAAAACTTATGTCCCTAAAGGAAAGCCTGAAGGCGAGTGGTATCTGGTAGACGCCAGTGGTCAAACGCTCGGACGCTTGGCAACCAAAATCGCTGAAATTTTGGTGGGCAAACATCGACCCGATTTCACACCCGGTGTGGTTTTGGGTGATCACGTGGTTGTGGTTAACGCTGAAAAAATCTATGCTAATCCAACCCGTACGTCCCAAAAATTGTATCGACGACATACTGGTTATCCAAGTGGCCTCAGAGAAGTGACTTATGAACGTATGATGGAACGACATCCCGACCGCATCATCCGCTTTGCGGTGCGTGGTATGTTGCCCCAGAATAAGCTCACTGACCGCTATCTTGCTAATCTCAAGATTTATGCTGGCCCCGAACACCCCCACGAAGCCCAGGGTCCGAAACCATTCGGAGAGTAGATAAAGAGGAATTATGGCACAATACATCGAAGCTGTTGGACGACGCAAACAAAGTACTGCCCGCGTGCGCATTTACGAAGGCAGTGGCGTGATTACCGTCAACGATAAACCCATCGCGGACTATTTCCCCCGTGGTGGCGACATTCCCGCTATTTTAGAAGCGATTGAAGCTACCGGAAAGAATCCCAACGTCTACGACGTGACTGTAAAGGTCATGGGTGGTGGTGTGAGCGGTCAGCGGGATGCCGTGAAACTTGGTTTGGCGCGCGCTTTGCTTGCTGAAGACGAATCGGTGCGTACAGCTTTGCGCGATAAGGGTCTGCTTACACGCGACGCTCGCGTTAAGGAACGCAAGAAACCCGGTCTCAAACGCGCTCGCAAGGCTCCTACCTACACCAAGCGTTAGTTTGCTCGTTGTCGGGCAGGTATACTTACTGAAGTATATGCCTGTCGCAACTTATTTACATTACAAAGGCTGCCACCGTTTGGGTGGACAGCCTTTGCTTAATTCAAATCGGCAATGCTTTTTGCCAGGGAGAATGCGATGCAAAAACAAGGTATCGTCATTGTTGGACTAGGCCCCGCTGGCGCGAATTATCTCACGCGCGAAGCCTGGGACCATCTTTTGAGTTGTGAAGAAATTTACTTGCGCACGGCTTTTCATCCGGTTTGTTCAGAACTTCCGGAAAATCTCTCGCGTCATAGTTTTGACCATCTGTATGAAAGCCACGACGATCTTGAAGGTGTTTTGGATGCCATTGTTACCGAACTTGTCGCGCTTGCCGGGCTACCGCAGGGCGTGACTTATGGTGTGCCAGGCAGTCCTTTTATCGGTGAAGAAACCGTGAGCCAGGTCGTTAAAATGCTGGCAGGAACGGACATCCCTGTGCGCATCATTGACGGCTTGAGCTATTTGGAACCGGTCAGCTCTGCATTGGGTCTGGACCTTTTGCCCCAAACAACGATTTTGGATGGACTTTACGTGGGAAGTCTGCTCACGCCACCTTTCCCGCCATCCGCGCCGGCAATTATCAGCCAGTTAGGCGGACAGTTTGAAGCATCAGAGCTCAAGCTAACCCTGATGCATAATTATCCGGACGAATATGAAGTTAAATTACTTCATAATCTTGGAACGTCTGAAGAAATTATTGAAACCTTACCGCTTTATGCCATCGACCAGTCCGTGCATTTGGGCATGATGAGTACGCTTTATCTGCCCGCGCGTGAAGAATCCACCGCGTTTGAAGACCTGCAAGAGGTCATCGCCCGCTTGCGCGCGCCAGGTGGTTGCCCGTGGGACCGTGAGCAAACCCATCTTAGCTTGCGCCAACATTTGCTTGAAGAAGCCTATGAAACGCTGGAAGCCCTTGATGATGAGGTCATGGACGGTTTGTGCGAAGAACTGGGCGATTTGTTGTTGCAAATTGTCTTGCATGCCCAAATCGCGACCGAAGAGGGTGACTTTAATATGACCGATGTGCTTAGTGGCATCAACAACAAGCTTAAACGCCGCCATCCGCATGTTTTTGCGGGCTTGGATGTTGATTCGGTTGATACCGTGCTGCATAACTGGGAAAAAATAAAAGCCAGCGAACGCAAAGACCATCAGGAACGTCCGCAAGGCTTGTTGGATAGCGTTCCTAAAATCGCGCCGGCCTTGAGTCAATCGGAGCAAATTCAGCGCAAAGCTGCCCGGGTTGGCTTTGATTGGCAGACGATTGAGCCAGTTGTTGATAAAATACATGAAGAACTCGCGGAACTCAAAGCAGCTGATAGCCCCGAAGAGCGCGAAAAAGAAGGTGGCGACGTTTTGTTCGCCATGGTGAACCTTCTCCGCTGGCTTGAAGTTGACCCGGAAAACGCGCTTCGTGGTACAAACGCGCGCTTTAAAAACCGTTTCGCGTATATCGAAGACGCAGCACGCAAACAGGGTAAAAGTCTCAGTGAGCTGAGTTTTGAAGAAATGGATGCTCTGTGGGACGAGGCCAAGTTGCAATAAAGACAGCATTTATTATTGGTGGTGATATTTGATGAAGCAAAAGAATAATCATCTCAATGACCAGGTCCACGATGACGTGACGTCTGCTCAAGCTGATTCAAGCGAACAAACGCTTGAGTTGATGGTGGAACAGTCCGAGCAAGCCAGCAAAGCCGGGCGACAAATCGCGCGCGCGGCATCTGTGGTTATGCTGGCCTATGTTTTTAGCACGCTCATCGGTATCTTAAGGGGCATGGTCGTTTCGGGCGCGTTCGGCACATCGGCTGATCTTGATTCTTTCAATGCCGCCAACCGTGTTACCGAACTGCTTTTCAACCTTACCGCCGGGGGTGCCTTGGGCTCGGCGTTTATTCCCATGTTCACGGGAATGCTGACCAAGCGTGAAGAGAACAAAGCCTGGCGACTGGCGTCGGGTGTTATGAATACGCTCGTTATCATTTTGATTATTGTGGCGGCACTAATGTGGGTCTTCGCGCCAGCTATTGTGGAAAAAGGGCTTTTTGTGCTCACACCTGGCACTCAAGTGACGCAAATTGAACTCACGGTGCGATTATTGCGCATTATGTTACCCACGGTGATTATTTTCGGCGTTAGTGGACTGGTGATGGGTATACTCAACGCGCATCAGGTCTTTTTGTGGCCGGCGCTGGCGCCATCGGCTTATTCTTTGGGCATCATTCTGGGCGTATTGCTCTTGCCAAAATCAATGGGCATTGACCGCCTGGCATACGGAACGCTGATTGGCGCGGCTGGTCACTTTTTGTTGCAAGCGCCAACGCTGTTTAAGCTCCCCAAGCGCGCGTATTTTATCGGCGAAGGGCTGAAAAACAAAGCCACCCGTCAAGTCTTCAAGCTGATGCTCCCGCGAATCCTTGGCGCGAGTGTGGTCCAGCTTAATTTCGTGGCAAATACAATCATTGGCTTGAGTTTGGGCGAAGGCGCGGCCAGCGCGGTGACCTGGGCGTTTACATTGATGCTCATGCCCCAGGCGGCTATCGCGCAAAGCGCTGGTACGGCGTCTTTGCCAACGCTTTCCGCGCAATATGAACTCGGTCAACATGAACAATTCAAACAGACGCTCACGGGGATTATCCGCGCGGTGATGCTTTTGGCGATTCCTGCTACTGTTGGCATGATATTGTTGCGTGTGCCTTTGGTGCAGGTGATTTATGAGCGCGGTCAGTTTGACGCGACCTCAACCGCGATGGTCAGTTGGGCACTGCTTTGGTATGTGGCTGGTTTGGTAGGACATTGTTTGGTTGAGGTGCTCAGCCGTGGTTATTACGCCATGCAAGACACACGCACGCCGGTTATCGTGGGCGTTTTGGCGATGGGATTGAACATCGCGCTGTCATTCCTGTTTGTGCGCTTGTTTACGTATATGCCCCATGGCGGGCTGGCACTGGCAAATTCGGTAGCAACTGCCCTGGAAAGCATTGTGCTTATGGTTATTTTGCGTAAACGACTTGATGGCTTGGGCGGAAAGAATCTCTTTAACGCGATATGGAAGTCTTTGTTGGCGTCAGCAGTGATGGGGGGCGTTATTTGGGCCTGGATGAGCCTGATGGCTGGGCGATCAAAATACCTCGTCTTGTTGGGCGGTGGCGTTTTGGGTTTGCTGGCGTATGGTCTGATGATTTGGTTCTTAAAAGTGCCCGAGCTGCGCGCCATTTTCGCGCGGATAAAGCAAAGGTTAGCCAGGGCTGGTTGAAAATATTGCAAAATCTAAGCGTGTCTTAGAATAAAACAAAAAAGACTAGGAATCTGGCGAATTAAAACGCGCGAAACCTTGCACGCCTATATCTTCAAAACGTTTAAATCCCACGTGCGTGTACCAGTTTTCAACATTACGGTTTGCTTCCCCAGCATCGGTTATCAAAACCACCTGGCGAATGTGTTTGACTTCTTCAAAAACACGTCGCATGAGTTCTTTGCCGATGCCTTTGTTTTGCCAGGCTGCTTTGACCAAAACATCTTGTATATAAGCGATTGTTTCACCATCACCAACGACACGTATTAAGCCGATAAGCTCGTCTTGTTCCCAGGCGCTGATGACCAGGCGCGATGCTGCCACAGCGCGCTGGAGTTGGGGCAGATTGCTGGTGTAAGCCGTCCATCCCACGTCGCTATAAAGGGAAAGTAAGTTTTCGGCTTGAATGGCTTTATCGTATTTGTATTCAATCATCTTTATCGCCTTTTATGCTTTATTAATGTGGTGTAATTATAAAACGAAAGCACGCACTCATATCTGAAAAAAGAGAGAACCCAGCAGAATCTCAAAACAGCCCTATTAGCAGCTAAAAACCGACTAAACGAAAAAGAAATTTTAGAAAAGTCGCTTTACAAATAGAAAAAGTTCGACTATACTAAAAAGCGATTTTAGAACAGTCGAAAAGAGGCGATATGTATATTCGAAGAGCGATTGAACCTGTCATCCAAAAGATGATAAATACTTTTAAAGTAGTACTTCTCACCGGCGCCCGCCAAGTGGGTAAATCGACAACTTTAAATCAAATGTTCACAAACCAGGATTATGAATATGTCAGTCTTGATGATTTTAATGAATTACAAATAGCTAAGAACAATCCCAAGGCTTTTTTTCTGAACCATCCAGGAAAATTGATTATTGATGAGATACAATATGCGCCTCAATTGTTTCGTGAAATAAAGCTTAGGGTAGATAAAACCCAGGACTATGGACAATATATATTAACAGGCTCTCAAACCTATTCATTGATGCAAGGTGTTACCGAGAGTTTGGCAGGTCGGGTTGGAATTGCTCATTTAGATGGTTTGTCACTGCGAGAAATATTACAAGATTCCTTCAATCAACCAATGGTTCCAAACGAAACTTTCATTCAGGCAAACCGTAAAGCTTTGCATGGCAGGGATTTATGGCAAGCAATACATCGGGGCAGTTTACCTGAGTTAACAAAGCTTAAAGAGCTGGATGGTGACCAGTATTATGCATCCTACCTAAGCACTTATATTGAAAGAGACGTGCGTTCGATTACGAACATACAGGATTTATCTTTGTTTAGCAATTTTATGCGTGTTATCGCGGCGCGGGTAAGCCAAGAAGTGAATTATGCTGATATGGCGAGCGTGCTGGGTGTCAGTGCGCCTACTGTGAAAGCCTGGATGTCAGTGTTGGAAGCATCCGGTTTGATTGTTTTGATTCAACCTTTCTCAAATAATCAACTATCCCGGGTTATTAAGCGTCCGAAACTCTATTTTATGGACACCGGATTAGTGGCATACCTTGGCCGATGGCTAAATCCGGAAAATTTGATGATGGGAGCAATGTCTGGCGCTGTTTTGGAGAATTTTGCGGTGAGCGAAATTATTAAATCTTTCCATAACGCTGGAAAGATTCATCCACCGGTTACTTTCTACAGGGATAAAGACAGGCGTGAGGTGGATTTGATTATTGAAGACTCTGGTGTTCTGTATCCAATTGAAATTAAACAAACCGCATCGCCTAATCCGGGTATGGCAAGACACTTCAGCTTACTTGAAAAAGCGCAAGGATACACTGTGGGTAATCAAATAATTTTATGCCAAATTGACAAGAAGCGTTATTTAAGCGAAAACTTGATCGCCTATCCAGTTGGCGCAATTTAAAAAGCCTAATAATCAATTCTCAGAAATGCAAATAAAAATTACGCCGGGAAGATTAGCCAGATTAGAATCGCAAACACAATACCAAAGAGCAAGCCGATAAGGGCTTCGGCTGGCGAGTGACCGATAACTTCGCGCAGGAATTTGACTTCATCCTCGGGCAGGTTGCGGTGGGCCAAAGCCTCGCGAATGATGGTGTTAATGCGTTCGGCGTGCAAGCCGGCTTGTCTGCGCACACCGGTGGCGTCGTAAACCACAATCATGGTTGCTGCCACACCCAGGAAGAAGGTCGGATGGTCCCAGCCATGATAAAGTCCAATTGAGGTCGTTACCGCGCTCATCAGAGCAGAGTGCGACGAAGGCATACTGCCGGAACTGATGATTAGCGACCAGTCCCATTTCTTGTGGCGCAAGTAGTGGATGGGTGTTTTTATAAGCTGCGCCAAAATCAGCGCGCCGAAAGCGGATAAAGCGATAGGGCTTCTGAAAAAACTCATGGTTTAGTCAGCGGGGCTTTCGTTGAGTTCAGTTTCGCTTAAAGTGCTCACGCGCAGTCGGGCGCTTTCCAAAATCTGCGCGCAGAGTTTGCTAAGGCGTTTGCCTTCTTCGTAAAGCTTGATGGCTTCTTCAAGGGGCAAATCGGCGTTTTCAAGCTTGCTGATTACGTCCTGGAGTTGTGCAAAACTGCTTTCAAAGCTTTGGGTGGGGTCAGTTTTCGTCATAATTATTCTCTCTTTTGATGTCAGTCACTTCGGCGTAAAAAGTGCCGTCAAGAATTTGTACTCTAATAGGCAGGGTTGGTTCGATTTGGGCGATATGTTTGACCACTTTGCCGGTAGATGGATCGCTGATAATGGCGTAACCGCGTGCCAGGACTGCCATGGGGCTCAAGGCTTTAAGGTGGGCGCTTTCTTTTTCAAGGCGCAGTTCAAGGTTTTGCAGTTGGGCTGTCATGGCGCGGTCAAGACGGGCAAAAAGCTCATCCTGGCGTTGCAGGGTGTTGTAGATGCGTTGGCGGGGTGATACTCTTTCGAGCGCGCTTTGGACGAGTTGAAACTTTTGTTGGTGCATCGTAAAAATCGCTGACAGGGATTGCTCAAGGCGGGCGCTTCTATCAGCAAGGTTTTGGAGCAAATCATCAACAGTTACCGGGCTGGCAAGTTCTGCCGCTGCGGTTGGCGTGGGCGCGCGCAGGTCGGCTACAAAGTCAGCGATGGTAAAGTCGGTTTCGTGGCCAACGCCGGAAATGACAGGTACGCGTGAATTGAAAATAGCGTATGCCAGTGCTTCATCGTTAAAACACCATAAATCTTCAATTGAGCCACCGCCACGACCAAGTAAAATGACATCCAGGTCTTTAATGCGGTTTAGCGCGTTGAGCGCGCGAATGATTGACGCGGGCGCGTCCGCACCCTGAACAGTGCTAGGCGCGATGGTAACGCGGGCGGTGGGCAGACGCCGGTCAAGCGCGTGAAGCATGTCTTGCAGGGCAGCGCCGGTGGCGGAGCTGACGATGCCGATATGGTGCGGGAAACGCGGGAGGGGCTTTTTCTTGTCAAAAAGTCCGGCTGCCTGAAGCTTGGCTTTTAGCTTTAAAAACTCCGCGTAGAGTTGTCCCTGACCAGCCTGGCGCATTTCGCTGACGTAAAGCTGAACCTGCCCGGTAGCGGAATAGATGCTCATTGAGCCATGCACTTCAACCGCCATGCCTTCGCGCGGGTCAAAACGCAGGCCAAAGGTTGAGCCTTTCCACATGACGCATTTCACTTGCGCGTCGGCATCTTTGAGTGTGAAATAAAGATGTCCGGAACTGGCGCGGGTGAAATTCGAAATTTCGCCCTTGACCCAAATATCGCGCAAAACCTCGTCTGTTTCGAGTAATTCGCGCAGATAACTGTTGAGCGCTTTCACAGTCATGATGGCAGGTTGAAGGTCTTCGAAGTCAAACATGATGATAGTAGTATAATTCAAAAAGCGATGAAAGATAACAATAAGTTCTGAAAGAAAGTGAGGTGCATGATGAAAAACATTACAAAACTGGTCCTTCTAACTTTGACTTTATCCTTGCTTTTGGCTGGGTGTAATTTGGGAGGGAATCAAACGCAATCAGATGAACTTATCCAAGCGATTGCGGATTATGCTGTAAAACTTACTGTTCAGGCCAGTGAAATTGACTTGCTCAAACAGGCACTGACCGAAAGCCCGGACGCTTGCCCCACGTGTGTGGTTTGCCCAACAACAACGCCTTGCCCGGTCAACACACCGTGTCCGGTTTGTCCCACTGTGGCACCTGAACCTACGCCGACCGCGACTAAAGGGATTCCTGTTGGCACAGCGAGTATTTCAGGTAAATTAATTTATCCATCGGATCATATCCCTCCACAACGGGTTATTGCCTTCGAAGTCAAAACAGGCTATTACTATTGGGTGCGTACAGCTACAGGAAATGCCAGTTACACCATTTCAAACTTGCCAGCGGGTACTTATAAGGTTGTTAGCTATAAAATAAGCGAGAGTCCAACTGGGCTTAAGGCCGGTTATACACCTTTCGCGGCATGTAATTTTACTTGCGCGGAGGACCATAGCTTAATCGAGTTTGAACTAAAAGAAGGTGAACACAAAACGGGCATTGATCCGATTGACTGGTATGCGCCAGAAGATGTAGATTGGCCTGATGAACCATAAAACTAAAATGATTTAAAAAGAAATGAGTTCTAAAAAAACGCTTTTTCTTCAAATTACGCTGATTCTTTTGCTTCTGCTACCGACGCTGACTGCTTGCGAAAACGGACAAAGCAAAGCTGAGGACTTTATTGTGTCGGTTCAAATGCCTCAGCGCGGTCTTTCGCAGGGGCAAAACTTTGTGCTGACCCTGACCCTGCAGAACAACAGTATAAAGAATAAGGATGTCGAATCGATTATCTTGCCTGCTACGTTTATCAAAGGGGTGAACGCGTTCAACACGCAGCCAGCTATGCCACGTGGCATTAATAGCAACGGCGATTGGGTCTTTGAATATGAGCGAACTATCGCGCCCCAAGGCCTTGAACAGGTCGCTTTTTACTTTGAAACCGCGCCAACGGGTCATTTTGAAGCGACAGGCGTGGTGAATACGTCCGAGCGTTCCTATGAATTTGCGCTTGGTTTAACAGTGCTCGGCGTTAATCCTGCAGACTGGTCACCAGCCGCGGCAAAACCCATTTTCGACGATGCTGTTTATGAGCCACCGTACCTAAGTGTCGTCAAAATTGACGCTTTTGCTGAACAAGACGGACAACGAACGCAGGTCTGGAGCGGTAACGGAGCGATTATCAGTTCAGATGGGCTCATTTTAACCAGCGCTGATGTGGTGCTTTCGGACCGTTATTTTCAGCTCACCGACTTGCTTGTTTCTTTGACCGTTGATGCCGAAGCCCCACCTGTTCCCAGCTATCGTGCCAGCATCGTGCAGGCTGATGCCAAGCTGGGACTGGCAATCATCAAGCCACGCGAAACTCTGGATGGAAAAGCTATCGACTACAGCTTGCTTGACTTGCCCGTCTTAGCGCTGGGCGATTCGCGAGTCCTGGAGCAAGACGCTGAATTACGGGTAACAGGTTACCCACAGGCTCCCAACACATCAGAGCTGATGAGCGAAAGAAATTTACGACTCAATGACTTCGGCGCGGAACTTCCCTTTGGCGAAGGATCACTCTGGCATGCTGATAGAGCGATTGAAGCCGGCTATCTTGGCGCGCCTGTGCTAAACGAAGCCGGCGAACTGGTGGCTGTGCCGATCCATAAATCGCCGATCACTTTTGACCCGCGCACAGTAACGTGTGAGCCTGTTGTGGATGACAATCGCGATGGACGGATTGACGCGCTTGACCCCTGCCCGAGAACGAGTCTGCCGATTGACACCCTGCGACCCATTCACCTGGCTCAGGAAATGATTGACGCTGCCAGGCGGGGCGAGATAAGTATTACGATGGCTAGAATCGCGCAACCTTTAAGCCATACGCCAGTAAAACTGCTTGACACGGATGATTTTTCAAACAATCGCAATCAATGGAAAATCACCGGGAATGACTTTGGCAAGCAAAAGATTGAAGATGGTGCCTATCTGATTAAGGTACATAAGCCGATGACACAGCTTTGGTCATCAGTGGGCTATGGCTATGATCAGCCCATGCAAATTGACGTGGAGGCGCGCGTGACTGCGCCGGTGTATAATAGCGAATTTGGCGTGATTTGTGGCCTGACTGAGACCGAGCGCACCGTTTTCGCGGTGAGTGAGAATGGTTATTTCGCGATTTGGAAAGTGCAAAATGACGCCATGCATTATTTGCAGGACTGGCGCTACGGAGGTTTTGACGCTGAGCAAACGCTAAATCTTTCAGTGCAATGTGGGCAGGGCTGGTATCAGTTTGCCGTTAATCAGCGTGTGTTGGCGCAGGGCACGGACCCCGATTTTACGTCTGGACTAACGGGTTTATATGTAGCCAGTTATGACAAGGGTGGTTTGACGGTTCATTTCGATAATTTCAGCGTTTCTATCATCGAGTAAAAGAAAAACCCCCGCTTATCACGGGGGTTTAAGGAGAAAGGTAATGTCTAAAGCGCGATGTAGCGTTCAATCATCGGCTTTAGCGTATCCAGTGAACTCTTCCAGAAGGCTTTATCGCGGATATTGATGCCAAAGCGGGCAGCCAGGTCGGCAGCGTTGGCTTCGCCGGTGCTTGCCAGGAGCGCTTTGTAATCTTCCAGGAAAGCATCGCCTTTTTCGAGATAAATCGCGTACAAACCTTTACCAAACAGCGTGCCAAAGGCGTAGGGGAAGTTGTAGAAGGAAAGGTGAGCGCTGTAGTAATGTGGTTTCCAGGTCCAGGCGTATTTGTTCATCACTTCAGGGTCAATGCCGTCACCGTAAGTATCGCGTTGCGCTTGCAGCATGATTTCTGAGATATCATCAGCTGGGATGGTGCCTTTTTCGCGTCGGATAAAGACTTCCATCTCAAACAGATAGCGCGACATGATATCCACGATGGTTTGCGCGTCGCTGGCGATTGCGGTTTCAAGCAGTATCAATTCTTCTTCCGGTGATGAAGGATTTTTTAGCAGGGCGGTGAGAACAATCGTTTCGCACATGATGGATGCGGTTTCGGCGAGCGTCATGGGCGTTCTGGACTGGAAAGGTGTTTTGCCAGCTTGATAGATGCAATAGTTATGGAAAGCGTGTCCAAGTTCGTGGGCAAGGGTCATGACCTGGTCAAACGAGCCGTCAAAGTTGCTCATGATGCGACTTTCTTTCACCACGGGTATGCCCATACAGAAAGCGCCACCGCGTTTTCCAGCGCGTTGTTCAGCGTCAATCCAGTTGCTTTCAAAAGCGGTTTGGGCCAGTTTTGCCAGTTCGGGTGAAAACTTTGCAAAGTTTTCCAAAATGAGTTCTTTGGCTTCAGTAAATGAATAAGTCTTGTTGGCTGAACCAACCGGCGCGAAAAGACTCCACCAGGGCAGCTTGTCGTGGCCCAGCTTTTTGGCTTTGGCGCGGAAGTAGTCGCGGAACATGGGCAGGGAGTCTTGCATGGCACCCATCATGGCATCCAGCGTTTCGCGGTCGATACGTGCCATGTCCAGCGCGCTGTGTAGGGCGTCCTGGCGTCCACGTCGGCGGTTGAGCACGTTCACTTCGCCCTTGATGCCGTTCATACAAGCGGCAAGGGGCTCTTTCATCTCTTCAAAGACTTGCATTTCCAGCTTGTAAGCGCGTTCGCGGGTGTCGGCGTCGGGGTGACTGCGCAGGTTGATGAGTGCGGGCAAAGGCAGGGTCTGCATTTTGCCATCCAGTTCAAATTCAACACTCTTTTGTGAGGTCAACACGCCTTGCAAATTGTCCCAGGCACTGCTGGCAGAAAGGCTGAGTTCGTTGGCCAGTTCTTCTTCGGCTTCGCTCATCATATAGCGGCTTTGTTCAGCTTCTTCAAGCAAGGCAAAGCTGTGTTCATGCGCCGAGCCAGGATATTGCAAGGCTTTGGGCAGACGGTCGCCCAGTTTGCCCAGCCAGGCGGAGATGCGGTTGCTCAGATTGCCGAGTGGCAGCATCTCGATTTGGACCTTGGAGTATAACTGCTCGGCTGTTTTGTTGAACGAGTCAACGCTAAGCGTCGCGCCCAAAAAAGCGCCTATTTTATTGCCAACAAGGCTAACTGTGTTGCGGGTATCAACAATTTGGTTAAGCAACTGGCTTAGGGCTTCATCGCTGATATCAGAACTTAAAGCGGGTTCAAGCTTGGTTTCGTAAATTGCGGTGAGCTCCGCAGCAATAGTTTTGATGTAATTAATGTCTTCAACGAGTTGTGGGTCGTCAAGACCAGTATAAATGTTAGAAAGATCCCATCGGGTTGGTGTCATAGTCTGCTCCTGTTCGTGTTAGATAATTGTATTATACCGTGTTCTTTAGAGATAACTTGCCTGCTGTGCAAAATCAGCTTAAAAACGGTGGGTAAAAAACACCGCTCCTGTCTCTAAAGACAGGAGCGGTGGATCTTGCATCAAGTTTTGTTCAAGGCAAATCTTATCTGCGGCGTCTGCCACTGATCAAAGACACATAATAGAGCAATTGCAGAACTGAGGTCACCAAGCCAGCCACGTAAGTCCAGGCCGCGGCATTGAGCACCTTATTGACGCCTTTGCGTTCTTCATCGCTGGTCATCAGCTGGCTTTCTTCAAGCATGACTTTGGCGCGTTTTGACGCGTCCAGTTCAATGGGCAAAGTAACCAGTGAGAATACGGTCGTGCTGGCAAACAAGATAATACCGATAGTCGCCAGTCCGAGCAAGTTCAGCACCAGTCCGATGATAACCAAAATCATGCCAACGTTGGAGCCGATATTGACAACGGGCACGAGTACACGGCGTAGTTTCATCGGACCATAATTGTCGCGGTCTTGCGCGGCGTGTCCGAGTTCATGCGCGGTAATTGCCATGGCTGCCACAGAGGGCACAGCACCAACGTTTTGTGAGAGTGCCAGGGTTTTACTCCTGGGATCGTAATGGTCGCTGAGTGTGCCTTGCGTTTGCGTAAAGCTTATTTCATCAAGATTGTAACGGGATTTGAGATAGTCGGCGACCTGGAGACCGGTCAGGTTACGTGTGTTGCGCACCTGGCTCCATTTCTTGTAGGCTGAATTTACCGCGATACTGGCAATTATCGACAGTACCAGGCCTGGCAAAATAAAGATAAAGTAAGTTGGACTAAAAGGCATCTTGGTTTATCCTTTCAAAGCGGGCTTTATTTATTGAAGTATTCAATGGCAGCATCGCGTTGCGGGTCAATGCCGGCTTCAAAGTCAGCTTCGGTGTAGGGCACTTCAATATCAGGAGTGAGACCTATTTCAGCAATCTGATTTCCATCAGGGGTCAACCAACGCGCGATGGTAATGCGCACGCCACCCTGGTTATCAGAAAGGTCTATCCAGCTTTGTACCGAGCCTTTACCATAGCTCACTTCGCCGATGAGTTTCGCGCGGCCGTGGTCTTGCAGCGCGCCGGCAACGATTTCGGAAGCGGAAGCAGAGCCACCGTTAATTAAAACCACCATGGGAATGTTGGGGGCAATAGCGTCACCTTCAGCCCGGTAGGTATCGCGGGTGCCATCGCCATATTCTTCGTAAAGGATAACGCCATCCTCGATAAACATGGCGGAAATATCAATGGCAGCATAAAGATAACCACCGCCGTTATCGCGCAGGTCAAAGATGAGTCCCTTGGGATTTTGTGCCATGAGCTCATTCAACGCGTTTGAAACTTGCTCTACGGCTTTATCGTTGAAGGTGTATAGCGCGATGTAGGCAATATCGTTTTCAAGCATTTCGTAATCAACGACTGGTATTTCTATTACCCGGCGTGTAATACTAACATCAAAGATTTCATCACCACGGCGAATGGTTAATACAACCACTTCACCCGCGGGGCCAAGAATCGATTGCAGAACGATATCGCCGGCGGTTCCGGTTACATCTTCGCCATTTACAGCGATGATGATATCTTTGGGCTTGAGTCCGGCTTCTTCAGCGGGGGAGCCTTTCATGGGGGAAACGATTTCAACATACTCTCCGGAAGTGTTCACCCAGGCGCCGATGCCTGTGTAAGAGCCTTCCATTTCGGCGTTGGCTTGTTCATAAGTGTGGGGGTCCATGTAGGATGTGTGTTTGTCGCCGGTTGCAGCTAACATACCCTGAATGGCACCACGCATCAGTTCAACATCGTCCAGGGGCTGATC
This sequence comes from Anaerolineaceae bacterium, assembly GCA_012839565.1. Taxonomy (GTDB): domain Bacteria; phylum Chloroflexota; class Anaerolineae; order Anaerolineales; family Anaerolineaceae; genus Mesolinea. Next base: position 111,776 of record DUMZ01000008.1, read on the forward strand.
CACGTAGTATCTGTGCAGATAATTCCAGCTTTCCCAGAAAGGCTTAAAGAGCGTTTGTAACTCGCGTGGGGTTGACGAGCTGACGTACTCAGAACACTTGCCAGCATCCGCGCCAAATTGAATGGCGGGGCAGGGGTCGCATTCGAGTCCTTCAGTTACACCATCACCATCAGGACAAAGGCAGGCAGGACACGGGTCAGAAACACCAACAGTATTGCCAAGTTTGTCGTAACCCAAGGCGATGCGGATGGGATTGAATTTCACAAGGCTGGCCGTGGCTACGCCAGCACCATAGGATGTGACAACGATGAGCACAATTAAGATTACTGTTAATATTGTGCGATTTGATTTGTTTTGCATGCATACCTCCAAAGTCAACTTGCCTGAGCAAGTCGCTCATATACAGACCTTAAGAATACCATACTCGGACTGTTTTCACCGCTGGCTTTAGCGGATTAAACGGAAATTATACAAAAATTAAACACATCAGGTGTAACAAAAGAGATGAATTTAATAAGGTGTTTTGTTCAAATATTCGGGCAAGTGGATGAGATGACTGATGTACGGATGGTCGCCATCGGGTTCGGGCTTAACCTGGAGGGTATGAATACCTAACTGACGGGCGGTGTCCAAATTGATGCTGCGGTCATCGAGAAACAGGCAATGTTCCGGCTTGGGGTTACCGATCAGATTTAGCGCGATTTGGTAGCTTTCCTTTTCTGGCTTACAATAAGGCGCGGTGGCAACGACGTCGATAATGTCCACAAACAAGTCGCGCAGGTTCATCAGTCCCAAAACATTTTCCGCGTGGGCGACACTGGCATTGGTGTAAATCCATTTGGGCTGGGGCAGACTTTCGAGCGCTTTGCGCAGGGCGGGATCTGGTGCCATATAATCCGAAAGGTCCACGGAATGTACCCAGTTGAGATAGTCGTGCATATCAACACCCCGTTCAACCTGCAAGCCTCGCAAGGTCGTGCCGTATTGCACAAAAAGGCGGTGTTGCAGTTCAGCCGTTTCTTCAAGGGGAACCCCTAAAACTTCGTGTATATAGCTTTGAATGCGTTCCATAAACAGGGGCCAAATGTTGAGCGAACTGGGATAAACGGTGTCGTCAAGGTCAATAAGCAGGATAGAAATTTGGTTCATCATGTGCGGTCTAACCACCTGTTCATATTTTGGGGCGGGGTGAATTCATCCAGTTTTTGCAGAAGGTCGATGGGCGTATCGGCGACGATAAAAAGCCCGCGGTGTTCCGGATAGATGTAACCCAGGGCGATGCTGTGTTCGACCATGCGCACGAAGGGATCAAAATAGCCTTCAATATTGAGCAGACCAACTGGTTTGGTGTGCAATCCGATTTGTGCCCAGGTGAGCGCTTCAACGGTTTCGTAATAGGTTCCGTATCCGCCCGGCAAGGCGATGATGCCATCAGCCAGTTCGAGCATACGCTTTTGGCGGGTTTGGATATCCCTGACCGTTTCAAGTTTGGTCAAAGTGGCATGGATGAGATGTTCAAGGTTGAGCGCGTCGTTTACCACTCCTATGACCTCACCGTAGTTTTCGAGTACGCCATTGGCCACCGCGCCCATCAGTCCGGTTGAACCAGCGCCATAGATTAAAGTGCGGTTTTGCCTGGCGAGAGCTTCGCCAAGTTGCCAGGCGATTTGCATGTGGGTTTCGGGTAAACCATCTGCTGAGCCGGCAAAGACAGTGATGTTTTTACGAAAGGTGGTTTTCATACTGTTCTATTGTAGCCTATAAACTCTCTGTCTCCAGCAAGAATGTCAAAATGTGCATATGTTTTATGCCTTGTGTGCTGCGATTGATCGGATCCATTGAGATGATATATTTCGGGTAGTTGTCTTTTATGTCCAGCAGGGGCGATATCTCGCGATTGAAGGTAGCTTCATCGTTCATGATATAGCTAACTTGAACATAAAACTTTTTATCAGCTTTTTCCGCGACGAAATCAACTTCCTTTTCGCCAATTCTACCAACAGTTACATCAAAACCCCGTCTTAATAGTTCCATAAAAACAATGTTTTCTAGAATGAGATGGATATCCCTAAAGTTTTCGCCATAAACCGCCTGACGTATGCCATGATCAGCAAGGTAATATTTTTCATCTATTTGCAGAATGCGCTTACCGCGTAAATCCTGTCGTTTTGCAGGATAAAACAAGCAAGCGTCCACAGTGGCTTTAATGTAGTTAATGACCGTTTCGGGCGCGACCGCGCGATATTCATTTTTTAAGTAGGCTGAAATGCTGCGGGCTGAAAATGGATTGCCGATGTTTGACATCAAAAACAGAATAACCCGTTGTAACAGGTCAACATCGCGGATATTGTGTCGGCTAACAATGTCCTTAACCACAACTGACGCGTAAAGATCTTTTAAATATTGTTTTGAAGGTTCCACGTCAAAGTCGAGATGATGCAAAAACGGCATTCCGCCAAGATTGATGTACAAATTAAAGGCGGCGTCTTTATCCAGCTTTAATGGTGTCAGTTCAAGTAATTGTTTGAACTCTAGAAATGAGAAGGGATAAATTTGAAATTCCACATATCGGCCAGCCAGGTAAGTTGCCAGTTCTCCGGATAGGAGCGAACTGTTGGAGCCGGTGATGTAAATATCGGAATCAAAGTCAACACGCAAGCTGTTAACGGCCCGTTCCCAATTTTGGACTTCCTGAATTTCATCCAGGAAAATGTAAACTTTTTTATTGCGATCAAACGGTTGATTTTGAAGTTCGTGGATTAAGTCCTGATCGTCGCGGATATGCATGGCTTTTGCGGATTCAAAGTTGAGCGTGAAGATTTGAGAGGGCACAATACCTTGCATGATAAGGCGGTCCTGGATTTGTTCAAGCAAAACAGACTTTCCGCTTCTGCGCAATCCAGTAAGCACTTTTATAATCAGTTTGTCAATAAATGGGTCGATTTTTTTTAGATAGTTTTCTCGGATAATCATGACACACCTCGCTTGTGTCAGTTATAACTGACAAAATGAAAAAAATCAAGAAAGTGTCAGATATAACTGACAAAAAGCAGGAAATAAGAAATCTGTCAGTTATATCTGACAGATTTCGCATGTTTGCACTCTAACAAGGCTGGTTTTAAACTTTAAATGCCCCACTGACCTTAGCTGTGATACTCATCGCGCAGGGCCTGGAGCTTGCTTTTCTCTGCCTGGCTAAGTGGTTTGGGCAAGTGTATTTGCACTTTGGCCAGGATATCGCCTTTTTGATCTGACTTGCGCAAGGAAGGCATGCCTAAGCCTTTGAGCCGAAAAGTTTTCCCGCTATCGGTTCCCGCTGGAATGTTGAGTTTAACGGGTTTCTCCATGGTGGGTACCGTCACCTCACCGCCCAGCGCGGCAGTATAAAAATCTACCGGAATTGTCAGCAGCAAGTTATTCCCTTTGCGGGTAAAAACTTTGTGCGGGAGCATTTTGATGAGCAAATACAGGTCCGCGCCATCGGCTTGACCACTCAGGCGTACTTTTGAACCGGTATCTACCCCAGCAGGGATGCTGGCATTAATCGTGCGTCCATCAGAGAACCTAAGGCTGCGTTGCGTGCCACGGTAGGCTTCTTCAAGGGTGATTTCAGTCTCATGTTCAACATCACGTCGGGCGGGTGCCTGGGTACGGTAGCTGCGACCACCTTGTGAATAGCTGGTCTCTGTGCCCGGACTAAACCCACCACTAAAACCTCCGCCGAACAGCGAGGTGAAAAAGTCAGAAAAGCCACCCATTCCACTAAAACTGCCCATACCACCGGGCATACCCATGCCGCCAAAAATTTCCTGAAACTCTTCGGGTGTCATCGTGCGGTAACCGCCGCCTTGTCCGGGTTGTTGTTGCCAGCGTCCCCAGTCAAAGCCACCCGGCTGGCCGCCCGCGCGTTGGTATTGTTGCCATTCCGAGCCTAAATTGTCGTATTTCTGGCGTTTTTCGCTGTCTGAAAGCACCTGGTAGGCTTCGTTGACTTCTTTAAACATCTCTTCGGCTTTTAGGTCTTTATTCACGTCGGGGTGATATTTGCGCGCCAAATCGCGATAAGCTTTTTTTATCTCATCGTCAGTCGCGGTTTTAGAAACACCTAAAGTTTTGTAGTAATCTTTATATTCCATATTAATTCCATTGCTAATTCAAGCTATTATCATATTCATAATAGCAAATCAATGTATAAAGCGCGTTAATATCAAGCCAGCAAATGAGAGATCTTAGCCAAATTCTCCGCGCACTTCCGGCGGTAATAGAGCGGCGATTTGGCTCATGATTTCGTGCCGGGCGCGGTTGACATCATCTCTGGAGGGACGGTTGCCACCGTCAGCGATTTTCAGCGGGCCAAAAACTTTGCCGATTTTGGAAATGACGCGCGCTTTACGTTTTTTGTTGCGTATGGTGCCAAATATGTCCCAGTTATCTTCGCTATAGGTGCCGATGGCTAAAATGGGCACGCCCAGGCGAAGTGCTAAAAAGGCCGCGCCGGGCAAGGCTTCACGCAGGGGCGGTTTGTGCACATGACCTTCGGGCATAATCGCCAAAATGCCATCCTGTGCCAAAATGGCCTCCGCGGCACGAATAGCTTCCAGGTTGGCGGTGCCTTGCTGAATTTCAAGCGTTCGCCACAACCTTGGCAAAATCCTTAAGGCGACTGGCGCGTTTGGCATAACATGGTCCCCGATGAACTCCAAAGGATATTTGGTGCTGTGAATGGGGCTGATGGTGTCTAAAAAGTGGAAATGGTTGTTAACAATGAGCAATGGACCCTTTTCGGGCAGGTTTTCCTGGCCTTCAACTTTATAATTCAGCAAAATTGAAGCCAGAAATGCGATCCCGTTTCGCAAGATGGCACGGCGGGTGCGAAATCGTGGATAGGGGTGTTTCTTTTGGTTTTCTTTGCGAAATTCTTTTCTTTTCATAGCAACCGTCCAGATGGGATGATACCTTATTTTACAATGATTAATGATTTTATGTGGAATTGTAAAAATGAATGTTCTGAAAGCAAATAACAGAAAAAGTTGAAGAAATGCACTTTTAGGGCACTTAAAATATTGAACAAATGACAATAATGTGCTAATATAATATTGAAAACATGACAGTTTATGGTATTAAAAACAATGAACAAATGCAGTGGTGTGGACTAAGCAAGGTGGTGTTTACTGGAAAAGAGGCAATATGATGTACTTCAAAAGAAAAGCATATGATAGCTTACTAAAGTGGAAAAAAGAAGATGCAGATTCCTACAGCATTTTACTGGAAGGGCCAAGACGTGTCGGTAAATCCACTATTGTAGAAAGATTCGCGCGGAATGAATATGCCGCGTCGATTATCATCGACTTTGCCAGTACCTCTGATGCGATAAAAGCCTGCTTTGATGATATCCATGATTTAGATATGTTCTTTTTAAGACTTCAGGCAGCTTCGGGGCAAACACTTGTAAAAGGTGATTCAGTTATTGTCTTCGATGAAATCCAATTGTTTCCTAAGGCACGACAAGCGATAAAGTATCTGGTTAAAGATGGTCGATATCACTATATTGAAACCGGGTCTTTGATATCAATAAAAAAGAATGTAAAAGACATTCTAATTCCGTCTGAGGAATTAAAGTTAAAAATATATCCGATGGATTTCGAGGAGTTTTGCTGGGCGATTGACAGTAACGTTTTTGACCTAAGCAAAAAAGTCTTTGAAACTGGTAAACAAGTCGGACAGGAAATTAATCGGAAGTGGATGAGAGATTTTAGGATATATATGTCCGTGGGAGGAATGCCACAAGCTGTAGAAGCCTATTTGGCGGGGAAAAACATGGCGGAAATCGATAAGGTCAAAAGAACCATCATCGATCTTTACGAGGATGATTTTAAGAAAATAGATTCAAGTGGGAGATTGTCAGCTTTATATAGGTCTATACCAGCTCAGTTATCCAAAGATTACAAAAGATTTATCATATCTGAAGCAACTGGCAAGAGGAAAGGACCTGGGGACGATGAGTTGCTTTTCGATTTGGTTGATTCGAGAACAGTGCAAATTGCATACAACACGACTGATCCCGTTGTTAGCCTGGCGTTAACCAAATCGCTGGACAGCTACAAGTTATATCTGGCAGATACGGGCTTGTTTATCACGCTCATGTTTATTGACAGACCAGAAGTTGCCAATGAAATATACACGAAGTTGCTTTCGGATAAATTGCCAGCTAATTTAGGCTACCTTTATGAGAACGCAGTCGCACAGATGATAGCATCTACCGGACAGGAATTGTATTATCACACCTGGAATAAGGAAGGAAGCTCACATTACTATGAAATTGATTTTCTTGTTCCTGCCGGTTCTAAAATTAACGCGATAGAGGTAAAGTCATCGGGTACAGGCAAGCATGAATCGATGAAAAAATTTATCGCAAAGTACCGTCAAGTAGTGTCTAAAGCTTATATACTTTCTCAAAAGGACATAATGAAGAAGGACAATATCTCATTTCTGCCAATATATATGCTTAATTTTGTGCTCAATGAATGACATTTTTTCGATTTGCGGATGAACTTGCTTTATAATAGCCTTCGCTAAGAAACGAGGGCTTATGAACCAGGATTTAAACACCGCTTTAGAGCAGCCATCCGTGGCTACTGAACCAATTATCACGCCAAATACCCAACCCGAACTGCCAGACAAATGGCTTAAAAACTACCTGCCGATGGGGGTGGGGCAGATCCTTTCCATGCTCGGCTCAGGCTTGGTGCATTTCGCGCTGATTTGGTTCATTACCAAAGAAACCGGTTCGGCGATTACGCTTCTCATGGCGACTATCACGGGTGTCTTGCCCCGTGTTATCCTGGGCCCGTTCGCTGGCGCGTTGGTAGACCGCTGGAACAGAAAACTAACCATGATTATCTCCGATGGTGTCATCGCTTTGGCAACGCTCTTGTTGGCCATATTGTTTGCTATCGGAAAAATCCAAATCTGGCATGTTTACGCTATACTCTTCATTCGTTCCGTGGGGGCAATCTTCCAGGGACCCGCGATGAGCGCTTCGATTACGCTGATGGTTCCCAGAGAACATTACACCCGATTGGCGGGTGTTTCGCATGCTGTGGACGGCATTATCACCATTGTGTCACCACCTTTGGGCGCATTGTTGATGTCTTTGTTACCTATTCAGGCGGTGATAGCAGTTGATATTGTCACCGCAGCGATGGCTATTCTTTTATTGTTTACAGTTAAAATCCCGCAACCTCCCCAGCAGAAATCGGAAAAGGTAGCCACGAGCATCAAAACAGTCTTGACCGATGTCAAAGACGGCTTCGCCTATGTTATCAGCTGGAGGGGCATTTTTGCCGCCATGATTGGTGGGACGCTGATTAACATGGCCGCCACGCCATCCTTCAGCCTTTTGCCGCTGCATGTTGATCAGTTTTTTCAGAAGGGCTCAGACGGACTGGCATTTCTCTATTCCGCTTTGGGCGTGGGCTCGATTTTAGGTGGACTGGCTCTAAGCGTATGGGGTGGCTTTAAACGCAAGATATTGACCATAGCAATGGGCATTTTTTCGATGGGTCTTTGCATGCTTGCATTTGGCTTCCTTCCTGCCCAGGGATATACCGTAGCTATTTTTCTCATAGCGTTTTTTGGTATCGCCAACGTGTTTGCCAACGGGCCACTTAGCGCGCTTTTTCAAGACAAAATCCCGTCAGAATTGCAAGGGCGCGTGTTTACGGTGATGGGTTCGCTTGTTCAAGCCACAGTGCCGATCGGCTTGCTGATTGCCGCGCCAATCGCCGAATGGCTGGGCATTTCCGCCTGGTTCATTATCGGTGGTATAGCTTGTGTTGTGCTTGCCATTGTCATGCTCTTGTATAAACCAATGGTAACACTTGACTGGCAAGGTCCTGGCGGGGAAATAATGCCAGAATATCAGGACAGGGTTTAGTCTGTTCTCTCTTCCCCGTTATTCGTTTAATTTCCCGGGAAAACCTCGGGAAAACATCTACTCGCTAATATTTTGTTCGTTGAGCAAGTCTGCCAGTTCGCTCGTACTATGCAGAATATGATGCGTGCCGCTTTTGCGCAACTCTTTTTCGGTGCCAAAGCCACACAGAACAGAAAGCGACTGCGCTCCGGCAGCCAAAGCAGCGCGGACATCGGTTAGCGTGTCGCCGATCATCAGGCAGTTTTCGATGGGCACACCCAGTTCCGACGCGGCGAATAGCAGCGGCTCCGGGAAAGGCTTGGTTTTCTCGCAGGTCTGCGAACTGATAACAATGTCGAAATAGCTGTGCAAATCGTTAACGCGCAAAAACTTCTCCACAGTTACACTGTTCCGCGCGGAAACAACCGCAAAGGGATAGCGTTTGTGCAGGGCATCCAGCATGGGGCGCACGCCAGGAATAACCGGGAAATCTTCAGGAACAGCTTTCTTTTTTCGCGCGCGGTGGTCTAAAAACCGTGCCAGGTGGCTGTCGATGCCGATATGGTCCAGAAACGCCAAAAAGCGGTTGGCGGGCGCCTGAAAAAAACGCACCAGCTGGCGGGCGAATTTGTGCAGGCGTATCTCTTGGAAGGGCGGACTGAGCCATGCCATGCGCGCGTAAATAGAAGCCACCATTTCGTCATCGCTGTCTGAAAGCGTGCCGTCGATATCAAAGAGCAAAGCCTTTATTTTTTTGCGGTCAAGGCTGGATTTGAAAGCTGGTTTATTGGGCATGTTTTTACTCACTCAGGAAATCATAAAGCGACTCGAGACCATCGAGCGTTTCAGACAGGATGAGCACAAAACCCTTTTCATCGGTTTTGAAAAGGCGCGCGAAGGTGCCATCTTTGCTGAATAAACCGTCATGACCTGGACTGCCAAACCGGAGCTTGAGCATCGCTGAAAAAGCGTTCCAGGCTTCCTGTTGGTCTTCTTCTGTATCCCAGGTTGTGTTCATGATAAAGAGAAATTCGTCCTGGCTTTCGTTTTTCAAAAGGGCGTAGGCGTCACCGCCCCAGCCCTCAACGGCGACCAGGGCGACATCTTCGTCGATTTGAAAGCGCTCATCGAAGCCTTTGCTGAGCATCAAATAACTGTCCCAGGCGCCCACAACGCCATCGTGGTCGATTTCCCAGTCCTCGCCCAGTGCGGCCAAAACGTCGGGCAAGTCAACTTTTATGGGCAGGTCATCGGGATAGCGCTCGGGGAACATGATTTGCTCCGCGCTGACGGGTGGTGTGGTGGTGAATGCTTCGTTGATGGTGTCAAAGCCGTTTATGCTATAAAGGTACTGAACAAAAGCGGTGCCTTGTTCATAAGGGAACATCATGGATGTGGTCAGATAAGCCGGCGCGGAGTCCAAAACATGGCTTTCGTTCTCTTCGAAACTGAGAATGAGTTCCATGATATCCGCGCGTGTGGCATGGTTTTCAAACCACAGGAACTGGCTTAAGTTGGCGTCACCTTCAATCAAGGCTTGAATGGCCAGACAACGCTCGGAGTCTTCCTGGCAATCGTCTTCGTTGTAGCCAAGACCGTTTTCGATGTCAAAATTAGCATATTGCAAAGCGTGAACGTATTCGTGGGCGTAGGTAAGGCGTTCGCTGATGCCAAATTCATCGCCTGCTACAACGACCATTTCGCGATCTTCAATTGTGTAAAAGCCCGCGATTTGCTCTGAATAAAGATCCTCAAGCAAGGTCTTCATTTCAAGCCCCTCGGGCAGAAGCCCCAAAAGGTTATAAAAGCGCACGTTATTTGATTCGGCCTCTTCATCAAGGTCTTCAAGCATTTCTTCGCGCACGAATTCTCTCAGTTCGTCTCGGCTATAGACCTTGCGCGGGATTCTTTCGCTCATCTCCAAAAGGCGCACTTCGCTAATTTGTTCTTCAATTTGGTCCATCATTTGCGCTATTTCGGGTTCGAGTGTGACCGATGGCGTTGGCTCGGGTGTTGGTTCAGGCGTGGGGGTAACGATGGCTTCGGGTGTTGGCTCGCTTTCCTCGGGTTCAGCGCTTGCTGGTACAGGGCTTGGGCTGGCTTGCGGGGACTGGGCTGGCAGGTTTTCCGCAAGTCCTGGTGGCTCCTGGCTTAGAAACTGGCCCGAGTTAATCCCACGCAGCAAAATACATTCCATCAGTACAATGATGGAGAAAAAGACGACTGCCAAAACGAGCACAATGGCGAGATATTTGTTGTTATTCTTAGCTTTGGGCATAAAGATTAGTCTTTCTTCAGTGGTTTGGTTTTGAGCGGGGCGTCGTCATCAAAAGTGTCGTCAAAAGTGTCGTCAAAAGCATCGTCAAAGCTGACATCCAGGTCCGTATCCGTGTCGTCATCAACGGGTTCAGGTTCCGCAGGTTCAAAAACAGCAGTGGCGGGGGGTGTCTGGCGCATCGGACGCGTGGGCAAGGCTTCGTTCATCTCCCGAATAGCTTTCTGTTCAAAAGTCTCCTCCAGCACATCATCAGGGGCGCTATATGCCAGTTCTTCTTCGGCGCTCAAAGCGCTCATGTTTTGGATAAGCAACTGGAAGAACGCCACCATTCGGCCGGCATTTTCGAACGAAAGGCGCTCGTCAACGCCATGTGTGCGGTTGGATTCTTCCGGGCCAACCATGATTGGCGTAAAGCGGAAAGTGCGCTTGCACACGTTGCGATAATGCCGCGCGTCGGTCGCGCCAGGCATGAGAATAGGCGTGGCTTGCGCGCCGGGGAAAGCGGCGCGGATGAGCTGATACAGGATATGAAAATGTGGCGAATCAATGTCCGAAACTTCCACAGGGTCCCAGCTGTGGTCGCCCATAAGCTGATCGCCATAGGCGGGCAACACGCTAACCACATCGTCGGCAACCAAATCGCGCACATATTCATAGGTGCTTGCCAGCGTTTCGCCGGGCATAATGCGAATGTTGATGATAGCTTCCGCCACCGATGGCAGGACGTTCTCGGCGTCGCCGGCGTGAATAATAGTCGGCGAGAGTGTCGTGCGGGTGATCGCGTTCAGATGGCGGTTGGTGCTGGCTTTTCGCTTTATCGCGTTGCCAAAGAGCCAGGGATTGGCGAGTGCCAAGCGCAGACCAAAGGGCAGTTGCTTGCCCACGAAACTCATCATAAATTCAACCATGTCCAGGCTTTGCGGGAAGGGGTTAGCTTCAAGCGCGGCGATGGCCAGGCTCAGCGCGCCGATGGCGGTGTCTTTGGGCGGGTAGGCGCTGTGGCCACCTTTCACTTCCGCGCGCAGTTTGAGCGTTACATGCCCTTTTTCAGCCACACCGATCAGTCCAACGGGCACATTGACGCCCGGCAGGAAACCCGTGCTGATATAACCACCTTCGTCGAGTAAAAAGGCGAGTTGAATGCCACGCTCTTCCAAAAGTTTCGCGATAACTTTGGCTCCATAAGTGCCCGAAACTTCTTCGTCGTGCCCAAAGGCGAGATAAACCGTGCGTTCCGGTTTAAATCCTTCGCGCAGAAGATTGTTTACCGCTTCCAAAATGCCGATCACGGTGCATTTGGTGTCCAGCGCGCCTCGTCCCCACACGTAGCCCTCGGCGAGCGCGCCACTAAAGGCCGGGTAGGTCCAGGGCGAGTCCTCGCCTTCTTCGGCGGGCACAACGTCCAAATGCGCGGCGAACAGGATGGGGTCCAGCGTGGGGTCATTGCCTTTCCAGGTCAGCAGGATAGAATGCTGGTTGACAAGTTCCTCATGGAGCTGCTCAAACACGGCTGGATAAAGCGTGTGCAACAGATTATGCAATCCGATAAAGGGTTGCGGGTCAGTTTTGCTGGGGTCTGGGTCGCTGATGGTCTTGTGCTGGATGGCAAGCCCCAAATGTTTGGCAACCTGCTCGCCATCAACTTTAGGCAGCGCCATTTCGGCGGGCTCTTCGATGTTGATGGGAAACTGCGCGGCGCGCATCAGGGCGATAGCCACGATAATCAACAGCACCAACACGATTGCAATAGCGATTAAGAGTAATGGGTCCATAACAACCTCCGATAAGTAAATATCTTAACGATACTATTGTAACGTTAAATTCATCTAAGGCGAAACCTCTGGGCAAATCGGGAGGTGATGGGAGCTGGCAAGCTTTTTAAATAGCAAATACTACCGCGAAAACTGACAAAAGCGGCAAATTTTGAAACAATTTACTTGTTATTTCAATCCACGCCTCCACGCGGGAGGCGACTCGATATTCATCTGCTTTTTTACTCATCAACACATAGTTTCAATCCACGCCTCCACGCGGGAGGCGACGAAGCAAACAATGGCGTAATCCCTAACACGCTTGTTTCAATCCACGCCTCCACGCGGGAGGCGACGAAACCGCTTGGCATTGGTTTTGGTGGTGTATTAGTTTCAATCCACGCCTCCACGCGGGAGGCGACCTGACAGGTCTAAAATCAGTCGCGCTTATTACACGTTTCAATCCACGCCTCCACGCGGGAGGCGACGGATATAGACACACCGATAGCCACGCCTGACGGATGGTTTCAATCCACGCCTCCACGCGGGAGGCGACATAGACAGGGTGTTGAGCGATGAATAACATCATTGTTTCAATCCACGCCTCCACGCGGGAGGCGACAAACCTGCGTGGTAATATCATCTTGTTTCTTTACTGGTTTCAATCCACGCCTCCACGCGGGAGGCGACTAACAACGATTTTAATCATATTGACGTGGCAACTGTTTCAATCCACGCCTCCACGCGGGAGGCGACCGTTACCGTGCCACCTACAACAAATTGCGCTAATCCGTTTCAATCCACGCCTCCACGCGGGAGGCGACGCGATAAGATGCCCGTCTACTACCCGCAAATTTTTGTTTCAATCCACGCCTCCACGCGGGAGGCGACGCGCGTCATCGCCACCAGTTCATCAATCGTTGGCGCGTTTCAATCCACGCCTCCACGCGGGAGGCGACTTATCCATTTTACGAACTACAATACAAGTTAACCGTTTCAATCCACGCCTCCACGCGGGAGGCGACATTAGTAGCACAGGAGTTATTTTGATGGATTGGTTGTTTCAATCCACGCCTCCACGCGGGAGGCGACTCGCGCTGGATCCAAACAACGGTTACAGTGGCGGTGTTTCAATCCACGCCTCCACGCGGGAGGCGACATTGACGTGGCAACTGAATATAGCATCAGTGCTGTTTCAATCCACGCCTCCACGCGGGAGGCGACTGGTGATATTCAGCTTTATGCTGAATTGTTACAAGTTTCAATCCACGCCTCCACGCGGGAGGCGACGGACCCGGTATCACCCTTGACATGGTGGACGTAACGGTTTCAATCCACGCCTCCACGCGGGAGGCGACGCGGAGATGAGGTAGCACATGGCGACAATAGCTGTTTCAATCCACGCCTCCACGCGGGAGGCGACATGACCAACGCGCTTATCCAGGGTGCTAACGACCAGGTTTCAATCCACGCCTCCACGCGGGAGGCGACGCCATGCAACAGAATTGCAAATGATTCACCACGTGTTTCAATCCACGCCTCCACGCGGGAGGCGACTGCCCCCGTACACCGTGTCACCCTCGCGCGTGATGTTTCAATCCACGCCTCCACGCGGGAGGCGACTGAGCGTGAGTTCATCGGCTCACCTTCCCAGCGGTTTCAATCCACGCCTCCACGCGGGAGGCGACAAATTGCCGTAAAGATAAGGGTCGGGCATGATGTTTCAATCCACGCCTCCACGCGGGAGGCGACATATCAAGAAGATATGCGAGTGGATTATTAGCTGTTTCAATCCACGCCTCCACGCGGGAGGCGACACGCTCTCGAACTCGTAGCTTGAGCCGTCTGCTGTTTCAATCCACGCCTCCACGCGGGAGGCGACTCATCGGTCACATTATTTGACATATGCACGTTGTTTCAATCCACGCCTCCACGCGGGAGGCGACAATTCGGGTGACTTTCAAGCGGCACGGATAGCGGTTTCAATCCACGCCTCCACGCGGGAGGCGACCCAGTCATCTAAATCACCTTCACATCGTGGAAGTTTCAATCCACGCCTCCACGCGGGAGGCGACTGCAATTCGGGTGACTTTCAAGCGGCACGGATAGCGGTTTCAATCCACGCCTCCACGCGGGAGGCGACGAGCGCGCGATATTTTTACGCTTGCTGATGCACCCGTTTCAATCCACGCCTCCACGCGGGAGGCGACTTGTGCGAGCTGCCACAGTCGGAAGACGATTGTTTCAATCCACGCCTCCACGCGGGAGGCGACATGGCGTTATTAGACCAAGCCATTGATGACGGCTGGTTTCAATCCACGCCTCCACGCGGGAGGCGACCAACGCTGGAACAGGTGTATAACTATTTGGAAATACTGTTTCAATCCACGCCTCCACGCGGGAGGCGACGGCAATTCGAGACGCGCGCTGGGACGGACAACTGTTTCAATCCACGCCTCCACGCGGGAGGCGACAGGGAGTGTTGAGATGAGTTATGACGATGTGATTAGTTTCAATCCACGCCTCCACGCGGGAGGCGACCTTCAACCTTTTTCTTTATTTCGTCCCATTTTTTACTGTTTCAATCCACGCCTCCACGCGGGAGGCGACTGGCGTTACGTCGAATTACATCGATACCAATCGCTGGTTTCAATCCACGCCTCCACGCGGGAGGCGACACTACTGTCTGCATTTCTTTTGATGTCGCTGGCTTGTTTCAATCCACGCCTCCACGCGGGAGGCGACTTGCCGGACGACTGGCAAATCAACGTATCGGACTTGCTGTTTCAATCCACGCCTCCACGCGGGAGGCGACCCACCGAGGCGAGATGGACGTATTCGCGCTATTTGCGTTTCAATCCACGCCTCCACGCGGGAGGCGACCTTGCCATTCCAAGCGCGTCATGTGCCAGCCTTTCCTGTTTCAATCCACGCCTCCACGCGGGAGGCGACCTGCGCTGGGATAGCTTGTTGGGCGTGCTCAGGCTGTTTCAATCCACGCCTCCACGCGGGAGGCGACATGCCGAAAATTGCGCTGCAAAAATCGCACTTTCAGTGTTTCAATCCACGCCTCCACGCGGGAGGCGACGGGATAATAAGCCGGTATTTTATCGCTTTTGCGATGTTTCAATCCACGCCTCCACGCGGGAGGCGACTCTTCGATGGCTTGCCAGGTGGCTGATGTGTTGATGTTTCAATCCACGCCTCCACGCGGGAGGCGACGACTACCCAACAGCCCCAAAATTGACAACGGTTTCAATCCACGCCTCCACGCGGGAGGCGACACCAGGACGACAACACCCAGGACGACAACCAGCAAGTTTCAATCCACGCCTCCACGCGGGAGGCGACTTGGTAAGCTGGATAACCTTGCCAATTCAAACCTTGTTTCAATCCACGCCTCCACGCGGGAGGCGACAAAGAACTAATACTTTTACTCGAAAACGACGATGTTTCAATCCACGCCTCCACGCGGGAGGCGACGTATTCACACCGCTGTTGTCCGACGCGGTCATCTTGTTTCAATCCACGCCTCCACGCGGGAGGCGACTAGTTCAACTGGTTAGAGCGTCGGTTTGTCAAGCCGTTTCAATCCACGCCTCCACGCGGGAGGCGACAGCCCTTGTTTGACAAGCGTGGCGACCGCTATTTTGTTTCAATCCACGCCTCCACGCGGGAGGCGACGGTTCTGCACGGGATAGCCACGCATCACGCCCTGTTTCAATCCACGCCTCCACGCGGGAGGCGACAACAGGTACCGTTAAAACGGTAGATGGAGCAAAGGTTTCAATCCACGCCTCCACGCGGGAGGCGACAACCCCGGGATCAATGCGCTCTGTCAGGTCGATGTTTCAATCCACGCCTCCACGCGGGAGGCGACACGATACGGCATGGGGCGGATATGGAGGAAAAGGTTTCAATCCACGCCTCCACGCGGGAGGCGACATTACGGCATCAACAGATGTTGTTGGAAACGATGTTTCAATCCACGCCTCCACGCGGGAGGCGACGAAGAAACCTGGATGAGCGCGCAAAAGGCACTGGTTTCAATCCACGCCTCCACGCGGGAGGCGACACGATCACGGGTGATCAGTACAAAGGTATGGCTGGGTTTCAATCCACGCCTCCACGCGGGAGGCGACTTGGAGAGACTGAACATGTCGCAGTTGGCGTTGTGTTTCAATCCACGCCTCCACGCGGGAGGCGACTGCGGTATTCGGAGGAGGATTTGCAGGCGCGCGTGGTTTCAATCCACGCCTCCACGCGGGAGGCGACTGTGCTGGTGAGTGGCACGGAGCTATTGGCGGTGTTTCAATCCACGCCTCCACGCGGGAGGCGACCAGGATACTCGGTAACACGTCAGAAATAAGCGTTTCAATCCACGCCTCCACGCGGGAGGCGACTTCGATCACATTTTTTGGCGCGGGGCTAATGTTTCAATCCACGCCTCCACGCGGGAGGCGACTGCACTGTTGGGCGTTTCTGTGTTCGCAGGCTTGTTTCAATCCACGCCTCCACGCGGGAGGCGACGCCCTGAATTTTTCCAAGCGCACCAGCAAGTGGCGTTTCAATCCACGCCTCCACGCGGGAGGCGACTGGCGAATAAAAGAAAGTGCTCCAGAAGACACTGTTTCAATCCACGCCTCCACGCGGGAGGCGACATTGTGCATTCGTAGCCGTCAACATCGCGCTCGTTTCAATCCACGCCTCCACGCGGGAGGCGACCTCTGATTATTTCGATTTTGACGTTCTGGAACTCGTTTCAATCCACGCCTCCACGCGGGAGGCGACATACGCGCCTTGACTTGCTTCTTAGTTGCTTTCTTGTTTCAATCCACGCCTCCACGCGGGAGGCGACTTTGTGGACTGGTTGAACTCAGGCGACGCTGATGTTGTTTCAATCCACGCCTCCACGCGGGAGGCGACGGCATGGCGTGAAGTCACGCCGCTGCACCGTGGTTTCAATCCACGCCTCCACGCGGGAGGCGACGGTGATTTTCACCAATCGCCATCCGTGGTAGTTGTTTCAATCCACGCCTCCACGCGGGAGGCGACGGCGTGCCCAGTCTGATTATAGCAAGTTTTATTGTTTCAATCCACGCCTCCACGCGGGAGGCGACGTAATGTAAAGGCGTTTTTCAAATGGTTCTGGCTTGTTTCAATCCACGCCTCCACGCGGGAGGCGACATGGTGCAGAGCGCGAAATGCGCTACGGCGCGGCTGGTTTCAATCCACGCCTCCACGCGGGAGGCGACACGCCCTGAAGCACTACACAGGGCATAAAGGTGTTTCAATCCACGCCTCCACGCGGGAGGCGACAAAAGCCATTGCATTGCGTAGCCGGGTTGCCATAGTTTCAATCCACGCCTCCACGCGGGAGGCGACTGGTCCTTTCCGCTCGTTCATGGCGTCCCCGCCATGTTTCAATCCACGCCTCCACGCGGGAGGCGACTTCCTGCTCGTTCATGGCGTCCTTTATTACCGCGTTTCAATCCACGCCTCCACGCGGGAGGCGACGGGCTCATGGATGGGAGCTGGTCGGTGTTATTCCCTGTTTCAATCCACGCCTCCACGCGGGAGGCGACTGGCTTCACCCTCGCCGATCCCCGCTCAAGCTTAGTGTTTCAATCCACGCCTCCACGCGGGAGGCGACGTGGCGTTGTGGCGCTAAGTCGGGCGGTTATCCGTGTTTCAATCCACGCCTCCACGCGGGAGGCGACAAACACCGAGCAGTATGCTGGCAACTTCGCTAAGGTTTCAATCCACGCCTCCACGCGGGAGGCGACGGAACGATTACGCGCGGTTATGGACTATTGCGGTGGTTTCAATCCACGCCTCCACGCGGGAGGCGACCCAGTCCTTTCACCAACGCGGCTTTCCAGACACTGTTTCAATCCACGCCTCCACGCGGGAGGCGACCAATGTCAGTATTTGTTCGCGATCTGCTAGCCAAAGTTTCAATCCACGCCTCCACGCGGGAGGCGACCCTATCCGATTAAAGTGGGGAGCCGAAAGATGTTTCAATCCACGCCTCCACGCGGGAGGCGACCGCAAGATTTACTTGCTTATCTTTATTTTACCAGTATATGTGCCGATTTTACAATTCACCTTTTTGATATTTTATTGTTAAGGTGCTGTTTTTTGCCGATATCCATGCTTTTTTCGCGCGAACCTTTGCCTATGAAAGATGTTCACTTGAGTTTCGCAGGTTACATTATCAGTGTTTCGTCCATGCTGGTTACTTTTTTCGCGCCAACATGGCGGACTTTGTTCTTCCAGTTGTTACCTAAGAAGTAGTATCGCAGACTGTCTTTTTCTTTATCGATTATTTTTTCTAATCGTGCCTGGAGTGTTTTAAGCTGGGCGGTGTCGATGAGACACTCAAACACGGAGTTTTGCACGCGTTGACCATAGCTTTGGCAGGCTTTGGCCACTCTGCGCAGGCGTTTTTGTCCGCCTGCGCTTTCGGTGTTGACGTCGTAAGTGATTACTACCAGCATGGTTAACTCCACAAGAATGGGGGATAGGCTTCAAGGTCATCCCTAAGGTGACGGGCGAGCAAGAGGGCTTGCACATGGGGCAATAAGCCGTAGGGGAGTCTTTCTTTCATGAAGGGATGGGTGAATTCTTCTTTTTTCTTTTCCTGCCAGGCGACGATGACCGTTTTGCGGGTGTCGTCGTCCATGAGTACGCCACCTGTTTCTTTGATGGTGAAACCTTGACCGGTGATTTGTTTGCGGTTGACCAAGGTGAGTGCCAGGCGGTCGCACAGCACGGGGCGGAGTTCTTCCATGATGTCAAGCGCGAGTGATTTCCTGCCAGGGCGGTCGGTATGATAAAAGCCTACATAAGCATCAAGCCCGACAGATTCAAGCGCGGAAGCGGTTTCGTTTGCCAGCAGGACATACAGAAAGGACAGTACCGCGTTCATCGGGTCGGTTGGGGGACGACGGTTTCTGTCTTTGAAGAAGAAGTGGTCTTTTTGGTGGAAAATCATTTGGTCGAACAGTGAGAAGTAGCGTCGGGCGGCGTTACCTTCTATGGCCATTAGTTCGGCTTTTGTGGTGGCCTGGGGTACGGTTTTTAGGAGTTCTTTGAGTTCCTGAATGATGGTATCGAACTGGGCTGTGGCCAGCAGAAGTGCGTGGTCGCGCCTTGCGCGCTGGAGTACTTTGCGTTGGTTGTAGATTTTTCCGATGACACAGTTTTTGGCGATTTGGAGACTTATTTCTGGGTCTTCGGAAGTGGCATATTGTTTTTTTCGCAGGAGTACGTTACCTGAGACTGGCCCATTAACCCGTGCCAAAAAGCGGCCATTGGGGGTGAGAAAGGTTAGCCCGATATTGCGTTTTACGCATTCGCCCATCAAAAAGGGGCTAACGCCAACATAGTTGAAGCAAACGATGCCCTGAAGGTTGAGCAAGGGGAGTTTTTTAGTGGGTTGGTCTTCGCGTTTGATGGTTAAGGCTTCGTCTTCAATCCCCAGGATGGAGTCTGGGCTGGTTACATAGAGTACGTTGGCAAGTTTTCTCATTCGTCTTCCTCCAGGTGGGCGGTGATGTAGTTGATAACGCTATTTGTTTGGTTTTGAAGTTTGGGTAAACATATTTCGACGAGCGAACAAGATTTGCAGTGCTTTTGAGGTTTGACTTTTGGTGTGTAGTTGCGTCGGTAGTGTTGGTGCATTTCGGCAGTGGCTTTAATGACGGTTTGGCGGAGTTCATCGGTGAAGGTTACGGGGGTGCGCCGGCGTTGCCTGGCATAATAGAGATAGCCATTTTCGATAGTGGTTGCGAGCATTTCTTCAAGGCAGATGGCCTGGGCGCAAAGCTGGGCTTCGTCAAAGTTGCCTTCTTTGGGGATGCCACGTTTGTATTCCACAGGAACAGCTTGAAAGCGACCTTCCCGCCCAGGCAGGGAGAAACCATTGGGTGATGGCGAAAATTCGACGAGATCGCAAACGCCGATGATACCCAGTTTGTTGGAACGGACAGAAATTGAGCGGGAGCTAATGGTTCCTGCACGGCTTTCTGTGAAGAAGGGGTCGTTTACGTTTTCGTGAAGCTGATTGCCTTCCACGGTGAGATAGTTGTCTACCCATTGTTTTTCGATGTGGATTAATGCCCATTGCCGGCGACAAAAGAGAAAGTGTTGGATGCCCGAAAGGGCGAGAAGGTCGTCTGTTTCTGTCATGTGTTTAGAGTCTTTCGATGAGTTTCACTCCCTGGGGAATATTATCGCGATCTACATGGATGGTGTAATCTGAGAACTGGCGTGGTACGACCTTGTTTTGATCGAGTTCGTGGGTGATGAGATCGAAGAGTTTGTGTGACGGCGCGTTGCCCAGATCCGAGTCATGCTTGAAGATGAAGAGTTTACGCGATGCCATTTTGCCACGCGAAGCGGAACGATCGAATTCAAACATGTTTTCGAGCGCCAGCCACAGGAGTTCGAGATCTTCTTCGGAGAAGCCAGTGCCTTTGTTTTCATGATTAGCCAAAGCGGGAGAGATGTAACCTTCAACGCGGTAGAGAGCGTAAGGCACGATGTGTTTGCGGCCCATCTCGGTAGTTTTCTCGTCTTCTGGGCGGGTTACGGTAACACGTGTGATGGTTACTTCTTGTTGCATGATAGGGTCTAGACTGCGCGAAAAGTTGAGTTGCACAGGACCACGAACCTGACCACAATTAACGCCTGTTGTCATGACGGCGCCAAAAGTGCGGACATCGTAAAAGTTGTCGCACATCCATTTGCGTACTTTTTGCAAATCGTC
Organism: Anaerolineaceae bacterium; assembly: GCA_012839565.1. GTDB lineage: Bacteria > Chloroflexota > Anaerolineae > Anaerolineales > Anaerolineaceae > Mesolinea. The sequence goes on from DUMZ01000008.1 coordinate 132,493, forward strand.
TGCTGGAACGTTTTTGGCTTGTTTGGGCAAGGGCGTATTGGTCTCAGTATAAGCTTTGAGATGCTGGCTATTGAGCGCAATACCTTCGGTTACGTAGATTTGAAAGCCGGGCTGGTCTGATTTGATGATGTCGACATAGTTACGGATTTTTCGTTTGAGACAAACATCGGTGACGATGCCATAACCGGTTTCCGGGTCAATGCGGGGCATATTGCCGGCATCTGGATCACCATTGGGGTTGCCATTTTCAACATCATAAAAAAGGACAAATTCGTAACGGTTGCTTAGTGGGGTTTTGTTTTCCATTTTTTAACTCCTGTTTGTTTAGAATAGTTCTGTTTGGGTAATGTCGGAGCTTTCAAGCTCTGCTGATGGTTCTTGTTTTTTGGATTTATAGAAGTCATTACGTTGATGGTAATAACCAAGGATGAATATGCCTTGTTCGTCAAGACTGAGGCGTTTTGGGAAGGGCGTATCATCAATATCTAAAAGTTCCATGATTTCGCCGATTCTTATTTCGGAAATTCTTCCCCATTCCGATTTTGAAATGTGGTGTTGCGACAAGCGTAAAAGAACAGGAAAGGTGCTGGCAGGATTGGCACTGGCTGCTGTGAAATAGCGGTCTTTGATAGTCGCATTCAGTTTGTTAGGTGAAGCGGCATCTTCTTGCGCTTTTTCAAGGACGGCAAATAAACGGCCTAAGAGATAGGCTTGATTGGTGGACTGTGGATTAAGCGACATAGTTAAAATCTCCTGTAAATGTGTGTTGTTTTGTTGGCGCGCTTTGCGCAGGAGACATGCTTTAATGATGCCTGCTTTGATAGCGCTGATTTTGTAAACTCCTTTGGTCGGGTCATCAGAATCGGCACGTACCCGATTTAAAATTGCATAATAGAGAGCCATGGGGTAGGGCAAACCGGTTAGTATAGAGCGCATGATGGCACCGGCCATAAGAGGAGACGCCTCTTGTTTGCTGGCTTTTGGCGAAATGGTTTCTTTAAGTAGTCTCCATACCGACCAAGGGCGATCTTGACCCATGGAAATATCTTCGTGATGCTGTATCAGACGGGATAAGATTTTTGAGAATGGGGCGGTTTCATAGAATCTTATGGAAATTCTGGCGGCGTTGGGTGCCAAACCCAAGACGTGAAATTTGGTTGATGGATCTAAGTTTTCATCAAGGGCGTTGAAGTCAATTGGCAGACCATCGCGGATACTTCCTGCAATTTTTTGAAGGATGGAAGTTGTTTCGTGATCATACCTTGTGTTTTGCGTTTGCTCATCTTCAGGGCTTGTTTCAATATCCCATTGTGGATCGATGATGGCCTGGAACAGGTTTTCGTAGGTGGGGTTTGTGCTTTCTGCCCAGTAGACCACTGTAGAATCGCCAAGCTGAAGTTTTTTGTGTGGATTTTCAGGCGATAAGAGATAGTTGAGACTGGTGGTATAGGCAAAAGCAGCGGATGTACTGACTGGCGCGTTCAAACCCTGTTTTTGTTCTTTTCCATATGATTCATAAGCACGGTCATTGAATGAAACGATAGAGCCTCCAGCTGACTGTACATCTTTTACACCTTTTATCGCTGCATGTAGGCGCTGAACTGGAGCAATTTGCCCTGTGATTAAACATTGTGCTTTGACAGCATCTTCGCCCGAATCTTCCCACTGGGAACTTACAGCTTTGCGAACTGTTTTTAAATTGGCAATTAGTTTTTTGGTGGGTTCATATTGGAATGTCAGAAAACCCGTCGCTTTCAGAATTTCATCACGTTTTGCCAGGATTTGAGGGTGTGTGATGAGGTCTTCCTGGCTATATTGGCTTAGGAAGTTAAGTAAAGCATTTGTTTCAGGGGACAAAGACAGGTTTGAAGCATTTCGAGAACACAATATTGCATTCTTAAGTCAACTTAA
>DUMZ01000009.1 GCA_012839565.1 Anaerolineaceae bacterium
CGCGGGCAACAAAATTTTAAATATAATGGCGACATTTGGCAGTAAAAACAGAATATGAAGTAAAATAGACAAAGTGGCAGTACAAACACGCCCCCGACCCTTCGGGGTATTGATACTGCATCAACAAAGTTTCTTCAAGCGCGCTCATCCCAGCGTAAAAACAAGCGCTCGACCCTTTACCAACCCCGCTCGCCCCGGCGTGCCGTCGCGGGCAACAAAATTTTAAATATAATGGCGACATTTGGCAGTAAAAACAGAATATGAAGTAAAATAGACAAAGTGGCAGTACAAACACGCCCCCAACCCTTCGGGGTATTGATACGCAGAATGGTTAATGTACCCATCGAACGGCATTTCAAAGGGTAGAAACGAGCGCTCGACCCTTCGGGGTATTGATACTCATATTGTTTCATGGTAAAACCTTTCTCCCTGTTATTAGTAGAAACGAGCACTCACCCCTTCATCAGCCCCGCTCGCCCCGGCGTCCCGCCGCGGGCAATGAATACCGATTCACAGTTCATGGACAGGAGGCCATGACCGAACAAATACAAGAAAAATCACTTTAGTCTTTAGGCTCATAGCGCTGAATTTGCTCGGCGAGACGCCGGCAGGAGCGGAATAGAGAAACACGCCCCCGACCCTTCGAGGTATTGACACTATATATAGAAAGCGGTTTGCGTTTTGCAAACCGCTTTGTTTAGATTTGTTAGCCTGGTACAAGCTAAATACGCCTAACTGAGAATTTACTCACCCGTTCCTTTTAATAGACTTTGAGCGTTCGCGTTGTACTGTTCAAATTGACTGATCCTGGTAATGAGCAGTTCCATGCTGAAATCTTCGCTTATTTGATGATAAGCCCGAAGCAAGATGCCGGTTTCCTGGTCAACCCACAGTTTGTAGCTTTCGCCAGCTTCCAAATTCGCCTCTAAAACCCATACTTTACGGTTTGAGATATTTTCTTCGCCAAGCAAACTTGTGTTTTGCGGGTTCAGTTTTTGGCTAATCCAGCTTGAGAACAGAATCTCACCAACAGGTGAAGGGATTGCCATAGCGAAGGGATGCATAGAGTCCGTATTTTTAGCTTCAAACACCTGGCCATTATCCAGGTATTGCTTCAGACTGGGCGGAATGGCTTCCTGGCTTTCGTTTTGATTGCCATCGGTTAGCGTGACTGTGCCATCCCGGCGGAAAGCCCATTTGCCACCATTATTACCGCCATTAAGGTCTTCGGTATTCACGCTGGCAGAATCGGGTAAATCGAAGTCAAAACTGACCAAATAGCTTTGTGTTTCATCGGAGCGTTTCCAGACAATTTCAGCCTGACCGTAAAGGTCCTGCCAGTTTTTATAACTGGTGGATGCTTTATTAAGGATGATGTTAAGGTTCGCTTCTGCTGGCACGGGTTTTGACTGGAGATACTTTATACCAGCCTCAGCTGCGGCCCAGATAAGCAGCAACGCTATTCCGAGAATGATGACATTTCTATGCGATTTTTGCAGTTTTGTTGGTTTACTCATAAATACTTCCTGATGAATGGTTTGGTATTGTGAATATCATAATATGATTTTTGTGGTTTTGAAAGAGGTTTGTTATCCCTCAATAACCTTCTGTCTTAAATGATAATCATTTTTCAAAAACCTGTGCTTATGCCTTTTTCGTTGTTTTTCCGACATAGATTTCATTCTTTTTGCTTTTGCAGCCCGCGGCGAGACGCCGGGGCGAGCATAATAAACCTTCCACCACTGCTTGCGTGTCGAGTGCTTTTCTCTATGTGGTCTCCCGACCATGACAAAACGTGGTCAGGAGACCACGTGGGAACGGTTTTAGGGTTGCCCACGGCGAGAAATTTGAAAGACATCAAGACGAGTATTTAACCCACCTGACCGGGTGTACCGGTCAGGTGGGTTTCTACTTTATTTAAGGACTTGCTAAAGCATGATTTCGCAATCACGCTTTAGCGCAATCCAAGTTTTATTCTGCCTGTTTCACAAACTGACTGTAATACAGTTCCGCGTAAAAGCCCTGGCGGTCCAAAAGCTCATCGTGCTTGCCGATTTCCACGATGTTACCATCGCGCAAGACCAAAATGCGGTCGGCGTTTTTAATCGTCGAAAGGCGATGCGCGATAACGAACGAAGTGCGCCCGCGCATGAGTTTGGTCATCGCTTTTTGAATCAACAATTCCGTACGCGTATCCACCGAGCTGGTCGCCTCGTCCAAAATCAGGATAGGCGCGTCCTTCAGCACCGCCCGCGCGATCGTAAGCAACTGTTTTTGTCCAGCGGAGACGTTGGTGGCGTCTTCGTTAATTTCAAAGTTGTAGCCACCCGGCAAAGTGCGCGTGAAGTGGTCCGCATAAGCCATATCCGCGGCTTGCATCACTTCTTCATCAGTGGCATCTTGTCTGCCATAGCGGATATTTTCCATAATGGAGCCATTAAAGAGCCAGGTATCCTGCAAAACCATGGCAAACTTTGAGCGCAAATCTTCGCGCGTCATCGTTTTAATATTGATATCATCTATCAAAATTTCGCCACAACCCAGTTCATAAAAGCGCATGAGCAACTTGACCAGGGTCGTTTTGCCCGCGCCGGTGGGTCCAACAATCGCGATTTGCTGACCGGGTTTGACATCCAAAGAGAAGTTGTTGATGACCGGCACATTTGGGTCATAGCCAAAGCAGATATCCTTAAATTCAACGTGCCCTTCAACCGTTTCCAGCACCGCGGGTTCTTCGGGATTAGGGATTTCTTCTTCTTCGTCCAGGAACTCAAAAACGCGTTCCGCTGCCGCCGCGGTTTGTTGCAAAATGTTTGAAATGTTGGCAATGTTCTGCATCGGGCCGTGGAAAGAGTTGAGATACTGAATAAAAGCCTGGATATCGCCCAGGTTGAGTTTGCCTTGCACCATCAAATAGCCACCCACCATGGCGACTCCCACATAACCCAGATTGCTGAAAAGACGCATCATGGGCATCATAATGTGCGAGATAAACTGCGCGCGCCAGGAACTGTCGTACAACTCGGTGTTCAAGGTATCGAAATGTTCGATGCTGGCTTCTTCGCCGTTGTTGGTCTTGAGCACGACATGCGCGCCGTACATTTCTTCAATATGGCTGCTGATATGCCCCAAATAGGCTTGCTGCTTGCGGAAATAGCCCTGCGAACGGCTAACCACAAAGCGAATCATCAGCAGCGAAAGCGGTATCACCGTCAAGCCCACCAGGGTCAGGGTCAGGTTGATGGAAAGCATCATGATTAAGACACCGATTACCGTTGTGACTGATGTGATAATCTGCGAAAGACTTTGGTTGAGTGTGTGTCCGATGGTGTCAACGTCGTTGGTTATACGCGAAAGCACCTCACCCTGGGTTACCCGGTCGTAAAAGCTGAGTGGCAGGCGGTGGAGTTTTTCAGAAAGGTTGTTGCGCAAGCGATAGATGATATCCGCCGAAATGACAGCCATCACGCGCCCTTGAATCAAGCCAAACAAAGCTGAAAAACCGTACATCAAAAGCACCCGGCTTAGAATACTGCCGATTTTGGCAAAATCAATGCCCAGGGCATCGCCACGCACCATGCGCATGACACCTTCAAAAAGTTCGGTCGTCGCGCGCCCTAAAGTTTTAGGCCCGAAAATCGAAAAGACCGAAGAACCCGCTGCCACAAACAAAATAATCAAGATGAGCCATTTATATCTGCCCATGTAAGTAATTAATCGCCCTATACTGCCCTTAAAGTCGCGGGCTTTTTCGCCGGGCATAAATCTGCTGGGACCACGCCGGGGCGCTTGCCGCTTGCTTTGGTCTTTGTTGTTTTGCGACATACCCGCGGCAAAGGGATTTTTCTTATCGGCTTCTTTTTCCTTCAGGAGTTCGTCTTGTTGTTTCATGCTAACTCCTCCTCGCTTAGTTGAGATTGCGCAATTTCACGGTAGACCTGGCAATCCTCCATTAAATCGTCGTGATGTCCCACGCCGACCAGCCGACCATCGTCGAGCACCAAAATCTGGTCGGAATTACGCGCGGTTGCCACTCTTTGTGTGACCACAAAAACCGTTTTATCGGCAATTTGCGGTTTTATTGCCTTGCGTAAAGCGGCGTCAGTCTTAAAGTCGAGTGCCGAGAAACTGTCATCAAAAATATAAACCGGGCTGTCTTTCATCAGCGCGCGCGCAATTGAAAGACGCTGCTTTTGCCCGCCAGACAAGTTGGTACCCGCCTGGGCAATTTCCATATCCAGTCCGTCTTTATCGCTGAGCACAAAGTCAGCCACCTGAGCGACTTCAATCGCGTGACGCATTTCTTCTTCAGTGGCATCATGTTTACCCACCGAAAGATTTGATTTCACCGTACCGCTAAAGAGCAAACCCCGTTGTGGCGCGTAGCTGATTTGTTCGCGCAAGTCGTACTGGGTCAGATCGCGAATATCGATGCCATCCAGCGTAATTTTGCCCTTACTCACATCAAAAAGGCGGGGCAAAAGGTTCACCAGTGTCGATTTACCACTTCCTGTGGAGCCAATCACCGCGGTAACCTGTCCGGGTTGGGCTTTAAAGCTGATATCATGCAAAACGTCTTCCTCGCCACCGGGATAACGGAAATCAACGTCGTGGAATTCAATCTCGCCGCGAATGGTTTGGGGTAAAGCAACTGGGGTTTTGGGGTCAAGAATGACGTTTTCGCGGTCGAGTACTTCAAGAATGCGGTCCGCTGAAACTGCCGCGCGGGGCATAATCACGAAGAACATGGAAAGGTTCAGGAATGCCATCAAAATTTGCATGGCATACTGCATAAACGCCATCAAATCGCCCACCTGCATAGTCGATTTTGCCACCTGATGCGCGCCGACCCAAATCACGAGCACCTGCACACCGGTCATCACCAGCGTCATGACTGGGTGCATGAAGGACATCGTGCGTCCGATGCCACGCATATTTTCAGCGACATCCTGATTAGCCTGGTCAAAGCGTTTTATTTCAAAGCCCTGCTTGTTGAAGGCGCGCACGACCAAAATACCGGAGAGATTCTCGCGCATAATCAGGTTTAGGCGGTCAATCAAAGCTTGCATGCGTTTAAAGCGTGGGGTTACCAAAGAAAAGATCAGGATGATGAACAAGACCAGGATGACAACAGCCAGCGCAATCGTCCACCACATATTCGGGCTTTTATCCATGGCACGCACAACACCCAGAACACCCATCATAGGAGCTTGAATAGCCATACGAATGGCCATAAAGGTGACCATTTGCACCTGCATAACATCGTTTGACGTGCGCGTAATCAGCGACGCGGTGGAGAAATCGCCAAATTCAGCACTTGAGAAGCTTTCCACCTTCTTGAAGACTGCCGCGCGGATATCGCGTGCTAGGGCTGTGGAGGTGCGCGCCGCGAATAAGCTTACTGTAATCGAGCTGACAACCGCCAAAACAGACATACCGATCATTTGCGCGCCGGTTTTTAGGATGTATTGCCGTTGCATTTTGGCCATGTCAATGCCAACGGCTTTGTATTCGTCGGTAACTGCCGTTATCGCCATTTGCCTGAGAATCGTCCCTTCAAGTTTTTCAAGGTGCGCGTCGATTTTCTGACGCATTTCCAGACGCTGGGCTTCAGGCATTTGCGCCAGGATTTGGGCGATGTCCATGCCAGCTGGCAATTGCGCGAAATCAAAGGGGAAGTCATCACCCAAAAGTTGTCTGGCTTGTTCCGGTTCGTTTTGGATGAGATTAAAAGCCTGGGTGATGACCAGCGGTTTCGCCATGAGCGCTTCAAAACGCGCTATGTCATCCTTGCTTTTAGTCGTTTTGAAGAGATACACCGCTTCCGTTTCAAGCACTGGGTATTTGGCGAGATACTGACTGGCTTCCGGGCTATCCGGTTCTACCAGGGTATAAGCCTGAGTGAGTTCAGTTTGTTCCTCCGGTGTCATCAGTGCCAAAACCTGGTCCAGTGTCGACTGACGCATCACTTCCGGAACGCCATGTTCGACACCATTCTTTTGGATACCCGTGTTCACAATTTGTGAAAGATAGTCGGGCAAGGCCAGGTTCGACCAAGCCACCACGATCACCATCAGGGCTGCAATGAGAATGTTTGCCCAGTAGGGATAGTAAAATTTTCTTAATCGCCACATAGATTCTTACTCATTCCTCGGATTTTTTTCTTCTAAATATTCCTTATAAGCTTTCAAATGTTCGACCAAAGTCTCCAAGGCATCAGCAATCGGCGCTGTGTCTTTCTCGCCTAGATAGGCACAGAACGCATCAATCCAGGCATGACGCGCGACGCGGTTGCCGCGAATCAGGGCTTGCCCTTCTTCGGTCAGGGTAAGCAGTTTTATGCGCCGATCCTGGGGGTCTTCAAGCCTATTCACCAGGCCAAATTCCACCAAACGATTGATCATTTGCGATGCCGCGGCCTTGCTGATGCCCAAATGACAGGCCAGTTCATTAATGTTGCTTTGGTCATGATGATGGATGAAAAACAGGCTGTTCATCTGCGCGAAGCTATAACCGCGTTCGTGCATATACTGGCGGTTGCTTTCCATCGATTGCCTTGTGGCTAAATCCGCCCAAGCGTGTAAAGCGTTTGATAATTCGAGAGACATATTCCTTCCTTCAATAGTTAAGCGACGTGAACTATAAAGCTAACTTAACTAATTGTCAAGCGCTTTTACATGCTTTCCCGATGGAATGCAAAAATGGTTTTGTTGAAAGATATTTTGCTGGGTTGATAATGGACAAGCGTTTTTTTGAGTATCGAAAGGATATAGAACCGATAGAAAGTTTACAGAAATTAAGCTGGGATTTTACATAGGCCTGCTAAAATGGCACAATATTAAAGAATAATTGAATTCTGCTGAAAGGCATTTTAAACACGGTTAGGACAAAACCTTGCCAGTTGAAACAAGGTGAAAGAAAACCGAACAAAGCTTTTTTATCGGAGGCCTATATAATGAACAAAAATGAATCGACAGCGTGGCGGATAATTAAGGGAATCTTGATTATCCTTGCCGGTTTGATTTTATTAGTCGGGATTAACTGGATTGGCAAAGTGACAAGTCCAGATACCCCTCAAACAAACAAAAACATCACTATGTTGTTCTCTTCTGTAGGAACAATTCTTATCCTTTATGCAATCGGGCGTTTTTTATTGCCCAGTGGATTCGTTTCCATGAACCTGCCGGATAAGTACGGGATTAAACATTATTTACAGGGTTTGGCCTTTGGAAGTGGCATGATTTTGACTTACTTGATTTTGGCCCTTGTATTAGGTGGATTAAGCTATCAGGGTTTGGGTAAGATGACTGTTCTCAATATTATCCTGTACTTTTTAGGCTTTATCCTTCAGGGTTTTAAAGAAGAACTTTTGGTTCGTGGCTTGATACAAGGACTTATTGCCAGAAAAAGCAGACTTCTTAGTATTATCCTGCCATCTATTTTATTTGGTCTTTTGCACTTGGGTAACGACAACTTTTCGTACCTGGCAATGATTAATACAGCGTTAATCGGATTAATCTTTGCTTTTGTAACAGATTTGACGGGTTCCTTGTGGCTGGCTTCAGCAGCCCACAGCATCTGGAATTTTCTCTTGGGCCCCTTCTTCGGGCTTTACGTTAGTGGCATCCCTATGCCGGAAAGTGTATTTGCCTTCTCCCCTGTTGCTGGCAAAGAGGTTCTCAGTGGTGGCTTGTACGGTCCGGAAGCGGCACTTTTGCTTACAATCATCTTGATTCTGTTTCTTGTGCCTCTCGTGCGGGCTTATATCCTTAAATATAAGAAGCAGGAAGTGGAATAAGACCTGGCACTGCCACCAAGCGACGAATTGAATTAAAGCAGAAGCGAAATTCTATAACTATACCCAGTCGTAACTGCGCGTAATCGCCTTGTGCCAGCCGGCTAACAGGCCTTGGCGCGTTCGCGCGTCCATCGCTGGCAGCCATTGTTCCCGCGCCTGCCAGGTGCGTTTGAGTTCGTCAAAGCCTGACCAAAAACCGCTTGCCAGTCCCGCCGCGAAAGCCGCCCCCAAGGCTGTGGTTTCATCAATCATCGGTCGCAGGACGGGAATGTTCAGGATATCCGCCTGGAACTGCATCAAAAGCCGGTTGCGCACCATGCCGCCATCCACTTTTAGCGAACTGAGCGTCACGCCACTGTCTTTGCGCATCGCTTCGAACACGTCAGCTGTTTGATAGGCGGTGGCTTCCAGCGCAGCCCGTGCGATGTGTCCGGCATTGCTAAAGCGGGTCATGCCCACAATAACGCCCCGCGCGTCCGACCGCCAGTACGGCGCGAAAAGCCCCGAAAAAGCCGGCACGAAATATAAGCCCCCGTTGTCATCAACACGCAATGCCAGCTCTTCAATTTCATCCGAAGTGCGAATAAGGCCCAGATTATCCCGCAACCACTGCACCAAAGCGCCGGCAATCGCCACCGAGCCTTCCAGCGCGTAGACCGCTGCCTGGTTTTTCACCTGATAGGCCAGCGTGGTCAGCAAACCGTTTTGGCTAAAAATGGCTTCGTTGCCGGTGTTCATCAACATAAAACAGCCCGTACCATAGGTGTTTTTGGCTTCGCCAGGGGAAAAACAGCACTGCCCAAAAAGTGCGGCGTGTTGGTCGCCCAAATTGCCCGCGATGGGCACGCCTTTGAGAACCGGATGGCTGATTTCACCGTAAACTTCACTTGAAGGGCGAATCTCGGGCAGGACCTGACAGGGGATATCAAAGGCTTTCAGCATGTCGTCGTCCCAGCTCAAAGTCTTGATGTTCATCAAAAAGGTTCTTGACGCGTTGGTGACGTCGGTGATATGCAAGCCTTCGGTCAGCTTCCAGATGAGCCAGGTGTCGATGGTGCCAAAGAGCAAGGTGCCGGCTTCGGCTTTCTGGCGCGCGCCAGGCACGTTTTCCAAAATCCAGCGCAATTTGGAGGCGGAGAAGTATGGATTTGCCGGCAAACCCAAGCTTTTTTGAAGATTTTCAGCGCCATGGGTCGCTTCAAAAGCGGTCATGAAATCGGCGGTGCGGGTATCTTGCCAAACAATCGCGTTATAGACAGGCAATCCGGTTGTTCTATCCCAAACGACAGTTGTTTCGCGCTGATTTGTGATGCCCACCGCGATAATATCTTTGATACTCGCTGAAGCTTTTTGTAAACATTCGGGGATTAGGTCAAGCACATTGTTCCAGATTTCCAGGGCATCATGTTCCACCCAACCCGCATGGGGCATAATTTGGCGATGTTCCTTGTGCTTGATTGCCTGCAAACGGGCTTGTTTATCGAAAACCGCGCAGCGTGTGCTGGTTGTTCCCTGGTCAATGGCGATAATATACTTTTTCATGATGCCTCCATAGTACACATCGATTCTAATGATGAAAGAATGTCTTAGTCGTGGTCAGGAGACCACGAAAGAACTATTAATATTTTTCCGGTTTGGACATGGTCTCCCGCCATATCCATGGCAAAAATATTCGCGCTAATATGACACAATCATACCAAGTTGTCATAGAATTAGGGATGAGTCCGTGCCAGGATTTTTGTTGTCCTGACAGATTTATCGTATCATTGTTGGACACGGACAGGAGATTTTATGCAAAACAACGCGTATGACATCATCATTATCGGCGGTGGCGTGGTGGGGAGCATGATCGCGCGCTTTCTATCGCGCTATGAGCTTAAACTCTTGCTTATCGAGAAAGAAACCGACCTGTGCATGGGCGCATCATCCGCCAACACCGCCATCATTCACGCCGGTTACGACCCTTTACCCGGCTCGCTCAAAGCCAAACTGAACGTGCGCGGTAATGCTATGTTTGAGCAACTCTCTCAGGAGCTCGGTTTCGCCTTTGAACGTTCCGGCGATATGGTTGTTGCCATCGGCGAAGAAGAATGGCCAAACCTTTTGGCACTTTATGAAATGGGAAAACAAAACGGCGTACCCGACATGCGCCTGTTTGACGCTGATGAAGTCAAACGACGCGAGCCTAAAATCAACCCATCAGCGATAGGCGCGCTGTGGGCGGGCACGACGGGAATCGTTGACCCCTTTCAAGCTACCATCGCTACGGCTGAAAACGCGGTAATGAACGGTGCCACGGTTTTATTTAATACCAGTTTCGAAGATTTTATTATTGAAGATGGACAAATCAAGGGCATCAAAACCAATCGTGGCTATTTCCGTGCACGTTGGATTATCAACGTCGCTGGTATCTACGCCGACGCGGTCATGCACCTAGCCAACAGCAATCCGGACTTCAAAATCACACCCCGCCGCGGGGAATATTACGTTTTCGACCCGGCAGATGTGCAAATCAACAACGTGCTTTTCCCGGTGCCATCTGCCAAAGGCAAAGGCATTTTGGTGACTACCACCGTACATGGCAACACCATCGCCGGCCCCAACGCGCAAATCATCGCTGACAAAGAAGATACCGCCACCACAGCCGAAGGTATGCAAGAAGTGCTTGAAGGCGCGCAAAAACTTGTCCCGGGCATCAACCCGCGCTTTACCATCGCTACCTTTGCCGGTCTGCGCGCGATGGGCAACGCGCCTTGTAAAACGCCTGGCGTCGATTATCATGCCGACTTTTTGATTGAAATTGCCCCCGAGATTCATGGACTTATCAACGTTGCCGGCATCGAATCACCTGGTTTGAGCGCCTCACCCGCCATTGCCGAATACGTGGTAGAACTGCTCAAGGACGCTGGTGAAAACCTAAAAGAAAAGAGCGACTTCAATCCCATCCGACCCGCCCGACCCCGCTTTCGCACAATGAGTCACGCAGAACGTCAGGCTTTGGTCCAAACCGACCCAGCCTACGCGCGGGTCATCTGTCGCTGCGAAAACATCACCGAAGCAGAAATCGTGCGCGAAATCCACGCGCCCATCCCCGCCACGACCTACGACGCCATCAAGCGCCGCACCTGGCTGGGCACCGGACGTTGCCAGGGTGGGTTCGATATGCCCCTGGTCACCCAGATTTTGGCACGCGAACTGGGCATATCGGAACTGGAAGTCAGCAAACGTGGCGATGGCTCGCGCTTTCTCTTCCGGCGTAGCAAAGACATCCAGGAGGGCGACCATGAAGCATAATTATGACGTCGTCGTCATCGGAGCCGGCCCCGCGGGGCTGGCAAGCGCCATCGAAGCCAAAAAAGCCGGCGCGGAGAAGGTTTTGGTCATCGAACGCGACCGCGAACCAGGTGGTATTTTGCTACAGTGTATTCATAATGGCTTTGGCTTACATACCTTTAAGGAAGACCTGCCCGGTCCCGCCTACGCGCAACGCTTTATCGACGAAGCCCGCGCGCTTGGAATCGACTTTATGCTGGATACCATGGTGATGGAAATCACCCCCGAACGCCTGTTATGGCTTTCCAGCGCGCGCAAGGGCTACTTTAGTATCGACGCCAAAGCGATTGTTCTGGCGATGGGCTGCCGCGAACGAACCCGCCCGCAAATTCGCATTCCTGGCATGCGACCTGCCGGTGTTTTTACCGCTGGCACTGCCCAACGCTGGGTGAACGTGCAGGGCTTTATGCCCGGAAAACGCTTTGTCATCCTGGGTTCTGGCGATATCGGTATGATTATGGCGCGTCGCCTGACGCTTGAAGGCGCCAGGGTTGAAAGCGTTTTGGAAGTGCAAAGTTATCTATCCGGTCTCATGCGCAACTATGTGCAATGTCTGGAAGACTGGAACGTGCCCCTGCACCTGCGCCATACCGTCAAGCGCGTCATCGGCAAAAACCGTGTTGAAGCGGTGGAAGCGGTTGCTGTGGACGAAAAGTGGCAATTTGTTCCTGGTACGGAACGAATCATCCCCTGCGACACGCTTTTGCTCTCGGTTGGTCTCATCCCTGAGAATGAACTAAGTAAAAAAGCTGGTATCTTATTAAGCGCGGTCACTGGCGGGCCAGTCGTTGACCAAAATTTTCAGACTAACTTCCCCGGCATCTTCGCGGCCGGCAATGTGGTACACGTTTATGATTTGGTTGATTATGTTTCCGAAGCTGGCAATCAAGCCGGTCACGGCGCGGCACTGTTCGCAAATGGCACGCTGGCAAAACCACAAAAAAGCATCAAAGTCAACGCGGGAAAGAATGTGCGTTATGTCGTGCCCCAGTTTTTAGACCCACAGGCCTTAAAGGACGAGGCTATCGTTTTGCAGTGCCGCGTGACGCAACCTATTGAAGAAGACGTTTGGTTTGAAGTGCGCAGCGAGAGCCAGTCCATCGTGCGCCGCTCAGACCGTTACGCCCGGCCTGGCGAGATGGTGAGCGTCAAGCTGACCCCGTCGATGTTTGATGACGTCCTGAAAGCGGGCGAACTTTTCCTGGATATTTACGCGAAATCGGAGGCCTAGCATGGAAGAGAAAAACTTTATCTGCACCGCATGCCCGATGGGTTGCAAACTCATCGTCCGTCTTGATGGCAATGAAGTCGTTCAGGTTTTGGGCCACCGTTGCCGGCGGGGTGAAAACTATGGCGCCCAGGAAGCCACCACGCCCAAACGCATGCTCGCCACGACCGTCCGCGCGCGTGGAGGATTGCACCCGCTTTTGCCGGTTTACACTTCGGCTGAAGTGCCCAAAGCCAAAATGCAGGAAATTCTGGCGATTTTACGCGACGTGGATATCACCTGCCCGGTAAAAATGGGCGATGTGATATTGAAGGATATTGCTGACACAGGAGTTGATATCCTCGCCAGCCGCGATTTGTAAGCGCGGGCAGGCTCATTCGCGGTGAATGCAATCGTAAACACTCCCCACGATGCCATCATATTGACGGGCAAGCATGATGAGCTGATTCAGATTCGTGTTAAGCCACTCAACATCAAAAGCCGTTGAATGCAAAAGAACAATCGGGCTAATACCTTCCTGTAACCTTAGTTCGGCCCTTTCAGGCTGATGTTCGGTGAGCACGTTCCAGTCCACACTCATCAGCCCGTTATTCGCGGACCAGAGATACCAGTTTTCATACCACACGCCATAAGGCGCGCGCACCAAATTTATTTCAAAACTATCATCTTCCAACAGCGCGCGCATATGTTGGGTAAAAGCCCAAAAATCCTCCTCAAGTTCCGCATAGGAGAGATGTGTGGCATGGTTCGTTGTGTGATAGCCGATTTCGAAACCAGCCTGATAGATTTCTTTCCATAGGCTTATGGTTTCTTCATCGAATAACAAATAGTTGGTGTTTGGAAAGAATGTCGCTCTCATGCCGTTATTTTTCAAGAGCTCAAATATCGCCCTGACATGCTGATTATTGTAGCAATCATCAATGGTGATAACGATATTGTTGTCAAACAGGCCCCTGTCACTCATCGTATCAAAAGGCAGCTGGATATTCTCATAACGATTCGCATTGACTGTTGTCGTCACCCCTGGCTTAAAAATGTCCATTGAGCCCGCCACAACGGAGCCAGCGGAGTGGTCCTTTTTCCCGGGAAAGACATATTTCATCTCGCCAAAAATGGCATCGATGCTACGTTCGTCAACCAGAATGGTTTGAATTTGCCCGTCCGCTAATAAATCGGGCACGACTAACAGTAATTGCTCACCTGACTTGCCCACTACCAGCCCCATGCCGCAGTTTTCGCCTGGCAGGATTGCCATATCCCCCACCTGATAATCCCCAGTCTTAAAGAACCAGCTAAACTGGACTTTGTTTTCATGCAGCAGATCGGCTTTATTCTCAAGTGTCGGGTCAGCGATAATCTCACAAACGCGTTGCGCCTGTTGGCTGCCGATGTCTTCAAAATCCATGGTCGCGTACAAAGCGCTCAAACCCACTGCGTCATTGATGACTTGCGTTACGTTGTTTTCTGCGTTCGCTATTCTAAAAGTGTCTATAGTTTGAGCGAAATCTGTGCTGGAATGATCAGTCAATTTTTGATATTCAAGATGCCAGTCTGTGTTTTTTAGTTCGTCCAGCCAGGTATCGCTGTTTGTTTGCCTGATCTGATTCAGAATTTGGACGAAATCAAGAAAATTTTTGAGCAGTGCATTTTGTTTATAATCGTCAGGCAATGGAATGAGAGTCTTGGGTATTTCCCGCAAACTGAGTAAGCTGGCATTTTCATCTTCTTGATTAACTTGCCAGACTGAGTAATTCTCAATATCTGCCGTGGAAAAAACAGGGTTCGGCGTTGGCGGTGGGGTAATGCTTGGCTCTGGCGTGAGCGACGCAAGCTGGCTGGCGTTTAGCGTTGGCGATAATGTTGGCGTTTCTGTATCGGCAGGTGTCGTTTGCCCTGACACACTTTCAATGTCTAAGGTATTTAAAACCTGCATAGACGGCAACTGCGAAGGCAAAGTCCCTTTTTTGTAATCTGGTTCCAACGCTAACCCACAAGCATTTAAACCAAACAACATTAAAACAACACTCAGTGCTACAAAAACAGCATATTTTCCAACATCAGTCTTTCGTTTCAAATTCATCCGCATATCTGTGGATAATTATATACACATCACAGTTTTCTTGCTAAACCAGCATTCCAAACACTTTATTCCTATTACCGTCGTGAATATCAAGGATTTATTTTTTATGCGTTAAAATTATCGTGGAGGTGTGCCATGAAAAAGGTTTTGGTGTTTTACAAGAGCAAAACGGGGTTTACGGAACGTTACGCGCGGTGGATCGCTGAAGAAATAGGCGCGGATATTTTGCCCATCGAAAAAGTTAATCTCGAAACGATAGATTCCTATGACATTCTCGTGTTTGGTGGGCCGTTGTTTGCCAGTCGGATTTCGGCTTTGGACAAAGTGCAAAAATGGATGGAAAAGCGCCCCAAAAAGACCTGGGTCATCTTTGCAACCGGCGCGACACCCAGTGACGATGGCTTTGTAAAAAGCATCGAAAGGATTAATTTTCCACCTGACACGCAAAAGCCTGCCCGGTTTTATTATTTCCTGAGTGGTATTAATTTTGAAAAGATGGGTTGGTTTAATCGAACGCTGATTAAGCTTTTTGCCCGGATGAGTCAAAAGAATATAAAAACTGATTCCGGCACAGCGCCAGTCCCACCCCGCGACTTGCGCTCAGTTGATTTGTGCGACCCCATATATATTGAACCACTGCTGAAGTATCTGCGCATAAAACGCTAAGAACTTTGCCTTGCATCTACCCGTTTTTGCCTTCCTGGCACTAAAATTGCATTCTTAGAATGCAGATGAAAAGAAACAGATCACGTAATTTCATTATCACCATCATCGTCGGGATTCTGCTGGGCCTGGCATTGGGTTGGTTGGTCATAAAACCAAAAGCGCCCCAAAATGTTAACATCACGCGCTTGCGTCCAGATTTTCAAGCTGATGCCGTGTTGATGGTCGCGGAAAGTTTTGCGGTTGACGGTGACCAAATGCTGGCGCTGGACCGCCTGGCACGCTTGGACCATGGGGATTTGTTGACCTTTGTGGGAAAGGCCCTGCAAAACGCGCAAGCTTATGGTTACGCGGGCGAAGACCTGGCCCAAATGCAAAAGCTCCTAGAAAGTCTTGATTTAGTGGTCTATGAGAACTGGAAGATATTGCGAGGCCGGAATGACTGAGCAACCCAAACAAACGAATTGGTATTTACTGACCGGTATCATCCTTGGTTTATTAATTGGTTTAATCCTGTCAACGATGATTTTCCCCGCCGTGAATCGCTATGCCACACCGGCTCAGTTAGACGCGATTGGCAAAGATATCTACCGCGAAGAAATTGCTTTGGCGTATGCAGCGACGGGCTCACTAAACCGGGCGATTGACCGCCTGATGCGTTTGGAACAAGCTCAGCCGGCGTCTATACTGATTGAACAAGCGCAACGGCTTCAGGCGGCTGGGGGGTCTCAGCAGGTTATTGACGCGCTGGTGCTTTTAGCTGAACGATTATCAGGTGAATAGATTTTTCGTTTTATTACAATAATTGAAAACGTGGTCAGGAGACCACGTTTGAACTTAGGGTGTTTGAACTTAGAGTGTGTGAACTTAGGGTGTGACCTTCTGATCACACTTGAATTTTTGCTCACACCCAAGGTCAGCCCTGTCTTTTGTACACGCTTCCTTTCTTGACATCCATTTCCGAAGGACTATAATGCTTATTGAAAAATATTATCAATAAGGAAATCATGGACTGGAAAAACAAGTTACGCAATGCCGGATATCGCATCACGGATGCCAGAGAGCAAATGATGGATTTGCTTATCAATACCCAAACAGCGCTTAGCCCCATGCAGATCCATAAGGCTCTGGCTGAACAAGGCAGTCAGATGGGTTTGGTAAGCGTCTATCGCAACCTGGCGGTCTTGCAGGAAAACGACTTGGTGTGTATGGTGTTCGCGCCTGATGGCAGCGCCGCTTATACGGCGGGCGGGATAGGACACCATCACCATGTATTGTGCCAGCGATGCCTTAACTCCGCGAGCTTTGAAGGCTGCGAGGGTTTTGCTGATTTAATTCAGGAAATTGAAGCCCAGACGCAATTCAAGGTTCAGGGTCATTTGCTACAATTTTACGGTCTGTGTTCGGAGTGTCAAAAAAATGAAATTCACGTTTAGAAAATCTCTTAGCTATATCGTTTTGATTTTGGTCATGCTCTTTAGTGCTTGCAGTCCGCAGGCAAAACCTGTCACTTTGGAAGAAGACGCGCAAAAAATGCAAGTCACAGTGAGCATTCTGCCACAAAAGTGGTTCGTTGACCGCATCGCCGGCGATTTAGTCATCACACAAAACCTGGTTGGTTCGGGTGACAACCCGCACACCTATGAACCTACACCAGGACAAATGGCGCTTTTGGAAAAGAGTGACTTGTATTTCACCATCGGCATCGAGTTTGAAGAAGCCTGGATGGACAAGTTGATTGCAACTAACCCAACGATGAAGATCGTTGACTCTTCAGCTGGCATTGAACGTATTCCGATGGTTGGTGGACATCACCATCACGATGAAGGTGAGGAACATGATCATGCTGACCATGACCACGGCACAGAAGACGATGAGCACGAAGCTGAAGCTTTGGACCCGCACGTTTGGTTTTCGCCTGACAATGCCCGGCAAATCGCGGAGAATATCGCCAATGCGCTGATTGAACAAGACCCCAAAAACGAAAGTAGCTACGCCAACAATTTAGAAAACTTGCTTGAAGAAATCGCAAATACTGATGAAGAAATAACAAGCATCTTGCAGGATATCACGCGACGGCATTTTATGATCGTGCATCCCGCCTGGGGATACTTCGCGCACGCCTACGGCCTGCACATGATTCCGGTGGAAATCGGTGGCAATGAACCCGGTCCCGCGGACATGGCGAAAATCCTGGAAGCTGTCGAAGACTATCAAATCAGCGTGCTTTTTGTTGAAAAAGGCAGCAATATGAGTTTGGCGCAGTCGATTGCCAGGCAGGCAGGTATCAGCGAAATCATCGAATGGGACCCCATGGCATACGAATGGGCTGAAAATATGCTGTCTCTGGGCAGAGATTTGCAAAACGCCTTGCACTAATGGGAAGTTTTAAAGGTATTGAAAAGTGACAGAATCGATGCAGGCACCAACAAAAAGCATTTTAAGAATAGAAGATATGTGGGCGGGCTATGATGGCGAAGCTGTTTTGGAAGACATTCAATTCGAGATGTTCACGGGCGACTATGTGGGCATCATCGGGCCAAATGGCGGAGGCAAGACAACACTCATCAAGGTCATTTTAGGCTTGCTTCCCGTTATGCGCGGAAGTGTGAGCGTGCTGGGGCAAAGTCCTGTGCAGGCGCGCGACCGTTTGGGTTATGTGCCGCAGGTCTCGCGCACGGACAGAGACTTTCCGATTAGCGTTTGGGATGTGGTGCGCATGGGTCGAGAAAAGGCGGGCTTTTTTGGCGTCAGGTCTTTGTCCGCGCAAGATAAGCAAGCGATTGAGCGCGCACTTGGTCAGGCTGATGTGCTTGATTTGGCAAAGCGGTCTTTCAATGAACTTTCGGGCGGGCAACGTCAGCGCGTGCTGATTGCCCGTGCCCTGGCCACAAACCCCGAGATTCTGGTGCTTGACGAACCCACCGCGAACGTCGATGGGCAATCCACCGCGCGCCTTTATGACTTACTCGCCGAACTCAATCAAAGCCTGAGCATTTTGCTGGTGTCGCATGATCTGATGGCAATCTCCACGCACGTAAAGACTATTGCCTGTGTAAATCGAAAAATGGTCTATCACAACGAAAAAGTTCTCACCCAGGAAATGATGGACCTGGGATACGAGTGTCCGGTGGAGCTTTTGGCGCATGGCGTACCCCATCGCGTGCTGGCACATCATGACCATGACCACCTTTCATCGAATATAAGCCATAAGCAAGAGAACAATCAAGATGTTTAATACCTTAGCTGAAATCTTCTCTTATGAATTTATGCAAAACGCTCTTTTGGCAGGGGTACTGGTAAGCCTTGTCAGTGGCATTATCGGCACTTTGGTGGTGCTGAACCGCATGGTGGGGATTAGTGGCGGCATCGCGCATGCGGCTTATGGTGGCGTGGGCATTGCCAGTTACTTTGGTTTTGACCCGGTACTGGGCGCTGTTTTGTTCAGCCTGCTATCATCGGTGACCATGGGCGTAGCACATCGCAAATTGCGCGAACGCTCCGACACCATGATAGGCGTTATGTGGGCTGTTGGCATGGCGACAGGTATTATCTTCGTTAGTCTCACGCCAGGATACCGGGCGAATTTGATGTCGTATTTGTTCGGCAGTATTTTGGCAGTTTCAAAAGAGGATATTTGGTGGATGGCGGGTATCGCGCTGGCAACGGTGCTGTTTGTGGCGCTTTTTTACCGGCAATTGCTGGCCATTTCTTTTGATGAAGAATTTGCCACCGTGCGTAATCTGCCGGTTACGGTACTATCGGTCTTATTGCTCATCATGACCGGTCTTACCGTGGTTGTCGCGATGCGCGTGGTGGGCTTGATTATGGTTATCGCGCTTTTAACGATACCATCAGCCATTGCCAGTATGTTCTTCAAAGAAATGCGGGTGATTATGCTGGTCGCAGTGGGTTTGGGCGTTGTGTTCATTTCCGCTGGTTTGGTGATATCTTTCCTTTCAAACCTCCCTGCAGCCGCGGTAATTATTTTGCTGGCTGGCTTGGTTTATTTCCTGGCATTTGTCATTAAACGCATTTTACTTAAAACGAAAATATGACAATTGTCATCTCTTTGTGATTTTTATGTAAAATTAAATAACCAAATCCTTGACATGGTGTTTACAATTATATAGAGTGGAATTGCGCTATGAAACTGAAAGACTTTTTGCAGGATGAAGGTTTGGTGCGTCTCGGCAAAGGTTTGGGGAAGAATCTCTCTTTGCGAGGCATTCGTCGGTTGGCAAATTTTGTCTCCGGCATACTTAACAGGTACCCCAAAAATCAAATGCGAAGGGTGATAAAGGGTAACCTTTCGGTTGTTTTAGACGAAGAAGCGAATTCTGATATAATTAACGCACTCAGCAAAGAAGTCATCCGTAACCTGATGTGGACACACGCAGACTATTTTTATCTCTATCAGCACCCTGAAGAGAGTAAGTCAGCCATCGAATTTTCGTCCAACGCGCTGGAGATGATTGAAGACGTCCGGGAACGTCGCCAGCCAACGGTCATTTGCGGACCACATTACGGAAACTTTGACATTTTGGGACTTTCGCTCGCCAGAAAGAGTGTGCCGATGATGGTTCTAAGCGTGCCGAATCCGCAGGGCACGTATAGCGCGCAAAATGAAATGCGCAACAAATCCGGCATGAATGTCAGACCGATTGACATGAAAGCCATTCGCGACGCAAAAAAGTTCCTGCTGGAAGGCAACGCCGTTGTTACTGGTATTGACAGACCGGTTGAAGACCCAAAAAATGCCAAGTACAAGCCTTTGTTTTTTGGTAAACCTGCGGCATTGCCCGTTTTTTATACGCGATTCGGTCTGGAAGAAGGCGTTAAATTACGGGTAGCCTATTGCAAGCGCAAATCGGACGGGCGATACATTGTAGATTGTAGTGCGCCCGTGGAAATGCGACAATATGATGATCTTAAAGAAGAATACGAGAAAAACGCGCAAGCGACACTCAGAGAAGCGGAGAAAATCATCCGCAAAGAACCTGAACATTGGTTGATGTTACATCCGGTTTGGGAAAATTAAACGCGATTCGAAACGAAAGCTGGTGTAAGATGACAAAAGAACAAACAAGAACTGAAAACGATAAACGCACAAATGATATTTTATTAGGTCCGCTGGAAAGACCGGCCTTAGCTTTCTTTGCCAAACATATGCCCATGTGGGTCAATTCCGACATGTTAACTATCTTTGCGCTTTTTGGCGCGGCAATGATTTTTTTGGCATATTTTTTGGCGGGTCAAGCCGGCGACTTGAAAGGCAATGGCTATTTGTTCCTGGTTAATCTTGGCTTGTTTATCCATTGGTTTGGTGACAGTCTGGATGGCACCCTGGCACGCTATCGCCATCACGAACGCCCCAACTATGGATACTACACCGACCACGCCCTGGACGGTTTGGCGTCGGTAATGATCTTTATGGGTATCGGCTTAAGTGGACTTGCTGATTTTAAGGTCACCATGTTTGCTTTGGTGACCTGGCTTTTGGTGATGATGCAAGTCTTTTTGAAAACACATGCCACCGGCACGTTTGAGATGACAAGTGCCAAGATCGGCCCAACAGAAATCCGTGTACTCCTGGCGATCTTGAACACGGTGATTTATTTCACCGGAGCGGGTCAGCCATTGGCAGTCCTTGAGTTGCGAGGTTTGACCATCAGTTTCACGCCCGGTACAATTGTTCTGGCAGTAGTTTCCATTGTATTTTTGGTTTACTACATTTACCAAGTGGTTACCACTGGAAGCAAACTCTCGGCCGAAGACCTTGAAGCCTTAAAAGTAAAGAACACGGAACGCGCCCGAAAAGGCATCGTGAGCCAAATGGAACTTGACCGCCGCGAAAAAGAAAAGAAACTCGCCAGCCAACAAAAACCGAAAACCTTACTGGACTTATTCAGCAAGCCTGATTAATCCATGATTAGTTTGTTTAGAAATAAAGGCTGCCTTCAGGTAGCCTTTATTTTTTAGCAGTTCATTTATTTGCTATCTGCTGGATAGCGCGTTGCGTGTATTGATGGAGCAATAGCCTGAAGTTCAGGTAAACGCGCGCCTAAAGGGGAAGGTATAATCCGGGGCATTTCGTCAAGCCCCAAGCCAGTGCTTTGCTGCGCGGCTTTGAATACGGGTTCACTAAAGATTTCACCAGCCAACGAAGCAGGAAAGCCCAAAATAATAGCCTCCGGTCGCAATAAATGGATATATGGCGCCAAATGATGCCCCAGGCTTGTTCCCGCTTTGCCAAGAATTTCTATGGCGTAGGGGTCGTCGTTGCGGGCAGCGTTGATAATTTGATAGACAGTTACCTGTGGGTCCCAGTGGCTGGCTTGTGTCGCGAGAGCTTGCCGAACCATGCCAACAGAGCTGCATTGTTCGTTGAGCGTAAGTGGGCCTTCGCCACTCGTATCACTTTCCTGACAGAGCCTGACACGGCCAACTGCCCCGGCATGGGGGTTGCTGGGACTAAATATCTTACCCTGGGCACTAAAGGCCATACTAAGGTTGTGTCCCAGGTCGATGAAAACAAAATCGCGCAGGTCCTGGGCAGCGCCAAATAGTTTTTCTGCCTGTGCGCCGGCAACAGCATTTTTTTCAACAAAAACGGGCAGGTTAAAAAGCAGCTGTAACTGGGATTTTAATGGTTCGTTTTTCCAGGCAGGAAAATCGCGCGAACTGATCAAGATACCTTGCTGGGCGTCATAGTTACCGGCAATTGATACGGAAACGCGTTCGGGCAAAGGGAGATGTTGGGCGCGGGCGAGGTTGAGCAGCTTGTCGCTGTGCTGGGAGATAAGCGCCAGAAAGCTTTGGAAGCTTTGATTGACCTCAGGTTTAAAACTGATGCGTTCGCTGATGATGCCAGACTGATTGCCGTAAACAAGGATAGTTTCTTCAGCGGTGATATTCATACCAAGGATGTAATTAGCGTAGGCACCGGCTTTTTGTGCTTGTAACATAGTAATTATTATAGCCGTAATCCCATATTAGAGCGTTTTTTTATTATCTTTTTTTAACGCAAATATTCGTTACATTAATCACCTTGAAATTTGATGCATACTACTTGACAAGCTAAAAATTATTCGTAAAATAATAGACAGATAAATTAACTACTGTCTACTAGTGGACTGCGTGTAGAGAGTTATCTGGCGACAAAGGAGAAAACAATGGCACGTAAGGACGATAGAAGAATACAAAGAACACGAAAATTGCTTCGCGAAAGTATGCTTGAACTCATTCTCGACAGAGGGTATGACGACATCAGCATTCAGGATGTCACCGACCATGCTAACTTAGGTCGGGCAACTTTCTATCTGCACTATCGCGAGAAAGACGAGCTCTTTCGTGATGTGCTTCTAAGCATGGCTGAAGAGTTTTTAGCAACCTTGCCCAAGCAAGATAAGAAAAGCGATCAGACACTCAACACAAAGAAACTGGAGATGCTTTTCAGTTACGTTGAAGATCGTTTTGATTTTTATCGCATCGTCAACATGGGACGCAGCGCGATATTGACATCCGCGATTGTAGCTGAATTGATTAAAGAGAACTTCAAGGTCTTTTCAACAACTGGAATGGAAACCTACGAAAGCATCACCGGCATACCTACAGATTTTCTATTAAGTTTTAACGCCAGCACCTTAAAGAGCACACTCTTTTGGTGGCTCGAAAACGATATGCCCTACACCGCTGCCGAGATGGCAGAAATGTATACAAAGGTGAGTTTCTTTACGAATTTCCAAATTTTGCGGGCTGGGAAAGATATGGAACTGCAAAAAGCCGAATCCAACGACCCAGGCAAAGCATCCGAACAAGAAGCCCAAAACCAAGATAAAGCGCAGTCTGATACCAAAGAAAACGCGCCCAAAAAGGAAAACAAAAAGGCGTCAAAGAAAAAAGACGCTAACAAATCTGAGGAACTTGTGCAGGAGGAGCCATCGCCTGAAAGCGAAGCACCAGAATCAGACCAGTAAAAATTAAATAAGGCACATAAGCCACGGGGATTGAAGAACTTTACCACCGCAAGGCATATAGCCACGCGAGATTAGTTAATATTTAAAAAAAAGGATTAAGCATGAAAATCTTGATGATTTACCCCGAATTCCCCGACACTTTTTGGAGCTTCAAGCACGCTTTGAGCTTCATCCGAAAAAAAGCGTCCTCACCCCCCTTAGGGCTTTTAACCATCGCGGGGCTTTTTCCGCAAAGCTGGGAAAAGCGCCTGATAGATATGAACGTCGAAAAACTCCGCGATAAAGACATTCAATGGGCGGATATGGTCTTTATCAGCGCCATGACCGTGCAGCGCAGTTCATCGGTAAAGGTGATTGAGCGCGTAAACGCTATGGGCAAGCCGATCGTGGCCGGTGGTCCCCTGTTTACCATGGATCCAGACGCTTTCCCAACGGTTGACCATCTCGTTTTGAACGAGGGGGAGATTACCATCCCCATGTTTTTGGCGGACCTGGAAAAAGGGCAAGCCAAAAGCCGCTACGAAACCAGCGAATATGCAGATATCACCCAAACGCCCATTCCCGACTGGTCGTTGATAAAACTGAATAAATATGACTCGATGAGCATACAATACACGCGGGGCTGTCCGTTTGCCTGTGATTTCTGTAACGTCACCGCGCTTTTGGGGCGAAGGATGCGCCTTAAAACAACCGAGCAGTTCATCGCTGAGCTCGACTCGTTATATGAACTGGGCTGGCGACGGAATATCTTTATCGTAGATGATAACTTTATCGGTAACAAACGCATTTTGAAGCAAGAACTGCTTCCCGCACTGATTAAGTGGCGCGAAGGCAAGAAAGGCTGCCTGTTCCTGACCGAAGCCAGTATCAACCTCGCCGATGACGAAGAGCTTATCGACATGATGGTACAAGCCGGCTTTACACAGGTCTTTATCGGTATCGAAACACCCGAAGAAGACAGTCTGGCAGAGTGTGGCAAGGGTCAAAACCGCAACCGCGACTTGCTAAGCAACGTACACAAGCTGCAAAAGGGTGGATTGCAGGTGATGGGTGGCTTTATTGTTGGTTTCGACAATGACAATGAAGGCACCTTCCAGCGCCAGATTGACTTTATTCAAAAGTCGGGCATTGTCACGGCGATGGTCGGTTTGTTGCAGGCGCCTGTCGGAACTGAACTCTATGAACGCATGGAGCGCGAAGGACGCCTGAAGGCGCAGGATTATTCGGGCGATAATGTGGACGGCGAAACGAATATCGTGCCCGTTATGGAGCCTAAAAAGCTAAAGAAGGGATACCGCAAGATTCTCGATACCATCTACTCCGCAAAAGGCTTTACGGACCGCGTGATTACCTTTTTGAAGACTTACAAACCGCGCCGACATCCGGTAACGCTTGAGTTTCAGGAAATCATGGCGCTGTTCAGGTCGATATGGGAGATTGGCATCAAAAGCAAGGAACGTATCCATTACTGGCGTTTGTTCTTCTGGTCGCTGTTCAACGATATTCGCAAATTCCCCCTGGCGATTACCTTTTCGATTTATGGCTACCACTTTAGAAAGGTCAATGCCTTGCACGTGTCGTAAACCTGGCAATGAACCATGGACATGGTCAGGAAACTATATCCGAACGGGAGTTCAATCGTGGTCTCCTGACCACGAGAAGCATCACAAGTAGAAGTCTGTAAAACCAAGTCATACTGAAAAATTTAAAACCCTAAAGCCGCTGAGTGAAAACAGCGGCTTTTTTGCGTTTACCCTAAATATGCCAAAATTCAGCAACTGAATGTTAAAGAAACTTCCACTTTCTTGCATTTTGGGGGTCGGATTTCCACTTTTGACACTTTCTTTTTTTGTTTTTCTCTGCTACACTTATCGACATATAGAACAAATATTCTATAAAGGAGAAAGCGTAAGATGGAACACACGAACCCCACTCTTTTTGCCAGGACGCAAAACTCCGGGCACCCCTGCCACAGCATGGCAGGGGTCGCTGCCCAGGAGACAAATGATGGCCTTAAAGATATAAATTATGCCGAGCGCCTGCAACTCAGCGAAAGCGCGCGCTTTGGCATGGACGAAGAAATCGCGATGCTGCGCAAGATGATTCGCAATTTCACGCGCGCGGCGGGCACCAGTGGCGAAGAGGACTACCCGGACAATCTGGCAAAATCGCTAGACCTCTTGGGTTTGACCTGTTCGCGTTTGGCAAGCGTTTTGCGCGTGAACATGATGCTGGCGGGTTCGCACGAAGATGACTTGCGCAAACAAATTGAAGACAGTCTGGCAGAGTTTCTGGCGGAAGTCAAAACAGTCAAAACACAAAGTAAATCTAAAAAACGTTCGCAAAAGAAGGTGAAAAATGCTTAATACCGCTGCCTTAGGACCCATGGCACTGATGGGCTTTGCCTTGCCCGACTTACACACCAGGCGCATACAACTAAATGCGGAACAAGCGCGCCTCACCAAAACACGCGAGGAAGAATCGCTTTTTATCCAAAGACTGCGCGAGATAGCCATCTTTTCGCAATATATGGGTAAAACGGTTTTGCGCAGTTATCAGCTTGAGGTGGCTGAGGCGATTATCGATTCGATTGTGCATCAACGGGGACATTCGATTGTGGTCATGTTCCCGCGCCAAAGTGGCAAAAACCACGTGCAGGCGCAAATTGAAGTCTATCTCATGGCGCTTTTCGCGCAGCGTGGCGCGGACATGATTAAGTTCTCGCCAACTTACGCGCCCCAGTGCCAAAACGCGATGCGCCGCCTCGAAACCGCGCTGGAGGCGAACAGCTTCACCAAAGGACGCTGGCGCAAAAGCAGCGGCAACCATTACCGCCTGCACAACGCGCATCTCACTTTTCTGTCAGCGGCACCGGGTTCAAACATTGTGGGCGCGACGGCTGCAACCATGCTGGCACTGGACGAAGCCCAGGATATCGAGATTGACAAATACGACAAGCAAATCGCCCCGATGGCGGCTTCCACCAACGCCACGCGTGTTTTCTGGGGCACCGCCTGGAGCGGACAAACCCTGTTGGCGCGTGAACTGCGCCAGGCTCAGGAAGCCGAAGCGCGCGATGGCATGCGGCGCGTGTTTCGCCTTAGCGCGGAAGAAGTGCGCCAGGAAGTGCCCGCCTATGGCGCTTTTGTGGACGAGCAGGTGCGCCGTCTGGGCAGAATGCACCCGATGGTGCGCAGTCAGTTCTTTAGTGAGGAAATCGACTTCGCGGGGGGCTTGTTCCCTGCTTCGCGTCTTGGCTTGATGCACGGCACACACGAGGCACTGGAAAGTCCAGCGAAGGGCAAGCAATATGCTTTACTCATTGACCTGGCGGGCGAAGATGAAGCCGCGCGTTCGGGCACATTTACGCCCGACAGCGACCTGCAAAATGCCAATCGTGATGCCACCGCGATTACTGTGGTGGAGGTGGATTTGAGCAAGCTAGACGACGCTCTATTGGCTAAGCCCTGTTACAAGGTCGTGCGGCGCTATCACTGGCTGGGCGAAAAACACAGCACGCTCTACGCGCGCATTTTAAACCTGGTGGCACACTGGAACGCCACGCGGGTCGTGGTGGATGCCAGCGGTGTGGGCGCGGGGGTCAGTTCCTTTTTGCGCGAAAAACTGGGGGATTGCGTCACCGCGCTGACTTTCAACCGGCAAATCAAGTCCAAACTGGCATGGGGCTTTTTGTCGGTGATTGACACGGGGCGTTTTCAGGACTTCAAGCCTAAACTGCGCGCGGAGCGTGAAGATGGCGTACTTAATCCTTTGGCGATGGTGATGCAGGACGAGCAGGACAGTCTGCAAGCTTTGTTTTACAAGCAGCTTTCGGCGGTGAGCTACGAGGTGAGCGTGGGTCCCGAGCGTTATATTCGCTGGGGCGTCACCGATGGCACCCGCGACGCCGAAGGAACGTTGATACATGATGATTTAGTGCTGTCAGCGGCGATGGTCGCCGTTTTGGACGAGCAAGAGTGGCATCTGGGATACGAGCCACTCCTGATACAAGCGGTGGATCCGCTTTTAGTCATCGATGGAGGTTATTGATGAGTTATTTCGCGCATAACGGTAACTACCCTTTTGGGATTGACCTTTCGCGCTACAACGCCACAGCGGATTTGAAACGCTGGCCGGATTTTGACCTGGTGGCAAAGCACGTGCCCAAAGTTGAGTTTGTGGCGATTCGCGCGGGCGTCAGCTGGGGCTATCGCGACCCGATGTTTAAGCGCTTCTATAAGGAAAGCACGCGCATCGGCGCCTTTGTTTTGCCCTATCATGTGCTTTATCCCGGCGAGCCAGCCCTGAAGCAAATGAACCACTTTTTGAATATTCTGGAAGGCATCGACCTGGATACAGTGCGCCTGGTACTGGATGTGGAACTGGTGCACGATCAATCGCGTTCGATGATTACCAACACCCTGCTGGGCTGTTTGGATTTGCTGAAATATGAAACCGGGCGTTATCCGATCGTTTACTCGCGGGCATTGTGGATCAACGAGCATGTGCATATCAAGGATTTGCCCGAACTCGACTGGTGGCTGGCGCACTATTACGCGCGCCGACCCTGGCCCGCGTACACGCCGGAATATCCATGCCCGCCTTTAATGCCCAAAGGCGTTGACAGCTGGCTTATTCATCAGACCGCGGAACGCGCGCCAGCGATTGGCGGTGTGGGGAATTTTATGGATTACAACCGCTGGAACGGCACGAGCGAGTCGCTATTGGCCTACTTTGGGCGGGGTGAACCGGTCAGGCCAGCCCTTTGCCCTGTGGATGGTTTGGCGTGTCCGCGCCAGCACATCTTGCCGGCGACCCGCTATGTCCTGCCCTTGCCGGCTGAAGCGGAGGTAGTCTAATGGCATCCTTCCTGGAACGCGTCCGTGACCGTTTGGCGTGGTTTAACGAAAACGCAAGCGAAACCACGACAGACAGCAAAGCAGATACACCAGATACAGAACTAGCCGAGAGAACGCAACTGGCACTTGTGGAGAGTGAAAACACGCTTTTGCTTGGTTCACGTCGTTTTGGCGATACGGACTATGACCGTCTGCCTTATGACCGCCAGGAGCTGATGGAAAATTGTCTGGAAGCCTGGCGTTTCAACCCCCTGGCAAGGCGCATTATTGAACTGACCACGCAATATGTCATCGGTGCTGGCATGACTTTGAGCGCTGACGACACAAAAGCTGAAGCTTTTTTGCACAGTTTTTGGTGCCATCCGCTGAATAAAATGGACTTGAAACTGTCCGAACTCTCCGATGAACTGGCGCGCACGGGCAATTTGTTCCTGATGCTGTCCAGTGACCCCAGCGGGATGAGTTTCGCGCGTGTCGTGCCCAGCACCGACGTGCTGAGCATTCACTCGCGCGCGAATGACGTGGAGCAAGAGCTGACTTACACCTTGCGTGGCGCGCATGGCGAAGAGGACTATCTGGTGCCAGCCTGGCGCGCGGACCGTCCTGCCACGCAACAAAACGACGTGTGCATTTTGCATTACGCGGTCAACCGACCCGCCGGCGCGCAGTGGGGCGAGCCGGATTTGGCGCCGGTATTACGCTGGCTGGCACGCTATTCGGCTTGGCTTGAAGACCGCGTGCGCCTTAACCACTTTCGCAACGCTTTTGTCTATGTCGTCAAGGCGCGTTTTGCCAACGAAAACGCCCGGCGCATGCGCCAAATGCAACTGGCAAGCCAACCGCCTAATGCAGGGTCGATTTTGGTTTGCGACGAGAGCGAGGAGTGGTCGGTGCTTTCGCCCAAACTTGAAGCGCTGGACGCGTCCACGGACGGTCTGGCGATTAAGAAGATGATTGCGACTGGTGTGGGTATCCCCTTACACTTTTTGGCGGAGCCGGAGTCATCGACCAAAACGACCGCTGAATCCGCCGGGCATCCAACCTATCGCCGATTTGAAGAGCGTCAACGCGTCCTGTGCTGGATTTTGGAAGATCTTTTGCGCGTGGTGCTGAAGAGAAAAGCGGTCTTTGACACCAGCATCAATCCCAACGCGAAAATCATCGTGCGTGGTGGCGATATCCATTCCCGTGATAATCTGGAACTGGCGCGCGCGGGGCACCAAATGGCGGATATAGCACTGCGCATGGTCGAAAAAGGCATGATTGACGCGCCCGAAGCCTTGCGTCTTATTTATCGTTTCATCGCTGAAAAAGCGCCGGAAACGAATCCCTGATTGCGAAAAACAACACCAGGACTTGACGTGTGGGGCGCTTGTCCCGGTTTTGAAATGGTTTTGAAAGGAGTCTTATGACACAACACAGGCATCGCCTGGCATTGGAAGTCAACCCGATTAGCCCCGACAGCTTTGAAATTTTGGCAATTACAGCGGGAACGGCTAACGGATGGGAATTTTCCGCGGAGGTTTTGCGCGAGTCCCTGGCATTGTGGGACGGTGTGAATTGCTTCGTGGATCACGATTTGGCGGCACGGTCAGTGCGCGATATCGCTGGCGTTTTGCGTAAACCCAGCTGGGATGAAAACGCGCAAGGCGTTCGCGCGGAATTGCAGGCTTTTGGGCCTTCCGCGCATGTGCTGAGCGATATCGGACGTCAGATACTGGAAATCAGCGATGAACCCGCGGTAAAGGTGGGTTTCTCCGCGGATGTGCTTTTTAAGGGCACGAACGGGAAGGTCGAGAAAATTTTGCGTATTTTCTCGGTCGATTTGGTCTACAACCCAGCGCGGGGCGGAATCTTTTTGCGCGCGCTGAACCAACTGGGCATAAAACCCATCATCAATGGAGAAAAAAAGATGAATCAAATTCAAGAACAAGATACGCTTGAACTGCAAAGCGATACGGGTTCCGCGGAAGACCTAAGCCAGGATTTGCAAAGCCAGCTTTCGGAAATTCGCAATATGCGCCGTGAGATGAGCGCTTTCCTGCTGGAAAGTTCTCTGGTGAACACAAATTTGCCACCGAGCATGCAAAGTCATATTCGCGAACGCTTTCAGGGGCGAACTTTCGCGCCGGCGGAGTTGCAGAGCGCGATTAAAGAACATCAAAAACTTTTGAGCGAACTGGATGGCGGGCGTTCGGTAAAAGGACACGCCCGTGTGGAAGCTATGCTGGAACCCGCCGAACGTTTACAGGCTGCTACGGATGACCTTTTTGGCGCGCCACGCGATAAAGCGCTGGAAAACGCGCGGGTCGCGCGTCTGAGTGGCATTCGCGAGCTTTATCTTACCCTAACCGGCGACCACGATCTGCACGGTGGTTATTATCCTGGCCGTGTGCAACTGGCCACGACCGCGGACTTCAGCGGACTGGTAAAAAACAGTCTCAACAAACTGGTGGCAAACACCTGGGAAGAACTCGGGCGCGCTGGTTACGACTGGTGGAAACAAGTTACCGTGCAGGAGCATTTTAATAGCTTGCACGACATCACCGGCACGCTGGTGGGCACGGTGGGCGATTTGCCCTTAATTGCTGAAGGCGGGAATTACCCCGAACTTATGGTGGGCGACTCACCCGAAACGGCCAGTTTCGCCAAATATGGCGGTTATATCCCCCTCACGCTGGAGTTAATCGACCGCGACGAGACCCGCAAACTGCGTGCTTACGCGCGCGAATTAGCCGTAGCCGGTTTGCGTAAAATCTCGCGTTTGGTGGCGGAAATCTTCACCCTGAACAATGGCACGGGTCCAACCATGCGCGATGGCAAGCCTTTGTTTGGCGGGGGTAATCCAGCCGATGGTGGGCATGCGAACCTGGGCACTTCAGCACTAAGCGCTGATAACTGGGACCTTGCCTGTAGCGCGGTTTATCGCCAGCCGATGTTGGTCAAAGACGCTCCCGGCTATTATGGCACTGGCCCGCAAATGGCGGTCAATCCCAAATATCTTTTGGTGCCACGCAATTTGCAAAAGACCGCGCTGGAAATTTGCAGTGGTTCCTTTGTGCGCGAAGCGGATCACGTTTACGACAACGTTCTCAAAGGCAGCGCGGTGCCGGTTGTGGTGCCAGAATGGACCGACGCCAACGACTGGGCAGCGGTTTGCGACCCACGCGTCGCGCCGGCTATTTTCGTGGGCGAGCGTTTTGGTCTCGCGCCGGAAATCTTTATTGCCGGCGATGAGCTTTCGCCATCCGTGTTCAGCAATGATGAGCACCGTCTGAAAGTGCGTCATTATCTGGCGGTGTGGGTCAACGACTATCGACCAGTTTTCAAGGCAAATGTGGCCTAGGCTGGCGAGAAAAATTCCTGAGACTAAAGAAAGGTGAAAAATGACGGATAAATGGCGACTTTTGTTGAGTTCGCGTAAGTTTTGGGCGACCGTGGTGGGCTTGGTTTTTCTGATAATCAAAACCTGGTCACCGAACTTTCCGCTCGACGCGGAGCAAATCGCGGGCATTTTGGCGCTTTTGGTGAGCTATATCCTGGGCACCGCGCTTGAAGATGGTTTGCGGGGTTTGAAATAAACTGAATTCCTGGGGCAGTCTTGTGGGTATCAGCTTGCAGGACTGCCCCTGATGGGGGAAATGAAAATCAGATTGCAAATAAGGAGAGATAATGGACGACAAAAAACTGAAACTGCTTGTAAAGCACCTGGCGGGTGATGGCGCGCTGGCATGGGCGTGGAAAAAAGATAACAGCCTGGTGGTGATTGAGCGCAGTGGCGAAAAAAGGCATTACAGCGCGGAAGTTTGCCGAAAAGCATTGAAAAAACTCGAAACGAAAACAAGGAAAAAAGCCGATGAGCAAGCTGGATGAACTGTGTGTCCGTTTGCAAAGGCAATATCTTGACCCAAACAGCACGGCTTTGCCTGTGGTCGCGTTGCATGAAGCTATTCAATTCGCGCTGGACAAAATCAACAGACGTTTGGGGAGCGATTTTGAAATCGAAGGTCTGGCTAACGCTACCAAACACACTTTACCAGACGACTATTTACCTGTACTGCTGACCGGCGCGGGCGCGCATTTGATGCAGTTTATTCTGCAAAATCATCTGGGCACGTACACCAACATGGGCGGGGAACCGACGCTGATGCAGAGCCTGGCGCGTTATCACGATGAGCGTTTTGAGTGGCTGCTGGAAGGTTTGCGCCTGGATAGCATGCAGAAAAGCGTCACGCTGCCCTATGCGCGCTGGGACTGGAAGGAGCCTTTGCGATGGCGGAATTAGCTGGTCTGGCGCTGGGCAGTGGCACGCGCCCGGAGACAATTGACTGGTTCAAGCTGGATGAAGGGCCTTTTATGCCGGGCTTTTTGGGCGCCGATTACGCGCTGAAGGAAGCCGAAGCGGGCCTGTGTCATGAAGAAATCTGTTTGCGCCTGCGCGGGAGTCACGCCGAGATGAGTGCCATCATCAGACAGCTGGAGCATGCTTTGCGGGCTGCTCTGCTTGAGGAGCATACCGAACGGACGTATTTGCGTTTATATAGTCAAAATTTAGCTGGCTATGTTTACGCGCGCGTCATCAAGGCGCAGTTAGCGCCTTTGCCCGGACATATCAGCTCAAAAGAACTGTGGTCTTATTGTTTGAGAGTCAGTATTGTTCGGGAACCGCGGTTTGTGGGCGACGAAGTACGCCTGTCGATTTTCAACTCTGGCGGTACGGGCGACGCGCGGGGGTTGACGCTTTACAATCACGATGACAGCCATACCGGGCATGACCACTGGTTTAGCACCCTGACTTCGGGACTGGATTTGAGTGAGCCATGTCCGATGCGCCTTGAGTTTTATGTACCGGAAGGCGCGGTAAGCATCGGCGATTTTCATTTGGGGAGTTTTGGGATTTCAGAAGCGGGCAGCTTTCCGCCCATGACGCTTGAGGCTGAACAGGGCACCGGCGGGACGACGATTGCGGACGCGCGTGCTTCAAACGGGAAGTTTCAACGTTATAGCTGGAGCGGAAGTGGCTGGGCGAACCTGGCAAGCTGGAGTTTGTCATCCATGCTGGTGAGTAAGCTGGCTTCGCGAACTGTTTTGTCGGTTCTTCGCTTGCATAATCTGACAAGCCAAACGGGTATCCGTCTGCGTTTTGTCTTAAGGCAACAGGGTGTGAAAGTTTACGAAAGCCCCATTTGCTCACTGCAGACAGGCAAAAGCGGACAGGTTTTCTCGCCCATGCATCTCGGCGCGGGTGGTTTGCCCGGCTTGAATTACGCCTATGGGTTAAACCTGAGTCTGGAAGCTTTGCAAAGTGACAGCAGCGCGAGTTTGGACGTGGACGATATCATCTTTTTACCCCAAAAATGCTACCGCTTTTATCAGTCGCTGTGTGGGCTTGAGCCCCGGTCAAGCCTGATTGACGACAGCTGGCGCGAACAAACCTGGAGCTTAAAGGAAGAGCAGGAACTGAAGACCCATCTCAGCCTGGGCAGAGCCATGAGCCTGTTTCCGGGCCTGGAACAACGCTTTTACCTGTTCATGAGCTCGCCTGCCGGCTTGAGCGCGATTGATATGACGATGAAAGTGCGGGCCTGGTATCGTCCGGTAACGGTGTTGCCATGACTTTTACGGTGCGTTTTTTAGGGCAGGATGGCAAGTGTCTGCACACGGGCGGGGTTCCCCTGCGCCCCTTGTCGATGAGTTGGTCAGCCCTGGGTGGCTGCAATTCTGCCGAAATCAGCGTGCAAGGCGATGGCTTGGATATTGTGGACTGGCAGGGTTATTTGGCAAAGCCAGTTGAAATTTTCGATGAGCTGGGACGCCTACGTTGGTGGGGCTGGCTTGAGTCGGTCGAAAAGCGATTGCCGGGTATGCGCCTTGGCTATGATTTATCCAAAATGGCGAACCGCGTCGCGGTTGTTTTTGATGCCTTGCCACCCGATGATATGCTGGGCGAAAAGCAACAAACCGCCTGGGTGGATGACGCGGAAAGCCAGGCGCTGTATGGTATCAAGGAGCGTGTTTTGCTGGGTGGGTCCCTCACGCTTGAGCAAGCTGAACACTGGCGCGACGCTGAACTGCAACGCTGGCGCTTGCCGGTTTTGCAAGCAGAGCCGACCTCCACGAGCGGAAATTTGGGCCTGGTCTTAAGCTGTAAAGGCTGGATGCATCGCCTGGACTGGCGTGTGTGGCAACGCGAGTCGGGTGTCATTGCCAACACGGTCAGCCAAAGTGGCGTGCAAGCCGTGGGCGCGGATTTGCAAAACGCGCAAATCGCGCAGTCTTTTTTGGTTCCCCGCACCGTGCACTTAAGCGCGATTCAAGTCAGATTGCGCAAACAAGGCTTGCCTGTGGATAAGCTGCGCGTGGACATCAAAGCTGATCAGACCGGTTCGCCCGCCACGGGCACTTTGGCATCGTGCAGTCTTGACCCATCGGAGTTAAGTCCCACGACTTATGCCTGGGTGCGTGGGGTTTTTCCCGCGCAAATCAGCCTGACTGCCGGGAACCGCTATTGGTTTGTGATCAGGCGTTTGGGCGCGTTGGACAGCGCGAACCATTGCCTGATGGCGCTTGATGAAAACCTAAGCTTTCCGACTGGCGAGTTAAAAATATACAATCAATCTGAACAAAGCTGGCAGGTCCGTGTGCCACCAGCGGACGCCTTGTTCAAACTCACCGTCTTGTCTCGGATTGAAGATGAAATTGCTGAAATCTTGCAGCTGGCGACTGATTTTCTGACGGGTTCGGATTTGGAAGCGTCCATCGGCTTGCGCTTGCCAGTGGATAAATCGCTGAACACAACGCTTTTGCAGGCTTTGCGCAATCTATTGTCTTTAGACACGCAAACCGGCGACAGACTGCTGATGGAGATTAGCCCTGACCGCTTCTTGCGCATCTGTGCCGCGCCCGAGCCATCGGTATATTCGCTAAGCATGGATGACACTGGCGAGTTGTTTGACCGCATGGGCAGAGCCCTGGCGGTACCCAGCGATGCTGTTGGCAAATACGTTGGCGTTAGGCATGGCAAGGGCTTTTTGGTGCGTGAGATGCGCCTGGATCTTGAAAGTGGTCGTTATCAGCTAAAAACTTTCTAAACAGTAGCGAAAACGCAAAGCAACACGCCTGGTTAAAAAACCTGGGCATAAAAACAAAAGGAAAGATTGTGGCTTTGATATAATAAAGCCATCATCAACCATTTGGAGGTCATCATGATTCGAGCAACTTTTACGTTTCCACAAGGTTTCCTTTGGGGCTGTGCCACGTCGTCGCATCAGGTTGAGGGCAATAACATCAACAACGACTGGTGGGCCTGGGAACAGGAACAGGGCCACATTTTGAACGGCGACCGCAGTGGCAAGGCTTGCGACTGGTGGGCGGGTCGCTGGCGCGAAGATTTTGACCGGGCCAAAGAGACCTGGCAAAACGCGCAAAGAATCTCAATCGAATGGTCGCGCGTGCAACCGGAACCTGACCGCTGGGACGAGGGCGCGCTTGACCGCTATCGCCAAATGCTGATGGGCTTAAAAGAGCGTGGCATGGTGCCGATGGTGACCTTGCATCATTTCACCAACCCCTTGTGGCTGACTGAGATGGGTGGCTGGGAAAATGACGCGGTGGTTGAGCTTTTCGGTGAATACACCCGCAAGACGGTTGAAGCACTGAAAGCGCATTGTGATTTTTGGGTGACGATTAATGAGCCAAATGTATATATGGCTGGGGGCTATCTGGGGGGTGGTTTTGCGCCTGGCAAGAATGATGTAAAAATGGCATTACAGGTCTTGATTAATATGGTTAAAGCGCATGCCAAAGCTTATGAAATCATTCATGAACTGCAATCTGAAGCACATGTGGGCATCGCGCACCATTGGCGTGGCTTTATGCCGGCTAACAAGGGATTATTGACCAGTCGGCTGGCCGATTTGTATAACACAGCTTTTGATAATGCTTTTGCCGAAACCTTGCGTTCTGGTAAATTCGACGCGAAAATCCACAAGGAAGACATCCCTCAGGCTAAAGACACGCAGGACTTTTTTGGCATCAACTACTATGGGCGCCAGGAAGTTAAATTTGATTTATTCAAACCATCCAGTATGTACAGCGAATACGGATATCCCAAGGGCTTTGAGCTTTCTGATTCAGGCTTTGTCGCGAATGACCCTGAAGGTTTCCGGGCGTGCATCCGCTGGGCACATAGCTTTGGTTTGCCGATTTACATCACGGAAAATGGCACCGAAGACAGCAAAGACGCGTTTAGAAGGAAGTTTTTGGTTGACCATATATTGGCGATGTGGCATGAGATCAGTCACAATGTGCCTGTCAAAGGTTATTTTCACTGGAGTTTGGTTGACAATTTCGAGTGGAATTTGGGTTGGGAGCGACGCTTTGGGCTTTGGCAGATGGACGAAAAGACCCAGCAACGCACGCAAAGGGACAGTGGAAAGCTTTACGCGGAAATTTGCCGCACCAACAGTTTGAGCTGGGACGCCATCGAAAAATTCGCGCCGGAACTCTATGAGTATGTCTTTGGCACGTCGGATTTGACGGCGTAAATTAAACTCAGCTTATTTGAATTAGGGCCTGAGTCTGTAAAAATAGAGATCGGGACCGGTGAAGAGCGTCTCGGTCTCTTGTTTTAATAGTCTGCCTTTAATCCAGTAATTGAACAAGCGGATTTGGTCTTTTATCTTATACGGGCAAGGTTCACCCATAATGGTGTGCATGAGTTCACCCTGCTGACGAATATCCGCATAAAAACGGTTTTCCTGGTGCTCATCATCCAGCACATGGTAACGTTCATAGTAAAACGAACTCAAAACAGCGTAATCGCGTTGCAGCCTTGTTTCCGGGTCTTGTTTGGTGATTTCCGGAAAGTAATTTGGCGCGAAGGGGGTGTAACCATCATAATAGGTGTCGCTTTCCGCGATTTGCATTTTTTCAAGATAATATAGCCCTTTAACGCGTGTGTCTTGAAGCTTGAGCCAAAATGATTGACTAAGGCCTGCTATAGCAAAGAGTAGCAAGGTGATTACTGCAAAAGCTTTTGCCAAAACCACGAATGATTTTCGCTGACTTAACTGAATTAAAAAGTCAATTCCGTAGGCCGCGCAGAAGAGCAATCCGATATAAACCGGAAGCGCCCAGCGTTCGTGATGAGGGCCGACAACTGAAATTGCCAGCAGAAAGACAAGACTAAAAAGAAGAAAAAGCGCATATTTTGCTTTATCGCGAATGAAGCCAACAATACCCAGAACTGAAAACGCAGTTACCAGCCAGCCCGCTTCAGTCAGGAAATAGTTTAGGAAGGTTAAGACGCGTAAAGGGTAACTGAGACCATCCCGGCCGAGATGTCCGCCTGTGCCTTCAAAGATAAGCGCCTCAATAACTTCTTTGTATCTGATAAACAGGAAGGGCGCGACCAAAAACAAGGCGATAACGAAGATAAAAAAGCACAAAAAGCCTTTCCCCACAAAGCCTTTTGCGTCAAACTTACCTTCAGCTTTGCGTTTATCAAGAAATCGCCAAAGCACCGCGCCCGCGACCATGACCAGACTGATTACGCCAGGATATTTGTCCGCGGTGCTGACCGCGCAGAAAAAGATAGCCAGCCAAAGCGTGGACTCTTTGGCGCCTTTGGCGTATTTTATCGCAAACAGCATCGCCAGCATAATCCACAGGGTCAATGGGATATCGGGAGTGGCGTAATGAGAATGACGCACAAAAGAGGGTAAGAAACAGAAGAGTATCGCGGAAAGCCAGGCGATTGATGGTTTAATTTCCTTTCCGATAAAAAAGGCGACAATGGGAATAAAAGCGCCCAAAACAGCGACAAGCAATCTTGATACAAGGTAAAAACTGAACTGCCAAAGATAAAAGACATCTTTAATCTCAGATTTAAAGTTTACTTTGCTGAAAATGCGCATGGCGACGCTGGTAAGAAAAGCCTGAACTTGTGCCGGACGATTAAAGGTGATTTTTTCTAAATCATACTGGGGCGAAAAGTTATAAGCGGAATGGACGACATTTTCTTCATCTGGATGAACCAATAAAGGATGTCCAAATCGAATCCCAATAAACCTGATGGATAACGCGATGAGAAAAATAAGGAATAAAAACAAAATCGTTCTTTTTTTAGTGTTGTGAGTGTCTTTTTCTTGGTTCATCATAAATCGCCAAACGGGTATTTTAAAACGCCATCAGTATACCACTTAAAAGAATAAAACAGACGCTCGGGCACATTACTTGCAACTATAGTGTCAGGTTTTTAGCGAAGGAGTCGATTATGGCAAGTCTTATCGGAAAATTCTTCTTACAATTTCTTGAACCCCTGGCGATTGTGGGTTTGTTTTTGTTTATCAGTATCTTAATCGTTCGTTCAAAAGCGAAAGGTTCGCAATTTTTCTTGATTGTCGCCTTGTTATTAGTTGCCATATTTGGCAACAGTTTCTTCGCCAACTGGCTTAGCCGTTCAATGGAATGGCGCCACATGCCTGTTGATGTGACCACAAGCAAAGCTGACGCGATTGTGGTGCTGGTGGATGGCGTCTATCCCGCTGAAAGTCCCCGCTTGCGTGTTGAACTCGGCGAAGAATCCGATCGTCTGCTTTACGCCACCGCGCTTTTACAACGTGGCGCGGCACAAGGCATTTTGCTTGTCGGCAGTGCAGAAGAAACCGACGCGGCCAGCAAACTGCTTTTGGAACTGGGTTTGCCTGAACAGGTCATTTTCCAAAGCCAAAGTTCAGATGATATTGTTGAAATCGTGAGTACCAGTGCGGGCGCTTTACAAACCGTGGGCGCGAAAAGCGTCTTGCTGGTGACTTCCGCCCTGGAGATGGATCGCATGCGCTTCGCTTTTGAACAAAGCGGACTCGAAATTATCCCCGCGCCCTGCGATTATCACATCACCAAAGCCTACTGGGACAGTTCCATGGAATTGTCTCTCCCCAACGTGCTGACCCATCTGATGCCCAACAGCGAAAGCTTCGCGCGTTCTGTGGCAGCCTTGCGCGAGTATTTTTCTCTCGCGTTTTACCGGATGCGCGTCATCCTTTAATGTGTTTGTATCGCTGACCCTCTATCAGCGACAAAACTTCCGCGTAAAGTCTGCCAGCCTGATGGGGTGGCAGACTTTAGTTTAAGCACCTGGTGTCTTAGATATTCCCTGACAATTTTGGCAAAAATACCGGGAACAATTAGTCACCATTAAACGTCTTACAAGTGAAAGGCTTATTGTATAGATAAGGAGAAAGAATGAAAATACAAAAAATTGTTTTAACTGTTGTCTTGTTACTGAGTATGGTTTTGAGCGCCTGCCAACCCGCACCAGTCACGCCCGAACCCGTCACACCCGAAACTGAACCCGACTTATATCCTGTGGAGGAGCAAACCATGCCCGAAGACCTTACACAAGCAGAAGATACCTACCCTATTCTTGATGAAAACAAAGACACTGATGGCGCTGTTGGCAATTCAGCTTATATCAGCGACCCCAAAGCCAGCGCCGAAGAACTGCAAAAACTGGCGCACGCCAGCAATCAATTTGCCATTGACCTTTATCAGCGGCTTGTGGATAAAGAAGGCAACCTGATTTATTCACCCTTTAGCATCTACCAGGCCCTGCTTATGACCTACGCTGGCGCGGAAGGCGAAACCGCCCAGCAGATGATGGACGTCCTGGGTGTCACGGATAACAATGAAATTCACAACGTGATGAACGCCCTCAAACTGACCTTGCAAGCAGAACCCACGTATACCATTGAAGGTATGCAGCCTTTAATCTTCAATATTGCCAACGCCCTGTGGGTGCAAAAGGACTTCCACTTTGAACAGACCTTTTTGGATAAGCTTATGGCTAACTATGCCGCGGGTTTGGCTTTGGTGGATTTCAACAAGCCCGATGAAGCGCGCGACCTCATCAATCACTGGGTGGAAGTACGGACCAATGAAAAGATTAAAGAGCTTATCCCAACGGGAATGCTGAACGAAATGACCCGACTGGTACTCACCAACGCGGTCTATTTCAAGGGCGCCTGGACAAACCGTTTTGACTCCGCTCAAAATACGCAAGAGGAATTCACCAGTCTCAATGGTGCCAAAAGCAAGGTAGAAATGATGAATAACAGCTTTACTGGGGCCGCTTTCGTGGAAAAAGATTACAGCGTCGTGAGTTTACCCTATGAGGGTGGCAACTTTGCCATGATGGCAGTTCTGCCCGAAGACTTTGCCAGCTTCCAAACCACAATGAACGCCGACTTACTCAATGAGATTTTGGAAAAATTGACGGAAAGCCACACCATGGTTCATCTCACCATGCCCAAATTCAGCTTTGAAAGCAGTATTGATTTGGGCGAAACCCTGCCCGCGATGGGCATGTCCGACGCCTTTGATATTAATAATGCGGATTTCTCCGGCATGACCGGCGGGAAAGACTTGTATATCTCGGATGTGGTGCATCAGGCTTTTATTGATGTCAACGAAGATGGCACCGAAGCTGCCGCGGCAACTATGGTTAGTATGGCGCCAACAAGTATGCCTGGTGAAGCAATCACTTTACGCCTTGACCGCCCCTTTATTTATCTCATCTACAACACCCAAACCAACGCCGTAGTCTTTATGGGCCACGTCGTAGCACCTTAGCATTCAACTTTAG
Source organism: Anaerolineaceae bacterium (assembly GCA_012839565.1). Classification (GTDB taxonomy): domain Bacteria; phylum Chloroflexota; class Anaerolineae; order Anaerolineales; family Anaerolineaceae; genus Mesolinea. The sequence goes on from DUMZ01000009.1 coordinate 40,587, forward strand.
TTAAAGACAGCGCTTCAAAACAAAGAGAAGCGCTGTCAAATCTTTGAACACAAGCCGTCTGAACTTGTAGCTAAAAAGGAGAAGAAATGAAAACAACACGAACAATATGGACGACAATCATGATTTCAATCCTTTTGTTAACATCATGCGTCCCTCTGACAAAATTAACAGGCCCCAAACGCGTAACAGGTAATCTGGCTTACATCGAAAACCCCCAGGCCACACCAGAAGAATTTGCTCAAATTGCCAGCGCTAACAATCAGTTCGCCTTTTCGCTTTACCAGCAGCTTAGTAAGGCTGAAAACAATCTTGTTTTCTCGCCATATAGTATTCATCAGGCGCTGACCATGACTTATGCCGGCGCGCGGACCGAAACCGAAGCGCAAATGTCCGATGTCTTGGGATTTCAGGGGCTTGAAGACCCGCATCGATTAATCAACGCGCTTAACCGCAAACTCGTGGATAAACCAGCGTATTTGAATAAAGACTATCAGCCTGTTGAAATAAACATTGCCAACGCCTTATGGCTGCAAAAGGACTACCCGCTCAAACAGGATTTCGTCGATTTGCTGTCGTCAAATTACGATGCTGGGCTGTACTTGCTTGATTTTTCAAAATCAAATAGAGCAGTTGCCATTATTAATAACTGGGTTTCGGACCAAACCAACAACAAAATAAAAGATTTACTAAGCCCCGCCAACGTTAACGATACGACGCGTTTGGTTTTAACCAACGCTATCTATTTTAATGGTGCCTGGCTGGATAAGTTTAGACCAGAATTAACTGGCAGCGCGCCGTTTTTTAGCCTTGATGGCACACAAAAAAATGTGGATATGATGTCAGGCACATTTTTTGTCAAAGCCCTGGTGAATGATGAACTTTCCGCTGTAATCTTGCCTTATTATGGGAGAAATTATGCCATGCTCCTGCTCATGCCCGAGGACTTCAGCGCGTTTCAGCAGGGGTTCAATGCCGATGGTTTCGAAAAACTACTCGCGGATTTACAGGAAACCTACCCGCAAGTGAACTTAGAAATGCCCAAATTCAAAATTGAAACACACAAAAGCCTGGCTGAACAATTAGAAGCTCTGGGTATGCCGAATGCTTTTGATTTTAGAGCAGATTTTTCCGGGATGACAGGTAGCAGAGATTTAATTATTGACGATGTTATTCATCAGGCGATGATTGACGTCGCTGAAGAAGGCACTGAAGCCGCTGCCGCTACTGCTGTGTTGATGGCAGAAGGAGGCGTGGGCATGGATTCCCGCATAGATATTACTTTTAACCGACCCTTTATCTACGCGATCTATAATACCGAAACAAACGCTATTGTCTTTATGGGGCACTTCCTAAACCCATAAACAGCTTTGACTTGCAAGCAAGAAAAAACCCCAGTCATCAAGCTGGGGTTTTGTTTATGTCTTAAGTCTGACTTGGCGAAAAACTCTATTCTTCGCCAACCAGATATGCCATGCTTACCGTACCAGGGCCAACGTGACTGCCAATCACGGGGCTGACTTCGGAGCGAATCGACTCAACAGGCTTGAGGCGCTCAATGGCTTCTTCTTCCATTTCAATCATTTCGTCGTAGGCCAGGGCATGGAACGGGCCAATCTTTACCGGCGTGCGTCCGTCAATATCCCGTTCGATCAGGTCAATCATGCGTTTCAGGGCTTTCTTTTTCGAGCGGACACTTTCAACCAGTTCAATCTTGCCATCACGAATCATCAAAATCGGCTTCAGATTGAGCACAGAGCCCAAAAGGCGCTTGGCGGTGTTGATGTGGCCACCCCGGTGGAGATAGATAAGGTCATCAACGGTGAAATAAACACCGATTCGTGGATACAGGTCTTTGGCGAAAGCTTCGAGTTCGTCCAGACTGGCGCCCTGTTCAGCTTTTTTGCAGACTTCGAGCACCATCAGAGTGAGTGCCATGGAAATAATTTTCGTATCCATAATACGCAGGTTTTCAGGATTGCCCATCGCTTTTTGGGCCTGGAATGCAAATTCCACAGTGGCGCTTAGTCCTGAGGTGAAACCCAAATAGAAAACTTCGCGGCCTTCATCTAGATAGGGTTTGAAAGCTTCGATAAATTGCCCCATCGGGACCGCGCTGGTGGTAGCCAGTTCGGTGCTGGCTGCCAGTTGGGTGTAAAACTCGGTGGCGCCAATCTCAACGCCATCCAAATAGGATTTTCCTAACCAGTTCAAGGTTAGTGGAATAATACCGATGTCGTATTTATCAACATATTCCTGGGGAATGTATGCGGTTGAATCGGTAAAAATTTTGACTTTTTTCATGAATAAACCTTCCATTACTTGATACATACAGTATAGCATAGTTGAGCGGTCAACTGAGTGAAAATAAACACGTTTAAAAGGTTACTTATGTCATATCTTTTATTCTGAAGCATTTAACCTGACTGACGCGTGGGCCACCTGCGAGGAATTTAGAGAGCGTTGATAGCTTTTGACAGTAATTGAGACGCGAAATTGCTTATCATGGATAGCGATATAATAAAATGTGAAAGGTTTTTTGAAATGAATACTGAACAAAATCTATCAAACGAAAACCCGGCGCAAGAGCCGCTGCCACAAGCCTACCCGGCTTATGATGGCTTACCCCCAAGCCCGCCACCTCCACCCCAGCCAAAACCAAAAGATGTGGTGCCTGTCAAACACAGCTGGCTGTTGTTTCTGATGGCATTTGTTTTAGCACTGGGAATCGACCTGCTCATCTTTGAACAGTCTTCCGGCAAGCAGTTTGCCATCATCGTGAACGCCATATTGTTGGGCGCGGTCGTTTTGAGCCTGGCAGAGAAACGCAAAATCCCCTGGCAATCCTGGCCACTCATGGCGATGATTTCGCTTTCTTCACTATTAACCGTATTCCGTGTTGAGCCCTTTACCGTTGCGGCACTGATAATCTTTGTCGTATTTGCTTTGCCCTTGTTGCTGATGAGCATGTTTAGCGGACAATGGGCAGTATATCGCATTCGTGAATACTTTAAGCGCTACTTCTTTATTACTGCGCATGGGGTAATCGGCTTCCCGAGGGCAATCGTGGAAGGCGTGCGAACGCAAAGAAACCCTGGTCAACGCAAAAAAGTCTTTAGCATCATAGGCGCGATTATTTTGGGCGTGATTATTGCCATTCCGATTTTGTTGCTTTTTGGAAAATTGCTGTCATCAGCGGATAGCACCTTTGCCAAGAACATTGAAGCCTTCCTGAACTTTTTCAAGTTTGACTCAGTAGAAGCTTTTTGGCCCCAGTTTTTTATCGTGCTGTTCTTTTTCTGGGGACTGGCGGGTCTTTTGTTTTATATGCTTAGCCGTTCGCATCGTGTTGAGCCAGTCGAGCCCGATAAAGCCCTGCTGGATCCTTTCTTACCTAATCTCACCGCGATCATCGTTTTGGCTTTAATCAACCTGATGTTTTTGCTTTTCATCATCGGGCAATGGCATATCTTTTTTGGCGGCATCGCGAATGTGCGCGAAGGTGCTTACAATTTCTCAAGCTATGCCGTGGAAGGCTTTAATCAGTTGATGGTCGTCGCCAGTATCGCCGCGGTCTTGCATTATCTTTTTGCTTCGGTCACCAAGCGCGAAAGCCGCAAGGAACGCGTCACGTTTTCCATCACGGCGACACTGCTTTTGGCGCAGGTCGGTTTAATTCTTGTTTCCGCATTTAAACGCCTGTTGATGTACGAAACAGCCTATGGCTTCACGCGCAGCCGCATGGTGGCGCATGTGTTCATGGTCTTTTTGGCGCTTTTGTTGGTCGCTTTAGCCGCGATGGAACTGAGCAAAAACCTAAAACGCCTGGCACTGGTGCTGGTGGTGAGCGTTTTCCTGTTTGGCATCACTCTATGGACGGTCAATGTCGATAAAACCATCACCCGCTTAAACATTGAGCAGGCTACTTTGGTCTTAACCGAATGGAGCAGTGCCAGACTGGATGGGTCTTATTTAGCGGTATCAGTCAGCGAAGATGCTGTGCCCGAGCTTTATAAAAACTATTTGAACCCTGAACACTCAGCGGAAATGCGCGAGAACTTAGGCAAGATTTTAGCTTGCCGGGCGCTGCGCGTTGAAAAATATGACCCGCCTGGCAAGTGGTATACCTACACTGTGCCCGAAAAAGCTGAATACGACTTTTTCGCCGAACATGGCAAAAGCTTGATTGAAAGCTATCCACCAGAAAAGGAAGACTCTCATTTTGGATATATTCTTGGCTATACGATTGATGGCGAGTTTGTGGATTGCGTTCGTCACTGGGAAAAGAAAGATTGAGCTTTGTTGATGCTTTGGGCTAATCAAGAGTAGAATAGAAGCAGAACTTTAAACGGAGAAGACCATGGACGTGAAAAAGACATTCGACTATCAACGTAAAAGCATCGTGACTTATGGGAACAAAAAGCTAACCGCTGCCTTTGACCAAAATGGTCGCTTGGTGGAGCTTGAACTGGATGATAACGCGCCGCAAAACGCCAAAAGCATCGCCACGATGATCGATCACACCCTGCTCAAACCCGATGCCACCGAAGCGCAAATTGTCGTCTTGTGCAAGGAAGCCATTACCTACAATTTTGGCGCGGTGTGTGTCAACAGTTACTGGGTGAACACTTGCGCGGAACTGCTGGAAGATACCGACGTAAAAGTGGCTGCCGTGGTGGGCTTCCCGCTGGGCGCGATGAGCACCGAAGCCAAAGTCTTTGAAACCAAAGATGCTATTCTGCAAGGCGCAACAGAAATTGACATGGTCATCAACATCGGTGAGCTCAAAGCTGACGAACTGGCTAATGTGGCGCATGATATTCGCCAGGTGGTGCGTGTGGCACATCAATATGACGCGATTGTGAAGGTTATTATCGAAACCTGTCTTTTGACCGAAGAAGAAAAAATAAAGGCTTGTTTGATTGCCAAAAGTGTCGGTGCTGACTTCGTCAAGACTTCCACCGGTTTTGCTGGTGGTGGCGCGACGATTGAGGATGTAAAGCTGATGCGCGCGGTGGTTGGACCGGAAATCGGCGTGAAAGCTTCCGGTGGCGTGCGCAACCTGACCGACGCCCTTGCGATGATTGCAGCTGGCGCCAACCGCATCGGTGCCAGCAGTGGCGTCAAAATCGTCGAAGAAGAGCGCAATCAATAGCTTGTTTTTAAAATCCTAATTAAATCTGTACTCAAACCCCCATGCACACAGCCTGGGGGTTTTTCTTTCATAATTACTTTGTTTCATGAGCAAAAGGGTCGGTTTAGATAAAGATCTTCTCACTTTACATTTGAACTTTTTCTACGTTTTACGATGAGAATAGCCTAAACCTTGACTTTAAGACGACAAAGCACTATACTAGAAGCTCATTGCGGGGTAGAGCAGAGGTAGCTCGTCGGGCTCATAACCCGGAGGTCAGTGGTTCGAATCCGCTCCCCGCTACTGAGAAGGAACCAGAGTACGCAATACTCTGGTTTTTTGTTAGCCGCGCGTACAGAGGTTGCCAACATTTTAGAATCGGAGGATTTAATAATGAACCACTGTTCGCCGGGCTCAAAACACAGGCACACATCAATTTTGTTATCAAAAGCGATTGACGGCTTCCTTACTTTCAAGATAGCAGAGGGCTTAAGCAAGCGTACGATCGACTCTTATGAACATATCCTAAGGCATTGGCTGGATCAAATTGGAGATCGTAAAGTTGCTCAAATCAAAACTTCAGATCTGATTTCCTTTCTGGCATGGATGAGGACTGATTACAAACCCAGAAGATGGAATGGAAATACTGAACCGTTATCTGCTAAATCTTTAAGAAATGTTTATGTATCCCTTCGAGCTTTCTTTTCATGGCTTGAAAGAGAGTTTGGATTAGAGAATCCCGCAAAAACCATTCCACCTCCTAAGTATCCTCAACATGTTATTCAAACATTCTCCAAGGAAGACATTGAAAAATTAATTAAGTCCTGTCTCTATTCAAGAGAAGCTCAACCCAATAACCGTAGGAGCTTTGTTATGCGGAGACCAACAGCCAACCGTGATCAGGCTTTGATCACGTTTTTATTGGATACAGGCTTGCGTGCATCTGAATTATGTTCTTTATTGGTAGGTGATGTTGATTTAAAAACCGGACAAGTCAGTGTTCGACATGGTGTTTCCGGAGGTGCAAAGGGAGGTAAGGGTAGGGTAACTTACCTGGGAAAAGCAAGCAAGAAAGCTCTATGGCGTTATCTGGCAAACCGAGAAGATGGTGATGATCCTGAAACTCCGCTTTTTTTAAATAACGCATCCCGTGCATTTAACCGAAATAGTCTTAGGATCATGATCAGACGCTTAGGTGAAAGGGCTGGTATTCCCCATGTGCATCCGCATAAATTCAGACACACTTTTGCAATCACTTACTTGAGATCGGGCGGTGATGTGTTTACCTTACAGCTTTTGCTTGGACACAGTTCACTCGATATGGTTCGTCATTATGCACAAGTTGCGCAAAGTGATGTTGCTACGGCGCATCGCAAGGCAAGTCCAGTTGACAATTGGAGGCTATAAGCATCGTACTTAATTGATTAGTTTTTCAGCAATCATCAATAGTGCTTTACCTAACTTTTCTTTCTCCAGACCGTCCAGGTAATTTTCTAATCTACGGTCTGGAGGTTGACTAGTATTGTCAACTAATCCGGTGATACGCGTTTTGACATCTGATGATAACAAAGGGGCGTATATTCCGTCTGTGATTTCAAGGTTCTCATGCATAAGATTCATTGAGACAGCTTTGTAATCTGCTAAGGTTTTCGCATGCAAAAGACCGTATACAGCGTTGCCATGCCGAAATTTATGCGGAGATTTGTATTCAATTTGTGCTCTGGCAAAGAGAACTTTCATCCTTCGACCGAGTGCATGCGCTCTGTTATTACCGGGCTTGTTTTGGGATATGCTTTGCTCACCCCACAAATGGTGGACTGGTGCATACCAACATGCATCATCAGATAATGTCTCACGAATAATGCTATCCCACCGTTTTATTGGCTCAATTAAATCTGGAACATTATAAAGAAAAGTTGTCGCCTTCTTACCGTTCTTTGTTTTGACCCCAAGCTCTGGCCATTGGTAGACCGTGAAGTTCTCCAGATCAATTGCAGAGCATGGAAGGGTGACAAAAGCAGTAGCACGCATTCCAGATAAAAAAAGGAAAGCAGCAGCTGCCTGATCCCGTAATAATGCCAAATCGTTTTGCGGGGCTGGTGGCATTACAAGCTTTCTGACGTCTTCTTCAGTTACAAACACATTCACTTGCAGTTTCTGTGGTTGTCTTGGCAGTCGTAAGGTTTCAATCCAATCTAATGTAACAGTATTTAATTCACGGGGATACGTCCTTTTAGCCCAAAGAAAAAATCTTTTGCTTGTGTCGAGTATTTTCTTTTGTGTCGACTGAGCCAGGTCTTTACTATTGTCCTTTTGGACTTGCTTAGATAAGTATTTAGGAAAGGTGGGACGTATCATCGGTGCTTTTGAGAAATCGTGATCATCTGCCCAAAGCAACAAATGTCTGAGGTAGAAACGATACCGTTCAACAGAGCTTATTCCCAGCTGCATTACTTCCTTCAAATATAAAAGATACTTGGATACTTTAAGAAAGTTTTGACGTTCAATCATCTCGGATTCCTCGGTTAATGATGTTTTTGCAAACCGGACAATACCCTTTTATACGTTTTACTTTCTCATTGACGAATGTATATTGCGGAGATTCAATTATTCTGGCTTGATTACAGTGCATGCAATAACCCTGGCCCTCTGTCAATCTCTGTAATTTTTTATCTGGCTTTTGACTAACCACCCAAGCTCTGAACGATTCTCCGTTTATCCATAAACGCCCACTATTATCTTTTTCATGTGGAGCACCTGCAGAAAGCCAACCACGTAAAGTGTTATAAGGTATATCCAAAGCCGAAGCCAACTCGTTTAGCGTATACAACATTGGTAAGAGTCCAGGCGCACGGATTATCACTTTATGTGGGATTTTTATTTTTGTTATCGACATTTTTTTCAATCTCACTTATTTCTTTTCATTCCAAGGCTAAATCAAGCTTCAACCATTTAAACAATTTATTTTAAAATTTTGCCAATGATTGAGAGCAAGGTTTTTTATTCATTCACAGCCTGCTGTTCAATTTTTTTATTTTAATCCGGATGGCAGTTGGCATTGCCCACGGGAGTTTCACCCCTGTTCAACCAGGACAGCTCTACCCATTGCCTGCGGCGGGTCTACGCTCGGACTGTGGCTATAGAGGAGTATCATTATGCCCTTCACTTCATAGTTGATTTGCCATATCAATCTTCTCGAAAACGCTTGTCACTCGTTTATTATTAGGATTGTCTCGCGTCTGTGATCAGTGATGGATTGTCGTATCCGGATTGTTGTATTACATCCAGGCATTATCCTCCTGGCGTTTTTGTTAAGGTACTTTTTCTTACTAAATATTTCATCTCCCTTCATGTTGACAAGGCTTAGTACAATTTGAAGGTAACTAGTATCTTCCTTTGCTGTAAATGTTTGTTCGGCATAGCTAATTGAAAGCTGTATCTAATAAGGGTATATGCTCCTTTTGGTTTAGATTTCTCTATATTGGTGTTCATTTCAATTGATTTGTTTCAGTTATGATTTTAAAACGGACAACGGCTCGGACTAACCGTGAGATTAGCCGAGCTTCTATTTCAGGATCTGTTATCATGATTAAGAAACCTTCTTCATCTCTTGCATTTCGTCTTGATAAGTATGCTATGTAAGGATTGAAATGGACGATAACTTGATCCATTGCAGTCGGGTCTCCCTGTACAGCACAGATAATCACTGGGTACGGAATCAATCTGTTTGTTGGTATAGGATCGTCTTCAAATGCCCGGACAGTCATGAGCGATTTTCTCCAAATCATGCTTAAGTTTTTCTAAAGCAGAAGCCCGCCAGTTCTGGATAGTACTTCTCGGAATCTTTGTTATCTCGCTGATTTTTCGATCATTGAGACCATCAAAATAATATAAATTGATGATCTGCTGTAAATGTTCAGGTAGGTTTTCGATTACGGCTTTTAAAAGCTCGTTACTTATCCACAATTCATTAATTCGATACTCGGACAAGATATCTATAGGGTCAGGATTGATGAACAGATACTCTTCATCAAGAGCTAGATCTGAAAAATTGAGAATTCTTTTTTTTCGTCTGTTTAGCGCTTTGTGAGCATTAATCGCTTCGTTCTTTAATGTCCGTTTGCAATAAGAATCAAACGCGTAACAGACACCTAATTCAAAGGATTCAGGGATCATGTCATCTCCTTTCGCTTCTTAAAACAACCCCCGTGGAAAATTTGCCAAAAAAGGATATGTCTTATGGATAAAAACAGCCTACTTATGACCATTTAAATCGAAGACATATTCTCACTCTACGTTTCTTGCGATTAATGGCTAAATAAACTCGCCGATTCAACGAGACACAGCGTCAATTCTAGAATTTGTATTAAGGCTTAAATTTGGGATTGTTTTACAGAAAGCAATTGATGAATGATTTATTCCTTAAACACAGCATGCCAAATTGTAATCAAGGAATAGTTAAATGCACAGTATTTAAAAATCAAAGGCAACGTTCTTATTCCTGTTGCCTTTGATTTTATGATTTGATGGCTAATTAGAAATCCTCCACGAACTTACGCGATCATTGAGCGCGCCAAAACTTGGACAGTTATCTTGACAAGAGTAACTATCACCAGCAAAATTACTGAGATCAAAAACCATTATGTTGTAACATCCTGAATAACTTGAACCAGAACTGGCTCTATTGTTGACACTTGTAGGCATGCTGGAAACACTATAAGAAACCGTAGCTGAACATCTTTGTGGTCCAGCAAAATTTACTATCAAATTATTGTAGTTTGTATCATCGTAAAATTGCAAGACTACATAAGAAGAAGATGTCCGATACTTTGTTTCAAGCTCGACATTTGTCAAACCACAAACTACTTCGATTATTCTTGATTCAACCTCATCTTCTCTAATTGGCTCTAGGAGAACGAAGCAATTATTTCTGCTTTCCCGACTAGGTTTCAAATTAAAAAAGATTTCAGACTGGGTGGCAGCGTTCGCATAAACGCTTGAAGACGTTGAAAAAAAGCTGGTCAGAATTACGTAGACCATTGTAAGAGTTTTGATAAAGTCCCAAGTACTGTTTTTCATTTTAGCTCCTTTGTGCTTATCTTAAACTGCTATAGTATCCTTATTTGGAATATAAAACCGGACTATAGTTCCTTTGTCAATATCACTATGGATACTGATAGTTCCTGAGGCGGATTTCACAAGGGTCTTGACGATGGAAAGCCCCAAGCCACTTCCCCCAGTCTTTCGGGATCTAGAAGTATCCACTCGATAGAATCTGTCAAATATGTACGGTAATTCTTCTTGAGATATCCCGATACCATTGTCTTCTACAGAAAATTCATATCCATTCTGGTGGGCCCATGTCTTAATACTGACTTTACCTGCCTGTCGATTATATTTAATCGCGTTATCAAGCAGGTTTATCAGAATTGTTTGTAAGATGGCACGATCTGAAAAAACTGTGCTCATTTGATTAGTGTCATAACTAATTGTTATTCCTTTATCTTTTGCTTTCTCATGTAGAATTTTTATGCACTCTTGTAAAAGAGCGTTTAACTCTATCATCTCAGGACGATAAATTTGATCTTTGTACAAATAAAATCCATATTGCTTTATAAGGCTTTCCAGCCTTATCGTAGAATTATCAATAGACACTAGGCTGTCGAGCAGTTCAGATGTGTATGCCGCTTTTTCTTGTAAAATCAAGTCAAGATTCATCCGAATTGCCGCAACAGGTGATCGAAATTCATGTGTCGTGTTTAGGGCAAACTCCTCCTGTTGCAAGATTAAATCTTCGAGTTGTTTAATTTTTGTCAAAGCCGCTTCCTGTAGATTCGCGATTTCTATATGCTTAGGGGTGGATAATTTCATGCTGTTTAGAGGTTGAGGATCTGAAATTACATTGGTCAACTTTGTAATCGGCTCTGTGATTAGACGGCTAATCCAGCTCATTCCAAAAAGAAAGGCGATGATAAATCCAGCCGTGATGATAATAAACCATCGAAGCAGTTTTAATTGCAATCTGTTAACAATATTGTGCTGAACGCTTTCCGTGGAAAAAGGCATATCTGGATTATGTTTACCAGAAAAGTCGTTGTCTATAATGACAGTATCTTCATCGGGTTCTAGATAAAACAAAGGTATCTCACTTTTAATAACTGAACCACTTACTAATGATAAGGTTATTACCAAGGTAGTGCCAAGCGACAACAGCAGAAACATCGTTAGGGTTAACAACTGTGATTTAAAGGTAGGATTATTTCTTTTTGCTAACATACTATTAATTTCTCATGATGGAAGTCTTTTGATAGTTTACTTGATTGGATGTCAAATTCGTGTGAAGTTAAGGATTAAAATGGCAAACTTCGGATGCAATATCCTTGATTTACAATATTTGCCAACTCCACACCTCTCAAACCCGCCGCTTGCAGTTTCTTTCGAATGTTATATACATGAGTTCGTAACGAAACATAAAATAGAGCATCTTCCTCACCCCACGTATGTAAGATTAGCTCCTCTTGTTTTATAATTGCCCCAAAATTAACCAGTAAGTACTCAAGGATTAAGTATTCTTTAGCGGTCAGTTGAACAAAAGTTTCTTGGATATAAATCTCACGCTTTACTTGATCAAGACGTAAATTTCCAGCCTCGATTTGATTCTTTCCCTGGAGATACTTTCTCCTAAACAAAGCTCTGATTCGAGCAAGCAATTCATCCAGATGAAATGGTTTGGTAAGATAGTCGTCCGCACCACTGTCTAATCCTTCCACCCTTTTGTTGACCGCGTCTCTCGCAGAGATGATGAAAATTAGCAAGTCAGGGTTGTTTGCTTTTAGTTTTTTACAAATGGTTATTCCATCTAAATCCGGCAGATTGAGGTCAAGCAATAACAAATCATAATCAAAGCTTTCAGCATAATGCAGCCCAGATTCCCCTGACCCGTTTACATCCACGATGTAACCTGCTTTTCTCAAACCAATGGCAAGTGGCCTGGAGAAATCCTCATCGTCTTCAATCAAGAGTAGTCTCTTCATCTTATTCACATTCTTTTAATTCTTCATTAATTCTATCAGATCCTGTACAAATATTTTTTGAGGGTGTTTAATAGTGAAACAGAACCCATTGGAAATTTTCTGTGTACATCATTGAAATGCAACAACTAAAACCTCTAAATCTTGACACGGATTTGACATCTCTTTTTATATAATGCTTTTAACGCTAAGTTTAAGGTGAATGCTTATGCGGACAAGAGAAAGAGGTGTATTACTATTCACCGCAAAATAAAGGAGTAAACAATGGCACATCGAAAAAGAATATCTACAGCTTTTCTTCTTGCACTCGTCTGTTCTGTATTAGTAATTGGTACAGTCTTTGCTGGAAGTGGTATCCAACACCCAAACTTTGAAATCAAATTAGGACTTTACAGCACTGGTAGTGGCTGGGGAAAAACTCGGGTTCTCTCCCCTGGACCAGCCTACCGTCCCCAAGTGAACTGTGAACTTCAAAACAACGCTGGCGCTACAATTAGCACAGCAGCAGATTGGGGTACTTACGGTGCATCTCAAGCTTATGCCTATTGTCCCAACACTACCGGAGCATCTCCTACCCGCCTCTGGACAACACACAACCAATGGGTAAACGCGACTGTGTATACTTATTTCGACACCTTACCCTAGTGGAGTATTAATTGCTCAGATTTAGGTTAACAATCTTTGCCACCTCTTTCTCAAAATGATCAGGAGTCCTATGAAAAAAATCTACCTGTACTTGGTGTCAATGGCGATTATCTTCACATTTGTAGCTTGTTCAGCTAAACCAACTGAAGTAAATCCAGGGATTTCTTCGACAACGCTACCACATCCATTCACCAGTGTGACTTCTTCCAATGAAACAGCTGGTGTTGTCATCCCTGAAGGAAGTAAGCGTTTCGGCTGGAAATTCGCTCCTCTTGCAGGTTTTGAGAGTTGCAATCAGCCGAGCGAGTGTCTAATAAACTATGAGGGTCGTCCGATCGAACTATCTTATGAGATTGAAACGTTAGGAAACAATGATATTGAAATAGGATTCGCTATTTTCATAGACGGGATGATTCAACCCCATCAAGTGATTAGGTCAACGCAAGTTGGGGGTGAGTTAATACCTTTTGATTTGAACCAATATGTCAGTGCCCATAAAGTCAGGATGAATGAAAAAATTGAAATAACGATACGATTTAGTCCTATCACAGGTAAAAAAGGCCAAACCTTGAGTTTCACCCAAATGGTCATGCCCTATCCTTCTTTTCTGCCGGACTCTCCGGATCAGCACTTCGGAAACATTCAAGATGCGCATCCAAATGATTTCGGAACGATCAGATTTTTAGAAGATGCGCCATCCCAGTTAACAAGTCCTGTTGTCCAGGTTGAGTCACAGCCTATTTCGGAAAGCATGAAGATAGTCAGTGAAAGCAACCCGTCAGGGAGGGTCCAGAGACCTTTTTATTACTTTAACGACAGTAGTGCAGACTATATCAATAGATTGATGTTAAAAGATGGCAAAGCTAATCTCAGAATCCAAATGGGTGGTGGAGTTGAGGCAGAATACAGAGTAATAATTTTTATAAACCATAAACCAGTCATGATTGAGGGAAACGAGAGCTTTATTATCAAATCAGCTTATGACCAGATTGTCACATATAATTTTATATTAGATACTCATGAATTACCAAGATTCAATAGCCTCTATGCGACCATTTTGCCGACCGGTGACGGTTTTCTTCTGAATCCTGAAAGTGGTTTCAAATCTAAATCCATTTTATTGATAAACGAGGATGCCCCATGGTTAGGCGAGGCGTCGCAAACATCCACTCCTGGAAATAACACGATGGATCCGGGTATGTTATTCGATAGTAGTTTCTCTCAGGATGGATTACAAGATCTGAGCAGCGAATTGATAAGCAACAACATTTCATCTGGAGATATTTTGTGCCTAACGAACATGGGTGGTTCGAACATTTTTTTAGCACTTGATGAGAAACTACTGCTTATTGACACCAGTTCCGGTAAGATTCATAAAGAGAGTCCTAGCAAATTCGATTTTAGCCAGAGATCAGTTGAATGTTTCAGAGTTGTGGATGGGATAGCGATATTAACAACAGATGCATTGAATAACACAACCCTAGCCCACTTTTTTGATTCCGATCTTCAGGAAATAAAAACTTTTGATCCAGCGAGCCTACTTGGAATCGAAGATTTTTTTAGTAATACGTGTGTAATTTCAGCATCCGGTAAGTTGATAGCTTGTCTCGATAACAGTTTTACATCAATAGTTGTTGCTGACATAGACTCTGGAACAAGGTTGAAAACTATCGATATTTCCGATGAATTTAAAGATATAAGGTTCAGAATCCAGAAACTTGCTTTTGGGGGTGATGATAAATTCCTGGCATTTGTTGGTATAGATGCTGATCAATCATCTTCATTCAAGACAAGCTATGGAATAATTGATTTGGATCAAATCCGGGTTTTATTCACAAACTCTAAGAATAACTTGAATGAATACTTAATTCAAGACTCCTCCTCTCATTTCCTATTTATTGAAAGAAGAGGCGTTTTCAATTATAGTGACGGAAATGTGGCTTTGTATGATTGGATGAGGCAAGAGGGAAGACTCATACCCTTTGCACACGGCCATGTGGATCAACGGGAAAGTTTTACAGTAACGATTTCACCCACTGGTCAATATCTCACTGGATTTGAAACTCATTACGGCGATATTGTTGATGAGCGTTTCACCCATACAAAGTATGTCCTGCGCATTTATGATATGAGGACTCTGGCAATTGCAAAGGAAATAGCCCTTGAGGGGTACTTTGCCTGGGTTCCAAAAGTGAGTTTTACAGCCAATGAAGATGCAGTTCTTATTGCACTCTCTGAGTGGAATAAGCAAGTTCGTCTATTGAAGTACAGTATCCCCTAGATGGGTTCGGATCTAACGAATTGTTTGTATCGTTTAATAGGAGAAGAATCAAGTAGTTTGACAAGTTTCAATCTACGTTACAACGACCTCTTGAAACGCACACGGTACCTGTGGCCCTAAAACGCCTGCTTTCCAAACCGTAGTACACTAGAAATGTGGAGAAGTGGTGAACACCTGACACAAAAAAAAGATGTGGCCCAAGTTTCACCGCCAAAAAGGAGTAAATGATGGTACACCGAAAAAGAATATCTACAGCATTTCTTCTTGCACTCGTCTGTTCTGTATTAGTGATTGGTTCAGTCTTTTCTGCAAGTGGTATCCAACATGCTAACTTTCAAAATACATATGGTCTGAACAGTGCTGGAGGCTGGGGAAAAACTCGGGTTCTCTCCCCTGGGTCAGCCTACCGTCCCCAAGTGAACTGTGAACTTCAAAACAACGCTGGCGCTACAATTAGCACCGCAGCAGATTGGGGATATTACGGTGCATCCCAAGCCTATGCTTATTGTTCAAATAAGACAGGAGCGTCGCCAACCCGGTTATGGTTGACACATAACCACTGTGTAAATGGAAGCTGTGAAGCATTTTATTACACTTTGCCCTAAACCGAATCACGGGAAACATTAATTAGTTTTGTTTCTATCACCTCTTTCTCGTTTCTTGGGAGAAAAATGAAAAAAAACATTAAAACCATACTGCTTATCGTGTCTCTTTTATCGCTGGTTGCATGTTCGCAGAAACCAGCTGAGGACACATTGAATAACTCACCCACCCTCCTCCCGAATCCATTTGTTGAACGAACCTCTTCTGGAGCAGGCACTGAAGAAAGCGTTTCTAACCCAAGCTTCCATTTTTCCTATAATAGAGGGCCAATAGCAGGATTCGAAAATTGCAACCACGATAACAGAGATTGTTATATAAATTTTTCAGGAGACCCTATTGAAGTTGTCTTTGGTTTGGGAGACAATGGAAACAGTGATGGAATCGAACTTGGACTGGCTATCTTCATTGATGGCGCAATTCAACCCCATCAGGTCATCAAGTCGACACAATCGTCCGAAGGGTTACGACCGGTTGATGAGCTGCAATACTTAAGTACCCATAAAATGAAAAAAAATGAACACATTGAGGTAACCATCCGCTTTATACCAGTTACAGGAAAAAAAGGACAAACCTTGAGCTTTAATCAAATGGTGATGCTTTACCCCTCATACTTGCCAGACTCACCAGACAAATACTTTGGAATCATGCATGATGCCCATCCTTATGATTATGGAACAGTTAGATTCCTTGAAGATGCCCCATCCCAGATAGAAAGTCCAGACGTTCAGGTTGAATCGCAACCTATTCCTGAAAGCTTAAAAAGGGTTAGTGAAGACAATCCGACAGGCAGGGTTCAAAATCCTTTTTACTATTTTAATGATGGCAGCGGAGACTATATTGCCAGATTATTTCTGAAAAATGGCAAAGCAAATCTAAGGATACAAATCGGTGGCGGTGTGGAAGCTTCCTATCGGGTTTCGGTTTTTGTAAACCATAATCCAGTAATGATTGAGGGAAACGAAAGTTTCATCATCAAATCAGCTTATGACCAGATTGTAACATACAACTTCGAGTTGGATGCCCAGGGGTTGCCAAGATTCAACAGCCTTTACGCAACCATCTTGCCAATTGGTGATGGCTATCTTCTGAATCCTGAAAGCGGGAACAAAACCAAATCCATTTTATTGATAAACGAGGATGCGCCATGGGCAGGAGAGTTCTCGCGCGCCTCCATTCCTGGGCAAGAAACGTCAAACCCGGGAACGATAATCGAAAGTCATTTTTCTCCGGATGGATTACAAGATCTGAGCAGCGGGTTGATAGACAATCATATTTCATCAGGAGATATTGAATATCTTTCCAACATGAGTGATTCAAGTTTGTTTTTAGCAACTGCTGAGAAACTGTTACTTATTGACGCCAATTCCGGTAAAATCCTGAAAGCCATTCCAAGCGGTTTCCCATCTCCAAGTCTTACGTCATATTACAAAATCCGGGATGGGATAGCCATTTCTATAACAGATGTTGTTGCTAATACAACGCACGTCCGCCTGTTTGATTCCGATCTTCAGGAAATAAAAAAAATTAACCCAGCAAGCCTTCTTGGGATCGAAAAAATTTTTAGTGGCACATGTGCGATTTCAGCGTCTGGTGAGATCATGGCTTGCCTCGATAACAGCTTTACATCAGTAATTGTTGCAAATATAGACACTGGAACAAGACTGAATACATTTGATATTTCCAACGAATTTAAAAAAATAAGTTTTAGAATCTCGTCACTCGCTTTTGGGGGTAATGATAAATTCCTGGCATTTGTTGGTTACGATGCTGGTAGCGCATCTTCGGATCAGACAAGCTATGGAATAATTGATTTGGATCAGAACCGGGTTGTTTTCACGAATTCTAAAACCAATTTGAATGAACTATTAATTCAAGTCTCGTCTTCTCAAATGCTTTTTGTGGAAAAAAAACACTTTTTCAATAGTAGCGATGGCAGTGTGCTTTTATTTGATTTGGCGAAGCAAGATGAAAGACTGATTGGCTTTACACACGATGCCACAGAAGATTATCGTGAAAGTTTTACAATTAGAATTTCACCGAAGGGACAATATCTAACCGGATGCCAAGTACAAGCCCTCCCTCGAAGTGATGGGTTTATAAGCTTTATCCTCCGTATTTATGATATGAATACGATGGCGATACGGAAGGAAATAAGCCTCAATGGAAGCTTTAGTGGTTTTCCCAATGTGACTTATACGTCAATGGAAGATTCTATTTTCATCGCTCTCTCTGAGTGGTCTAATGATCGTCAAATTCGCCTTTTAAAGTACACCATACCTTAAATTGCATTTTTTGGGAAAATCGTTCAGCTTGTTAACAAGGAGCTTTCATGCTATCAGTAAAAAATCTTACAAAAAAATATGGCAAACAGATTGCCGTTAATGGGATCAACATTCAATTTAATAACGGTATTTATGGCTTGCTCGGTCCAAATGGTGCTGGCAAAACGACCCTTCTGAGCATGATTATGGGTGCTCTGCGCCCAGACCAGGGAGAAATCTTCTTTGAAGGCGTGTCGCTGGCGAAGAACAGAGACGCATTTAACGCCAAAGTGGGGTATTTGCCCCAGGGTCCGGTCTTTTACAAGGAATTCACCGGGGCGGAATTTCTGGAATACATCTGCGTTTTAAAAGATATCCCCAAAACGGACCACAAACAACAGATTGAGCGCGTTATGGAAGAAGTCAACCTGATCGATGTCGGAGAAAAACGTATCGGAGCCTACTCGGGTGGAATGCGCCAAAGGCTCGGAATTGCCCAGGCCCTTCTGGGCAATCCGCAGGTTTTGGTTTTTGATGAACCAACTGCCGGGCTTGACCCTATTGAGCGCATTCGCTTTAGAAACACGCTTTCAAGGTTTTCAAGTGACAAAACCATTATCATCGCCACGCACATTGTGACCGATATTGAGTCAATCGCCCAGGCGGTTGTGGTGATTAAAGATGGCATCGTCCTGACCCAAGACTCCCCCGAATCACTCATGCGGTCAATCAATGGCATGGTATGGTCGCTTAATGTACCCATTGATGCTATTGACCACTATATCAGCAATTTTCGCATAAGCAATATTCAACTGAACGATCAACATTACGCGCTTAGAATCATCCACAAAGAAGCCCCTGATTCGGATGCTGTGCTTGCCACACCACGTTTGGAGGAAGTTTACATCTATCTGACAAAAGGAACCATCCATGACGACACTACGCTTTGAATTCATAAAGGTATTCAGAAGACCATATTTTATTATCAGCATCCTACTTTTCACGCTCATAAACTTTGCTGCTATTTTCATTACAAATAAAGGCTATCAAAATTGGGTTGGGGAAGATCATCAAAACAAGGTTTGTGAGGAATTTCTCTGCGGTCCGATAGACAGTCAAAAAATTGACAAGGTTATCAGTGAGACTAAACGGTTGTCAGATATCGTTGCCTCTCAAAAATTCAGCCGAGAGTATGATTCAAATACTATTACTGGGTACTTATTCGGTGATTTCAACCTTTATTATGGTTACCTAGAGCCTAATCTTAAATACGCAGTAAGTTATGCTTATGATATGCAAGATATTATACATAGAGCGTATGAAAATGTCGAATTTTATGAGCAAGTTGGAAATATAAAAGAACTGAATAAGAACCACGACATTATTCAGTTGTATTCCGGTCGTTCGATCAATGAATATCGGAACTTATATGGCGCCAGATATCTGTTGTTCTATGATTTTTCGGGACTTCTAATCATATTTCTTTTAGTCTTGACACTTACTCCTGGTTTCGTCTCCGAAAGAGAAAACCGAATGTACCAATTGTTTCCAACATTTCCAAGCGGGGAACGGAAGATAAACTCTACAAAGTTTTTATTCATAATTCTCATCACTTTAATGTATTGTATCTGGTTCTTCATCATGGATCTGATCGGTTTTGCTTTGTTTTCTCACTTGCAGGGCTTTTCCATGCCACTATACTCAATCCAGGAATTTCAACTGACGCCTCTTAATCTATCAATCGGCCAATTTTATGTTGTCTGCCTGATCCTCAAGATATTTGGCATGCTTATCATCTCCTTTTATATAGCCATCTTATCCAAGTTCCTTCCTAAAATCGTCTATGTCTTTTTAGGAAGCGTCCTACCCCTCGTATTATTTATTTTTTGGCTGCCAAGAGCATATTCCACGTTGGGTTGGCTTGATTTCATTAATCCCATGCACTTGATAAAGAACAGATATATATTCCTTGCATATGACCCCATTTTTGTCGGATCTAATCCCATTCAACCTGTGCTTCTTGCGGTTTTGGTAGCTATGCTCTTGATCATTATTTCTAGTATCATCATCCAAACCAGGATACGTCCAAGGTTTGCTTAGGTGTTTCCGGAGGTATGAATGGCTCTATTTGTTGCAGAATTAAGAAAACTAATGTCTAAATCTTTCGGTCTTTTATTAGTTATGTTAATGTTGATTCTCAAGATCGCTTACTTAGGGTTCGAAGATTCAAAGACGAACACCTACATACTGGATAATAAAACGGATTACTTATCGATTGTGAATCGTTATACGGGAAAAGTAACTCAGGAGGTTTCTGACCAGATCGAAGCAGAAAATGCTCTTGTCTTGCGCGCAGAGAGTGAGCTGCGTCGCCTACGATTAGATTACAATGATGGTTTAATCACAACTGAACAATTTGAACATGAGCTTCCTATCCTAGAGAAACGCTCCAATAACAAGGAACTATTTCTATACTTGTATAGCCAGTATTTGACTGCAAGAAGTGAACCAGACACCAGGTTTATCCTGTTTTCAGAAGGGTGGGATCGGTTTTTCTCAACAGTTCGATTAGATTGGTTTTCTGCACTCGTGATAATTATTTTTGCAGCCTTGGTTTTTGGAAAAGAGTATGAAGCTGACATGCAGAGACTTCAAATTTCGACACCCAAAGGAGATAACAAATTAGTTATAGCGAAATTTCTTGTTCTTTTTTCAGTAATCCTTGTAATTGGCCTTCTCAGTTATTTGAGTGAGTTTCTCTTTTTCAATATTCGATATGGTCTGCCAAAATGGAATTTCCCTTACCAAAGCCTCGCCACATTCCGGAACTCTTCCTTGCCATTGACACTATTTCAAGCAACCTTGCTGACATTCTTTCTCCGACTCTTTGGATTTTGTGTCCTTGGGATAATAACCATTTCAATTTCGATTGCCTCTCAGGGCGTAATCCCCTCCTTGATAGGGGGCTTAACACTCGTGGCATTACCATTTGTCCTACCTGTCAGCAGTGGTTCGAAGGTGTTTCTTCCAAGCCCTTACAGCTTGATTATTGCCACTCCGTTTCTTTATGGAAATGATACCCTCATTAATAAAAACACCTTTTCTTTTATCGCTACGGTTACAAACCAACATTTGGTAGGGATACTGCTAATATGGTTTTTTATTGCGGTCATATTACTATTAAATATCAAACGGCAGTTTGGTTATATCAGGTATAAGCCGACCAGGCCTAATTTATCCGTTGTATTCTGCCTTATCAGTGTTTCTCTTCTTTTGGGCTGCACAGTACCAGGTTTAAATTTAAAAGACAGAAACAATCAAATGGCCAATAATTCGAACTCTCTTTTCTCTTCTTCTTCTTATTATTATGACCCTTTTATAGTATCTTTGTATCCCACCTTTATGATTGAAGATACAAGAGACAATACCATTCAAAAAGCAATCCGTGATCCGTTTTTGGACAAAGAATTCATTGATAACCATGTCGGAGGGATATACATTGAGAATGATACATTGTATTACTCCATAAAGACCGAGGATTACGAGCAAATTCGTTCGATAAACCTTATCAACTGGGATACTCAAGTATTATATACCAGATATCCTCAACAACAAGTTTCTATCATTAATGATGATCTTGAGGTCCACTCTATGTCTGAAGGGAAAAGCACATTACCATTTATTATTTATGGCAACAAGATTTTCATGTTGGATGAGAATGAATTGGTTATGCTAACAATGGGAAGCTCTAAGGAAGTTCCCATTATTAAAAATATCGCTCAGGCAAGAGGTTTAGCCTTTAAAGATGGTAAGTTTTACTATATTAATAAAATTAACGAACTAAGAACCTACTCATTACTTGATAAATCCGATCAACCTCTACTTGGCATCAAAGCTATGTATCAGTTGCTAATCAGAGACAATCTTCTTTACTTTCACAATCTTGATCGCGGATTAACTTTGTTTTCACTTAACCTAGATACTAACGAGATTCGGCAAGTTCTGGATGCTGACATAGGTTATTTTGTGGCCGATGATACCTATATTTATTTTTCAAATCAAAAGGACAATGGATTTTTATATCGTTATAATTTGAATACTGGTGAGCAAATACTTATCGCGCCAATCGCCTATGTCCTAAACATCCAGGTTTTTGATGGAAAACCATACCTCTATGCCCGCGCTTCGAATTATGAGACAGGAAACAGCGTTATTACTTACAGAATATATAAAACCGATTGGCATTACGAACGTTTAGAACATTATGAGATCTTCAACGATTCTATAAATTAATTTGTCGCCCTCTTATACTTTCATGAGGATTTTCTTTGTTTATGATTAATATATCAAATTTCATTATGTCGTGTAACAAACAGCTATGTTACAGAATTAGTTTTGAAGTCGGATTAATAACCTAATTGCAAACCTAATTGCTTCACATTACCAAAACTGCTTATTTAGATAATATAATCAACAGAGCTATTATGATTACGGAAAGAAAGCCAATGAAATACCAGTTCCAATGATTGTGGTCCTTTTCGGCTCTTATTTCCTTTTACCTTGACTCAAGGTGGTTTGCAAGTGATCGATAAAAATCCGGTTCGATTTTTTCGATAGGAAATGCTCTAACAATAATATGCTCGATGTCCTTATCATTTTCTTCAGACATCGGTTTTGCATAACTTTGAGGCACTTGTTTTTTTATTGGATTTTTCACTACTATCTCCATTATACGTTGTAAGATTAATAATTTTTGGTGGCAATCTTCTGTAATATATAGACGTCTTAGAGTCTCATTTTGTGACAAATTTTTAAATACTTCTCTCCTTTACAAAACAAGCGATTATCTTGGCTAAAAATAATCGTCTGTTGTTATTGTTTATAGAGGAATGATATAAGGTGTCAGCAAGCAAAGGAAGTGTATATACACATCCGAAAATTACATTATTCAATAACTGAAATCGCTTACCTTTTGAAGTTTAGGAAAGATTAAGGTGAAGGACTATGAGATCATATGACTAATCGAAGACGAAAAAATCAAATCTTGTTTTATGTGGATGATGAAGAACTCAGAAGTATTGAGTCAAGAATGATATCCACAGGATTTCGGAATAGAAGCGCATATTTACGGAAAGTTGCGATTGATGCTTACATCATTCATATTGACTACTCCTTTTTAAAAGAACATACACGCCAAATCAGAATGATTGGAATAAACATCAATCAAATTGCGCATCACCTAAACGCCACTGGAAATATTTATCGGCAGGATATTGAAACAATTAAGGAAAGGCTTGATGATATATGGCGATTACAAAGATCCATCCTATCAAGTCTACGTTAAAGCAAGCCTTGGCTTATGTTCTTGATGGAAAGAAAACCGATGAAGGGATTCTTGTTTCAAGCTTTGCTTGTTCACCTGAAACTGCGGATTTAGAATTTGGCTTTACGTTATCCCATTGTATGGAAAAAGGGAATAACCTTGCATTCCATCTCATCCAGTCGTTTAAACCTGGCGAAACAAATCAAGAAACCGCTCACAAGATTGGTGCTGATCTGGCACATGAGGTGCTCAAAGGAAAATATGAATATGTACTCAGTACACACATTGATAAAGGACATATTCACAACCATTTGATTTTCTGTGCTGCAAACTTTATTGATTACCGCAAATACATTTCGAATAGAAAAAGCTATTATCAGATAAGAAAGATAAGTGATCGACTCTGTGAAGAATTTGGTTTGTCAGTTGTTGTTCCACAAGCAGATCGGGGGAATTCATATAAAGAATACCTTGCAAAAAAAGAAGGAGTGAGTTGGAAGAATCGGATTAGAAAGTCGATAGAGATAGCCGTATCAGGAAGCTTGAGCTACGAAGAGTTCTGTATCAAAATGAATATGCTGGGTATGGAGATACGGGAAGGAAGAGACCTGGCATTCCGAATTATAGGTAAAAACCGTTATGTAAAGGCGTCTTCGCTCGGATACAAGTATTGGGAAACCTCCATCAAGGAAAGGATCTTTATGAATTTTGGGGAACATACAATGTCTATCAGTGACTCAAGATCAAAATGGCGATCGACAGCCAGATTCAACAATCTCAAACTTACTGCTAACTCATTAAATTACCTCCTGGACAATGGAATAGAAACAATTTCAATGTTTAATCAAAAGCTTGAAGAAGAGAGAGTTAAGCTTGCAAAAATAAAAACTGAATTACGAAATGTTGAGAAAACCCTGGAATTCCAATTGGGGGTAGTAAAGCAATTGAAAATAACAGAGAAAAATTACCAACAAACGACTGCGTTAAATAACCAATATACTCCCACTAAACGGTTATTATTTGAAGCAGCTACTCAATATTTACAAGCCAGAGGCCTGAATCCTCCGTATCCGTCCAGTAAGATAATCTTCGAAGAATGCACGAAACTTCGAGGTCAATTGGATGATTTGTATGAAAGCTATAACGAATTAAAGCGGCATCTGAAGCGATTGCAAATCGTGCAAAAGGATATCTCTCGTGTTTTCAGGAGTGATAATGATTTGATAAATGATAAAAGGCATTAGTCACCAAAGAAGTTTTTTTCGGAGGTAGCTGTCAGTATCCTTGATTATTTTCGACGAGACCTTATTTTTAATGAAACAACCCACAGGTTTATTAATCAGCTTGGTAAGAACACCATGCAGAGAGTGATTATAAAGAAATCTCCTTTTGAGGAACACATGAGGCATTGGTAATGATGATACTTCCCTTACTTGTATGGAGTAAAAATCGGCCTTGTTTGAAGGTGTCTTTCTGTACAGTATTTTGATGTTTTTCTGTTTATTCTAAACTCGGATTACTAGAGGATTTAATGTGGAATTAATGTCTTGTATTGTAAACTCCGATAAAATAGCTGTTTAAATTATTAATAGGAGATGTGAGAAAAAGAAAAATATGAACACGTCTCTCAAGGATTTGAGCAAACAAATTCAACAGATGAAACATTTTTATGATCCGCTCCGTTTAATTACTATACACAAGGCTTTAGCCTCCACAAACAAAAAAGGAAGGAAAAGAACCTATGAAAACATCTAAATTTCAATCGAGCATTGTGTATATTGGGCTAACTTTCCTTTTATTGTTTGGGAGTGTCACAGCTTGTACCCCTTCGGATTCCACCGAAGGGGAAAAGCTTATTAGATACTATTTTGATTTATTGACGAGAGGCGATTTCGAAGCCGCCGCAGATTTGCTTTTTGAAGCAACTCCTGGCATGCAGGGTCCTGGCTTTTCAAGAACTGACTTTGTTTCAAATTTTGAAGCTGGAGCAAAAATCGATTACACCATTCTTTCTATTACACCTGGAGATGAAGTACAGGCTCAATACCTCTTCGCTCCAGACAAGCAAAAGTATTTTTTTCCGGACGAAGCACCAGATATATGTCAAACCTATCTCATCAAAATTCAACTCAACTTTTTAAATTTACCACAGCCCAATATTTCTTCAGTTAGTTTTATACAAAAAGTTTCACTATTACGCCAAGAGGACAATTTAAAGATAGGTTATTTCACTTTTCCCTCAGTTGATGCTTGCTACTTTTATAGAGAATCTATTGCTCATATTACAGAAACACCTGTTTCCATCTCTGATGGGTTGATTCCCCAGATTATCGAACCACAGCAGCAGACGGTGTTATTGGATAAGACACCAGAAGAAACTGTCCTTTCGTATTACAACCTCTTAAACAGCAACAAACCTGGTCAGGCTATTAATTTGTTTGCAACTAATTCACCAGCAAGGCAGCAGATCATATCGAGTTTAGATCAATTCGTTGTAGATGGGCGATTGGTCTTGCCTGTCGTCGAGATTTCTGCTCCAATAGCCTGCTCAAATCAAGAGCCAGTATTATCAAAAGATTGTAAAGAGCTTTCTGTGACACTTCAACTTTTCTATGAAGGTGGTTTCTGGGGAAGCCCAAATGGCAGTTTAATCCGGTATACGATTCAGGTTATCAAAGAAGAACACCATTGGAAAATCTGGGAGATTAAGTTCGAGGTATGAGGAATCTATGCAGTAACACATCCAACTATGCGTTCCTGCTCTCGTTTCGCGCTTAAATACACCTGTTGGTCTTGAAGATAAACGAAGAGGATTTTATTTTGTCTATTTGAACATTAAAATTAGATACAGGAAGAAACAATGATAATATATAAAAAATATCTTATATTTTCTACGATCCTTCTGGTACTGAGCCAGCAGATGGTATCCACTCCAGTCACCGAGCTGGACAGCGATATTGTCCAGAAGGATGGGTGGAACAAACCTGATTTTAGCATCTAACTCAGGAGAGTTAGCGACCAGATGCTCCCAGGGGGAACGTCTTTGTAGAGATGAATGTTTTCTGACAGCATTGTAGTAATAGAGATAATGCATCGCTTCAAGGAAGAAGTCCTTTTGGGAATGAATGGAAAGCAATCTGGGGATGTAAAACTCCTCGTCATCGGTACGGTGGGAGCGTTCAACATGCGCGTTCTCCTGAGGGCTGGCAGCATGGTTCTGGATAATTGAACAGCCAAATCCAGACAGGAGTTTTCTGAGTTCGATGAGTTTAAGCCAGGATTTCCCCCCAAACTCTTCACCCCGATCCACAGTAAAGACGATGGGCACCGAGACACCGTGACTTCTGAGCCAGGAAAGCACCCACAGAAAGAAAGTCAGGCCATTGGTCCAGCTTTTCTGATCAGAGTAAGCCATCAGTTTGAAGCGGGAGTTAACGTCTAAAGCGGTCCACTGATAGAGAGGAAACTGTTTCGAGTGGAAGTGGCGGATCTGTTCCAGGGTCAGCGCTTTTTGGTCCACGACATATTTGAGGTCAATTTGCACAATTTCAAATGCTTTGGCCTGATACCAATCCACATAAGGACGGGAGCCTTTTTTGTGGGGTTTGTGAGGCTTCAGCTTCGAGTGAGTTCTGTTGCGTCTGAGAATGTTGCGGATGGTGTGTTCAGACATCGTCAAACCATCCAGCGCCTCCAGTTCATCTTTCAGCCTGACAGGTCCATAGCGGGTCTTTTCTCTCAGCTCCAGGATCCTGGCTTCAATCCCGGCACTCGTTTTGTTGTGTACCCGGTGTGGCGCTTTTGATCCATCTTTCAAATCCCCCGCCTCACTCTTGCGGATTGCTTTGTAGATTGTCGCCCGGCTGACACTCAAGATCCTGGCTGTCGCTGTCACATTCCCCTTGTGTGCCTTCAAAACCTGTGGATCGCTCGTCTGGCCGCCTCCGGACTAATCTGCCTCAACTCTTGGTAGTCTAAGTGGGTTATAGCTTTGATCAATGTACACCTCGATGTCTTCATATCTTATCCCCCATAACTCCAGACATCGATCCCGGTACAACTCGTATGACTTATCTAAAAAGTGTATACCATGTGCTGACCTACTCACACAGTCTCGCGAAAAAATACTTGACACTACACCATTACTTGCAATAAAATGTCAATGTCGGCCACAAGAAAGAAAATAAAATGGCAAAATTCAAACCCAACTGTCCAATCTGTCGGCATGTACCTCAAATGTGGACGGTAATTTTGAAATCGAGAACGAGCGGCAGAACGAGAGTTACGTGATGAAACTGGATACGAATCTTCAGATTGGGTAAATTTGGGAAATAAATGTGTATTTACACTCTTATCCAGGTTTTTTCTACCCTTTTTTTAGTGTAAGAAAAATCCATTACTATAAACCATTGGATTACTTATCCTTTTATTTAACGGGAAAATTTTATGATTCTTTCTAATAATCATATTGATAATTCAGATGAAAGTGCTTTTTCACCTCCACGACCAAACATAATGCTATTAGGATTATTAATGGCACTTTCAACGATGGCTAATAGCATTGTTGCACCAATGTTACCCATATATGCCACCAAATTAAATGCTACCCCCACTCAGATAGGTCTTCTTGTGTCAATTTTTGGGCTTGTCAGATTTGTCATCCAACCAATAATTGGAAACTATTCAGACAAATGGGGGCATTTACGTGTTATTCATACAATGTTAGCCCTATTTACAATAGCTGGTCTCGGGTATGCTGTTGGAGAAAACATACAGAGTCTCCTTTTTTTTCGCTCAATTCAAGCCATTGCCGTAGGGGGATTAAGTGTTTCTATTAGAGCATATATTATCCAAATAACTACTAAAAACAATCGAGGAGGTGTTAATGGAACAATTTCAGCCATGCAAAATGCTGGCTCCTTATTAGGCCCGGTGGTTGGGGGAATTGTAGCGGATTGGCTGAGTATTCAAGCCCCCTTTTATTTACTTTCTTTCGTTTCGTTACTTGGTCTGATACTTTCATTTTCATTACCCAATGTTAAATTTAATCAATATAACATAGATAGCAATAAGCATGACAAAAAACAAACTAGATGGCCAAACGCATTATATTTGTTAGCTGGAATTAACATTTTAGAATTTGTTGGATTAGGCATATGGGTTACTTTGTGGCCAATATTTGCTTCGGAAACTATGCATTGGAATAGTTCTCTAATCGGACTTTCATTTTCAATTTCTGCGCTTGCTAGTTTAATTACTGCACCAGTTTGGGGAAAAATCTCAGATTTATATGGAAGAACTATTTCGGGAATTACCGGTTTATTATTGTTGCTGATACAACCTGTAGCTGTTGTATTATTCACTCATAATTTTGTTTTACTTTGGCTATGTTTTATTTTAGCTGGTGCTGGTGGCACAGGCTATTTCAATGCGTATTACACAATGGTTGGAGATTTATCTCCAGATGGCGATGTTGGAAAAATTCAAGGGGTTCTTGGAGCAGCTTCACAACTTGGCAATTCAGGAGGATCAATTCTTGGATCATTCATATGGCAGGCTTTAACAATTCAAATTGCATTTTGGACTGATGCATCTATACTGATGATTTGCATTATTGGTTTTATCCCATTATTTAAAACAGAAATGAGAACGCGTAAACAAAATAAAACCTATGAGGAGGAATTAACACAATGACGACAAAAACAATCGAAAATATGGCTTTTTTACAAACATGTGAATCAATGTTCGGTTCCGAAATTATTGCACTATTTGAAGGTTCAAATTATTTGCGTATGTCTGATTTTGCATATGCTCATCATAATCATTATGTTCTCTTATTAAGTACTATTTCTAGAATCACGCTTGATAAGGCCAGAGTTTTATTGTCTGATTTTCCAACATATTACGTGCATTTTCTCAGTGAACTAGAATTTTCTCAATATCCTAATCATGGCTTATGGCAGTTTTATTTTAGGCAACCAGTGATTGGAAAAAACCCCTTCTCCGCAAAGCAATTGACAACTGAGCAGGTTTTTGATGGCATCAAACACTCAATAATACAAATAGCGCATTTTACCCGAAAACATTATTTAAGCGCTGACAATGTATGGAACTCAACATGGGCAATTAGGTGGGCTCCATGGATTTTAGAATTGCTTGACTATGGAGTCATCCGCTTGTACCACTACATCGATTCAAATCAATATCCAATGGAAATAAATGAGTTGATTTCCTATAAGTATCCGGATGCCTTAATTGAAATCATTGAAAAATTACAATTTTATAAAACAAAATGGAATAACGAAAGAGAAATTTTTTTATATGATTCGGAATCTTTGATGGAACTATTAATTTTTTTAAATGATGCAATTGAGCAATATTTAGATTTATTGATTACACATCCAATGTTTATAATTGAATCGAAGAAAATTGAGCCTAAGAATAATATTTTTCAAGATGATAATATTTACGAACAATTCGCTCATGCTTTATCGGACGAATTGAAAGATGAATTGTTACTTCTGCAATTAAGTGGAAGTCAAGCAAGAGGAGAAGCCACACAAAATTCAGATGTAGATACTATTACAGTGATAAAAAACATAGATACCAACACATTGCTTCGTATAAAATCAAGTCTTTTAAAGTTTCCGGGATTTTCATCATATGTATTAAGTAAAAACGGATTCTATGCATATCCACCTTATAGGGATTACACATTTCGTTATGGATGCCAAAAAATATTTGGTGAATTAATTTGGAATAATACAGTTAATATTGCCGATATTCGCGATGGGGTTCGTCACACTGTAATCACGATTGCTCAAGTAGCGAGAGAATACTACTTACGTGGTGGTTACCCTATGAGAAGTATTGCCAGTCTTCGCTGGCAGGCAAAGATAGCTGATTTTGGCTGTCTGCGGTTGTTTCCGTTGCTATATGGGGGAAATTATTTAGATACAAGGGACTTAGTAGTTGATTATTTCAAAGAAAATAATACTGTTCAAACTATACTTGACCTCCTCAACAATCCCGATAAATGGAGAAAAACATGTCGTCAAGAATTGTTAACAGGTGAAAGAAAATCTATTGACCAACGACTACTATTAATCAATCAATTTGCATTAGAAATATTAACTAAACTCAATCTAGGAGGATAATATGGATTACGAATTAATGCGAGGACGAACTGTGCTTGTAACAGGAGCAACTGGTTTTATTGGTTCCCACTTAACAGAAATCCTAACTGAGCTTGGAGCTGACACTAGGATTCTTATCCGACAAACCTCAAACATGCAATATTTACAGGGGTGCATTGATAAACTTACAATATATAAAGGAGATGTTACGGATAGAGGTTCTCTGACAAAAGCGCTCAAAGACATCAAAATGACAGGTTCAAACGAACCAATAATATTTCACCTTGCAGCACAGGCTCATGTTAAGGAGTCATGGACAATTCCCCACGTATCAATTCAAACAAATGTTGTAGGAACACTTAATTTACTTGAAGCAATAAAGGATATAGATTTAAAAATCTACAAAATGACTTTTGCTGGAAGCTCAGAAGAATATGGAAATCAGCCACAAATTGAACAAGCTGGAAATGCATTAAATGAATTATCACCAATTGCACCAATCAGTCCATATGGAGTGACTAAAGTGTCAGCGGATTTTCTTTGCCAAAACTATGTTGACGCATATGGCATTCCAATATCAATCGTACGAATGTTTAATAATTTTGGCCCTAGACAAAGACTTGGATTTATTACCCCAACAATTATTAGCCAAGCATTATCGAATCCTATTATTAAGTTAGGGGATTTACGACCTCGCCGTGATTTTCTGTATGTAAGAGATGGTGCATATGGTCATATCGCAACTGCTCTAGGCGGAATCGCAGGCGATGTATATTGCATTGGATTTGGCAAGACAATTAGCATGGCAGATTGGGCAGATAAAATAATAAAAATCGGTCAAAAGAATCAGTTATGGGAAAAAGTTGATATTACTCTTGATACCGAGAGATTCAGACCCGGAAATTCCGAGTTGCGGTGGCTCAAAGTTGATAATTCAAAACTTACCAGAACAACTGGTTGGCATACAAAATACTCTTGGGATGAAGGACTTGAACTTACAGTCAAGTGGTTTGAAAAAAACAGAATGTTATGGAGACAATGACAAATCTCTTTGTCTCATTACAATACTTCCGGTAAATTGGCGCTTACTTAAAAAAATCTGTGTTTAAAAAGCCATGAAAAATAATCTACCCTGATCTTCTCATGATTCAAAGCAACAACTTGTATAGATCAGCATTTTGGCAATTTATCGAGGGGAATACCAATCGAAGCAAACTTCCTAAAATAATGAATTCCCCTCATGGGCTTGATTATTCTGTTCGGTTGTATGATTTACGGAACGCTAACAGCGAGAAAGACAATTGAGGCTTACTACGATTCCTTAAACCAAGATCATTTTGTGGAAGCTACCGACTTTCTTTACATCAATGATCCGATGTTAAAAGATGGCTAAGGACGGAGCGGTTGATACAATATCATCGCTCGTCCTCAGAGGTATACAAATGATTGTGGCGCACTTAACACCCCAAAATCATTTAGGCTCCTTGGACTTTCGTAAACAGTAATCTCGCCTAAAATAAGCGCACATGCCTTCATGGTACCTTCAAAATATTGTCTGAACTTACTTTGTGTTATTCCTGCATCTTTCTTTGTTCTCTCCCATATATAATCCGGACTACCAGACAGAAATCCTTCTAATTTAACTTCTCCAATTACTTGTTTCACTGGATTTGTAGCGTAAATTACTAGTTTACTGACTTCTTCTCTTGGTAATCTTTTGCGATATTCGTAGCGTTTAATACCAGCAAAAATTTGCTCCACATATTCTGGTTTTATGGACAATAGTATTGCTTGCATATGTAGTCACCTCCAATATCTACCTAAATTCGTTTCCGCTTCTTCAACTATAAAGTTAAACTCGTTATCAGTGATCTTTGTAAAAGGACGTGGTCCATCCGGAAAAGAAATAATTTGATTATCCCAAAGTGTTTTTAAGATTGGTCTTTTATTAAAGCTTTTTACAAATATGAATTTCAAAATAATTTGATTTGCACCATATTTATGCCAAAACGATTCTAGCTCTTCTTTTGTAAAAATGCTCCTGTTTTGACAGTGGCCTAAATATTCTTCTTTTGATTCGAAACCAGATAGAACTTCATCTACTATAGCAATAGATGATAATACTCCCGTATATCCGGCTCTTCCTCTATCGCCTGTTCTATAAAAGATAATGATATCGCCTGGGTAAATATTCCTCTCTCTTGAAAATGATATGTAAACTTTTTGCAGTGCATACCTGTATGGCGTTTTCTCCAAAAAATCATCTTCATTTTCATTTTTTAAAATAGAATCAGGAATTAAGGAAGTGTGGTATTTAGGATAAATAGGCAAAATAAATTTCTGTCTTTTATAATACAAATTAGGAAAGTTTTCTTTGACTGTTAGATTTGGATTATACACCTTCATTTGTTTAGTCATTACGGTTTCGCCGGTGCTTCTTTTTACTCCATGCTTTTGAAATCCCCATCTGTTAAGCAGTTCGGAAAGCATTTGGAGCTCGCTACGATTTTCGAACAATGTAATATATATTTCATCAACATTTCGCTCAAGTGCATTATCAAATATTATTTTTATAAATCTTTCTCCAAGTCGAAATCCTGTCGCTTCTACCTTAAAAGTGCCTACCTTAAGCCGTTTCTTAGGACTGAATAATGGTTCAATATCTGAATAATTTTCATATTCATCTTCGGTTTTCATATATAGAAAACCTAAAATATCCCCTTTATCATCCTGACAGATATATGCTTCTTCATTACATTTTTTTGCAAACCATTCGTTAAAATTTAGATAAGCATCACGAAGGCTGTTAAAGAATTTATTGTTTATGTCTATATCACCAATGATAACCTTTTTGACGGCTAGCATTTTATATTCTATGAGGTTAGGATTTGCGTTTGTTGCATAGGAGATAAAGGCGTTAATCGACCAAACCTTATTTTCGAGATTTATTAATCTCGCTTTTTTACGTAAATTTTTATCCTCAGTAATAAGGAGATCGACTCTACCTGAAAACACCTCGTTCAACAGTGCTGTATCTACACAATCATTCTTATCTTTGTCGATTGAAGAAAAGGTTTGCTCAATTTCTGGTGCCATAGGTGCGATTGTTTTTAATTCCTCATAAGCATCTAACCTTAACATCATTGATTCTGCAGGATTAGCATTTCGATACTGCATAATTTCTTCTTTTGAGAGGGGATGGATAAACTTTTCAAAATTTAATTTGTCTAACCATCGGAACAGATGCCAAACACTATAATTAAGTGCCTTGCTGTTTTCTCTATAAATTATTATGTTGGTATCGAGTAAAACTCTCATCTGCTAACTCCCGTATGACGCTTGTATTATTACTTCGCAATAAAGATTTCCATCGCTTCTTCAAACTCCGCCAGTCTGTGCTCTTCATTAAAAAACGGCAGGCCAATGACCCTATACTGGTTATCATCAGCATACTTCTTGCAGGGGATACCCTCTTGTTCTATACGAAGCAAGAAGGCTTCTTTCCATGCGTCTTTTTCTAAAAGGTGACTCCCCTTCGGCTCAATATATATCTGTTCCTGTTCATAACCGTCCGCATGTTTTTTTCTGAGGAAAAGCAGATAATCCGGTTCAAAACGTTCTCCGGTATCAAAACTGTAAAGAGCCAGATCGGCAATCCGTTCGTTTCTCACCAAATATATCTCTTCATACTGCTTCTTGATTTCATCAATTTGATGACTGAAATATTTTACAAAGGCTTTCTCCTCCGA
>DUMZ01000010.1 GCA_012839565.1 Anaerolineaceae bacterium
AAAACCAAACGCCCAGGTCTTAACATCCTGGCTTATTCTCTCAGGCGGCGTCTTTCAAGCAACATGATGCGTTGAAGAATAGCCAAAGAAACAGCATAGGTAGAATCCATGCCGAAGTATGACAAGCTGCCAGCACCAAGATTTTGGCCTTTGCTAAAAGGTGTATCTGATACATAATGCAGGAAGCCCAAATCAATAGGAAGTTCGTATAAGTTAACGATTTCGTTGAGTGGGTGGCGGGCGGGTCTGAAGAGTTCATAAATCGCGCTAAGATACGGACCCGCTTCCATTTCAATATCAGTGTAGCCTTCCCGGTAAACAACATCCATGATGGTTGCGTTCTGCAGATAGGTGCCCAGGACGGTAACTGCCTTCTGGCTGTCCAAAACAGTGCCAAAATTGAGATAGCTGGCAACATCGGTTACTTTGAAGGCATTCGAGAACAAATAGCTGTTTTTCGAATGTTCATCATAAACAACATTAGGAATGATGACATCGCCACGAATAGCATTTAGACTGGCAGCCTTGCCCATGATGTAAATGCCGAGAATTTTCTCAACATTTTCAGCAATTTTGGTCAATAAGTTATATGCAGAAGCGCCCAGTTGGTAGT
This sequence comes from Anaerolineaceae bacterium, assembly GCA_012839565.1. Lineage (GTDB taxonomy): Bacteria > Chloroflexota > Anaerolineae > Anaerolineales > Anaerolineaceae > Mesolinea. The sequence continues at coordinate 614 of DUMZ01000010.1, forward strand.
CGATGTTCAAAATGAGTGCGTCAGAATCTTTTAAAAATTCCCAGGATTTCTCATAACCTTCGTGTTTGGGTGCCAGACGCGGGTCAAAAAATCTTGGGTCCAGAGCGTTTAATTGAATGATATTGGCTTCAACATCGAAGCTGTGATCACTGCTAACGCGGTGAATGCCAAGAGAGGTCTCATGACTTTGCTGTTCTTCAATGTAATTGGCATATTGGTCAGTTTCTGTCAGTTTACGCAAGGCGTAGTAGAAGAAGTTTTCAACATTTGTGGCTTTATCTTGTCCCTGGATTTCAAGCCATTCGTTCATGAGACGTGGTTCATGGTGCGCAATGTAGTCGAGGATAATATCACGTTTCGTTAAGGCATAGCCTGAGAGTAAATTGGTGAGGCTATGTGTATTGGATGAAACAAAATAGATGGGGCGATTCACAATCTCTGGTACTTTATTTTGAATGTTATCCCACCAAATAACGGTTGCTTTACGATAGTCATTTAAAGAACCGCTTAACAACCGGACTTTGTAATCTAAAGGTGAACCTTTTATTTTATATAGCACATCGGTGAAGTCATCATCCCAGATGGAATGCAATCGGGCGAGTTCATCAATTTCAATGTTTAAGTGAGTGCTAAGTTCCGAAAAGCTTTTTACCTGGGTGGGAATGGCATTGTCAATGAGATCTTGTGGTGCGGATTGAAGTAAGAAATGAAGTTTATTCCACTCCATTTGTAAAGCAGTCAGAACAGGCATAACATCATCAATATCTGAACGCGATGCGATAAAGCAGGCCAAAGTTTCTTCGCCATCCCAAAAACATCGACGCCTTCGGGCTGGAGCACTAACGTGTTGCCATTTTTCGACATTACCATAACCAAAATCATCAAAGCTTGAAGCTGCTTGACCTAAAACAACTTTTTTAGCGTTTATAACTTCTTTAGGCAAACGCATGAGACTGTAAGTCAAGGCGGAGATATCAGGTTTGCTGCTGCTACGTGCGTGGATATGAAGGGATGAATTTGTACCAGCGTGTACTTCTTCAAGCGTACGGATGGACACTTCGTTGTTTGAACGCAAAAGCGAATATATGGTGCGTAAATAAAGATCAATTTCATCAGATGATCTAACTGGGACTTGTCTTTCCATAAAAACCTCTCTTGATAAGTGCTTAAAATTTTATCATGATGCATGTTATTAAGGTGGCATGCCTTATAATAAGTGTATGAAAAAGATAAACACCCTTATTTTTGATTTTGGAAATGTACTCGTTAATTTACACTCCGAAGCAGAATTGCGCGAGTTATTAGAGCAGTTAGGACAGCCTGCCAGTGGTACGATGGCAGATATGCTTTTGATGCCGGGCGGATCGGACGTCTTTTGGGATGTGATGCGCGGAAAAACGACCGAAGCAGAAATGTGGCAGATGATTGCTGACGAATGGAATATACCCTTTGATCTGGCAAAAAAGGTGATGAAGGATGTCGCGGCACCTAATAGACCTAATATGCCTTTGATTGAATACATTGAAGGTTTGAAAGGTGATTATAAGATTGGTGTACTTAGCAACGCCGGTGATGCAACATTGGAACGCTTGTTACAGTGGTATCCCTATGATCAGTTCGTTGATGTTTTCATTATTTCAGCTGAAGTGAAACTTGCCAAACCCGATGCGGAAATTTATGAACTAGCTTTAAATTCCTTGAATGCAAAAGCTGAAGAGAGTTTGTTTGTCGATGATCTTATTGAAAATATTGAAGCTGCTGAAGAGCTTGGCATTACTGGAATTTGGCATCGTGACAATGATGATACGATTTCGCGATTGAAGGAATTACTCGGAGAATAAAAGTGCTTTATTTGGTCGCAACACCCATCGGTAATTTAGGTGATATGAGTTTCCGCGCTATTGAGGTGCTAAAAAGTGTGGATTTAATTGCCAGTGAGGATTCCAGGCACAGTAGCATTTTGCTGAACCATTATGAAATTAGCAAACCACAAACTGCGCTAAATAATTACAACGAACGCAAGGTGGCACCTAAGCTGATTGAACGTATGAAACGTGGTGAAACGATTGCCTTAATTAGCGATGCTGGGACACCGGGTATTTCAGACCCAGGCTATTTGTTAGTCAGATTAGCTCTTGATGAAGGCATTGATGTGCAAGCTATTCCTGGTCCCAGCGCGGGGGTAATGGCGTTGACCATAAGCGGGTTGCCGATGCATAGCTATCTTTTTAAAGGATTTCCGCCAGTAAAGGAAGGTCCAAGGAAACGTTTTTTAGCAATGGACGCTGAATCAGGACATACAATGGTTTTTTATGAAAGCCCATATCGGCTGTTAGCTTTTTTGGATAATGCACTAGAGGTCTTTGGTGACCGAAGGGCTGCATTGGCAAACGATCTGACAAAGAAATTTGAGAAAGTTTTACGTGGAAACCTCAGCGAAATAAAAGAATGGGTGCAAGAAGAAAAGATACGTGGTGAATATGTAATTTGCATTGAGGGCTTGTCAAAAGACGAACTCAGAAAGCAAAAGGATTAAGATCTTTCGGGTCAGTATAGACGTCAATTCCTTCTGTTTCTTTCAATTTATTGACTGACCAGTATGTCAATGGCGTGCAGAGTACTTCAATGAGTACTTTGAATATATAGTTGGTGATGATTAGCGACCAGAATAAATCTTTGCTGAAAACGCCAGTTAGTGTGGCAACACCGATAAACAGCGCGGTATCCAGGAATTCTCCCAGGAGTGTGCTGCCGATAGTCCTAATCCATAAATATTTACCTGCAGTTCGGTTTTTCAGGATGGCCATGCTAATGGCGTTTGAGAAACTGCCACCCAAATAACCTGCTAAACTGGCGAGAACGATACCCCCACTGCTAAGTCCGCCCAAAACATAATCAAAGGCGCTTTGGCCACCATCAGCCAGCCAGCTGGATTCACCTGGCAGATGTTTGATAAGCAAAAAGGACAGGAAACTAAAAAGCAAGGCGCCAAAACCATACCAGATTACCCGACGAGCGCGTTTGAAACCATAAACTTCCGTTAGAATGTCGCCAATAACATAAGCTATTGGAAAAAAAACAGTCCCTGCATCAAAGATCATCGGGATATTACCGATGGAAAATCCCCAGTCAATTAGTTTCGCTGAAGATGCGAAATTGCTTAATACCAGGACGACTACAAAAATAATTGAAACCAGGTCGAGATATTTATATGAATCGCGTGTTTTAGGTTGTTTCATTGGCACTCTGTACAATGTTATACTACAAAAAAGTCAAAATTGCTTGTAAATAGTTTTCAAAAGTAGGCTACAATAGGTGCCATGGCAATGCAACGTTTTTTTATAGACCCAAAGTATATTGATGGCAATGATGTCAGTTTTCCTGAAGATATTGAAAAGCAAATTCGAAAAGTCTTGCGTTTGGAAAGTTCTGACGCGCTTGTCGTGCTTGATAACACGGGAATGACTTATTTAGTTGAATTGGAAGTCAAGCGCGGGCAAGCAATAAAGGGTGTTATCGTCGCTAAAGAACCGGGCAGGGCGGAACCTTGCGTTGGTCTTCGCTTATGTTTTAGCTTGAGCAGAAAAGAAAAGTTGGAATGGATTTTTCAGAAATGCACTGAAATCGGTGTTACAGTCTTTCAACCTTTTATTTCAAGCCGGAGTATAGTGCAAGATATCGATAGTTTTGAATCGAAGCGAGAACGTTATTCATCGATAACAAAAGAAGCTGCTGAACAAAGTATGCGGTCAGTTATGCCGGTAATCTTACCTGTAGTTAGCTACGAAGCCTTGGTTGCTGAAAAAACCGATGGTCTAAAGATAATTCCATGGGAAGAAACTGCCACAGTAGAACGCATGAAAGCGGAAACTTTTTGCTTTAAAGAAGGTAAGGAACCAAGCGAAATACGCGTTTTAATTGGACCTGAAGGCGGTTTTAGCCGTGAAGAAGTGGATCAAGCTGAAGAATATGGCTATCATCAAGTTTCGTTGGGGGATTCAATATTGCGGATGGAAACGGCTTGTATTGTGGCGACCGCACTCATTCGCCATCTCTGTGAGACATGCTAAATTATATATAGGTCTAAGAAAACACCTAATGAATCAAATATCGGTGAGGTAATAGGTTGCGCAGGCGTTGTGCACTCCATTTACCTGCACCTATCAAAATATTATCTTCAGTTTTTACTGCAACGATACCATATGAACAATTTGGACTGAGATTTACACTATGGAGATCACGACCCTGAAGCCAGGGAATCTGTAAATCTGCTGGTATATGCCAGACATTATGTTGAAAGGTCATACCAAAACGCATGACGAACTCAAAACTGGGTTCAAAAGCCGTTTTGATGCGTTTGCCTAAGGGGAGTCCAAGGGCATTGAATGGCAAGGTCGGGAAATGTTCAAGATAGGCTTTAGGAATAATAAAGAGCTGATTGTCACGTTGATAGATTTCAAAGTCCCCAAGCAATTTGCTTTCGAAACCGAAACGTATATTGAGTTCTTCGAGAACGGAATTTAGATCATCTGATTTGAGTAATGATAGTCCGGTTTGAGAAAAAGCACGTTTGGGCGGACTAATACCAGCGGTCTCGATTACATCCGTCTTTTGCAACTTGCATGCAAAAAAACCATTTGTTGCGTATAGATGAGGCCAAACGCGCAGTGCGTGTCGGATATCGGGATGATAGATTTGTTCTTCGAAATGTGACAGTCCCTGACTGTTTGGGTTCTGATTATCGATTCTGGAAATTGTGACAGCATTTGGATGTCGACTGAGTAAAGCGTTGATGACGGATTCGTTCTCTTCTGGCGCCATAGTGCATGTGGAATAAACAATTTCCCCGCCCACTTTGCACGCTTTTAGGGCGGAAACAAGTAATTCAAGTTGTCGGCTGGAAAGACGTTCTCGTTCTGATATGCTGATATCGCGGTAGGGGTGACTCTTTGAAGCCCGAAGACTTTCCATGCTACAGGGTGCATCAAGCAAGATACGGTCAAAGGTGTTAGGGAACCAATCTCCGATTTTTTCACCAGCATAATTGCTAATCATGCCGTTTGCCATGCCCCAGTTTTGAATTACCACGCGTAAAGCTGAAAGACGTGAGGCACTGGAATCGTTGGCGATGATAAAGGCGCGATCCAGACTGCTGTCGATAAGTTGCGTTGTTTTGCCACCTGGCGAGGCGGCCATATCCAAAACAAGATGATTTTTATCGATAGGATCAAATAAAGCCACTGGTAGTGTGGACGCTGCGTCTTGAATGTAATAATAGCCAAATTGGTGTTCAATTGTTTGACTGGGAGCGATCTCTGCCTGGAGAATTTGAACAGCATATTGCCAAAATGGAACAGCATCTGTACGCCAGCCATATTTGTTTTGCCATTCAAGCAGACTTTGTTGGGGATTAGCATTTTTAAGTAGGTTGGCACGAATTGCCAGCGGTGCATCCTGGCTGGAGACTTCAATCAGTTTGGAAAAGTCTTCAGCTGACAGATAAGCTTGGTAGCGGTTCAGGGCGGATTGAATTATATCACTCATAATTTCTCAATGAAGTATAGCAGTTCCAAGCCCACTTGTGCCATGTTCATAGAGAGTTTATGGCCTTGGATGACATTTTCGATAAGACGCGTGTGGAAATCAGAAAGATCATGATGTCCGCTAAGATCTTTGGCTGGCAAACTGATAACGATATGCTGAACATCTAGATTTTGGATCAATTGGCTTGTACTGCCTGATTTCCGTTTTTCCATGCGATGTGCTTCTTTGAACAATAATGCGCAATCTGCTTTAATTTGGATGGGTTCAGCAATAAAGTCTTGTTGAATTGTTTTTGCGAATGGAAAAAACAGCTGAAAATAGGTCTCTAAAAAATCAAGACGAGGCCTATGGATATCAACAGCATAGAAATCGTTAAGAGAAGGATTGTTGAACCATGGCAGGGCAATTGGGTCCAAAGCGCAGGCCAAATCAATGATGGATGATGGATATCCGATGTTTGACCAAATAGTTTGATAGAAACTTTCGAGATGGGTGAGACGTTCGCGTGTGGAAGCATGCTTTTGCATAATACTTTGTGCCCAGCTTTTCATTTGATCGTTATTAGGGCTGTTTTTCTGGTATTCTGCCAATAGGTACTTTGTTTCCTGGAAGTAGTCAATGTCTTCCAGATAAGGCGCAATGACTTCATGGAGCTTTTTTCGAAAATTATCTTTGATAACCTTTTTGTTTTTAGAATACTGGCATTCATTTTCAATCAAATCTCGCAGAAATGCATCTGGCAAGTCTAAATCACGATACTTTCTAGAACTTTGCACGTCTTGAATTAATTTTAAGATATAAGCTTCTTCAATCATGATGGCTTAGGATAAAGAACAATTCGTTGGGAAGTTTATACTCTTGAACCTGAAATGGCTTATTGGCAATAAGGTTCTCAAATTGTGTGCGGTAGGTTTTTTCCATGCCTTTGTATTGTTTCCCCAAACTTTGTAATGGATAAGAAATGAGAAGGTATTTAAAGTTTAGACGGCTAAGTAGTTTATCAGGAGCAGTTTTGTCTATTTGGGCAAGTAAAGGCATTGTTTTCAGGAGCATAATCAGGTCGAATGATCGGTTGGCTTGGAATTCAAGAATGTTCTTTTCAAAGACATGTGTATTTGGTCTAAATACAGAAAAATAGTTTTCCATAAAATCAAGCATTGGCAAAACAATATCACAGGCATGATACTCAGTGTCTACATCAATAGGCATCCATGGAATCGCAAGTGGATTAAGTCCGCAAGCGAGGTCAAGAATGCTGGAAGGTGATGGTATGTGTGAAAAGATATCCTTGTAGACTTCATCAAGGTATGGAAGCCGTTCTGCGGTGGAAGAATGCAGACGCATGATTTGTTTAAGACTTGCCAAATGTTCTGATGTTATTTGTGATGGCAAGTCTTTAAAAACACGCAACCATTTCGCGTAGTCTATGTTGCTAGGGATGAAAGCGCCTGCTAGGCGATGCAATCTTGTGCGGGTGGATTTAAGAGCTTTTGCGCGATTTCCTTTGTTTTGCAGTTCTTCACTGGCAATTTTTGATACCAGGTCTTTTGAAAGCATCGCATATTTAGGACTGCTGCAGACGTATTCAATAAACGATGAAAGTTGTGTTGTATCAGACATGGATTTTGCGGATATCGTCGGTCAATTGAGTCATGAACCTTAAATTGTGAATAGTTGCCAGACGTTGATAGTTGGCATCGCGTTGACGATAGAGATGATAGAGATAACCCAGACTGTAATGTTGACATGTGAGACAGTCACAGAAAGGTGAAATCGGTGCATCTGCGCGAATATAGGAGTCACTGTTGATATAAACAAACTTGAGCCAGTCACCATCTTCATCAAGAGGAAGATTTGCTGATTGTCGGGCATAAAGTCTGCCGTGACGGGCGTCTCGGGTTGGTAAGGCGCAATCAAACATCTCGTAACCGATGCGATAAGCGGTGACGATGCTGGCTGGATGACCGATGCCGAGAGCATGAATTGGAAATTCTCGAGGGATCAATGAACGCGTATATTCCAGGATATCCGTGATTAGATTCGACTCGCTGTCCAGTGGCCAGCCACCAAAGCCAAAGCCATCAAATCCTATTTCGAGAAGGGCATCAGCACATTTTTTGCGTAAATCAAATTCACCACCACCTTGAATGACGCCAAAGAGCAAGGGGCGGGTATCTTCATCAAAACCACGATTTTTAACGAGTTGGGTAAAGGTCTTTTTCGCCCGTTTTGCCCAGTGAATGGTTAGTTCCACAGAACGTTCCTGTTCTTCGCGTGAAGCGTCAATATGGGTGCAATCGTCCAGGCAAATCAGGATATCGGAGCCGTAACTCATTTGGAGTTGAATGCTCTTCTCAGGGGTCAAAAGTATTTTGCGCTTACTGGCTTCGGGATAGAACGTAATCCCTTTGTCGGTCAGGGATCCAAATTTACGGTTTTGGCGTATGAGAGAATATGCCTGAAACCCACCAGAATCTGTCATAAGAACACCTGGCCAAGCTGCCATCTTGTGAAGACCACCCAAAGCGGAGATGACGATGGAACCAGGTTTTTGCATGAGATGAAAAGCGTTCATCATCAATGCTTCAAGTCCAACTGCTTGTAAATCCTGACCGGTTAGAGCCCGAACATATCCATAAGTTCCATCAGGCATAAACGTTGGAAAGTTCAGTTGTTTGTGGCGAACGGTAAAAGTACGAGCCTTGGGTTTCATCTTTGTCGCCTTCTTTGGGGTTTGTCAACAATGAGAATGAATTCAGCTTTAGTGTTTTCAAGCTGGGGTAAAAGCTCTTCAATGGTGCCCAGGTAATTACGTTCGTTTGGCTGGGTCATATTGCAAGCTAAAAAGATGGTTTGTTTTTTGCCAAAAATTTCGCCACACTCGTTGAGCAGTTTGCCCAAGCGGTATGGTGTATCCATTAAAATGATGGGATGTGGAGAATGACTATAACCGCGCAACACTTTAAGACGTTTGGTGGATTGGGGTGGTAAGAATCCAGCGAAAGTGAATTGGTCAAGGTTCAAAGGACAAATGGAAATGGCAGCCATAAGCGATGATGTGCCAGGAACAGGGTGGACAGGCACAGAAGATTCATAGGCTATTTGGAGCAATTTACGCCCTGGGTCAGAGAATACTGGCGTGCCACAATCAGATACCAATGCGATGTTTTTGCCATTCAATAATTCAACGAGTATGTTCTGAACCATTTCATTTTCATTGTGTTCGTTAAGGGGAATGAGATTATTCTTGATTTTTAATCGTTTTAGCAGAGTGGAGCCTTGACGCAGTTCTTCGCAAATGACAATGTCGACTTTTTTAAAAATATCAATAGCGCGCAAGGTAATATCGTCGTTATGACCAATAGGCGTTGCAACGATGTATAGAGTCCCAGTTTTATTTTTTCTCATCCAGTGTCCTTCAATAACGATTATAAACAATATTACGTTGATTTGCTTAATTTCAATTTGTGGCATAATTGTGGCTTGATATGGAGTGATATGAAAAAACTAAGTCGACTTTCTAGCGTTTCTCTTTTGTTGGCTATTCTGTTTGCTTTTGACAAGATCCTAAGTGTTATCCGCCAAATGCTTATTTCAAGTGAATTTGGGATATCGGAAGCTTTGGATGTATATAACTCTGCCAACAATGTGCCGGACATGCTTTTTATGCTGATATCTGGTGGCGCTTTGGCGATTGCATTTATTCCGATTTTGACAGAAGTTCTGGGAAAAGAAGGACAACAAAAGGCCTGGGATTTATTCTCGAACATCCTAAACATCGGTTTTTTGATTACCGCGGCACTGGCGATAATCTTCTCTGTTTTTGCAAGACCATTGCTACAGTATCTGATTGTGCCTGATTTTAGCGCTGAACAAATTGACCTTGCAATCCCACTGTTGCGATTGAATTTTATTTCAACACTCATTTTCTCAATCAGTGGGCTGGTGATGGCCGGCTTGCAAGCCAATGAGCATTTCTTACTTCCTGCGTTAGCACCCATCTTTTACACATTTGGCCAAATATTTGGTGCTTTGTTTTTAGCTCCTGAAACAGGCTTTAGGATAGGTTCAATCCAATTACCCAGTCTCGGTTTAGGTGTACATGGATTAGTTTATGGAGCAATAATCGGCGCAGTTTTACACTTATTAATACAAGTTCCGGGATTAATAAAATACAACTATCGCTGGCGACCGAAAGTTGACTTTAAAGAGCCCTATACACGTAAAGTCTTTAAAGTAATGGGGCCACGTTTAATCACGATGTTTCTGATACAAATGGTTTTTATCATGCAAGATAATATGGCATCTGGTCTGGAAACGGGGGCAATTTCCGCTTTGATGTATGCCTATTGGATTATGCAAATACCACAGACTTTATTAGGAACATCCGTAGCAACGGCTGTTTTGCCTACGCTTTCTGAACTCTTCAACAGTAAAAAGTTTGATGAGTTTAAAGAAAAAATAGAACGCGCAACAAAAGTGATGTTGGTTTTGACTATTCCAGTGGCTGTTATTGCTGCTGTTGTCGTTGAACCTGCCATTGCGGTCTTTATCCGTGGATTAAATGCGGACGAAATTGCACGTGTTGTACTGGTAACACGAATCTTTTTGGCTGGGATAATTGGTCATTCGCTGGTGGAACTTTTCGCGCGCAGTTTTTATGCCCAACAAAAGCCTTATGTGCCCATGTTAGGCGCGGCAGTTACCTTGGCTATTTTTGTCGCATGTGGTTTTGGATTGATTAAATTATTGCCAAATTGGGGAATTGCATCCGAAGTCGGCATTGTCATTGCGAATGTGCTCGCGTATAGTGCCCAGGCAGTTTTACTTTACATTCTTCTTAATCGGAGACTTGTGATTGTTTTGGGTACGGAAAAGCTTCAAACCTGGCTTGTTTTTGGCAAAGCAGTCTTGGCTGCCGTTATTGGTGGAGCATTGGCTTTTGCGGTTATAAATTATTTGCCACGTTATCAGCATACGTTGATGGCTGCTATACTGGCCGGCATACTCGGTATTGGACTATCCGCTGTTGTAATACGCAAGGAACTGGTCTATATTCGACAACTTTAAATAAGGATATAATAGTTGTATGAGTGATACAAACAAATTAGAAATTACAAATGAAAATGATGGAAAAACATCAGTTGAAGATTACGCGGTCATGAATGACCTAAATAGTGAATCAGATATGGGCAACGAAATTGATTCTAATATTGGAGAACCCGATAATACTCCTGACATGAATAGTAATGAAAAATCTTCCAAAAAGAATAAAAAAGGTCAGGGTAAATGGATTTGGGGAGCCATTCTCTTCCTTGTCCTTGCGCTTGTCATAGGTGGCTTTTTAGGTTATCGAAAAGGAATAGCCCGCCGAATGGAAAATCAGACACAAAAAGAAATGGAGATGATTGAGGCCCAGTTGGCACTCTATTTTGGCGATGTTGCCAATGGAAATTACGAAAACGCTTATGCGCGCCTGGACTGGATTAAGAGTGTAAAACCAAACTTTCCAGGTATAGATGACATGATAGCTGAAATAATTCCAAAACTGGCTTTTGTTCCTACCCAATCATCACCAAATAATACCGGTGGAGAAACACAATCGCCAATAGAATCTGGCGAAATCCCTACACCTAAACCAACACTCGATCTTGCCCAGGCAGAAGCACTTTATGGCACTATTCAACAAGCCGTTGCCGACCAAAACTGGCATCTTGCTGTCGAAAAGATTTTAGAGATAAAAGAAGTCGCTTTTGAGTATAAACGTATTTTAGTTGATGGCTATTATTTTATAGCCTTAAGAAATCGCGGTATTTCACGAATCTGGGCTGGTGAATTAGAGCAAGGTATGTATGATTTATCGGTTGTCAACTCCCTGGGCGCATTAGACAGTGATGCCAATGGGGCATATCAATGGGCGGCAAATTATATTGTGGCTACCAGTTATTGGGATGTAAGCTGGGCTTCAGCTGTAGAGGCATTTGGAGTATTATATGCACAAACACCTTACTTTACAGAAGTAGGTGGAATGACTGTTGCGGAAAGATATCGGATTGCCTTGTATAAGCGAGGTGAAGAATTCGCTCAACAAGAAGACTGGTGTACTGCGGCGGATTATTATCGTCGTTCAATTGAAGTTGGTATGCATTTGGACATTCAGGTAACGGCATTAGCCTATGAAGAGTACTGTAAAAATCCACCCGGGCAATCAACCCCAGAACCACCTGTCGACATAACACCTACTCCTGGTGGTGATACCAGTCCAGAACCAACTGAAGAACCGGGTACAAACCCAGCTCCATAAAACAAAGAAGAATATACGAAAACCTACAAGAGCCTTTTCCAATAAGGCTCTTATTGTTTAAGTTGATAACCAAATAAATCGTGCGCTGTAGCTGAACTGACTTTTACTTTTGTCATCATATCTGATGTTGGCATTCCTTCAGCAATCATTAAGCCGTCTACTTCTGGTGCATCGCGCCAGATTCGTCCGACAATGACTCGATTGCTTTCATCAGCCCCTTCAATGAGCATATCGTAGTCTTTGCCTATCCAGGCCTGAGAATTCTTGAACGATATTTCTTCCTGTAATGCCATTAGTTCAGCCAGACGTTGTTCTTTAATTTCATCGGGAACAGGATTAGCAAGGACTTCGGCTGGTGTGCCAGTCTCAGGTGAATAAGCAAATGCACCCACATGGTCAAAACGAATCTTCTCGACAAAAGCTTTAAGCTCCTGAAAACTTTTGTCAGTTTCTGTTGGATATCCGACGATAAAGGTTGTGCGTGTGACCAAGTCAGGAATGCGACGTTTCATACGGGAAATCAAATCATGTACCCGGGCAATGTTAGCCGGGCGGTTCATTGAACGCAACACAGCGGGATCGGCGTGTTGCAAAGGCATGTCAAGATAAGGCAAAAGCTGATTGTCGGCTGCCATAAGGTCGATTAATTCCTCGGTAACCATGCCAGGGTAGGTGTAAAGCAAGCGCACCCATTTAATATCTGGTATTTTGGGCAATAATTCTTTAAGTAAAGTGGCTAAAGCATTCGATTCTGGTCGGTCCAGGCCAAATGCGGTTGTGTCCTGGGCAATAAGGTTGATTTCTTTGACGCCCTGACTTTGCAGATAGAGTGCATCACGGATAACCTGATCATTTTTCCTGCTTACCAGGTCGCCCTTGATATAGGGAATAGCACAAAAGGCGCAGTTGCGATGGCATCCATCTGCAATCTTTAGGTAACTGCTTACACCTTGGATAAGCGTATTGTGATATTCATCGGGATTAATGAGTTTGGGGATATTCTTAAAATCACTGCTTAGTTGGTGGTATTTGCGCGCATCTTCAAAATGATCAAGAATTCGTCCGATATCGTATAAATCACGTGTGCCGATAATCGCATCAATTCCAGGCAAATCTGAGAATAATTTGTTTTGATATCTTTGCGAAAGACAGCCCGCAACGATTATTTTCTGTCCGCTTGATTTAGATTTGATAAAATTTTGAATAGCTTCAATGGATTCCAGACGCGCATCGTGGATGAACGCGCAAGTATTGATAATAATCAATCCAGCTCTGCGCGGATTTGAAAGTTCGCGGTAACCGCGTTCATTCAGCATTTGATGTATTACACTAGAATCAACCAGATTTTTGGCACAACCCAAGCTGTGAATATGATATGTGTTACGGCGAATCATTAGGTGCTCCTGTAGGACTTGGGGTTGAATAGGAATCGTTGGTAGGGGAAGGCTCGATTATGGGCAATTCTTGCATGCCATCAAAATCGAAGAAAAGACGGGCTGGGCTACCAAAAATTCGATAAATCGGCTCGATTTGATTGCCTTGAAAAGCGATTTCAAGGACAGAAATATTGCTGGTTTCCAATGAGATACTGGCATTAGCAGAGAAACTTTTTACTTCTCCGCCTGTCAGACGGCCCACGTAGCTGAGTTCATCATCTGCATACACTCTTATCCAAATATTTTGGCGCGCATGTAAGGTAACTCTAATGCCTTCTTCTGGTGGTTCCTGAATATAGAAGGCAGTTGCAGTAGGAATATAAAAGATTTCTTCGGTTTCAGGTGATGGTGTTTCCTGAAATTCGGGCGTAAATGGTGTGGAAAGGATAAAATCGATTATTCCTGGGAGTGTTTCGGTTAGTTGCAGGGACTTATCTTTAACCTGGTTCATGTTGGATACACCCCAAATAAGAAAAACGAGAATGCCGATTATGAGGAGTGTGCCAAAAAGCAAGTCCAGGGTGAAAAATTTTCGTAAATTGAGCAAATAATTTGAAATTTGTTTAGAACGTGGTTTGGATTTACGCCTGGATGGATTTATTTCAGAACGTCTTCTTTGGAGAGCTTCGGCAAATTGTAACATCACAGAATCAACATCAAGGTTAAGAAAGCGCACATAAGTTTGTAAATTTTTGCGGAATTCCAAGGGTGTCGTGAAAGCTTCCAGGTTTCCATTTTCCAGAGCGTGTAATGTGGTGCGCTTTAAATGTGTTTGTTGAATGATGATATCCCAGTCCAAATTAAGAACTTTGCGGCGTGATGCGATATCACGACCAATTTGCAGAAGCATTTTTTGCGATTCACTCTCAGCATTGGTTTGGTCTATTGATACCTGATTTTGATCAATGGGAGTTTTTTGTTCTGCGGAAATTGTGTGCGCATCATCTGTCAAAACTGGTGTTAATTTTCTTTGAATCTCATCGGGCGGCGTTCTATCGGTATAATCTTTTTTTTCTGTTGATGCTGGATTCGTGTCCTGCTTTAATTCAATTCCAAGCCTCTGCTTGTGAGAACTAAGATAGTCAGCGTAAAGCCTCAAAAAACCTTTCGTCTGTGCGCTTGAGCTTAGCTCAGAATATTCTTCATCTTCCAGGTCTTGAAGAATTGACAAGCGAATGCGGGTTTCTTTAGCAATTCGTTCGAGTGGGATATTAAGCGCTTCACGTTGGGCCTTTAGGTCAGAACCAGATATTGTGGACATGTTCCTATTCTAACAAAAACGGACCCAGTCTGCTATCTGACAGGGCCCGTTATCAGTGTTGAAAACAAAATTATTCGCTAAGTTCTTCGGTTTCGTCGACTGTTTCTTCCGCTGCTTCGACTTCTTCAGTTAATTCTTCTGTCTGTTCAGCAAGTTCTTCTTCTACAACGGGAGCGGGGCGTTTGCCGACTTCGCTTTCACGGACCACAAAAACGGTTACTTCAGGAAGAAGATCGAGTGTCAGGCTGATAGGAACGACATATTCGCCTAAGTTGCGGATTGATTCGGTCACGATTTGATGGCGGTCAATTTCAATACCCTTGAGTTCTTTGATTTTTTCCGCAATCATCATAGCGTTAACTGAACCATAAAGCTTACCGGTTTCGCTGGCGCGCATACCAAATTCAAGTTCCATACCTTGCAAAATTTCTGCCATGCCCTGAAGTTCTTTGTTCATGATAGCGCGACGTTCAGTTGCCTTTTCGGCGATGCGTTCAGCTAATTTGATGGATTTTTCGGTGGCGGGAATTGCCAGTCCTTGTGGGATGAGATAGTTGCGTCCGTAGCCGTTGGCAACTTTCTTGATGTCACCAGCGCGACCTAACTTGTAGACGTCTTTCAATAATAGTACTTTCATGTCAAGCCCTTTCTTAACTTGTTTTTTTTATTTTACTCAGACTGAAGGGTACAACAGTTGAGCCGAAACATTCTACCACAAGTCTGAGAAAAAATGTCAATCATTTGTATACCAAAACCTGTTCTTTGAAATTAACGCTCATATAGTCTGAAATTGATGAGACTAGGTTTAATAATAAGAAATATAATTGACATATAGAATTACGCCGAGTAAAATTTTACATATGTAGGGTGGAGTAAAATGTCGAGCCACCCTAAAAAGTAAGCGTATATAAATCACATTAAAACACCATTAACACCTATCTGTAAAAAATAAATAACAGGAGGTAACTTAGAAAAAGAATTAAAGAATTATTGAAAATTATCATCCTGTTTTCGAAATGCAGGCATTAAGATCTATTATGGTTAATTGCTATCTGAATAGACTTATCAGAATTAACTATATTAGCCAATAGCTCAAATATAAAAAATGCAAGAGGTAAAAAATGAAAAGTGAAAAATTTAATGTTTTAACTTTAATCCTTATCATCCTTTTAATAATCGTCACATTGGGTGCAAGCCAGGTAAAAGCGAATGAAGATAATCTTCTCTTACCAGGTGATGATTATTCAGAAGCAATTTTTACGAATGGCAGGTCTGAACAAATAAGCTACAGCGGAAAAGAGATGCCTGAAGCTGCAGCTGGCTTACAACGGATTGTTTTTAGCGCGCAAGATTTTCAACCATATAACCCAGATTTCTGGGACTTTTACACGCCACGTGCCAATGGTTGCATCGCATTGAGAATCCCTGACTCGTCATATGAACAGCCTTATGGTGCCTATATGCCTCTTCCTTTTACACTTGGAACCAAGATTGTCGGTATGTATGCCACAGGATATGATGGTTACGGAGGAGCTGATGCAGATTTGGAATTTTCCATTGGCAGATATGCCTGGAGAGGGGATCATACAGAATATTTAGCTGTTGGATTGAGTGATGACAACCAACCGTTCAATATCTATATTCCAGCTAACAATACCAACGTGGAAGTTGGATGGGCATACTTTGTTAAAATATTATATCGTGGAACCTATGGAAGTTTAGATCCAGATAAATTTAAGGTTTGCCAAATAACGGTTGATTACATTCCGCCATCTGCTTTTCTGTTAGCTTTTCCATCGGTATTAACTAAACCCTAAGTAGCAAAGTGCTTCAAGAATGGAAAGATTGTAAAAATCATTTTAATTTGTTCGACAGACAATTTCAAAAAACAATAGAATACTTTACACGGTTAAAAATTCGCGGGATAACCAGAAAATTAAAACGAAAGCCATCACGAAAGGGTGGCTTTTGTGTTGAATGGATCAGAGCTCTGTTTAAGATAATTATTTAAAACAACAATTTTTTCACCTAAGAAAATTAGAACAATTGGTTTCACACGAATCGTTAATAAAACTATTGACAATTCCGTTGATTTGCAATTACAATGACCCTGTAAATTTCCAACTTGTATCGAATTTCTCTTAAGAAAACTGATTACTCTTTGGATTAGCGTCACTTTTTCAAACTGTAAATTTAATATTTGCGATAAGCAAGCATTGCCTGTACTTTTTGGCAAATCAACTAAAACTAAATAATAATTAGCTGTATAAAAGGAGAATAATGAAAAACAAACAATACATCGTTTTAAGTTTTTTATTGATTGCTTTTGTGGTAATCACGAGTTACACTCCAAAAACCGCGCAAGCTGAAGTGATGAGGCAAAAACAAGGGGATTCAGAAGTATTCCATAATCAATGGCAAGACCAAAGAAACGATAGATCCAATGTTCCTTCAGACATAGATTCCCCAGACTACTTCGAAGAAGATCCTTCAAAATTAGAAGGCAATAATCAGATTTACAGAGAGCAATGGGGCTTTTTTAATGCAACAGGAACGGCTGGCATGCCAATTCAACCAGATAGTAGATATTCTGGTTGGTTTAATGGTTGTATGGGTAGTTCTAATAATGGGGAAGAAAAGGTATTTCACATTCCCGTAAATGTGCCTGACGGCGCAAAAGGTAGTTTTATGCACCTTACTTACTATAACGAAGCAGAAGGACCTGGTGGTTTTATATATGTCGCCTTGAAGAGAAAACGATACGATAGTATATATCAAGAAGAAGTTACGTCTATTCGTTTAGAAAAACACGCTCAGGGCGGACATTATACTAGCATGAGCCTAGGTAATCACACATTTGATACAAATTATTATTTGTATTGGATTGAATTTGAACTTCCAATGCAAACCGGTCTTCGTTATTTCTGTGGCGTCCAAATATCTTATACTACCACTCCACCTCCTCTCTTTCCGCTGGCTTTTCCAGGTGTAATGACCGGACCTTAAGTCTTGGTTAATGATTTAGAATGAAAACGGTGGCGAATTTAAATTGTCTGAAGTGCTTAGTTGGCGATAGCTTTATTTCAAGGCATTTGCCAAGCAGATATGATAACAAGTAAGAAACAATAACCGAATCAAACGCAGAGCCATCACTTGGTGGTGGCTCTGGTTATTTAAAGTGTGATTTAAAATTTTAGAAAACGTTCAATAGAAACTTAATCTGTTTCACAAATAGATGACAAAAAGACTTGCCTAAACAATTCAATGGAATAACTGTGAAAACGACTCCTTTTTGATATACTTGACTCATTAGCAGAAAAAACTAAGGAGCATTATGGAAGAAACCGAACTCTATAACAATTGGATTGAAAAAATCTATAATCCCGGAAAAGCCCGTTTCCCTGAACGAAAAGCAGAGTTTAAGACAAGTTCAAACATTGAAGTCCCTCCGGTAATTCATCCTGAAGATATTGTAATGGACCGGGAAGCCGATCTAGGCTACCCAGGGCAATATCCATTCACCCGTGGTGTGCAACCTACCATGTACCGGGGACGTTTATGGACGATGCGCCAGTATGCTGGTTTTTCAAGCGCGAAAGAATCCAATGAACGCTATCGCTTCTTGCTGGAACAGGGTCAAACAGGCTTATCTGTGGCTTTCGACCTGCCGACCCAAATTGGTTATGATGCCGATGACAAAATAGCAATGGGCGAGGTAGGTAAAGTTGGTGTGTCCATTTCATCCATTGAAGATATGGAAATATTGCTAAAAGACATTCCATTGGATAGAGTTTCAACAAGCATGACGATTAACGCGCCCGCGGCAGTGTTATTGGCAATGTATATTGCTGTGGCGAAACGACAAGGCGTAGCCCCAGAGAAATTGCGCGGAACCATTCAAAATGACATTCTGAAAGAATATATCGCGCGGGGTACCTATATCTTCCCGCCGGCACCAAGCATGCGCTTGATTACGGATATCTTCCAGTATTGCAAGGAGTATGTGCCCAACTGGAACACAATCAGCATCTCGGGATACCACATTCGCGAAGCGGGTTCAACTGCTGCCCAGGAAGTCGCCTTTACTTTGGCTAATGGCATCGCTTACATTGAAGCTGCGGTTAAATCTGGTATGGATGTTGATGAATTTGCCAGTCAGTTGTCTTTCTTCTTCAATGCTCATAATAATTTCCTAGAAGAAATTGCCAAGTTCCGCGCTGCACGCAGGCTTTACGCGCGCATTATGAAAGAGCGCTTTGGCGCAAAGAAGGCAAGCTCACAAAAATTACGCTTCCATACCCAAACTGCCGGGTCAACACTAACCGCGCAACAACCGGAAAACAACGTTGTGCGCGTGACTTTGCAAGCACTTGCCGCGGTATTGGGAGGCACGCAATCCCTGCATACCAACAGTATGGACGAGGCGCTTTGGCTGCCCACACAGAAAGCGGTACAGGTCGCCTTGCGCACACAACAAATTATTGCCTACGAAAGTGGTGTGGCAGACACAATTGACCCCATGGCTGGTTCTTACATCATTGAACACCTTACTGATGAAATCGAAAAGCAAGCAGTAGAGTACATTCGCAAGATCGATGAAATGGGCGGTGCAATGAAAGCCATTGAACAAGGCTATCTGCAAAATGAAATCCAGGATGCCGCGTTTGCTGCTCAACGTAATCTTGAAGATGGTGAAGACATTGTCGTTGGTGTAAATCGATTCCAGGTTGATGAAACCATCACATTGGAATCGCTTAAGATTGACCAGTCCATTGAACTGGAACAACGCGACCGCCTGGCAAAACTACGGGCATCACGCGACAACAACAAGGCTGAAGACCTACTTAACCGACTTGAAGCTTGTGCCAAAGGCGACGAGAATATGATGCCCATCATCATCGAATGTGTAGAAGGAAAGCTGACCCTGGGCGAAATATGCGGCCGCTTACGCCAGGTTTGGGGCGAATATCGCGCGCCAAGTTTCTTGTAAAGCTAAAGGAACTAACAAAACTAAAAATATAACGGAGAGAAAATGACCATAAAAAAAATAAACCACGTCGCTATTGCAGTAAAAGATATTGAAGCCGCGCTAGACTTTTGGGAGAATAAACTGGGTTTGAAACTTGACTACATTGAAGAAGTACCATCCGAAGCCTCCAGAGTTGCCTTTATTCCCATCGGTGACAGCTTAATTGAATTGGTGCAACCGACCCGTGATGATACGGGTATGGCAGCTTATTTGGAAAAACGTGGTGAGGGTATGCATCATCTTTGCGTTGAAGTAGCAAATATTGATGAAACATTCAATCGACTAAAAGAACAGGGCGTACGCCTTATCAACACGGAACCACAAGTGCTCCCAGGCAGAAAAATGGCGTTTATTCATCCCAAAGCGGCCAATGGCGTACTCGTGGAACTCTATGAGTTGACTGACAACAAATAAAACGTTTTATAAGCCAGGTCTAAAATCCTGGCTTATTAACTAAAGATTGAGGAAGAACCATGCAGTATAGTGGATACACAATAAACAGATCAGATAGAATTTTTGTAACTGGACATATCAATCCTGATACCGACTCGATTGCGGCTGCGATAGGTTATGCCTGGCTTTTGCGTGAACGGGATAATTTGCCGACGGTTGCTTGTCGTGCTGGTTCGGTAAACCTGCAAACTGCGTGGGTTCTCAAAACGCTTAACCTGGAACAACCCATTTTGCTGACTGATGCATCGCCACGTTTTGAATCAGTTACCAAACGTTACGATGTTGCAACGCCTGATAAATCTTTGAATGAAGCATGGGCGATTTTAACCCGCACCGGTGGCATTGCGCCGATTGTCAATGCCGACGGTACACCTTATGGTATGGTGACTGGAAAAAGCGTTTTTGATTTTTTGCGACGTATTATCGGACCTCATCCAAGATTTCGCGATATGACCATATCCGAATTACTGGATATTCCAAGCCGGGAAGCAGCAAACACCGATATCCCTCGTTTTCAACCACAAACGCGTATCAAGGACGTTATAAACCGTCTTTTACGTCACGAATATACTGAATATTGGGTTGTTGATGAAAAAGGACGCTATTTGGGTGTTGTTCGCCAAAACAATTTATTGCATCCACCACGTATCAAAGTCATTTTGGTAGACCACAACGAACCGCAACAATCGATTGCGTCGTTGGAAGAGGCCGAATTGCTGGAAATATTAGATCACCATCGTCTTGGAAACCGTCCAACCCATGTGCCTATAAAATTTACGGTCGATATTGTGGGAAGCACATCGACTTTGGTGGCCGAGCAAATTGTTGAAGCTGGATTAAGCGCGCCACCAGCAATTGCTGGCATGCTTCTGGCAGGTCTGCTTTCAGACACCTTGATATTTCAATCACCAACAACAACCCCACGTGACAAAGAAGTTGCTCAAACTCTGGGACGATGGGCATTTGTGCCAGGTTCGCCACTGGAAAATGAGACTGTTCAAAGCTATGGCGAAAAGGTCGTTCGTGCCGGCGCTGGCTTGCTTACACGTGAACCTGACAATATCGTGAATGGTGATGTGAAAACTTATGAAACTGCTGGCGTAAAATTCGCTATATCTCAGGTTGAAGTTGCTGGTGTATATGATCTTGGAGATGTATTAGGACAACTAAGACGCGCGCTCATAAAGTATCGTGATGAAAAAGGGCTTGACTTCGCCATGTTAATGATTACAGACGTTGTGGAAGGTTCAAGTCGTTTGTTGATGGTTGATCAACCATTAGTGCTTGATGAGCTGCCATACCGGATACTGCGTGATGGTACCTTTTTGGCGGAAGGTGTTGTATCACGTAAAAAACAACTTTTGCCGCAGGTATTGTCGCTTTTGGAGGAGTAGGCTAGCAGATCAGTTATAGCTATACATGAGATTTCTTGAATGCCAGTTTTTAAATATATCTGGCATTTAGTTAATATGAAATCATTTTGCCATGTTTTCCTTCCGGGAAATTGAAGTTTTGGAAACAGTCGCAGGCATCTAGTATAATTTAAATATGGAAGATTTAAAGATTATTGGCGTACAGTTTACGCCTGTTGGTAAACATTATCACTTTTCTATCCCAGAAGAAGCCCAAATATCTCTTGGGGACGCTGTTATTGTAAATACATCACGGGGCTTACAGCTGGGAACAGTCGCAGCTTTAAACGTTGACCCCAAAATTGATGGGCCAAATGTGCTTAAAGTAGAAAGATTGGCTACTGAAGAAGACTTTGAAAGCTATAAAAATTACAAGCAAAAAGCTAAAGAAGCCATTGACATAATAAATCGCTTTTTGAGAGAAGGCGAATTTGGCGAAATTAAAGCCGTTGATGCTGAATATACACTCGACGGCGCAAAAATGACTATCTATCTGACTTATGAGCAAAACGTGGAGTTTGATGTTCGTTCCTTCTTGCGCGATATCTCTTATAATTTTAATGACACCCGTTTGGAAGTCCGTCAGGTAGGTCCCCGGGATGCCGCAAAAATGATATCAGGACTTGGTGCCTGTGGCATTGAAAAGCGATGTTGCTCACGGTTTTTAACTGAATTTACATCAATATCCATTAAGATGGCAAAAGCACAGGATATTTCGCTAACACCAACCGAAATTACAGGCATCTGCGGTCGCTTGCGATGTTGCTTGCGTTATGAAAACGAGACCTATGAAGCAGCGCTTCAGGAATTGCCAAAGCGGAAAAAGAAAGTGATGACACCACTGGGCGAAGGTCGGGTAACCCAGGTTTTGCCCTTAAGAGGTTCGGTCATTGTTAATATTCCTGAAATTGGACCCCGTCAGTTTACGCAGGAAGAACTTGAAACGGGCGTGTTGCAAGTTAAGCCAGTCGTTTTTGATGACATCCCTGATGAATACAACATAGATCATTCTGATGTTGAGTTGCTTAATATTGAACCTGAACGTAAACCAAAAGGCAGACGAAATTCAAAACAGACAAAACGGGAAGGCGCGAGAAAAGAAAGAGCTAAAACAATTCGATCTGATTCTGAAAAGCAAGGACCGGTAACAACGCAAAATGCCCCAGCGCAAAAAAAACGCGAAGATGGTGGAAAGCGCAATTATTCGAGGAACAAAAGGCGCAACTCAGAACGCACAGCTTCAAAAAATGAAGTAAGTAAAGATCGGCCAGTTGCAAATCAGCCTGCCAAGAACCGTGATCAAAAGCCATCTCGGAAACCGCGAAGTCAACGCCGGCAAGATAACAAACGCTAAAAAATTAGTGCAATAAATGTGGCAACAGATTTGATTGAGTTAAATGTCAGTAATAAATAATACACAAGGTATAACTGATTACTGTTACAAGATGAGGCGGGAACTTCATAAAATCCCAGAATTTGCTTTTAAAGAGATTCACACAAGTGATTTTGTCGCTGAAGAACTTCAAAGCATGGGCTATAAAGTACGCAGGAGCGTAGGTGTCACGGGCCTGACAACTGTGTTTGATAGCGGGATACCTGGCAATACTGTATTGTTGCGTTTTGATATGGACGGATTGCCTATTCCGGAAGAAACCGGGCTTTCTTTTGTATCGCAAAACAAAGGTGCAATGCATGCCTGTGGACATGATGGGCATATGGCAATTGGATTAAGTGTTGCCCGATATCTGGCACAAAATCCTGATGAAATTACAGGTAAGGTTTATTTTGTTTTCCAGCCAGCTGAAGAAATTGGCCAAGGCGCGAAAGCGATGATTGCGGATGGTTTGTTTGATGCTATCTCGGTTGATTATGCATTGGCAGTACATCTTTGGGCTGAACAAGCTTATGGCTGGTTGGGCATACCCGATGGGCCTTTGATGGCTGGTTCCAGCGATATTCAAATTGAAATATTTGGAAAGGGTGGCCACGCTGCGAAACCTGATTTGACTATAGACCCGCTTTATATCGCTGCCAAGGTAATAAATGCACTAAAAGATGTTTATCCAGGTGACGATACAGCTTACCAAACAGGTTTGGTGACTCTGACACAACTTGAAGCCAGTGACAGACGAAACATCATTGCTGACAAGGTCACAATGGCTGGTACTGCCCGTTGGTTTGATGATGATATGAGAAAAACGCTTCATAATGGGATAACTGAAATTGTAAATTTAATTTCCCGGCAGTTTGGAGCGCATGCCAATCTTACGTTCAAAGAAAGCACTGTTCCAGTTGTAAACGATAAGAAAGTCGCCATGGTTTGCCGGCAAACAGCGAAAGAGCTGCGCGTAGACAAAGCAAATGTGATTGTTGATGATAAATATAGAACAAATTTGTCTGAAGATTTTGCATACATATTAAATCAAGTTCCCGGGGCGATGTTGCTGGTAGGGGCCAGGAAAGAATTTGATGGCACTGCTTATCCGCATCATCATCCGAAATTTGATATTGATGAACGTGCGATGACCTTGGCAGTAGCTATTTTACTGGAAACTGTCAAAAATCTAACAGCTCATGAGAATGAATGGCTATGACTGACGAAAAACAAAGTTTACTAGACCATATTGAAGAACTACGAAAAACGCTTTTAAAAATATTGATTGGTCTTGTAGTGGGTGTGGTTGTGGCTGCATTCTTTGTTAAACCGATTCTTAAATTTTTGGCAACGCCGATTGGTGGCCTTGAAAAGCTTCACGCTATTGAAGTTACTGAGAGTGTTGGCGTATACATGCGCATCGCGCTTTTGGCAGGTTTATTGTTGGCTTTGCCATGGATTTTCTATCAATTATTTCGATTTGTTGGGAAAGGACTGACGGAAAAAGAACGTAAGACGATATTAATAGCTGTGCCCTTTGCCACGCTGATGTTTCTTGGAGGCGTCACATTCGCATATTTTATTATGCTCCCTGCTTCACTTGATTTTTTAATAGGCATTTTGGGAATAAATACTATGATCAGGGTCAAATCCTATTACAGTTTCTTAACTAATCTGCTTTTTTGGATTGGGATAAGTTTTGAAATGCCGCTTATTGGTTATGTTTTGGCAAGGTTTGGCTTGCTTAAAGCCAAAGTAATGCTAAAAGGCTGGCGGGTGGCGATTGTCGTTATAGCCATTTTAGCAGCGGTTATCACACCAACCAGTGACCCTGTAAACATGGCAATTTTCATGATACCGCTTTTTGTATTATATTTATTGAGTATTGGATTAGCCGCTATCGCAGAAAAACAACGCGTGAAAACCAAAGCGGCAACTACAACGGAGGTTTAAATGCCACAATTAGGAATTTGGGAAGTATTAATCATTATCTTGATTATCGTTATTCTTTTTGGTGCGGGACGTATTGCCAAAGCAGGCGGTGAACTGGGTAAGGGTATTCGCGCTTTTAAAGAAGGTTTGCAAGGTAAAGACAGTGAAACAACCGATCAGGATGACGCAGAAATAGATTCTGCCAAAGAAGATAAATAAGCTGATATTAGGGAGAAATGGAATTTTTTAATATCGGTGGCCTGGAGCTGCTGCTTATTTTACTTATCGCCTTACTGGCACTTGGACCAAAGCGGATTGTTGAGGTGGGGCATAAGCTTGGGAACGCCATGCGCAAATTGAGCAAAAACCTTCTTTTCCAGGAAATAGTGCAGACGACCGACGAAATCCGAAATTATCCGCGAAAAATCATGGATGAGGCGAAACTGGATATGTCAGATTTGGATATGACACTTAAGATACGGGATGAAAATGACGTCTTAGACAAATCTTTGAATGGAAAGTCGACTTTTTCTCAAGAAGATAACATTTCGAATACAAAACAAAATCTGGTGAGTGAACAGCAAGCCAAAACTGAATAATTTACAAATAATAATGATAAAGGCTCTGTGAGCCCATAGCCTGAAAAGAATCGCATAATTCCCTGTAAAATAAAAAGCTGTCCCAAAGGACAGCTTTTTTTGGCGGGAGCGACGGGATTTGAACCCGCGATCTCGGCCTTGACAGGGCCGCATGTTAAACCGCTACACCACGCCCCCGAGTAGCAAAGAGTATAACACAGCAATTTTATAAGTCAAGCTTTTTTTCACTGTCCAAACATCTCATGTAATCCTACAGAAAAAAATCAGATTGACTCAAGATAGTGTAATTAAACTAAATTTGCGATACAAAGAAATAAGGAGGCCTAAGTCTAATACGCTAAAACGGTTAATTCTTTTGGGAAATATTAGTACTTTTACTGGTTATATTGCTCCAACAAAAAAATATGTGGGTTCGAATTTTGTTTGGAAGGCTTTTAGATTGTTGTTGTTATGCCGTAAATTTTGGTCCTAAATTCGCGTTTACAACCATGTTGAGGATAAAAAATATGAAATTAAAAAGCACTGTCATTACGCTTGTTGACAGTGCTTTTTAATTTTTGTTTATAAAAACAAGTGCTAAATGTTAGCTTAAGTGGCTTGAAAAAAGGTTTTCCTTAATTTTCTTCAACAGCCTTTTCAGCCGGGTGAACGATTTCATCAACTTTAGTCTTTACTTGTTGACCAAATTCAGCAGCTTTTTCTTTGGTGGTTTCGGCAAATTGTTCGTATTTGGCAACCGCGTCTTTGTAAGCGATTTCAGCTTTACGCTTGGTTTCTTCGTAGCTTTCCGCGCCTTTTTCTTTAAGTTCAATCGCGCGGTCTTTGATGAGTTGGCGGGTTTCTTCGCCAGTTTGGGGTGCTAACAGCAGGGATGTAACAGCACCAGCTAATGCGCCGATGGTGAAACCCAGGATGAAAGTTCCAAATTCATTTCTTTCAGACATTTTTATCTCCTAACTTTTAATTTTTAAATATTTTGAATAATTGACCGACCCGTTTGAGGCTAGCCAAGGATTCGTTGAGTTTGATAACCGGTTCGCTGAGATTATTGCTCAGGAAACGGACTGTGCCTTTGAGTGTATTGATGGTATCTGTGCCACTGTCAAGGATGGGTTTGATGTCATTTTTGAGAATGTTGATAAGGTTTGATATCTGAAGGATAATAATAACCAAAGCAACACCAATGACAACTAACATGAGCGCCATGAGAATGACAAAGATATCGCGCACGGTGCCAACGGTTTGAGGGTTCTGTTTGGCAAGAATGATGGAACCTGCGATGATGATGACGAAAATTATTGCAACAACAGCCAGCGCGATACCCACGCCTTTGTTATCTTTTTCGTCTGTTTGTGTTACATCAGCGTTTGAGCCGTCGTCAATAACGGCTGCTTCAGAAGTCTCAATTTCTTCGTATTTAGTTTCTTTTTCGTCCATAATATTAATCCAAAAAAATTATAACACTGATAATGAAAAAAACGCCAAAATTCGTATACAAAAAGTTTAAAAAAGTACGTATTAATAGTTTTCTTAGATAAGGAACATTGAATTGTAATGAAAGGGGACTAAGGCAAAAAAATCAGTTTCATGTAAAAAACTAAAGTTCTTCAATTTGCACTTCATTCTCAATGACATGGTAGAGTTTATCATTTGCCTGAAGTGTGATATCAGAAAAGAGTCCTTCCTGTTCGGTAGAAATCATTTCTTGTTTGACAAGTTCTAGTATCGCCAAAAAGAGCACAATGGAATCCAAACGACTGGCCTGTTCGCCCAGCAAATTTGAAAAACGGATTTGAGAATCCTGGCGTAATATTTGAATTATTTCCTGCACTTTCTTGCGCAAGGTAAGACGCGGAATGCTAATTGTGGCGCCATCTTGTATGCTTTGTTCCTGGATAGCGATTTGTTCGAGAGCTTTGATAAGGTCAGCAATTTCAATGTTTGAAAGGTCAAGCTGAACATTTACCGGATAAGACTGAGCGAGATGAAGATAGCATCGCTGACCTTGGTCAAAGCGTTCGGAAAGCCATTGGCTGGCCTTCTTGATTTCGCGATAAACGATGAGTTGGCGGGCAAGCGTTTCTCCAACATCTTCCTCATCTTCCATGCGTATGGGTGGACGGGGAAGCATGGCCTCGGACTTAATTTGAACAAGTTTACTGGCAATAACAAGGAACTCCGAGCTAAAATCAGGATCAACGTCCTTGTGGAGCGTAACGTAAGCCAGGAATTGGTCGGTGACTTTGGCCAGAGCAAGTTTGGTGATATCCAGTTCAGCTTTTTGGATTAAGTCTAAAAGCAAATCGAGTGGACCGGAATAGAGTTCTGTTTCTATTTCGTAATTATCAGAGGCGCGGTGCCATAATTTACCCATGGACCTTATTATAGCTTGAAATGGTAAATTGACACCAGTATCTTGATATAATTTCTGGAGATGGCTACTCAATATTATTGTATGAAATGTGGTTCACCATACCCTGAAAAAGGGCTTCCTTTTCGATGTGATTGTGGAGGGGTGTTTAGTATGTGTGGCCTGCAATATAAACAAGAAAACTACCATAAAACTGGTTTACCTGGAATGTGGAAATATCTCTCTGGTTTTGACTTGGAAGAAGAATCCAGACCGTTTTATTTAGGTGAGGGAGCAACTGCATTGGTCCCAGTAGATGGATATAACCAAAAATTATATTTTAAGTGCGAACATCTTAATCCGAGCGGATCCTTTAAAGACCGACAAAGTGCGATGTTGATGAGTATTCTGAAAGCCCGAGGCATTAACGAGATATTGGAAGATTCATCTGGCAATGCTGGCGCGTCAGTAGCCCATTACGCTGCTGCAGCAGGTGTAAAGAACCATATTTTTATTCCTGAAGGAAGTTCTGGGGCTAAACGTAAACAAATAGAATTTAGCGGTGCTGAAATCGTAGAAATAAAAGGAGAACGAATCAATTCTGCTTTAGCTGTTGAAAAACAACATATTGACACAGGAATCCCGTATGCCAGTCATGCCTGGTTACCATTTGGGCTAGCTGCGTATGCAACAATTGCTTACGAAATCTATGAAACGTTAGGAAAAATGCCAGACGGTGTCTTTGCTCCTATTGGACATGGTTCATTGTTTTTAGGGCTTTTAATGGGTTTTGAAGCGATTGAAGACGCAATTGGAGAAAAAAGACCAGCGATGATAGGTGTGCAAGCTGAAAATTGTGCGCCGGTGTATTGTGCGTGGAAGGGCATATCATTTGATAATGCTTTAGAAACAATTGCGGATGGTACAGCGGTAAGTAAACCTGTAAGAGCTGGTGAAATAATAGCAAAGCTAAAAGACAATTACGACAAGCTTTTGGCTATAAATGAAGATGAAGTTGCGCGTAGCCAGATTGAGTTGGCTGAAATGGGTTTCTATGTGGAGCCAACTGCTGCTATGGTTTGGGGGGCTTTCTCAGCTTCTGATTTAAAAATATATAAAGAAATGAAAGATGTCGTTTTCATTTTAAGTGGAAATGGGCTAAAATCTAAGTTCAGTAAAATTGATTTGAAGAAGCGTTTGCTGTTAAGCCATTGACATCAAACGTATCTGCAAATCTAGACGAGGAAAAATGATCGATCCGCTTGCAGAGCAAAAACTCCTGGATAAATTACCTGCACAATTTTATAATACGGACTTACTTCATAGGGCAATGTGTCATCGCTCTTATCTAAATGAAAATGAAGATATGAATGAAGATAATGAGCGTTTAGAGTTTCTTGGGGATGCCGTATTAGGCTTACTTGTTGCAGAGTGGCTATATAAACGCTATCCTGATAAACCAGAAGGGTTTCTGACGAAAGCACGAGCTTTACTGGTAAGGACGGAAAATTTAGCGAAATATGCTCGCGGAATTGAAATTGGCCCTGCTTTATTGCTTTCAAAAGGTGAAGAGATGACAGGCGCACGTGAAAGAGACTCCGTACTATGTGACGCATTTGAGGCTTTAGTTGCGGCTATGTATCTTGACCAAGGCATGGACACGGTGCGTAAATTGGTAGAGCCTTTTTTGGACAAAGAAGAAGCAACCATAATGGATCGCTTTGACCTTGAACCCAAAAGCCGTTTGCAAGAGTGGGCACAAGCCAACGGGCATAAATCACCGGTATATGAGTTACTGGCAGAAAGCGGTCCTGATCATAACCGTGTATTTTCAATACAAGCAATTGTAGATGGACGGCGCATGGGCATTGGAAAAGGAAAAACAAAACAGGCTGCAGAAAAGAACGCAGCTGAGAATAGTTTGAAAATGTTAGGAATTCATTAATGATTAAACTAAGCAAACTTAAGATGCAGGGTTATAAAACCTTTGCCAAAGAAACCGAGATGGCTTTTCCGGCTAGTATTACAGCAATTGTTGGCCCAAATGGCTCAGGAAAGTCAAATGTTGCGGATGCTATTAGATGGGTTTTGGGCGAACAAAGTTTTTCACTTTTGCGCGCTAAAAGAACGGAAGACATGATTTATTCTGGGTCTGATAGCCGTGCCAGGGCGGGAATGGCTGAAGTATCCATCCATTTTGACAATCAAGATAATTGGCTGCCGATTGATTACGCAGAAGTTGTGCTTACCCGACGCGCGTATCGTGATGGCCAAAATGACTATCTCATTAATAATCAGCGTGTTCGCTTGAAAGATTTTGGGGAACTATTAGCAAAAACTGGATTAAGTGACAGAACCTATACCATCATTGGACAAGGCTTGGTAGACCTTGCATTATCCATTAAACCTGATGAAAGACGCAAATTATTTGAAGAAGCCGCGGGAATCGGTCTGTATCGTTCAAGAAAAGAAGAAGCACTTAGACGGTTGGAAACCACGAATAGAAATCTTGACCGTGCGATGGACATTAGTGATGAGATTAGACCACGATTGCGAAATCTGGAACGGCAAGCCCAGCGTGCCACAGAATACAAATTAATAAAAGAAAGTTTGCGGGCTAATCTTTTGGAGTGGTATGGTTATCATTGGACTGTGGCTAAAAATGAAGTCGATACACTTAGTGAACAATTGCGAGTGGCCAACGCGAACAGAGAAATAAGTCAGAAACAAATTGCAGATGAGAAACTAGCGTTAGATGAGATTAAAGAAGAAATAGATTTTACCCGGAAACAAATCAGCCAAGTTCACGAACAAATGCGAGCTTATCTGGAATCGCAACAAAAGGCTAATCAAAACATTGCAATACTGGAAAATCGCAAACAAAGCACTATATCGACTTTGGCTCAGTTGGATTTGGACTTGGTTGCCTTGGATGAAACCGTAAAAGCAGGGCAAGTAAATTTGGAAAGTGTGTTAGCTGAAACATCACGACTAAAACATGATGTTGCAACAATTGAAAGCGAATATAAGGAAGCAAAGAATAAACTTTCAGAAGCGAGAACATATCAAAATAAAATTGCATCAGAACGGAATCAGCTTCAAAGCCAATTGATGGATCAGGAGAAAAAAGGTATTCAGTTGAGTTCTCATCAGAGTGAATTGAACGAAAGAGTACTCACTAACCAAGCGGAGCTAAGCCAAACCGAAAAGATGATTCAAGAATTGAATGGAACATTAGCAACACTTAAAACTGAACAAGAATCACTCCGTGAAATATTAATCAAAAAAGAATTGGATGTAAATCAATCAGAAAAACAATATCAATTGATTGAAAAGGAAATGACAAGATTGCAACAAGATTTGCAAGCCAATATTAAGAGGATGCATCAATATGAGCTTGAACTAAATAAAGCAAAAAATCAACTTAGCTTACTCAATCAATCGCAAGAAAGTTTAGCTGGATTTTCTGATGGCGCGAAAAGATTGTTACAAAAAAGCCGGACCAATGAAATTAATACCAAGTTTGTTGATTTGGTTAGCAAGTTAAATGTTGATGAAAAATATGAAAAAGCAATAACTGCTGCTTTGGGTGATGCAATTGACGTGTTGGTGTTGGAAAATGAAACTATCAATCCTGAAAACTTACAGAAAATAGTCGAATCGATAAATGAGAGAGTCGCTCTGATAGGAAAATCTACTATTGAGACGGTAGAAGTATTTAAAACATTTAACGAAGATGGAATTGTAGGTTGGGCACCAGAAACCATACATAATGGAAGCGAATATAAAGATGTAATCTATGCATTGCTTGGCAATTTCTTGATTGTGCAAGATTTGAAAACAGCTTATAACATACATAAAAAATTAGATGGCGTTAATATCGTGACCTTAAATGGTGAAGTCATTATGAAAAATGGCTTGGTAATGCTCGGTAAAAATCAAAGCTCAAGTAAAGTTAGCTATCAACGGTTCAAAAAAGCTTACGAAAAAGAAATTGATGAACTTGAAAAGTCAATTAGTGCATGTAAATCAATAGAAGAAGGATTACTGGAAAACATTAAGGCCAAAGAGAACGATGTCGCAGAATTAGAAAGAATCAAATCTGAAAAGATAAAAGCCTTACAGGAAGTAAAAGCTTTAATAAATGAGCAGAGTTTGAAAGTATCAAAGTTTGAACAACAGAAAGCCTGGTTCAATAATCGACGAGAAGATATAAATAAGGCTATTGAGCGCACAAAATTAGCGATAAATGATTTGGAAAAACAAACAATATCAAACAAAGAACTATTAGATACACTCAACACAAAAGTGAATGCATTGCGACAAAAGGAAGGCAAAACAAATCTTTTAGAGCTTGAAAAGAAATTTGTTTTTCTCGAAACTGAAAATCAAATTCGAAATCAATCTTTGTTGCATAGCCAAAATAATGTGGAAAATTTAAATAAACGATTGAAAGATGACCTGCAACGCTTAGATACGATTAAAAAACGCAAAATTGATAATGAAAAACTGCTTGAAAGTCTAAATGTAGAAATACAAACTTATCGGGATGAATTAGAAAACCTGAAAAATGAATATGAAACTTTGCAAAAGGAAGAACTCGAGGAAAGACAAATTAATCTTCAAAAATTGGAAGTACACTACGAAGATTTAACTGAACAAGATTTAGAAAAACAAAAAACAGTTACATTCAAAGAACGTCAGATTACTCAGCTACAGCTGGAACTTGTTCGCCAGGAAGAAAAATTAGCTACGCTCAAGTCACGGATTGAAGATGATTTTGGTTTAATCGAAATGGATATGCGCCATGACACACAAGATTTCACGCCATTACCTTTCCCGGATTTAGTTATTGAATCTTTGCCAGAAACAGTTAAACCAAGTGAAGGGTTAGAAGAACTGATACGTCAACAGAAAGCGCAAATGAGACGAATTGGTTCTGTGAATATTGATGCTGAATCGGAATATTTGGAAGTGAAAACGCGTTACTCTGACTTGACCACACAAATTGAAGATTTGAATTTAGCTATAAAAGATATTCACGCAATGGTTAGGGAACTTGATGAGGTGATGAAAGAAGCCTTTTTGGAAACTTATGATGCGGTAAATGTGCAATTTTCCAAAATGTTTACACGTTTATTCAATGGTGGTAGCGCACGACTGACTTTGGTTGATGAAGAATTGCCGATTGAAGGTGGCATTGAAATTGAAGCAAAATTGCCCGGCAAGCGCGAACAAGGTTTGGTTTTGTTATCTGGTGGGGAACGTAGTTTAACCGCTGTTGCTTTAATTTTTGCACTTCTAAAGGTGTCACCTACACCTGTATGTGTACTTGACGAAGTTGATGCTATGTTGGACGAATCGAATGTGGGACGTTTTATAGACTTATTACAAGAGCTCTCCCAGGAAACACAGTTTATTTTGATAACCCATAACAGAAATACCGTTGCTGCTGCTGATGTGATCTATGGCGTAACCATGGGGAAAGATTCAGCCAGTCAATTAATCAGCTTAAGGCTCGATGAAGTCGATAGCAGTTACATGAATTCATAAAACCAAAAGTAATAAGTGATAAAAAAGACTGCCAGATTCATTTAGGCAGTCTTTTTTTTAATATATTATTCTTGCGATATATTAATCACCGTTAGGGGTTCATGATTGCATTATAGAAACTCGGTGAAATTGCTGGCTTCATAGGAACAAATTCAGCCCATTTGTCTTTGATGACAATGTCATCTCGTTGAGCGCGGAGTTCTTTTATCCAATCTTCAAAGAAGGTCGCTTTTAGTGTTTCATGGGTGCGTTCGTCCACAGGATTTACGCCTTTGCCAAGCAGTTGAATAATGTGCCAGCCATGCGTTGAATTAACGGGTTCGCTGATATCGCCAATGTTCTCAAGGGCGTAAGATGCTTCTTGAAATTCGGGAACCATTCGGCCTTTGCCAAACCAACCCAAATCACCACCGTTGATTTTCGAACCTTCGTCGGTTGAGAGTTCCATTGCTAAAGCAGCAAAGTCTTCGCCAGCATTTAAGCGTTCAATAATGGCTTCAGCTTCTTCTAATGAAGCAACCAAAATATGACGTGCCCAAACCTGTTCTTCTTCAGCAGGAACATCTGCGGTTACGGCTTCCATTACTTTTGTGCGTAGAAGGGCGTTGTATAGAATGCGTTCAAGTTGCGAACGACTGATATCGATCTTATCCATCTGACTTCGGAAGCTTCGATATTCTTTTTCGAAGAGACGTCTTGTATAGGGTGTAGGTGAAGGGGTGATAGTGGGAACAAGGGTTGCAGTTGCTTCTTCGGTAGGTTCTGTTTGTTCTTCTTCAACAACTTCAGTTTCTTCAACAGGTTCTTCCGTAACTTCAGCGTCTACAGGAGTTTCAGCTTCATCAGAAGGCACTAAGGCATCTTCATTGTCTTCTTCAACAGGAAGTTCTTCAGTAGGAAGTGCAATCAGGGTTTCCTGCTGACTGGATATGGTAGGTGTATTGAAGGGTGTTGCTGTATTAGCAGGTGTTGGAGTGCCATTTTCGAAATAACCAAAGTTTTCTTCGATATAGGCGTTAAGTTCTTCTTTGCTAACACTAATGCCTAGTTTTTCTGCTTCTTCAGCGATGAGAATATCATCAATCATGTCGTTGAGAACTTGATTGCCGATGATATCGCCCTGGTTGAGTTCTACAGCGTTGCGTTGCGCTACGGCTAAAAACTGATGTGCGTAATCGGGAGCGAAGCTTTGGAATTGTGCATAATTGTTGTAATACTGGCTTGCCTGATTAAGCATATTAAATCGCCTGTAGCGAACACTTTTGTCAAAGTCACCAGCTCTGATTTCCGTATCGCCTACAGTGGCGATGACGGTGTTGGGCTTGATAATAAAAGTGTTAACTAAAGCGAAAAGTACAATCAGTAAAACGACGCCAAGTACAATACTGGTAACTGTTACTGCAATTTTAATTTGTCGATCTTCGCGTTCCTGACGAACAACATGCTTCTTTGTTGTCAGAGTTGGGGAGCTAGGTTTCTTGGACATAATCCATCACCGATTTAGTACTCAGCCCAAAAGTCGCCCTCAAAGGGGATTAATGCGATGTGGCGAGCATTCTTGATTGCGGTCGCAACTTCGCGCTGATGCTTGGCGCAAGTTCCGGTTTGTCGACGGGGTCTGATTTTACCTGTTTCGTTGATGTAGCGACCCATTAACTCGATGTTTTTATAATCGATTTTAAGATTCTTGTCTGCACAGAATTGACAAAACTTCGGACGGGAAACGAAACGACGTCGCTCACTTCGTTGCTGTCGGTCTTGGCGTTCTGGACGATCGGAGCGTTCTGATCGCTCTGTTTTTTCAACTTGTTCTTGCTTTTTTTCTGATGTATTGTCTGTCATAATTACTCCTAATTAATCCAAACGTACAATGATGTAACGCAAAATTTGCTCATTGTAACCAAGGGTTCGTTTGATATTTGCGATTTCTGAAGGCTCACCATCAAAAGTCATGTAGACATAGTAACCTTCAAATTGTTTGCGAATGGGGTAGGCGAGTTTCCGTTTTCCCCAACGGTCAATTTTCGTGAGTTCACCAACGCTATTGATGAGTGTCTCTACGCTTTCTACGAGGGCGTTTAACGCCACTTCTTCCAGGTCTGCCTGGAAAACCAATACAGTTTCATATTTATGCATGCGCTCGAGGCTCCTTTCCTCGGGTTTGCTCTTGCTTGTGGCCTTTGGCTTAACAAGAGCGGAAGGTTGAGATTCAGGATTTATTCCTGTTTAACAGGCGTAAGTCTAACATAAATAATAAAAAAAGCAAGCCTGATAATTTGAAAGGACTTGCTTGGTGGGTTTGAAAGAAGATTTAGATATTAGTCGTCATTCCCGGACGTTGATTTATTGTCGTCACGAACAAAGATAGATGTTGCAAGACTGACAATAAGTGAACCAACAAATGCCGGCCAAAATTTGGTGATGGTAATGCCACCGCCAAGAAGATTAGTGGATATGACAGATGCTAACCAAAAAACCAAGGCATTTAAAATAAGACTAAAAAAGCCTAAAGTTAAGATGATTGCACCACAGGATAATGTTTTTAATATGGGTAGAAGCACGGCATTTAATATGGCAAGGATTACTGCCATAACTGCATACTGAACCCAACCGTTTTTGGTGATTTCAAAACCAGACATATTTGACATGACAAGCCCAGCGATAAACAGGGCGATTGCAATGACGAGAACTCTTTTTAAAAATTTCATTTATCTCCTATCGTGACTTATATATTAAAACAAAGAACGATATTGAAAGTTACTCTCTTGCTTGAAAACTTTCAACAAAAGATGTGGGACAATCAGGCAAGCATTTGTCAATTTCTTCCATTTTTTGGTCAACACGGTTTTGAAGCATAACAGCTTCTTCCAATAAAGGAACAGTGTAAGTATGTCCGCCGAAAGAGCTAATGCGTGTAACGGTGTGCATGATGAGATAGTAATCAATCATATCCCGACGAATAGGCTCAAAACATGGGGGTAAGTTTATATTTTCCATGAAATATCGTTCCTGCATGATAATGGATGGGCCTGAAATAGGGATATAGCCATGGTCCTGAATTCTCATAACACGATCACGTGAATCATGAAGCATTTTTTGAACCCGTAGATAGTTGATTCGTGAGCATGATGTATCTGTAATCGGCATGCTTATATAATGATTAAATATTGCCAAAACAACCATTACAAAGACGATAAGAATAAGAGCAATTCGTCTTTCGGAAAAAGGCGTTACTTTAGGGTCATAAGGAAATTTGGTTCCACACCGTTCGCATATTCTTGCGCCATTGTCGTATAGAGTGCTACAATCGGTACATTTTCTCATGGTTCGATCCTATCATCATATTTGTTAGGATAACTAAAAGGTTTCCGTATTAAAAGTGCACCCCCGCCGCGACTCGAACGCGGAACCTACGGTTTAGAAGACCGGCGCTCTATCCATTGAGCTACGGGGGCTTATTGGTTTAACAGACGAATTATAACATTTTTTAGACAGGGCGTATACCCTTGTAAACTCTTAATGTTCCAATTGTTCTAAGGATAATGTCAGCATCACGTCCGGTAATTTCTGCTAGTTCTTTGGAATTGAGTGGCTGATTGTTATTGACTAAGAATACTTTAAAGATACTATCGACTAAAGGTCCACTTTGACTCAAAAAGCCTTCTTGTTTAGCGCAATGGTTGGTAAGAATATCAATGAGTGGATCGCCTTGACTTACTTCGCCAGTTTCTGGATCAATGAGATCAGCGTCTGTTATGCCTTCAGCACTGCTAAAAAAAGGCTGGTGTTCTTCGCAAAGAAAGCTTTCAAGTGCATTTCGCCAGTTGCGGTCTTGTTTTTTCCACCAATCGAAGTCAATATGAAAGTTTGTTGTGAGGGTAGGTTTTATCAAACTGGGCAATTTATTTAACATAGTATCCTCATTGTGAAGCGCTTAAGTGGTAGTAGTTATCACCTATATGTGTGAATTCATCGTTATCGGCCAGGGTAAAGAATAACTCCTGGGGAGAGACACGCCTAATAACATTGATTCCAGCATATAGGTCAACAAAGTGAACATGGGACTGATTGTTTAATTTAGATAGCTCGTGCATTAAGCGAGTGACATCATTTTTAAGCGGTATTTCTTTCTTGCTACGATTTTCCCAGATCTGGTCAAGACCTTTAACGTCTGGGATAGCGATTGCCATACGGTCATTAAAGCCAGCATAAATAGATTGTCGCAAAAGGGCGAAGACGATGCCACCATCAGCACCAACGAGAACGGTTTTAATCCACTCTTTGTTGGAGCGTTTACGTTCAATATTGATTTTTATAACACCAGGGTCTTTTGTACTGGCGATTTCAACAATGCTTCCTGGGATTAAATTCTGGTCTTCGTACCATTCTTTCAGACCGGTTACATATCTGTGAGGGCGTACAACCCAAGCTGGAATACGCTCTTTAGAAATTTCATCTTGGAAATCGATTTTGATCCGCTCGCTTTGTAATGCGCTAGGAAAAATTGTATAGGTTTCAGGTGTAATGGGCAAGGTGCCGGCACGCCAATGGGGATAACTAAGGGGAATGCGCACTTTTTTAACAGGCTCGTAAACTTCATGGGGGTCTATTTGCCAGGTTAGTTCATCAGAAAGTTCAGAGAATAATTTTTCTAAGTCAGGATCAAAACCTTCCCGTTCAAGTGACTGACAGTCACTTTGAAGATAAAGGGGTACTTCGAGAACAGATTTTGGCTCCATACGTTTGAGATACCATGAAAATACACCACTGGAACCGACTTCGTCAAAACGTGAATCTTCTTGCAATGCGTAATTGAGCGAAAACTCTAACAACTGTTTATTCTCTTCATCAGTCATTTCCAGTTGTTTCATTAGTTCAGCAATGCCAATTGGACCACCGTCCATAGAATCGAGTATGGCTTCAGCAATATTTAAGGAGCCGATGCCAATATCAATTAATAAGGATTTGGGGAACCAGGAATGTCCGATTAAAACAAGTTCGTTTTGATTTGCTAAGGCTTGTGAAAGCTGACGTTTAATCTGCACTCCGAATTCCTGCATAATGGAATTAGCATCTATCTCGCTGATGCTATCGCTCATATAGGTTTTATCGTTTAATATGTGGTCTTCCAGATTAGATGCAAATTCTTTTGTACTGCCATCATCAAATTCAACTGTTATTACTGAAAAATCACCAAAGATGGGATTGTTTCCTTCTCGTGTGGCTGCGACAACACCACTAATCCAATTTAGTTCGGGGAAAATGATTTTCGTACCAACAGGATATTCTTCTTTAGGGTGATAGAAAAAGCCGGCTTCTTCCTGCTTGAGTTCTTCTTCCGCCTGAATTTCCTTAAGACGATTGTTTACAAATACCGTTGCCAAGACCTCAATGACTGCGGGGGATTCTGTTTCAAAAAGATGATTAGTTAACGCATTGAGATCATTCTGGTTTATGGTTAAATTTTTCCAGTAATCTGCAAAATTGTTTTTAGTTTGCCAAGCCATACATACCTCTGCTAAGAAGAATTCTTTATGATTATACATTAAAAACTTGATATTAACGCCTAAGTCAGATAATAAGGATAAATAAAAATTCCAGCCTGCGTAAAACAGGCTGGAATAGGGAGGAGGATATGAATCATTAGATAAGAAAAGAAATCAAGAATCCAATAACCAAGCCGATGCTTGCAATGGATATAAGGTTAAGTGCCAATGTTTTGCCAAATGCTATTTTTTCTTCTTTTGATAATTCAGAAGAATGAGATTCAAATATACTAAAGAATCTTTCTGTAATAAGCTTTTTCAATTCATTTTCATTGTTTTCAGCAACCGTCATCTTAACCCCTTGAAATTGACTTTTTAAGGATGCGTCCCTGATCATCGACGACCACGCGTAAATTCTGTTGAATACTTTTACTGCCAGGGAGCGTATCAAAGAACGAGAAAACCAATAGATTTCTCCCATCTGCCTGATGGCTTATTCTTGGTGAACCGCCTCTTGTTTTTGGATATTCACTATAAATCGTGTTAATTACTTTTTGAATTGTGACGTTATCCATAAATACTCCTGCTATTTGTTTCTGCGACGCAAAAATGCTGGGATTGACAAGTCATTGGAAAGGTCAATGGATTGAGAAATCGGGTCAATCTCAAGTTCCTGATTGTTGGCATCTTGTTTGGCTTGTGTGTGCGCATATTCATCAGGTTCGTCCAAATCAATTTTGAAATCTTGAAATTCTTGCCTGGCTTGTGATTGATTTGTTTTTGTAAGTGAAGGAATATTCACTGGATTGTTTTCTGATATACCGGTGACAATGAGAATAACCTGGATACTGTCTCCCATACGAGAGTCGGTGATGATACCAGGGATAATTTCAGCATTGTTACCAGTTGCTTCTTGAAGACGTTGCATAGCTTCAGTAATTTCTTTGAATGACATATCAGCAGAACCTGTGAAGTTAGCAATCATAGCTGTTGCAGAATAAAGGTCGATATCATCTAACAGGGGATGATTGAGAGCCTTATCGATAGCTTGTTGAACCTTGTCGGGACCACTGCCATGACCAACAGCAATTAGGGCACCGCCACCACGGGTCATAACGTT
This sequence comes from Anaerolineaceae bacterium, assembly GCA_012839565.1. Taxonomy (GTDB): domain Bacteria; phylum Chloroflexota; class Anaerolineae; order Anaerolineales; family Anaerolineaceae; genus Mesolinea. Next base: position 40,468 of record DUMZ01000010.1, read on the forward strand.
TCTGATATGCGCGAAGTCAACATTGATGACGCCTGTTTCGGTGATCAGTTCGGAAATACCCTGAACGCCTTGGCGTAAGATATCATCTGCGAGGGTGAAGGCCATTTCCAGAGGGAGATCGCGTGGTGCGATTTCGATTAATTTATCGTTAGGTATAACAATAAGCGTATCAGAAAATTCTTTTAGCTTTTCGATACCTTCTTCAGAGTTCTTTTGACGACGACCTAATTCAAATGAGAAGGGTTTGGTGACGATTGAGACAGTAACGGCACCGCTGGCTTTGGCAACTTTGGCTGCGATGGAAATAGCGCCGGTGCCAGTACCGCCCCCCATACCGGCAGTAAGGAATACCATATCAGCACCGCGAAGGTGTTCTGCCAGTTCACGAGTACTTTCTTCAGCAGCCTCTTCACCAACGATAGGCTGTCCGCCAGCTCCCAAACCACGCGTAGATTTTGGGCCTAATTGAATTTTGATGGGGGCTAAACTTTTTGCCAGTGCCTGTGCGTCTGTATTTGCAGCAATAAAAACAACGTCGTGCATGCCATTTTCAATCATGCGGTTAATCGCATTTGAGCCACCACCCCCCAGACCCAAAACAACAATTTTAGGTAAACTGGGTTTTCCTATGGGATTAGTTTGTGCAGATGATATGTTCATTTCCTTCTCCTGAAAATTATGCAGAGATGCTAAGACTGTTGATGATATGTTCATCAATGATGCATCCTGATTCTCTTAATGTTTGTATATCCTTTTCGCTAAAAGCACCATTTTCGTTCCAAACGGTAACTTTACGTGCGTTACATGCTTCAGCAATTGAAAAGCCAATCGTTGGACGGCTTTCAGCAATGATCGGTCTAACTTTGTCTAAGGTGTTTACCGGAATACCCCATTCGTATGATGGTAATAATAGGTAGTGGTCAATTGCATGAACCCAATCAGCCAATCCATTCGCCAATTTAAGCTCAGTGGATTGCTTTTGTGTTTCTTCAACTTTTGCTTGTAAATCTTCAATCCACTCTGGTTTGGTTTGTTCCTGAGTTTCAAACAGCGTAGTCGGCGTGGTATCTTGTTTTGTGCGTTTTTTAGGTGTGTTTATCAGCCAAAACAGGCAAGCAATAACGCTTTTGTTAATCGAAAACGTGTCATTATCGTTGCTGGTATCAGAGGTAACAAGGCCCAAAAGTTGTTCATAATCAAGGTTCTCATCCATTGTTTTTGATATAACATCAGAGGTGCCCATATAAAGCATAATAAATTTTGGCGTGGTATTGAGTGTTGATTTGGCAATTTGCGCATACCATTGGTAGGTATTAATACCAAAATGGTCTTGTTCACCCAATTCAGTTTTAGCATAAGGTCTGGGAACACGCCATTTCTTTTCCCCACCATCACCCCAGTTGATAGGATTGGAAAAACTTTGGCCACTAACTGCAATATGGAGATTAGCGCCAAACTCGATTGAGCGTCTTTGGCCGGCAAGCTGGAAAGCTTTGCGTAAAAAAGAAAGATCCCAATAATCGCCACCTGGTTCAAGAGCAGGAAAGACGGGCGTAATACCATTTTGTTCTGCAAGTCTAACAAATGAGAGATAGCGGTCCAAAAAGCGTTCAACCAAGTCTCCTTGTGACCAGGTACCAGGCATCCAGGCTTTTTTGGTATTGGGTTTGTCAAAAAAAATGACGTATTTAACGCCCCATTTCGCATATTGAGTCAATAAAATGCGGATATCTTCTGGTTTTACATTCGCGTTGACCTGGAAATCAAAGTGGACAATGGGCTGGATACCATTAGCGACAAGTTCAGTAATAAAATCTTCTGGTATCGCTACTGTGTGAGGACTTTTGAGCAATAACCATTTGCTGTCAAGCGATTTGAGTTCAGGTAAAACCTGCGATAAATCACGTTCAAGATGATAATGCAGTGTATCTTGAAAATAATGAAATCCTAATCTGTTGTTCATATCACATCAAAAATCCTCATCTGTTAGTGACTATATAAGTGCAAGTAATATGCCAAAGCTATTCAAATATATGGCTTTATTCTGCTATAATTGACGCATGATTTTGCTAACTGGTGGCACGGGCTTTATCAGCTCAGTAATGCGCAAACAACTAGAAACGCTCGGTATTCCTTATCGTTTGTTAATTTCAACGGACCCAAAATCTGAATATATGGCACCTGGTGAAAAAGTCAACATTGCCGTTAGTTCGCCATATGACGAACGGGGTCTACGTGCCGCAATGAAAGATGTAGAAATCGTCTTCCACACATCAGGCGTTGAACAAATTGCTACAAAAGATAAAAGACTTGAAAACGAATTTAAAGAGATAGAGTTACTTGCCAAAGTATCGCGAGAAACTGGCATAAATCGTTTCTTTTATCTAAGTCATATAGGGGCTGATAGAGCGTCAGCTTTCGGCATAATGAAAGCGAAAGGAATTGCTGAACACACCATTATCAATTCTGGATTAAATTACACCATATTAAGAACGGGATTGGTTTATGGCGAAGGTGACGCATTTACTCAAAATATCGTTCGTTTAATTAGGAAATATCCCTTGATGATATTTGTGCCGGGTGATGGCAAGATCTTAACTCAACCATTATGGGTAGATGACTTGGTGACAAGCATGATATGGTCTTTAGACTTGCCTGAGACACTAAATCGTGTAATTGAAATAGGTGGACCTGAGCATTTAACATTTACAGATATTGTGGAAACGATATCAAATGCCATACAAAAAAATCCAAAAACTGTAGGAATAACTCCTTCAAATCTTGCTATTCTAACCCAACTTATGCAAGGGTTATCCAAAGACTTTCCAATGAATAAATTATGGCTTGATTATTTGGCTGAAAACCGAGTCACATCTTTAGATTCAATGCCACGCCATTTTGGAATAAATCCAGCAAGATTTGAACAACAACTCGATTACTTAAAGAAAGAAAAGAAAAGATGAAATTTTGCATCCATGGTCATTTTTATCAACCCCCACGCGAGGAACCCATTAGCAATAAAATACCTAACGAAAGAGGAGCCAGTCCATACAAAAACTGGAATGAACGCATTTGTGCGGAATGTTACACGCCAAATGCAAGGGCTGGAAATTTCGAAAAGATAAGTTTTAATATAGGACCAACTCTTTTTAATTGGATGTTTGAAAATGTACCCGAAACTGCAAAACTCATCGTTGAACAAGAAAATACAAATTTCAATAAGTATGGCGTTGGAAATGGAATGGCACAAGCCTATAATCACAGCATTTTGCCATTACAGTCTTGGTTAGATAAAATTACCCAGGTTAGATGGGGGGTTGAAGAATTCAAGCATCGTTTTGGACATTCACCGGATGGTATGTGGTTGGCCGAAACAGGTGTTGATTTGGAAACTTTATGTGCTCTTTCAGACTGTGGGTTATGTTTTACAATTTTAGCACCATGGCAGGTAAAGCCTTTAGATGGGCAAAATCAAAGCGGACCATTTTTGGTAGATTTACCTGATGGACGAAGTCCGTTTGTGGTGTTTACATATGATCGCGAAGTAAGCACGAAAATAAGTTTTATGCCCAAGGCAACCGAAAACGGGGACGATTTTTTACGTTACATATTTGGAAAACACAATAAAAAGAATGGTATCACTGTGTTAGCAAGCGATGGAGAACTTTACGGACATCACCAAAAATTCAGGGATTTGTTCTTGACGTATATTTTAGGGGATGGTGCTTCGAAATTTGGCATACAGTGGACTTATCCCGCTCTATATCTGAAAGAAAATGCCGTAAATAAGCGGGCTATGTTAGATGAGCCGAGTTCTTGGTCCTGTATGCATGGTGTAGGACGGTGGTCATATGATTGCGGCTGTACGCCTGGTTCTGAATGGAAAGCGCCAATGCGTGAAGCGATAAACGCTATAGCTGGATGGGTTGATGAACAATATTTATCTGCATTCAAAGGTTTGAATTTGCAATACTATGAAAATTCTGAATATGCATGGGAAATGCGACATAGATATATTGACGTAATGCTTGGCAAAAAATCAGTAGATAAACTCGGCGAAGAGATTTTTGGCGAATTTTGGAAAGAACTTGATGCGAATAAAATCGCGATATTGCTTGAAGCACAACTGGAACGGCAAAAAATGTTCACTTCATGCGGATGGTTCTTCGACGACTTCAACAGAATAGAGCCGGCGAACAATATCGCCTATGCAGCTAAAGCTGTCTGGCTTTGTATGAAAGCAAATAACGAAAAATTTGACACTTCAATACTAGACTTGTTAAGAAAAACAAACAGCCCTAAAACTGGGCTGAATGCTGAAACGATATTTTTAAATACCCTGGAACGCGCAGAACAGCGTGTGTGACTAGGGCAGTGTATCTAAAAACTTATCTATTCGATAAGATGATGCTTTTTCTGCATTTTTAAACTGCAATACAAGCTCATCAATGATTGATAGCTCGTTGATAAGCGTATCGTCATCTTGATATTGAGATAGAAGTTCGATTCTAGGTATAAGATTTAAGTGCCAAAGCATTGTTTCAAAGGCTTCTTGATTAAACCATTCAATGCCTTCATATTCGTTAATCATTAATGCTAGTCTAAAATCAGTGTTATTAAAAAGCCTTTCAAAGAAGGATTTTGAATCTGAAAGATTTTCTGAACTCATTGAATGAGCCTTAGCAATTAACCAGCGACAGTTTACGAAATATTCGTGAATCTTGTCTATAGGAAGACCAATTGTGCGGAAATGTTCGTAAATACGTGTGCGAACTTGCTCTTTGGAGAGTAACGATAAGGTTTGCTTTGCACAATTCGGATCAACAACTGTACCACAAAGTCTACTAATAAACCCATAGCTAAGCAGATAATTAGCTGCGAAAGGTGTTTCGTTTATCAGATTTAAAAGTTCTTGAGTGCAAGCAGGCTTTTCTTTTGAAGCATCGTCGTCTAACAATCCACGCAGAGTGTCTAAGTATAGAATAAGATCTTCGAAAGCATTGTTTGATTCAAACACTTGGAATCCATCAAGAGAACGGGTAGCTTTATTTAATTCTTTCCAGTTATCTATTGCGTGTTCTAATAGTGCATTTTTATCATTTGAACTTTGAGCGTGAGCTATATTTGACAAGTTATGGAGTAAAGTGTCGAGTTTTCTCAAGAATGGTTGCAAGCGAAGATCTTCAAGTGTGGCATCAAGGTTGTCAACCCCATGTCCTTGCAAATAGTCGTGTAATTGAGCATATTGTTCACCGTACAATACGTAAAAGTCGCTTAAAACCATACGTTCATAGGCATTAAGAGAAAAGAAAAGACCTTTTTCATGAACTTCTGACATAGGACGCAAATAGGTTTTGCGACTTACTTGGTCGCGCATGACTAAGAAGCCATTTTGATAGTCGGGCAATCGTAATGCTTGAGCCAGGTTCTCTGTGTGTAACTCATTATCATTGCCATGCTTTACCAGGTAAGGCGCTGATGTTTTTATCCAGCCGGCTGCGTTTCCAAAATGATTGTTGTATATCACAAGGGCTGCTGAATTTCCGAGTGCATTACTGTAAGCAAAGACATTTTCGTCAATCTCATCATTGTTAATTTTGAAATCATAAAGTCTGAAGTTGGCGACCTCTGCAAAAAGCCTTCGCCGGTGAAGGATTGGGAAAATGTTATGTCGATGGGCATCTACAAAGCCCTGGTCAGGCTTTTCATCCCAGTAGGGACGATAGTATTCCATGCCGTACTTTTCGCTATATCCTTCAATTTGTCCATGTCCAAACATGGGTAAACCTGGCATCGTTGCCAATAAGGTGCAAATGCCAAAGTATTTATCACCTTTCCCGAATTGCTCAACGGCGGTTTTTTCGTCAGGGTTGTTCATGAAGTTGACATAACGCTTGAGAATTTCGGGGTCAAAGGTAAGAGTGCTTTTAATGAGTTGGCGATATTTCGCATTTTCTTCATTACGAAGCATATTCATAAAGGCACTGTTGTAAACGCGGTGCATGCCAAGCGAACGAACAAAGTAGCCTTCCATCAGCCAAAATGCTTCAGCGAGAAGCAAGGTGTCGGGTACTTCTGTTGCCACTCGATCAACGACTTCGCGCCAAAACTCTTCGGGCATGGCTTTATCAAAGTCTTCTTTACTCATGGCGTGTTCAGCGCGGGAAGGAATGTCACCGCCGGTGCCTGGCTGCGGGAACCAAAGGCGCTGGAAGTGTTTTTTGGTGAGTGTCATCGCTGCATCGAAACGGATAATCGGGAATTGACGAGCGACATGTAAAATGGTTTGAATGACTGCTTCCCTTACTTCCGGATTCAAATAATTTAGTTGCGCGGTGTCGTTCCAGGGCATACTGGTGCCATCATTACCATGATAGATATATCGTGTTTGACCATTACGATGGTCGTAATGTTTGAAGACAACAGCAGCATCGGTTCGAGAATAATAATGATCTTCAAGTTTGATGCTAACTTTAGGGTCGCTGGAAAGCTCCGGGCCATCAAAGCTATAAACAGGGAAAGGGGGATGTTCAAGGTGAATGAACCAGTCGGGATGGTCGTGGACCCAGTCTGAATCGATGCCCATATGGTTTGGTACCATATCTGAAGCTAGCCTTATGCCGCGTTGAGCGCATCGGTCTGCCAAGTTTTTGTAGGCGTTATATCCGCCTAAGGCTTGGGCAATATCGTAACGGTCAAGCGAATAAGCCGATGCGACCGCGTCGGGATTACCACAAAGTTGTTTGATAGTTTGGGACGCATTACTCCGTTCCCAAAGGCCAATAAGCCACAACGCGGTGAACCCCCATTCGGCTAACTCATCAAGTGTTTCATTTGGAATATCGCTTAGATATTGAATGTTTCTTTGATATTGCTTGGAAAGCTGACTTAGCCAGACAAAACTATTCTTGGCTATCATCACGACCTTAGGCATCCAATCACTGTCAGGGCTGTAATTTTCAGTGTTCTCAAGATCGCCAGCACGTTTTTGGTCTGCCCAGAAAGATGCAGAATAATCAGGCAGGTAAGTAGGAGCGTATTCATCTCGGAATGGAACATGGATGAAAAAGGCTTTGGATTCTTCAGCGATATGATCAATGGCACTCAATAATTTACTCAAACGTTCGCCAATGAACTCGGTCCAGTGTTTTGAAATGTATTCAAGCTGATCATTGAGTGAGTTAGGAAAAAGGATTGCTGGTTGGCGCAAGAATGTGATTAAGTCTAGATTATCGGCACCAAAAGGTGGCTGTTCTTTGAAAAATTCCGTCACCAAAGAGATTAGTTGTGAATAGTCAGTGTTTTTTATCAAGAAATGGTCAGTAAACAGTTCTTGGTAGGGTTTAGCAGCAGGATTTTGATTAAGTAGCCAAGTGAGAATAAGTTCTTCAAGTATGAGATAAGCGTTTGGTGTTCCTTTTGTTTCGTCACGATAATAATCAATCGTTGCGATTTTCCCGCGATATACTTCCAATGTGGGGAAAAGTTCTCCATAGCTGAGTAATGTTTTCTTCAGTCTTTGAGAACCTAATTCGATTTCCAGGGTATCGAACAGTGCCGTCTGTAAATCTTTACCATGTTTTTCGTAATACCGTTTGAAGATGATATGGGAGATTTCGTCTAACAAGCCTAAGGCGTTAATTTGCGCAGGTTGAATATAGCTGCTTGGATCATCAGGGTTTTCGCGTAAATCGTTTAGTTTTTGCGTAAAATTACGCACAGCCTGAAAGTTTACAAAAACAAAGTTGCCATCAAAAGCAAACAATTGTTCATCAAAAGCATATTTATCTCTTGCGGAACTAATAATGTGAAATTCCATACATCCTCCTGCCATGAATGTGATATTAAACTATTCTATCATTCAAGCGTAAAAAATGGGGACTTAAACAAAAGGCATCATTTTTTCTAAAAAGCTAAAGTAATGAGGTCTTTTGTTAATGGATAAATATAATTTGTTTAATAACTGCTTATGCGATAATGTAAAGATGCGCATGAAATAAAATTTGATAAAATCAAATAAAGTAAAGAAATGTATGGTGAAGATATGAACTTGATTGATATATCAATGGAAATTAAAAACGGCATGGTAATTTGGCCTGGCGATCCAGAAGTAAACATCAATTGGATGGCCCGTATAGGTAAAGATAGCCACGCGAACATTAGTGAATTAAGTTTTGGATTACATACTGGGACGCACATTGATGTTCCAAAACATTTTGTTGAAAATGGCTGGGACATGGACAGCTTAGATTTAACGGTTTTGATGGGATCTGTCGAAGTGGTCGAGTTTCCTGAAGACGTCAATTTGATTACATATGAAATATTAGAAAAGCAAGAAATGCAAAATTTTGAAAGGATTCTGTTTAAAACAAGAAACAGTCGGCTTTGGGCTGAAAATATAAACGATTTTCGGGAAGACTTTGTAGCACTTAGTGCTTGTGGCGCAGATTATTTAGTGTCAAAAGGATGTCGGTTAGTAGGGATTGATTATTTATCTATCGCGCCTTTCACTGACCCAAAAACAACCCATGTAAAATTATTAGAAGCAGGGATCGTTATACTGGAAGGATTAAATTTGTATAAGGTTCAACCAGGTAAATATGATCTTATTTGTCTGCCATTGAAGTTAGCAGGACGGGAAGGCGCGTCGGCGCGTGCCATCTTGTGCGCCACCGATTAAACTTAATGCGCGTAGCCACTTATATGGTTGGAAAATATAGTATATTCGAAAGAGCAGTAAATAATTTTTTATAAAATTCCGTTGGAAGACATTGACTATGGGTGTGATAGCCTTGTAATTGTGCGTAGCCACATATGATAGGTAGAAATACTCTATAGTTGTATATTAAAACTCAAAACATAAAAAACAAAAATTACCTGGATAAAAATTATTTCTAATCAACAATAACCGGCATTGTTAATAAGTGAAAAGCAAGCGTCTCTAAGTCGCGGGCTTTTTTACCTTCACCAAGATCTTCAATAATACTATTTAACTTTTTCGTTATTTTTGGGTCATTCTGGAGCAGGAGCTGAGTAGTATCTTCTCCAGACAACAAATCTGCAACACCAAATCTGTCATAAAGCTCACTGACCATTCCATAACTCCATTGTTCAGAGATTTTGAGTTCGTCTACCAAATCCCGTCTGCCTATCGAATAAATAATCGCCATACGGGCAATTTCTTTTTGCCGGTCGGTAATACCTTCCTGGATGCGTTTTTTAAGGATTATTTTCTCATGAGCGTGTTCAAAATCAATTTCACATGCAAGATTATATGTACTTGGTGTAAAGACATTTTTGTTGTCGGAAGCGAAAGTAATTGCCCAGCACATGGCATTCCCGATTTCATCTTTGATAAGATAACCGCTAAAAAGATCTGGATTGATGCGGTTTAGAAATCGGCTTTCCGCTCTGGAGCCAATCCCAATTATTCTAATTTTCTTGGCTAAACCAGATTGATTGTTCAGGGTTGAAAGTAATGAAGGGTTTGAACTAAGTGTGTCCAGGTCTACCAACAGGAAATCACAACGCAAACTGTCTTGGGCTAAGATTACATAAGGGTTAGCCTGGCAATTCATTTCGCTAACTAATCGGGTACGCCAGTCTCTGACAACGAGTAAAGACATCCAGTTTCTTGAAAATAAATCATCACTCATTATTGAAACCAAGATATCTTTTGTCATTTTCATCTCCAAAATAGTTGATGTGTGAATTATAATAGGAAAAGAACAATAATGGAGAGTTTATTATGATTCAAAGAATTGCTGTATTGACGAGTGGTGGCGATGCGCCTGGTATGAATGCTGCCATACGCTCTGTTGTAAGATGTGGCGTTGCAAAAGGGTGGAAAACATTCGGTGTCCGCAATGGTTTCCAAGGTCTAATAAATGGAACAATGGAACCATTAGGCACCCGCGAAGTCGGTGGAATTATGCATCGCGGTGGAACTGTATTAGGGTCCGCACGCTGTGATGAATTTAAAACAATTGAAGGACGTGAACTGGCTATTCGTAATTTAAACCAACGTGGTATTGACGCTTTGGTCGTGATCGGCGGTAATGGATCCCAAGCCGGCGCAAACGCGCTTTACGAAATGGGTTTTCCGGTCGTAGGCATTGCATCAACAATTGACAATGATTTGGTTGGCTCAGATATTACAATCGGTGTTGATACCGCTTTGAATATTGCTTTGGAAGCAATTGACAGACTCAAGGTTACCGCTTCATCCCATCAACGTGCTTTTATTGTTGAAGTTATGGGACGCAATTGTGGTTATATTGCGCTTATGTCAGGTTTGGCTGGTGGCGCAGAAGCAATAACTTTACCTGAAGTCGAAACAGACCCGGAACAATTAGCCAAAGAACTACACAAGGCTTATGAACAGGGCAAAGCGCATGCTATTATTGTTGCTGCAGAAGGTGCTGAATATAATGCCAGCCGATTAACAGAATATTTCGCTGAAAATAGAGAGCGTTTGGGCTTTAGTATTCGATCGACCACACTTGGTCATGTGCAACGCGGTGGCGCGCCTGGTGCTTACGACCGTATTCTTGCCAGCAGACTTGGACATGGCGCAGTTGAAGCCATTGACCGGGAAGAGTTTGGTGTGCTGGTTGGTTTAAATGGGAATAATATCATTACAACACCCTACAAAATGATAGCTGGTAAGGTGAAAACATTAGATCCTAAAGTCATTGAACTTACCCAAATTTTAGACTAACAATAACGAAAACACAGGAAAAAGCTCAGTGACTTGGAAAGATTACTGAGCTTTATGTTTTAAACTTGCTTCAATAAAAGCACTGATATCGCCATCTAAGACAGCTTGAGTATTACCAGTTTCATAATCAGTGCGATGGTCTTTGACCATCTGATAGGGATGGAGCACATAAGAACGAATTTGATTTCCCCATTCCATTTTTTTGAATTCGCCTTTGAGTTCTGATACCGTATCCGCGCGTTCCTCTTCCTGCATACGGAACAAACGGGAACGTAGGACTTTCAAGGCGCTTTCACGGTTTTGGGTTTGCGATCGCTCATTTTGACATGTCACCACAAGGCCTGTTTCATGGTGGATAATACGCACAGCTGTCATGTTTTTCTGCACATTTTGACCGCCTGCACCGGAACTTTTGTAGACTTCAATGGTGATATCTTCAGGTCGGATAATGATTTCGGCGTTATCTTCAATTTCAGGTAAAACTTCTACCAAAGCAAAAGATGTGTGCCGGCGGTGTGCGGAGTCGAAAGGTGATAGGCGTACCAAGCGGTGTACACCTATTTCCTGGCTCAAGTAACCATAGGCAAATTGCCCTTCTACAGAAATGGTGACAGATTTAATGCCACACTCCTCACCAGGACTCAAGTCCAGTATTTCAGTCTTAAAGCCCTGACTGTCTGCCCAACGCAAATACATTCGCTCAAGCATTTCAGCCCAGTCTTGTGAATCCGTACCCCCAGCACCAGCATGAATGGTTAGCAGAGCGTTACCTTCATCATACTCGCCAGATAGAAGAAGATCGATTTCCTTTTGATCAAGCTCTTTTTGTAACTGGTCTAGTTGACGACCAATTTCATCGCTAAAGCTGCCATCGTCAATCTCGATTAATTCCTTAAGACCAACTGCCTTATCGTTGATAGATTCCCAAGTGCTAACATCGCGTTCGAGCGATGCTATTTTTTTCATTAGCGATTGCGCGGAGATGGGGTCATCCCACAGTGTGGGGGATTCAGCTTCTTTTATAAGTAAATCTAATTGAGATTGCTTGCTTGCAAGGTCAAAGATGCTCCTGGAGAGCATAGATTTGGCTTTCAAGTTTTTCCAGCATTTCAATCATGTCAGACATTATTTAGACCCATTAACATCTGCGAAGATGCCTTCAATAAAGTTTGCGCGGTCGAAAAGTTCCAGGTCTTCAACCTTTTCGCCAAGTCCAGCGTAGATGACAGGCAAACCGATTTGCTCTCTAATCCCAAAAACCATGCCACCTTTGGCAGAAGTGTCTAACTTGGCCAGAATTGCACCATTGAGCTGCACGGCTTTACTAAAAGCTTCAGCTTGATGTAAACCATTTTGACCGGTGGTACTATCCAAAACGATCCAGGAATAATGCGGCGCGCCTTCAAGCGCTTTACCAGCAACACGATGGACTTTCTTGATTTCTTCCATCAAATTAAAGCGAGTGTGCAGACGACCTGCTGTGTCAATCAGTACAACATCAATGTTACGTGCAATGGCAGCTTTGATACCATCATAGGTAACTGCACCGGGGTCACTGTCTTGTTGGCTGGTGATGATAGGCACATCAACGCGTTTGGCCCATACCACAAGCTGATCAATGGCCGCTGCACGATAAGTATCTGCTGCTACCAAAAGAACTGATTTACCCATCTTTTTATAGCGCGCTGCAAGTTTGCCGATAGACGTCGTTTTTCCGGAACCGTTTACGCCAGCTACCATGATGACCGTTGGTTTATGTGTGTCTAAATCAGGTTCTTCAGGTTGGACAATGAGCTTGCTCATTTCATCTTTCAAAACAGACTTGAGTTGTTCCGTCTTGGTCAGACCTTCTCTGTCAACAATTTGTTGGGCGACGAAAATCAAATCAAGTGTTGTTTTAACACCAACATCGGCTTGAATGAGGAGTTCTTCAAGCCGATCCCAGCTTTCATCATTAATTTCAGTCGCACCAAAATAAGTTGCGATTTTACCGAAGGTAACATCACGGGTTTTCTTGAGACTTTCTCGCCATTTGTTAAATATGTTTTCCATAGATTAGATTATATCATTTGACTTGATGGAACCGGCTAATTGTCCACAGCCGGCGTTGATTTCAATTCCACGCCTTAATCGCACGGTTACCCGGACACCATGGCTAACTAATACATTTCGGAAGTTTTGTACTCGCATGCTAGATGAACCAGGGTATGGATAATCCTTACTTGGATTAAGCGTGATTAAGTTAACGATGCTCAAGATGCCTTTGAGTTGTTTCGCGAACGCATGGGCATGCTCAGTCGTGTCATTAAGTTGGTCTATAAGCGCGTATTCAAAGGTGATTTTTCGGTTTGTTTCTTTCACATAGTCCCGACAGGCTTTCATAAGATTATCTAGTGGAAATTGCTTGTTTGCGGGTAACAATTTAGTTCGCAAGGCATCATCTGGGGCGTGGAGTGAGATTGCAAGATTGACTTGTGGGTGATCTTTAGCAAATTGAGCAATTCGTGGGATAACACCGACGGTGCTGACGGTTATATGACGCGCGCCAACACCTAAGCGTTCAGGATCCGATAAAGCATAAAGAGAATTAGAGACGTTTTCGTAGTTCAAAAAAGGTTCTCCCATGCCCATAAACACGACATTGCGTAAAGCTTCATTTTTTTGGCGGAGTTCACGTTGAAAGTGAATAAATTGTCCAAGAATCTCCGACATACTTAGATTACGTGCGAAACCTTGTTGACCGGTTGCGCAGAAGACGCAAGCCATAGGGCAACCAACCTGAGTGGAGATACAAAGGGTATTGCGACGTTCAAAACGCATCAGGACTGTTTCGATAAGATGCCCATCGTGTGTCTCAAATAAGACCTTTTCAGTATCTTTGTTTTTCGAATAGACTGTGCTATGCAACTTTAACGGAGTAATATTAAATTGATTGTCTAAGGCCTCACGTAAAGATTTCGGGATAGCATCAAACGCGTCAAAATCCTGGTAGAGCTTGTTGTAGAGCCCCTGTAAAAGTTGTTTTGTGCGGAAACCGGGTTGTTCAAGGGCATTCAAGGCTTCTGTAAGTTCTAAGGGGGTAAGGTCGTAAATGAAAGCTTTAGACACGCAGGAGCTCCCATAAATTATCTGTAATTAGGTCAATTTCAAACGAAAGTGTTTTACTGTCTTCGATTGTAGCGACCCCTGACAAAACCAGAGCATTTAAGATACCTGCATTATGCGCGCCTTGTATATCTGTTTCAAGACGATCGCCTACAGCCATGGTTTCATGTGGCTTTGTACCCATGACTTGCATCGCTCTCTCGAATAAGAAGGGTTCTGGTTTGCCGATAATAACAGGCTTTGTTACACTGGCGACTTCAACCGCTTTGACAATTGTGCCGGCACCTGGGATAAAACCGCCTGGAACAGGAAAGGTACCATCAGTGTTGGTGGCGATAAAGCGCGCGCCTTTACGGATCAAATGACTGGCATAGCGTAATTTTTCGTAATCAACGGTCTTATCTAAACCCACAACAACGGCGTCTGCTTTAGGACATTCATCAAGCTCAAGGATATGAAAACCGTTAGACGAGAATAGCTTTTTCATTTCTATACTGCCTAGCACGTATATCTTACTTTGAGCAGAAAAATGCTGCTTTAAATATTCGAGCGTGACCTGTGCTGTTCCAATGACTTGCCAGGGTTCAAGTTTTACGCCAAATCCATTGAGTTTATCGAGATACGAATCAATTGTTTTGGTGGAATTGTTGGTCGCCAAAACGAAAGAAAGCCCCAGCTTTCTAATGGTATCGAAAATCTGGGGCAAATTGCCAATAGCTTCATTGTCGCGCCAAAGGACACCATCCATGTCGAGAATAAGCCCTTTGAGTTGCGGGAATCGATCCGTAAGCATGAAAAATGTTACTTCTTAGGTGGTTCCAGCACCTTGTCGATTAAGCCATATTCCAAAGCTTGTTGGGCGGTCATGTAAAAGTCACGGTCTGTATCACGCTGGATAACTTCCAGGGGTTGACCGGTGACTTCAGCAAAGAAATCATTGAGAGAAGTCTTAAGTCGCAGGATTTCTTTGGCCATGATTTCAATATCCGATGCCTGACCTTCAGTGCCACCCAAAGGCTGATGGAGATGAATAGTAGCATGGGGCAGGGCGTAGCGTTGACCTTTGGTACCTCCTGCCAGTAAAACTGTACCAAAACTCGCAGTAACGCCCACAGCAACTGTGCTGATGGGGTTGCTAATCATGTTCATCGTATCCAGAATTGCCAACCCGGCATAAATCGATCCACCAGGTGAGTTGATATACATCTGGATGGCTTTATCGGGATCGCTTTGGTTGAGATAAAGCAATTGCGCAACGATTAGGTTGGCGACTTGGTCATTGATAGCCGAACCTACAAAAACGATGCGCTCTTTGAGTAACAGTGAGTAGATGTCGTATGCCCGTTCGCCGTGAGCGGTTGGCTGAACGACCATCGGGACTAGATTACTTGCTTGGTTCATATTTATTCCTTAACTTGTTTTGCTAATAGCATAGCAAGCTTATATTAGAACAATGTTTATTCTTGTGCTTCTTCCTTGGTTTCTTCTACGGTCTCGATAGCTACTGCATCCTCTTTGATTTCAGCTTCAACCGCGTTTTCTTTCTTGGTAGCTTTTGATTTGCTCGATACCTTTTTAGGTTTAGGGGCTTCCACCTGGATAATATCGGGATTAGCGAGAGATTTTAAGAGTTCAAATTGCGCTTTGCTCAATAGGCGGTCAATAGCTTCATATGTTACTTGTTCCGAAAACTTTTTGTTGCCCAGTTGCTTTTTTACATCTTCAAGCTGACCGCTGTGTATCAACTCTGAAATAACAACCTGGATTTCGCCTTCCAGAGCAGTCTCATCGATTTTTAGTTCATGTTTGCGGGTGAGTTCTTTCATGATTAAAGAGCGTTCAAGTCGTTTTACCGCATTAGGCTTGACTTCTTCTTCGATATAACTTTCTTTATCTTGTTTGCGAAGTTTTAGCATCAGTTCAAGGTCCATGCCCTGATGTGAAAGCTGATGTTCCAGCTGGTGCAGCATATCTTCTACGGTTTCATCAAGTTGTTGTGGGCAATATTTTATCGTCGATTTATCGCGCAGTTCATCAACAAGACCAGAATAATACTGCTCATCGTAATCGGCGTTCTTGCGGTTTTGCAAAGCTTTTTGAATATCTTCGCGCAAGCTTTCTTCATTCTCATAATTGCCAAGTTGTTTTAGAAGGTCTTCAGTAAGTTCTGGGAGTTTGAGTTCTTTAACTTCCTGAAGGTTTATGGCAAATTCCACGGTTTTACCTGCCAGGGACTCATCACGGGCGTCTTCCGGATAAGTATGCTCAAGCGTGAAATTTGAACCCGCTTTCTTGCCGATAAACTCACGACCAAAACCTTCGAAAGGCCATTCGCTGGGTCGTTTAACATCTTCTGCCTCGATGAGTAACTGCAATGGCGAGTCTTCTACAACTATAGCGTCATCACCTTCAGCGTTTTTGTCAGTGCCAGTAAGGGTCAAATAGACAATATCGCCTTCTTGGGCGGCACGATCAGCAGGGACGACATCCGCGAAATTACGCTTGATGCGTTCCAGTTCCTGTTCGATTTCTTTTTCGGTCACAGCTTCAGGTGCATATTCTTTGTCGAGTTTGTCATCGCCAACCAAGGTGACTTCCGCTTCAAGGGGAACAAGGAACTCAAAGGTAGGCGGGTCGTAACTGCTGATTTCTTCCAGGTTGCCTGGGCCAAATGGCTTGATTTCTTCCTGGTCTAGAACTTTGGGATATTCTGCTTCCAGAAGCAGGTCAATGGCTTCCTGGATAACACTAGCCTCGCCGACGTGGTTCAATACCATGTGGTAAGGTGCTTTTCCTGGTCTAAAGCCAGGAATACGGGTGCTTTTTGCAATTTTGCGGGCAGCTCGTCGTTTATATTGTTCCAGCAGTTCTTGCTCAAACTCAGCCGTAATTTTAACCTGATGGTCATCTGTGTATGTTTTAGTTGTTTTCAAAATTTACCTCAATATTGCTATCTTTATTAGAAGTGGGGAAAGAGGGGCTCGAACCCTCACGCGTCTCCGCACATGATCCTAAGTCATGCCTGTCTGCCAATTCCAGCACTTCCCCTCGGGCGTGAATTATAAGCGTTTGATTGAGGAACGTCAATAAATAATGTTTCTATCAATTTTAAAAACCAAACAATTGTTTGGTGCGAATTTCGTGGAATTCAGTTATATACACGAGTATAATCCTTGCTAATAGAAATCTTTAAGCAAAACTTATTCAGAAATAAGTTTTTAGATTTCTCAATAATCACTTTGCTATCGAAAAGTTAAGTGTCGAAAAACAGTATTAGAAAAGGAAACTGATGAAAAAGACCAAACTTGTCCTTGTCCTGATTTCGCTTGTATTGATTCTATCAATATTTCCCAAACCAACCACAGCTCAAACAAATGTAAACTGCGGTAAAAACAATGATATCCAAAAAATTCTTGATGAAATCACTGAAACTAGCGTCGCAAAGTGGATCCGTGACCTTAGTGGAGAAAATCCAGTCGTTATTGACGGCGAACAATACACCATAACGACACGCTACACATCGGAACTCTTCAACCCTGCTAACCAAAACGCTAAAGCTTACCCGTATCTTACCCAGGAGCTCATAAAATTAGGATTTGTTCCTGGTGTAACTTTGCATGATCATGATTACTCATTTAAAAGTTATGCTCCAAAGAACCTGGATAGGACAATTCCTGACCCTGAACCGATAGAAATTGAGGCGGTTGGTGCAAAAAACCTTGTACTCACAATCCCAGGCCATGGACCTAATGCGCATGAACAGGTTTTGATGACGGCTCACTTGGATAGTACCAGCAACAAACCACAAACTGAAGCTCCAGGCGCTGAAGATAACGCCAGTGGCGTGTCCGCTTTGATGGAGGCAGCACGTCTTTTCCGATACTATAAATTTGACCGTACAATCAAAATCATATTCTTTACTGGTGAAGAACAAGGTTTATATGGAAGTTATGCTTACACAGAAGACTTTCGCCATGAAAGTGATAATATGCTTGGTGTCGTAAACCTGGATATGTTTGGATATGATGCAGACCGGGATTATTGTATGGAACTACATGTGGGCACAATGCCAGAATCAAATGTTGTCGGTAATTGTTTCACCAGCGTTAACAATAACTATAATTTAGGCGTTAAGGTTGAATATCTAACTAATGAAGCAATTGACCGATCCGATCATTATCACTTCTGGCGAATTGGTGTTGGTGCGGTCGAAATATTAGAAAATTATGATTATCACTCTGCTTCATATGGATGTAATGGCGTTAGGGATCGCAACCCCCATTATCATAGAACAACAGATTTAATCCAAAACATGTTCATACCTGCTACGCACAGAATCACACAAGCTGGTGTGGGCACCGTTGCC
This sequence comes from Anaerolineaceae bacterium, assembly GCA_012839565.1. Lineage (GTDB taxonomy): Bacteria > Chloroflexota > Anaerolineae > Anaerolineales > Anaerolineaceae > Mesolinea. The sequence continues at coordinate 58,659 of DUMZ01000010.1, forward strand.
AGTATGGCAGGGATGATGGGTAAGTGTTTCGAAGGTAATCCTCGTTTAAAAGCGACTGCACAGGAAGATAGCATAAAGTTAAGCTGGAATGCAATGCAAGGCGCTGATACCTATCGTATTTACCGTGGTACTAGAACTTGTGCTGGAGAAATGGAAGTATTAGCTGACGTAACTGGAACAAGTTACATTGATTATGAAATTGAATACGATACGACGTATTTTTACCAAATACAGGCAATTGAAACGGATGGGATTTGTTTTTCCGAGGTGCTGAATTGTGCGACCGCTAAAGTTCCAAAACCGGAAGAACCCCCAGTATATGACTATCGCATATTTTTGCCTGTTAGCATCAAGGCCGAATAAAAATATAAACTAAAAAAATGTCAAGAGGCTGTCATTATGGCAGTCTCTTTTTTACACCTATGGTATGACATATCACGTTAATGCGCGTAGCCACAATAACAAAACAATATACACTTACATATAAAAAACTCAATATTTCACTAATCATCACTAAAATAACACAATGCTGACGCGAGTGGGAGTTGTATGCCGCCACGCTGGCTCCATTCCAGCATCAATTTTGGTTCAATGCCAAAGGGTGCCAGGACAGTAGCGCCAGCTTTAGCTAAGAGTTCAATATATTTTGCCAGGTCCAACCAGGAAGGGTCTGGACTTGTGCTCAAATCCCATGCAAAAACGTCCGGCTCTCCGCTGGTGTATAAAAAACGCACACGTTGACCGGGCTTAATCGTCATGCCAGCCACTTCCATTTGACGTGCCGCGCGCACGGATGGGGTGGTCGCTTTGTAGGTATCCAAGGCATAACTCACCTTGCCATTTATCACCAGCTCATGCAAATCAACTTCTCCGTTTTTTAGCATGTAAAGCGCCTGATTGTAAAATTTAAAGGCGTCACACAGACCTTGTTCAAGTTCCGAAGGTGTCTTTGCCTGGGCTAATATCCGAATCATTTCCTTTTGAACACCAGCAATCCAGGCAGGTGTGTCGCGTCGGCGTGATTCAATGCCACGTAGTTTTATCTCGCCACTTTGGAAAACACCAAAATAGCGGTTGGCAATGGGGATGCGACTGTCTGTCTTTGAAGGCAAAAATGCCAGCCAGCGGTAAATGCCATCAAGGTTAATTGCCAGTCCGGTGTGGTCGTTGATGCGTATAATCAGATCGCGGAAGTGCTCAGGCCGATTGCAGCCTTTCTTTTTGATCCATAGCGCGTCTACGTACATATGCAAGACTTCAAAGCCTTCTTCTTCGGCGACTTCTTTCGCGCGCAAAAGCAGCTCGCGACCGCCTTTGGTAACCGCTTCATGAGCTTCAATGCGTCCAAAACGCGCGTTTTTGTAGCCTAAAAAGCCAAAACATACTACTAAAAGCCATTTAAGCGCGTTAGCACGTTCTTTTAGCATGGCGCGCTGGGGATGATTGAGAGGATATTCGCGTGTTTTTAGTTTGATGGCAACGCGTTTGTCGTACAGCGGTTTTAATGTAGCTGGTACAAGTCCTAATTCAGCATTAACTGGTTCAAGCAGGTCTGGCAAAGGCTCTTCGGGTGAGATATTACTCTTGATGATAACAGCAGGGTACATCGAGATGAAGTCAATTTGTGCCACGTCCATATGCAGACCAACTTTTGGCTGATAAACCATGCCACCGCGGTCGGATTGAATGAGTTCCATACCGGTTTTGAAAGCTTCTACCTGCCGTTTTTGATAAGGCACCAGAACGTCCCTTTGCAACGCGGTTATAACTTGCATGGCGGATATACCTTGCCCGGGGGAGACGCGCGCGGCTTTTTCGATGGGCAATGTGGTAACCCTGGCCATCTCCAGCGTGCCAGCCAGGCTGTAGTCAGACCACATCATCGCGGATTTTCGATCCACGTGGCAGCGGCCAAACAGATGTGCTTCTTCCGGACGATAAACGATGTGTCCATAAGAAAAGTAAGTTGACTCTTTTTGCCAGCGTACTGGACGTCCAGTGTCACGGTTAAGGTCAAGGCGAATGCTTCGCTTTTCTGATTCAGCTGTCAGAAATGGAATAAGCCAGCTGTCGCCCCAGTCCGTAACAAGAATATCAGGGTTGTAGCTTTGCAGAACGTCGTGTAATGTTTTTAGAAAAACGCCGTTTTCATCTAAGACGATTTCATGCTGAAAACGGTCACACTGGACGCGCAAATAGCGCACTTTGCTGCGTATGGGATCACAGTTAGGAGTGATTTCCATAACGCGTAAGGGTGGCATGGCAGGGAAAATGTCCCAACGGCTGTTGCAGACTTTGATATCATGAATTTGTCCGTTTTCGTTGATTTGAAGCTCACATAAAGCCAGGGGAAATGCGCCAAAACGCGCCAAATAGCGTGTGCCGACGCTTAAATCGGCATTGTACCAGGTAAGATCTGTAAAATCCTTTTCAAGCGCGTGGAAAATTTGCGTTTGTCGGGCTGGGCTCTCAACATCGACTTGCAAAACGTTCACGAAGTCATTCAGGAAAACATCTCGTTTTTGCGTACGGACAAGCTTAATGACACCTTCCTGCTTGTCAAGACGCTTCCACAACGCGCGCAGTCGTTGATTTTCTCCCGATGCAAAGAAACTGACTGGGAAAGCTTGTGTAAAACAGACCCGACTGTCGTCTTCCGCGGAGATGAACCACAGTTTGAGACCGTTCTGCGGGTCGAGATAGAGATCCAAAAGCCAACCGGTGAAACGCTTTAGACTCATGGCGATTCCTGGAAGTCGTCATAGCAAATCTCGCTTGGCTTGCCTGTTTCGACAATTTGCTGGTGAATTATTGTTGTTTTTACCGGACTGCTTTGCGTTTCGGTTTGCATAGCACTAAATGTTGCATCTAAAAGGGCGATAAAACGGTTTTCTTTGCTGGCATCAAGCTCTTCTTTGGGGTCAATGCCATCATTTAAGGCCCTTTGGGTTGCTTTCAGTTGTTTGTAAACTTCCAGAAGAATGGCAATCAGGTACATATCCAGGGGGTAGAGATTTGACGCGTAGGAAGCTTCCGCCAGGTGCAAACGCGAAAGCACCAGGAGTTCGTCCAAAAGAATTTGGTCTTCTTTACGCAAAGCGCGTTTAAAGCGTTTTAGCGCAGCTTCTTCTTGTTGCCAGGTTTGCGTAATTGATGCGATTGTGCGTCCCATCTTATATTCTGTCCTGTTTTACGAAAACAAACTGCCTTGCATCGCAGTAGCGGACAAAGCCTGGGGTTCTTCCCAGCAGAAATCTGCTTCTTCACACAAGGCGTCAAGGAGCATTTCGCGCTCGCGGGCGATGGTTGGGATGGGTTTAGCGCTGATGACGACTGGCGCGTGCCTGCTAAGCGCATTCAGGCAGTCTAAGGCGCGATTAAACAGGCGTTGCGCGTCTTCAAGCTCAAGGTCTTCGTCGAGAAAGGTCGGTAAAATGTCCAAAACAAGCACAGCGTCGCTATGTGGCGCGCTGGTGGCAGCTTCGAACATTGCCACAGTCTGATAGCCTGTGAAAGCGCGTGAGAGACGAATTCTGCCCAGGGCGGCAACCGGATCGTGGGTGAACGGTCGCAAATGGCGTGCAACAGCGTACATATCAGCGCGATTACCGCAATCCAGCACGGTTACAGTTTGTTTCAGGCATAACATTGCGGTAAATTCCAGCATTTTATGAGACAGCGCGTGTTGTCCAAGCAAAACAAAAACTTTATTTTGCAGAGGCAATTCAACCGGCATTAGGGCGTTTGATTTCATGCTTTAAGTATATAGAACAACTGTTCTATTGTCAAGTAAAAGTACTTTTCGTCCATAAAGAACTTGTCGTTTTTGTGCTTACAAACTTGTTGCAGCTAATGACTTGTGTATAATAGCGGCTGAAATTATTACGAAACTATGGTGAATTATGGCGATTAAAAATCAAGAATCAGGTACAACGCTGCGCAACCGATTATCGCGTGGCATCGTCCTGGCAATTCGACTGCTCATGGAGCAGGGGGCACCAGATGATGACAGCCTTGATAAAATAGCTTTTGTGGTTTTGGCATTGAATAAAATTGCTGAATCGGTCGATGCGAGTGCCACAGCATGGGAAAAACGTGATTACTGGGTCAAAGCAGACGCCTTTCGCATGGAATGGGAATGGGTTTTAGGCAGTTCTGAACGTTTGAAAGACGCGCTTTTGGCGAAAGACTGGGCGCAAATCGCGTCAGAATTGATTGTAGTGGGTCAGAAACTGAACAAGGTGCAGATTTCGCCTAAAAATCGCATTGGTGAACCGTGGATAGGCGCTTACGCTGCTTTGCGCAAACAAGCTGGTTAGCTATATCCCGTCATGCTTCCGTGTCAGCATCTCTTTCAGGTTTTTGTTAAACGTTTTGTGCATTAGCTTATTCTCTGCAGGGATTGCACGTTCTTTGCGATTGTGTTTCTGCAAGTTTATTATTCGTTGATAAATTTGATTCCTGTTTCATTCACCGGGAAGTAAAAGCTGGGGCAGGGCAAGTAATTTTGAGTTTTACGTAGGAATTACGATTTTATGCTTTATGGTTATGATAAGTATCATTATCACAAGCTATATTCTTCTGTTATGGCGAACTTAGAAATGCCTATTTTTCATCTTTCCACTTCTATTTTGCATAAAGAAAGTTGATTACATTCGGTAAGTAGTTCATCAAGTTGTCATTATTTGGCATATAATTACTGTATGAGCAAGTCAAGTCAAACAATCCAAGAAACAATTGAAAACTACTTGGACGTTGTATCGCTTTCCCGAAGTGATAATACAGCGCGTACTTACAGGAATGCGATGACCATGTTTAGTGAAGTTTTGGAAATTAATAAACTTGAACCTTCCAAAGAGACTTTAGACAAACTTAAAGAAGATGCTATTGTCTGGATGGCAAATGCGCTTAAGGACTTTTCACCCGCTACAGAGCAAGTCTATTTAACGGCAACTGTTGGTCTTTATGAGTATATTGCCGGTGAAAATTTAGCCAACATCAATTTGCCACGTGTAAGACTGCTTATCAAACAGCGTTCCAGACGCCCAGGCATTCGCTTACCGCAATTTCCAAAGAATGACATTGAGAGAATTCTTATCTATGCGCAAGACCTGCATAATGCGGCACATAAAGATGACAATGCGCGTTTTATTGCTTATCGGGACCGTGCGTTTCTCATTACACTAGCCGATACGGGTCTGCGTGTTCACGAAGCTTGCAATTTGCGGCGTGGTGATATTGACTGGCTGGAAAGCCGTGCAATCATCATTGGCAAAGGTAATAAAGAAGCGGTAACAAGATTTTCTAGACGTGCTTTACAAGCCTGTAAAGATTACATGGGCCAACGCGCAGTTTTGGATGGTAACAGTGGCAGACCTTTAGCATCCTTACCTTTGTTTGCCAGACATGATCGTGGCGCCGGTAAAAAAGTAAAACCGATTTCAACAACCACGGGTCGTGAAATTGTAAATCAGGCTGTTTTCAATGCAATTGGTCCTGAAGCAGTTGGAACAATCACCCCACACAGTTTCAGACACTATTTTGTGACGACTATTCTTATTAGTTCAGGAAATTTAAAACTCGCCCAGGAACTTGCCCGACATACGAACATTGCGGTAACACAGCGCTATTCTCATCTTAATGATGATGAACTTGATCAAAAATATCAAGAAATATTCGATTAATGCTATCAAGGTGGTATCATTAACCGTCGGTAAAACCAAATAAATCGAGGAAATGTATGTCTGAATTTCGGATTAAATCCCATCCTATTATTGAAACAACTGAAGATGCCAACATTCTCTTCTTTTGGCAATCAAAACCATTTTACGCCAGACCCAATGAAATGCTTTCATCCGCTTTGATGGCTAATGGCGTGAGTGTGTTCAGTCATCATCCGGTTGATGGCTCTCCACAGGGTATCTTTTGTGCCAACGGACAATGTTCGCAATGTATGGTGATAGCGGATGGTATTCCCGTAAAATCTTGTATGACTCCCGTAAAAGCTGGTATGTGTGTAGAACCGGCTGAAGGATTGCCTACCCTACCCCAGGTATCTGAAAATTATAGTTTTGTTGAACCCAATATACCTGTTACTAAAACCGATGTTCTTATCATAGGTGCTGGCCCTGCAGGACTTTCAGCTGCTATTGAACTTGGTAAACTTGGCGTCGACTGTCTAGTAATTGATGATAAAGATCGCTTGGGTGGTAAGTTGGTACTTCAGACTCATCGTTTTTTTGGGTCTACTGAAGCCGTTTTTGCTGGCAGTCGCGGTACAGAGATCGCCAAGAAGCTTGAATCAAGCGTTCGTGCCTTGCCTTCTGTAAAAATTTGGACGCGCGCTACCGCAGTTGGTGTGTTTTCTGACAAAGTTGTTGGTGTTTTTCGCGATGATCAAAAATATGAATTAGTAAAGCCAAAGGTTTTGCTTGTAGCTACAGGCGCGCGCGAAAAAAGTCTTGCTTTCCCCGGTAACACATTGCCAGGGATTTATGGTGCCGGAGCATTTCAAACACTGGTCAATCGCGATTTAGTCAAACCATGTAAGAACTTGTTTGTAATCGGAGGCGGTAACGTTGGTCTTATTGCTGCTTACCATGCCATACAAGCCGGAATTCATGTTGCTGGCTTGGTTGAAGCCGCGCCACAATGTGGTGGATACAAGGTTCACATGGATAAGCTGGTTCGAACTGGTGTGCCTATTTATACTTCACACACAGTATTGAAAGCTATCGGTGATGAACACGTTGAACAGGTTATCATCGCCCAGGTTGATAAAAATTTCCAACCCATCAAAGGAACCGAAAAACTATATGATTGTGATACGGTTCTCATCGCTGTTGGTCTTGACCCAGTCAACGAATTTTATCGAAGAGCCAAACAATTTGGTTTTAGCGTTCATGCCGCCGGTGATGCCAAAGCGATTGCCGAAGCCAGTGCTGCGATATTCTCCGGAAAAATTGCTGGTGTTAATATCGCCAGAGAGCTTGGTTATGAAACTGACGCAGATACACAAGCCTGGCAAAGTCTTGAAGATGTCCTGAGTTCACGACCAGGAAATATCGAAAAGACTAAAGTTGATTTTCCACATGAAGGGATGTATCCAGTCATGCACTGCACGCAGGAAATCCCTTGCAACCCTTGTTCAACTGTGTGCCCTAAACAACTTATAAAGGTCGATAAATCTGACCTGCGCCACCTGCCCTATTATGCTTCATCTTCAACCGACCAGTGCATTAATTGCGGACGCTGTGTTGCCGTTTGTCCTGGATTGGCTGTGAGTATCGTCGACTTTCGAAAGCAGAATGGTAAAGCTTTGGTAAGTCTTCCATACGAACAAGATCCGGAAATGATTGCCGTTGGGAATATGATTGAAGTCACAAATACGGATGGAATTAGTCTTGGAAATTACCCCATAACCGAAATTCGTAAAATTGCGGGCTTTAGGGATGGCACACGTGTTGTGACTATCGAAACGCCAGCAGAGATTGCAACCGAAGCAGCAGGTTTTCTAATCATTAAGCGTGATGAGCCTAAACCTTTTGTGTCTGAAATGGAATTAGTGGAAAATTTGGCTGATGACGCTTTCATTTGTAGATGTGAACGTGTTACTGCTGGAGAAATCCGCAAACTGATACGGGAAGGCGTGCGGGATATCAACCAAATCAAAGCCAAAACCAAAGCCAGCATGGGTGCCTGTGGCGGTAAAACATGCCTTAATATGATTAAACGCCTTTTCCAAAGCGAAGGTATCAGTCTGGATGAAGTTATCGAAACCCCCATACGCCCAGTATTTGTTGAAGTTCCCCTTCACATCTTAGGCAACATAAAATCAGATAAGGAAGAAACACATGACTAATACACAAAATTTTGACGTCATCATTGCTGGGGCTGGTTCGATAGGCGTACCAAGCGCCTATTATTTGGCTGATGCAGGATTTAGTGTGTTGGTCATTGATCCACTGGCCAGCAATGGTCAGGGTTCAAACAAACACGCCATTGGTGGCGTTCGGGCAACCCACACAAATTTAGCGAAAATAAAAATAAGTCGTAAATCCATCGAGATTCTTTCAAATTGGGAAGCTGAACATGGAGAAGATATTGAGTGGCATTCTGGTGGCTATAGTTTTGTCGCTTATGATGAACCAACAAAACAAGACTTACTAGATATAGTTCATTTTCAACAATCCCTTAATCTCAACATTCAGTGGTTAGAACGAGATGACATGATTGCCTTAGTGCCGGACATCAACCCAGATGGTCTGATTGGCGGTACGATAGCACCTGAAGATGGCCACGCATCGCCTTTGAAAGTAAATTATTCTTATCATCGCTTGGCCGTTCAAGCTGGCGCGAAATTTCATTTCAAAGAAAAAGTCACTGGCATTATTCAAAATGGTGGACGTGTTGAAGGTGTTATAACCGATAAAGCAAAATATAGCTGTTCCTACTTTATTGATGCTGCCGGTTCATGGTCAGCTGAAATATCAAAACTCATTGGTATAGATTTAAAAGTTAAACCAGATGCCCATCAAGGTGGCATTACCGAAGCAGTCGCACCGATGTTTGATCCGATGATTATCGACTTGCGCCCCAGACCTGGTTCGAGTAACTTCTATTTTTACCAGCATCCATCCGGGAAGATTGTTTTTTGCGTTACACCTGAGCCATCCATCTACGGTCATTTTGATGATGACACAAGTGACTTTTTACCTTATGCCGCACAACGTCTTATTGAAACCATGCCACGTTTAGCTAACATCCGCGTTAGAAGAACCTGGCGTGGAACCTATCCTATGACACCCGATGGAAATCCTATCTTTGGTGAATTTCCAGGATTGAAAGGGTTTATCCACGCCACAGGCACCTGCGGACAAGGTTTTATGCTGGGTCCGGGAATAGGATGGTATATAAAGAAACTCATTACAAATACGCTTTCGGATGATGAACGTGCAAGCATGGAATCCCTACGTCTGGACCGTGATTATTCTGAAGCAGAAAAACTTATGTAGTACGCAATTTGTAGTATATTATTGATGAAATGTTACTTGACCAGCTTTTAGCGAAAGCACCAACAACATACACACCCGCTGACATTGCATCGATTACGGAAGCCTATTACTTCGCTGAAAAAGCACATGCAGGCCAAACACGTGCAAATGGGCAACCCTACCTGACACATTGTGTTGGCACAGCCACTATATTGATGGAAATGGAATTTCCACCCAACATGGTCGTTGCTGGCCTGCTACATGATGTGCTTATCGACACTGACACTAAAGCGGATGTTTTATACGACAAATTTGGAGAATCCGTTTGTCGTTTCGTTGAGGGTGTTACCAAAATTACCGCCCTGCCCCAGCTTGCCCGAGCTGACCAGCACAATGATGATTCTTTACTTTTTGAAGCGCAACCTACGGTTTCCAAATCAAAATTTACCGAAAACCTCTCAGAATTCCTGCGCAAAATGCTTTTGGCAATAGGTGATGATATTCGTGTGATTATCATAAAGTTGGCTGATCGATTGCATAATATGCGAACGCTGAATGCCTTGCCTCCAGCACATCAAAAGAAAATTGCCCAAGATACACTTGACGTATATGCCCCACTCGCCAATCGTCTTGGTATTTGGCAAATGAAGTGGGAGCTTGAAGACCTTGGCTTTAGATATACCGACCCAGAAAAATACCGTGAAATTGCTGAACATATCACAGCAAAAGGTGACGCGCGACAAGCGGAAATTGATGAGATAATTAACTCTTTTGAATGTTTACTAAGTAAAGCAGACATTAAATCTAAAATTTCTGGTCGTCCCAAACATATTTATTCAATTTACATGAAAATGCGTAATAAGGATAAAAGCTTTGATGCTATCCGGGATTTACGCGCAATTAGAATTATTGTCGACAATATTGAAACCTGTTATCGAGTTTTGGGCCTTGTACACATGAATTATCAACCCATTCCCGGCGAATTTGATGATTACATCGCTGCAAAAAAGGATAATAATTATCAATCGCTGCATACTGCGGTTATATATAAAGATGGCAAACCCTTAGAAATACAAATACGCACATGGGAGATGCATAAAAACGCAGAGTTTGGCGTTGCAGCCCACTGGCGTTATAAAGAAAAAGACGCCCAGGTTTCGAGCAATTATGAAGCAAAGCTTAATGCTATGCGCAATTTACTTGCGTGGAGCCAGGAATTTGAAGAGAATCATGAACTAGATGAGCAATTCCGAACTGATTCATTCCATGACCGGATTTATGCTCTTACCCCCCTGGGAGATGTAATTGAATTATCAGCAGGTTCTACGCCAATTGATTTTGCCTATCAGGTTCATACGGATGTAGGCCATAGATGTCGGGGAGCAAAAGTAAACAACAAACTTGTGCCCCTCAATTATACCTTAAAAACGGGTGATCAGGTTGAAATATTAACAGCGAATCGTGGTGGGCCTAGTCGAGACTGGCTAAACCCTAGTCTGGGTCTCGTAAATTCAACCCGATCACGCTCAAAAATACGTCAATGGTTCAAACAACAAGACCGTGACCAAAACCTAGCCCATGGCAAGTTGCTTATTGATAAAGAATTTAAGCGCCTTGGTGTTGATGATATCGATGTAAGCGAACTGGCTACACAATTCAATTTTAAAAATATCGATGATTTTTATGTAGCAGTTGGCTGTGACGACATTCCTATCACACGTGTTGTTGGCAGAATCGGTGAATTAAGACAAGCGAAACTTGGCGAACAAGAACTTTTAGTTGAGCAAGCCAAACATGACGAAACGGATGATGTCGTTCAAATCATGGGACTTTCAGGTATGCTCACTCAAATGGCGCGCTGCTGTAATCCTATGCCTGGCGATTCTATCATCGGGTATATTACAAGAGGACGTGGTGCCACAATTCATCGGTCCAATTGCCCAAATGTTCTACGTGTAAAAGACCCTGAAAGACTCATAAATGTTGAATGGGGAACGGTTCAAAAGACTTATCCTGTTCCAATACAAGTAAACGCTTACGACAGACAGGGATTGATTTCTGATATTTCAGGTGTTTTATCTGGAGAAACTGCAAGATTAATCAACTTTTCAATGACTTCTCGTCACCACATTGTAAAAGTAAACATGGTATTGGAAGTACCTGATATCACCGCGCTAAGCCGTATTTTAGCCAGACTTGAAAATCTTCCAAACGTAATCGAAGCTATTCGCGTTTCACCGGGTTAAGTCAAATGACTTTACGGTTTATGTAAGCTAGTGTAAAATGCACTGGTTTTAAAATATATATATCTTTGGAGAACATACTATATGGCACCACGAGTTAGATGTCACTACAACGATTGTGAGTTTCTGGATGAACGCTATTGTAGCGCCGCAGCAATAGAAATAAATCCAGATAACGGATGTTTAACCTATCGTCCTACTGAAGATATTTCTACTGTTGCCGGATGGGATGATGATGAAAGCTTAGATGATTGGGAAGAAATCACTGATGAAGATGATGATGACCTTTGGGTTAGTCTAGACGACGAAGAAGATGAAGATTTGGACGAAGACTATTAAATCGAACTACGCGGTATAATGAAGGGTTGAACATAGCAAACTTTACAATTAGAAATCTGGAGAAAGTTATGAACCAATTTTATAAACCGATGGTTGGACTTAATGTCTATCTTGAGCCTTATTTTCGTTCAGAAATAATAGAAAAGGTTTATGCGAATATACCAGAACTTTCCGATGAGATTCGCCGTGATTTAATCAGGCTCACTAAAGATGAATTAAAAGTCCCTGGTTTCAGAAATCCAATGTTGGCACCATTGGCATTACGCATTAGGGCTGCTGAGAAAAAGTTTGAAAAGGATTCTAATTTTGTAAAACAAATTTTAGTTTCCTGGTCAGATTTGCATCGATATTTACTTAATGACAGCTTAGAATCTTTGAAAACGCTAGGTTTCAACATCCTGGACACTGCAACTGAGTACCCGGACCCTGAAAACGCTTTTGATATTGGCTGGCCTGAAGGAATTAACTATAAAACAATTCATGAGGAACTTTCTAAAAATCCTGATAACAAACTGACAAGTGATGAAAATTCGCTTTTGTGCATTTGGCTTACTGGATACTTACCTTAATTGTGATAAACAAGGAGATTATGGAACACGAAACTGTCTTTAACACTACTATTGATCCAAGCGTGCTTTACACCATTGTTCGGCTGACGACATTGGCAACTCCAGGCGTTGACAGAATGTCATCTATCTCGTTTGGCGCTAACAAAGTCGCCCAAGAGAATCAAGGACTAAAGATTGAAATTAATGATTCAAAGCTCTTTATTGACCTTTACATTGTTACTGAATTAGAAGAAAATGTTCGACTTGTTTCCGAAACTGTTCAAACCAATGTATCGCGAGCCATTTACGATATGGTTGGCATGGAAGTTGCTAATATAAATGTACATATTACTGATGTTGAACTAATGAAAGCTGTTTAATATGAAATCAAGAACCAAGGCGCGTTTTGTAGCCTTGCAATCCCTATACGAATTAGATCTCACCGATCACTCATTAGGAGATGTCCTTACGCAAAGATCTGAGGACTTCTCCTTATCACCTAATGAATATGATTTCGCACTAAAATTAGCAACGGGCGTAATGGAAAATAGTGTAAAGCTCGATATGCTATTGTCGGAACACGCTCCAGAATGGCCTCTTGAGCAAGTAGCGGTCATTGACCGTAACATTTTGCGAATTGCGCTGTGGGAACTGGCTTTTTATCGTAAAACACCGCTTAAAGTAGGCATTAATGAAGCAGTTGAACTTGCCAAATTATTCGGCACTGATAGTTCGCCAAGATTTATCAACGGAGTTTTAGGAAGCCTTGCAGAAAATATGAATAAAATAATTGTTTCTGTTGGAAACTAAACGATATGAATATACGTATTGGTAAAAAAGCTTGCAATTATTTATTCTTGTTATTAATCACACTATTGCTTGTAGCCTGTGGCGTGGTAATCCAACGCCATGATCAGGTTCATGTTATTAGAGCTGGCACAATACCATCAAAAGTCAAGCTACCAAATCAGGTTAATGTGACATTTTCTGTTGAATCACCACCTGTTGATTTGGACAATATACAACTTGCATTGGATATACTTGACGACCTTAGTTCATATTCCGATAATATCAGACGTTATCCGATGCAAAACAAGGGCGATAACCATTATGAAGTTAATATCCTGCTAGATGAAGGGTTTGACATCCGCTATCGCTATACCATGATTGAACCAGCTGAAGTACCCGAAACGAATGTTTTTGGACAACTCGTTGATATGCGTATGGCAATCGCCAAACAAGATTTACACATTCATGACACTATTCTTAATTGGACTTTGGAACCATATAATATGCCATTCGGTACCATTTCTGGCACGTTCCTTGACAGTGCAACTCAAATGGGTATCCCTGACATGATGATTAGTGTAGCCGGTATGCAGACTTTTACGGATATGACCGGTTCTTTTAAACTCCATAAGATTCCAGAGGGTACATATAATCTTGTCGCGTATTCCGTTGATGGCAAATATCCTATTCTGCAACAAGAAGTAACCGTTGTGCAACAACAGACTACAAAAATTAATCTCCAATTTGAAGCATTGCCAGCCGTTAAACTTCAATTTCAAGTAACACCTCCAATTGAAACGGTAGGTGTACCAATCCGACTAAATGGTAATTTGCTTGGCTTTGGTGCACATTATGAAAACAATTTCACTAAAACCGGCAGCATCGCTTCTCTCATGCCACTTTTACACCAGGAAGCTGATGATGCGTACTTTATCGAGTTTGAATTATATGCCGGCACCCCATTTAGATATCGATACACTATCGGTGATGGGTACATAAACGCAGAAAGATCTGGCGATGGACTGCTGGTAACACGACAATTTATTGTTCCCAAAACATCTGTGACTATAAAGGATGAAATTAACACCTGGCGTGCAGATGACAAAACACCGATAACAATAAATATTGATGCGCCTATTAATACACCTGCAGCTGAAGACGTTTCTATTCAGATAAATCGTAAAGGTTGGAATCAATCCATTCCCATGTGGCATTTATCTGATAACAAATGGATATTCATTCTATTTAGCAATGGCCACGATGATACATATGAGCTACGCTTCTGTCGCAACGAACAATGTGAACTCTCATTTGACCCCGCCAGTTTTGAGCAACCAATAAATATTTCATTCTCTGAAACCACAGATATACATCACCAAATTGATAGCTGGCACAACTGGAATGTAAAAGGCGTGACGACCTTACAAGACACTGATAATGTTTTTCAATCGACCTTATCGGGCATTGAACTTATCAAAGAATACAAACCAAGTGACCTGGTTATATATAAAAGAAATCTTCCTGAATTAAGAAAAAGTGGTATCAACTGGCTCATTTTGCGACCATGTTGGGATGTTCAATTAATTGATGACTTGCCTGTTTTTGTTCCGTCTGCAAACAATTTTATGTTTTATCATGAATTGTCAAGTATTGTAACAAGCGCAAAAGAAGCAGGTATGCTGGTATCAGTCTATCCAACACTTAACTTCCCTGCCGACGCTTCAGCTTGGTGGGAAACAGCTGTTCGCAGTAACGAATGGTGGCATCACTGGTACCAGGAATACGCACATTTTATTGAAAACTTTGCCATTTTCGCCGAACAAAATAAACTGTCTCACATTATTGTTGGGGAAGATTCCATACGATTTACTTTACCAGAAGGTATTAATTCTGAAGAAGACAAACTGGGAACACCAGATCATGCAAATTACACCTGGCAAAGTATGCTTGAGCAAATAAAGCAATCCTTTTCAGGCAAAATTCTATGGGCCAACACAATGAATAATATTCCGGAATATGACTTTATAGAATTAGTAGATGGTTACTATATTCTTGCTAATTATTCTGATTCGACTTATGACGAACAAAGTTTTTCTCAATCTATTTGTGAGAATATACTTCCATTTCAATCAAACCAACAAAAAGAAGTTTATATCGCTTTGAACATTCCTGCTATTACTTTGGATGCCATGGGGTATACTGACCACATGAATCCATTAGTATCGACAATCAACAATGATTTAACAAATTTTATTGATTTGGAGAGCCAGGCAAACTTATATCAGGATTTCGCTTGTACGACAAGCAGTTTTGAATGGATAAAAGGGATCAGTTCGCGTGGTTTTAATCTTGGTCTGCGCCTAACTGATTTCTCTTCATCAATATTTGGAAAACCAGCAATGGAAACATTTCTAAATTGCGTTAATAATTCACAATAGGAGAACATATACTAAATGACCAAACAATCAATCATTGCTCAAGAAATGGAACGCATGGGATTAGGAGAAGTTCAAGAATATTACTATAATCTCGACCGTTCCGAAACAATTACCCATGGGATTTTGAATGGCGAAGGTGAACTTTCTCACGAAGGCGCTTTCGTTGTAAACAGTTCCCCTTTTACCGGTCGTTCACCTAACGACAAATACCTTGTACAAAGCGATGATCCTGACCTTTGGTTTGCTACCGGAACCGAGTCAATTGATGAAGCCAAGTACAAAGTACTAAAAGCCAAATTGTTGGCAAAAATGAACACCCAACGTTTATATATCCGTGATGTCTTAGCCGGAGCGGATCCTGCACATGCAATGCGAATCCGCATCATAGCAGACAATGCTGCTGCAAGTCTTGCGGCTTCAAATATGTTTATTCCCTATGAAGGCAACGAACCACATAAAGACCCAGATTTAACCATGTTTGTTTCAAACGATTTTGCCGCTGACCCTGAAGCAGACGGATTACGTTCTCCGGCAATGGTTGTTTTGAATTTTGAAGATAAAACCGTGCTTGTTGGTCTCACCCGCTATGCCGGTGAAATCAAAAAATCTGTCTTTACTTTCATGAACTATGTTTTGCCTAAACGCGATATTCTCTCCTTACACTGTTCGGCTAACAAGTCGAAAGATGGTGATGTCGCTTTATTCTTTGGTTTGAGCGGTACTGGCAAAACGACATTGTCTTCTGACCAGGAACGCGCGCTGATTGGTGACGATGAACACGGTTGGAGTGATGATGGCATTTTCAACTTTGAAGGCGGTTGTTACGCTAAGACTATACGCATTAACCCGAAATATGAACCGCTTGTTTGGGAAGCCATCAACCGTTTTGGTGCAATGCTTGAAAATGTTCCGTTGGATGAACACCACCGTCCTGATTTCAATTCTAATGAAATAACCGAAAACACCCGTGCAAGTTATCCCTTGTATTTCATTTCCAACTATGAACCAACTGGCAGAGGCGGACATCCAAATCACATCTTTTTCCTTACAGCAGATGCTTTTGGCGTTATGCCTCCACTTGCACGCTTGAGCAATGAACAGGCGATGTACTACTTCCTGAGTGGTTATACTTCTAAACTCGCTGGTACTGAACGTGGACTGGGTGACAAACCCCAGGCAACCTTCTCGACATGTTTCGGTGCGCCATTCCTGCCACTTAAACCTTCAATTTACGCCGAATTATTGTCCAAACGTCTCGAAAAGCATGGCACAAAAGTTTGGCTTTTGAATACCGGTTGGGCTGGTGGTGGCTTTGGTGTTGGTGAACGTATAGCCTTGCCCTTGACCCGTGCGATGATTGACGCCGTTTTAAGTGGATCACTGGATGATGTTGAAACCCATACACACCCCATCTTTAACATTGAAATTCCAAACGCTGTTGAAGGTGTACCGGATGAAGTTTTGAATCCTGAAAAATCGTGGACTGACTTTGATGCTTATAAAATTGAAGCGAATGGCTTGGCAGAAAAGTTTATTAAGAACTTTGCCCAGTATGAAGATTCAGTATCAGAAAAAGTAACACTTTCTGGTCCAAAAATTTTGAAAGATTAATTGAAAATATTTAGAAAAGGACAAAACATGGACAGATTCGTAATTAATGGTGGTATTCCACTTTCTGGCGTGATGATCCCGCAAGGCAATAAAAATGCGGCTCTGCCCTTAATGTCTGCGACGCTTCTAAGCGAAGAACCGGTCATTCTGCACAATATGCCTGAAATTCGCGATGTTCAAACGATGCGACAACTTTTGCAGAGTCTTGGTGTAAGCATTCGGCAAATTGGTAATTCGAGTTCCTGGGAGTTTCATGCTAAAAACATTCGACCTGCAGACCTAGACCCGGAACTATGCCGAAAAATACGCGCGTCTATCTTATTAGCTGGACCAATGACTGCCCGCTATGGTGCGCTTGAACTACCACCACCTGGTGGTGATGTTATTGGGCGTCGTCGTGTTGATACACATATATTGGCACTTGAAAAACTTGGCGCTTCTTTCGATATCGACCGGGGTATGTTCAAGTTTAGTGCAAATAAATTACAAGGTACCGAAATTCTTTTGGATGAAGCCAGTGTAACCGCAACTGAAAACACCATCATGGCAGCTTCCCTGGCAAAAGGTCAAACTATCATTCGCAATGCGGCATCCGAACCCCACATTCAAGAGTTATGCCATCTGCTTAATAACATGGGTGCAAACATCGAGAATATTGGATCAAACACCCTTCTCATACAAGGCGTTGACAAACTTCATGGCGGTGAATTTACAATCGGGCCAGATTATCTGGAAGTTATCAGCTTTGTAGGCGCGGCAGTAGTTACCCGTGGAAGTATTCACATCAAGAATGCTGGTGTAGAGCATCTTGGCATGATTCGACTGGTTTTAAGGCGCCTAGGTGTTGATATGCGTTTTGAAGGCGACGATCTATTCGTGGACGCAAATCAACGTCTTGAAATTGAACCTGACCTGGGAAATGCCATTCCCGAAATTAGTGTTATGCCTTGGCCCAGCTTCCCTACTGACTTGATGAGTATCGCTATTGTCATCGCAACGCAAAGTAAAGGTACGGTACTCTTCCATGACTGGATGTACCCAAGCAGGATGTTCTTTACGGATAAGCTTGTTTCAATGGGCGCTCAAATCGTCCTTTGTGACCCACATCGTTGTATCGTCAATGGCCCTACGCCATTGACTGGCGAAACTTTGGATAGCCCTGATATTCGTGCTGGTACAGCACTTGTACTCGCCGCCCTATCAGCTGAAGGAACATCTGTTATTCGGAATGTAGCTCAAATCGATCGTGGTTATTCTCAGATTGAAGTGAAGCTACGCGCAATAGGCGCGGATATCCAGCGCATTTCAGACAACGATTAGATAGTTTTCTTGGATTATAAACAATAAAGGCACCCGTTTAATTAATATGGGTGCCTTCTTGCATATTTTGGTGTTATTTATTTTTTAGGCTTTGCCAGTAGCAACATCAAGGAAGTTTTTAATCGTATCTCTTAACATAGGTTCCGGCAATACACCTACCTGACGATGAACAATTTTTCCATCTTTCATCATCAACATGGTTGGAATACCTTGCACACCATATTTACTTGCCCATTCCTGGTGCTCATCGGTATTTACTTTAGCGATGATTAGTTTTCCAGCAAATTCTTTCGCCATTTTATCTAGTATAGGACCCAACATTTTACAAGGCCCACACCAGGGTGCCCAAAAATCAACGATAACGGGCAATTCGTTCTGCAATACAGTTTTTTCAAATGCAGCATCAGTAACATTAATTGGTTCGTTAGTCATATTTCTTCCTCCAGATTATGACAAAAAGTATACAGAAAAAAAATTGAATTGCAAATAAGAGCTTATTCAAAACCTTCTATCTAATAAAAGACAATAGTTTAGGTATAAAGATAATGCACCCTATACAGAATGCCAGGATAGCAGCAATCAAAACAAATGCGGCAGAAAGATCTTTTGCTTTTTTGGCTAAAGGATGAATTTCTGGACAAATGAAATCAACAATTGTTTCCAGGGCTGTATTTATTAATTCTGCAATCCAAACCAAGGCAATCGCCATAAGAACAGCAATCCATTCCATTTGACTAAGTTTAAACATGAAACTCACTGAGATAACCAAAACAGTAATTACTGCATGAATCATGACATTCTTTTGTGTTCTTATGGCATAAAAAAGCCCTTCAAATGCGTTCTTGAATGATTTGTTACGCCCTTTGATATAGTTTTGAACTTCTTTTTCAGTTTTGTTCAGTGTCATAAATTAATTTTACTTTACCTAGCCAAAAAATGCGATAAAATAGAGTTTACGCGGGTGTTGCCAAGCGGTAAGGCATTAGCTTCCCAAGCTAACATTCGTGGGTTCGAATCCCATCACCCGCTCTTTTTATTCTATTATTGAAATTTCCTTTCCATACTAACCTTTTTTTCTTTCATTGATAGTACAATTAACTTTGAATGTAGTCTGATAAAATTCTTATGGTGTTAGCTAAGCAAAATTTATAAAATTTTACGTATCAGTATCATCGTGGAGGCAAATAATTAATGAACGAGAATGAAATTACAAAGTCGGAATTTAACGAAATAATGAATGTGCAATACCTACCATCAATAAAAGACATTGATATAGATTTATCTAAGGCAGAAAAATATCCAATTACAAATGTTTCGGCATTGGGAGTGGCATTTCAACCATTAGTTTCAGCCATGCAAAATATTACAGGCACTAATATCGGCAAAAGTGGGTTGTATTGGGTTAATACTTCTGGTAAGGAGATGTTTAAGTCTACTGGTGGTTTTATCGGCTCTTTAAAAACAGATGCTGGGCTGGTTGGTGGTGGACAAGCACGTCTTAACCCTTTTCAATGTGATCCTGTCATGCTATTAGCATCAATTGCGCTAATGAACATTGAGAAAAAATTAGGTCAAATTCAAGAGCTACAACAAAATATTATTGATTACCTTAAGACGCAAGAAAAAGCTAAAATACTCGGTAATATTAATGTCCTAAACGATGTTTTGGAAAATTATAAATTCAATTGGGATAACGAAAAATATAAAACGAACAAACATATTTTAGTGCAAGATATTAGAAAAGATTCTGAACAAAGTCTTTTACTTTGTCGCAACCAAATCGAACGCCAACTTGTGAAAAAGGACTTGTTTCACATAGATGAAAAAATTAGACTGATAGTTAAAAATCTGCAAGAAGAATTTAGGGGGTATCAACAAGCACTCTATTTGTACTCATTCTCTGCCTTTCTAGAAATAATGTTATTAGAAAACTTTGATTCTCAATATCTGATTAGTGTGGCAAACAAAATGAAAGAATATACTGGGAACTATCAGGAACTTTATACCAGTTGCTATAATCAAATTGAAGGTTTTTCTAATGATTCCATTCAGTCCTTTTTAACTAAAGGTTTAGCAGAGGTTAGCAAAAGTGCTGGTGGATTAATTGCTAAGATTCCACGTATGAATAAAAGGTCTCTTGATAAAAAATTAATGTCAGTAGGTGAAAAATTAGATAAAATCAAAGATGACAAAGTCCAGAAAACAGTTGATGCTCTCGAAACCAGTATATCTGAGTTCTCCTCTCCTTTCATTGAAAACATTGAAACACTAAATATTATATTCAATAAGCCAAAGGAGATTTTATTTGACTCGGAAAATATTTACCTATTAACATAAAATTTCAACACTCTATTTACGTAGTATGATACAAAAATCGAGTGAATTTTTTTATTCACTCGATTTTTGTAATAGTCGTTATTTCTATTTCACATCAATCGTATAAACTCGATGGTTCTTGTAAGGTTTTACACCAAGATTCAATAAATCTTTGCGCATTTGCACTGCTGTTTCAGCGACCTGCGAAAGTTCACCATTCACTAAATACGGATGTTTTTGTGTCGCATCCAACAACGTGCTAAACAACAAGGCATTGCCACCCATGCCCTGGTATTCCGGCAGAATAGCAATTCCATTGTAACAGACCCAATCAGTTTTCTTTAATTCACGTAACAATCGAATAATTTCGATAGGCCCCATCTTGCCTTTGCCCTTTTGCATGGCACGCGAAATATCTGGGAATGGCAACACAAATCCTACCAGGTCGTCATTTTCATTCAAAATCACCTGAACCATTGTTGGAATAACGACCAGCAAAGCATTATTCAGGACATATTCTAATTCGTTGTCCGTCAGTGGATAATATTCCCAGTTCTGAACGAATGCGTTGTTATAGGCATCTTTTATCCGTGTTTTCCACTGCGTAATCTCGCGTTTATTTTTGAAGCTTTTTACTTTTAATCTTCCGCGCTTCTTAACAATTTCAACAGCTTTTTTAACCTTCTCAGGTAAGACATACTCTTGCGGTCTTACAAAGCTGCTTACAAAGTCAACTTCCTTACTAAAACCATAGTTTTCAACCAGGTCTTTGTAATATAAGAAGTTGTAGTTCATCATGTTCATCATTTGGCGATGTTCATTTCCTTCAATTTGGATTCCATAGCCATCTAATGGACCGTAGCCTTTTGGGCCAACCATTTTGTCCAAACCACGCGATTTTGCCCATGCAATAGCAGTGTCAAAAAGGGCGTTGGCAACTTCCTGGTCGTTAATACATTCGAAAAGGTAAAAAGAAGCTTGTTTTGAATTGTGGGTGTCATTAAAGCGTTTGTTTTCAAGAGCGGCAATACGTCCAACAACTTGTCCATCTCGTTTGGCTAACCACTGGTCTGATTCAGAATGTTCATACCAGGGATGTTTTTCTTTATTGAGTTGCATATAAACATCGGCTTTGAATGGTGGAACAAATTGTGGAACATCTTTGTATAAAGTGTATTGAAATTCGACAAATTCTTTCTTTGTCTTTTTATCAGATACTGGAATAATTTCTAGCATTATATATACTCCCTTCAAAATGTTATAACTTTTTATACCTGTTACGGTATATTAATAAATATAACCCATCTTGTTGATAAAAGATACCAAATAAATACAATAAATCGATTTCACATTCCGCTGTATAAGATATAAATTACTTGCGATGAAGCGATCGTTGTACTATAATGGCGTCGTTTTATTCAGGAAGAAAGAGGACTATATGATTGATGTAAACGATTTAAGAAAAGGTGTTACTTTTATCCAGGACAATAACCTTTACCGTGTTTTGGAATATTCACACAACAAACCAGGCCGTGGTTCGGCTACTATTCGCATCAAGGCACGTGATCTGCGCAAAGGAACCACTCTCGAAATGACCTTCATCTCTGGTGACCGGGTTCAATCTGTGCGTTTGGATTACCACCGTGTTGAGTATCTCTATCGCGATGATAACTTCTTCCATTTTATGGATATGGAAACGTTTGAACAGCCTGCTATTCCCAAAGATTTGGTTGAGGATATTGAAGGTTATTTGAAAGAGAACATGGAAGCCAAGCTAACCTTCTACGGTGAAGAACCTTTAGATATTGAATTACCCACAAGTGTTGATTTACTTGTTACAACCGCAGAAATAGCTGCGCGTGGCAATACCGCTACTGGACTGACCAAACAGGTTGAAGTGGAAACTGGACTTAAGGTGCAAGTTCCCGCTTTCGTTACCGAAGGAGATACCATTCGCATCGACACACGTACTGGTGAATACGTAACACGGGTGTAATTTGCGCTTGAAACTCTTTTTAACAAAACAAATAGTATGAAAACACCTTTCGGACACGAATGCCGCTTTTTCTATGGTGATTACTATCGGGGTCGGAATTTTGAAGAATGTCGGGGTTTAATTAACCCGAACGACAAAGCAGAATGGACTTCTTTGTTGTGCGAAACCTGCCCCGTTCCTAACATACAGCGGAATAACAATTGCCCTAATCTTGTGTTGACTACTTTTATAAGTAAATCTTGGTTTAAAAAGCGTATCAAGATCAAAGCAAGTTGCAGCAAAACATTAGAATCGGTAAAGGACCCCAACGTTGGTTGCGGTTTTTGCCACACACCATAAGAAAACCGTAAGAATATCTTTGCATTATTGCGGACATTTTCGTGTAAAGATTCCTGCTTGGTATAATTCAACATGACAGATATGTATCGAACATGGAGGCTTAGTGAAACCTAGACGACAATCATTCTTAATAACAGGACTTTTGCTTTTGGCAATCGTTATGATGGCCTTTTATGGCTTACGACAACAAACTATCGGTTCTGAAGTCGTGCCTATAAATCGGGTTGCGACACAATTAAATGATGGGAAAATATCCAAACTTGAGGCAGATGGGGACACGCTTTACATCACTTATGACGACCCCAAAAAGAGTTTTAAATCAACACTTGACCCCAAGATGGGCCTTTTTGACCAACTCACTCAACTTGGTGTGACTGAAGAAGCCTTACAAAACCCTGCCCTTGAAATCCGAGTCCGCTTACCTGGATTTTGGTCAGAATTCTTTTTAGTTGCAGTTCAATTCATACCGTTTATCCTAATGGGCGTTCTCTTTTGGATATTTATTCGCCAGGCACAAGGTTCAAATAACGCTGCCATGCAGTTTGGCAAATCACGAGCCCGAATGCTTAGCGGAGAACAATCTAACGTCACCTTTTCTGATGTTGCTGGCGTAGACGAAGCCAAAGAAGAACTTCAGGAAGTTGTTGAATTCCTAAAAGAACCTCAAAAATTTATGGCACTTGGCGCTCGTATCCCTAAAGGAGTTTTACTTGTTGGCCCTCCTGGCACCGGTAAAACGCTCATGGCGAAAGCTGTATCTGGTGAAGCTGGCGTGCCTTTCTTTTCCATTTCTGGTTCTGAATTTGTCGAAATGTTCGTCGGTGTCGGTGCCAGTCGTGTGCGTGACCTGTTTGATGAAGCCAAAAAGCGGTCCCCTTGTATTGTTTTCGTTGACGAAATTGATGCCGTGGGACGCCAGCGTGGTGCTGGTTTGGGTGGCAGTCATGATGAACGCGAACAAACATTGAACCAACTCCTGGTTGAAATGGACGGTTTTGGAACAGATACAAACGTGATAGTTATGGCCGCAACCAACCGACCCGACATTCTTGACCCCGCCTTATTGCGTCCTGGACGTTTTGACCGTCGTGTCATGCTTGATAAACCCGACATGAAAGGCCGCGAAGATATTCTAAAAGTCCACTCTCGCGGCAAACCCATATCTAACGATGTCGATCTGGGCGTCCTTGCACGCGGTACACCTGGTTTTGCTGGTGCTGATTTGGAAAACCTGGTCAACGAAGCCGCCCTTTTAGCTGCCAGGCGTGATAAGAAAGTTATCGGCAATGATGAGTTTGAAGAAGCTATTGAACGTGTTATCGCCGGCCCTGAACGCAAGAGCCGCTTGATGAACCAGGAAGAAAAACGGCTTACCGCTTATCATGAAGCCGGACACGCCATTGTAATCACTGCTCTACCCGAAGGAGACCCCATTCAAAAAGTTTCTATTATCTCCCGTGGCATGATGGGCGGTTTTACACTTGCTCTTCCCGTTGAAGAATTGAACTATAAATCCAGGAAAATGATTTTGGCGGATATCACCGGTTTACTTGGCGGACGTGCGGCGGAAGAATTAATGGCCAACGATATCACATCTGGCGCATCAAACGATATTGAACGCGTTACCAAGCTCGCCCGTGCGATGGTTACACGCCTGGGTATGAGTGAAGAGATGGGTCCAATGGTTTACGGACAGAAAGAAGAATTAGTCTTCCTTGGTCGCGAAATATCTGAACAGCGCGACTACTCAGAGGCCGTTGCCGAGAGAATTGACGCAGAAGTCGCCCGCATCGTCAATGATTCTTATCAGCGCGCTTTGGATATTCTGACCGAACACAAAGCCAAGCTTATTGAAGTCGCTGAAAAATTGCTTGAACAAGAAACGCTTTCCAAAGAGGAATTTGATGCGATTTTCCCATCGCCAAATGAAAAAACATACGGTGTACCGGTAATCGTTACTGATTAGCAGATACCATAAAAGCATCTATCAGACCCAGTATCTTTTCATAATAGGCTGGGTCTGTTGCTTTAAACCAATGAATGTTCGGATCACTGGGTTTGAACCAGTTGGCCTGTCTACGGACAAATTGACGTGTATGGCGTTTTATCAGCATGATGCAATCATCAAAGCTGATTTCATTTTCCAGGTAAGCGATTGTTTCAGCGTATCCGATCACTCCAATTTTCTTGACTGCATCTGTCAAGCCTTTATTCATCAAGTCTTTGACTTCATCGATTAATCCATTCTCAAACATTTTATCAATACGCTTGTCAATCCGTTCGTACAATATCGGCCTATCCCATTCAATACCAATAGATAATGTTTTGTATGGTGTATCCCCTTTTTGCCTTTGTTTAGAAAAGAGTTCCCCAGTCGCTAAAATT
Source organism: Anaerolineaceae bacterium (assembly GCA_012839565.1). Lineage (GTDB taxonomy): Bacteria > Chloroflexota > Anaerolineae > Anaerolineales > Anaerolineaceae > Mesolinea. Next base: position 83,976 of record DUMZ01000010.1, read on the forward strand.
ACTTCCCATGCCCTAACAGTGCGACGATGATTGCGATGGTCAATATTTACTGCCGCGTTTGGATCGATGTAAGATAATTTCTGGTGTAATGCATCGAAGCCGATATCATTGCCCCAATTCTCAATCGCAGTCCGTAAAGCTGGATTTGGCGGTAATTTTGGCACCTGCCAGCCTTGTGCAATCGCGCGATAGTATTGACCTGTTCCACCAACCAAAACAGGTATTTTTCCTTTTGAGTGTAAATTGTTTATAGGTTCTTTGATAGCTTTTAGATACTCACCAAGACTCCATATTTCGTTTACGCTTGTAACATCAATTAAATGATGTTTGACCATTTGAAATTCTGCTTCTGTGGGTTTTGCAGTGCCGATATCTAATTCGCGGTAAAGGTATCGTGAATCTGCTGAAATTATTTCAGTGTCTAGTTCTTGTGCCAAATGTATCGCCAGAGATGTTTTTCCAGATGCTGTTGGGCCAAGTAAAAAAATTAGTGGGATTTTATTTATGTCTTTAGTCATCGTACAGTCCCAAATTTTCAAAGTGAAATATTTTAGGTGCTTTATCTTTTTGGAATTTTTCGACTACAATCAAATCTAATTGCCATTCTATTTCTAATTTATCTTGCGTGTACAAATAATGATCAATACAACGAAATAATGCTGTCAACTTTTTTGGTGTCATTGCATATTCAGCTAAACCGTAATTATCGTTACGTCGGGTTTTAACTTCGACAAAAAACAGTACATCGTCTTTAAGCATAATCAGGTCGATTTCATCATTTTTAAACCGGAAGTTCCGCTGAACAAGCTCATAGCCTTTTTCATTCAGCCAGTTTAAAGCAACATCTTCACCTAATGCACCTATTCTTTGTCGGTAAGTTTTTGTCATTTTATAAAGTATATCAAGCATGCGTGAAAAGTTTTCAAATCGCTTTAAATAGGATAAAATACTCGGAATCATTAGGAGCGTTTTTATGACAGTAGCAGAACTAGTAACCATCGGTACAGAACTCCTTTTGGGAGAAATTCAAGACACAAACTCAAAATATATCGCCCGTTCTTTGCGGGATATAGGTGTGGATATTTATCGACTAACTACGATAGGCGACAATCCTAGCCGCATTACGCACTCGCTACAGGCTGCCTTGATGCGGTCAGACGTTGTGATTTGTACTGGTGGCTTAGGCCCCACAGTTGATGACCCAACTCGGCAGGCTGTAGCTGATGTTTTTAATGTCCCACTTGTTTACCATGAAGACCTTTGGCAAGGCATCATTGAGCGCTATAAAACTTTTAATCGTGTTCCAACTGAAAATAATAAACGCCAGGCGTATATACCAGCAAATGGTGTCGCCATTCCCAACCCAGTTGGGACAGCCCCTGCATTTTATGTTGAATTAGGCATCAAAACAATAATCGCTCTGCCTGGTGTACCACGCGAAATGCAATATCTGATGGAGAATTTCGTGGTCGAATATCTAAAAGAACGCTATGATCTTCACGAGCAAATCATTAAAGCCTGGGTTATTCATACAATATCGAAAGGTGAATCTGCTATAGATGAAATTATTGGCGATATGGAAACTTACAGCAACCCAACAGTTGGTTTAGTTGCTTACCCTGGCCAAACTGATATTCGCGTTACCGCTAAAGCATCTTCTTCCAGTGAAGCTGATGCACTGATGCGTCCAGTAGTTGAAGAAATTCACCGCCGTTTAGGTGAATTTATATATGGTGAGAATGAAACTACACTTGAAGAAGCTGTAGCAAAAATGTTAAAAGAAAATCATTTACGACTAGCGGTTATCGAGAGTGGTACTAAAGGCGAGATTAGCCAAAAAATTAAATTGCATGCCGATAATAAAACAGTTAAATGCGAGCATCTTGATACTTACATTTCTGATGAGACATTAAAATCACTCATGCATGAATTTATCGAATCAAACAAATCGGACATGGTTCTGGGCGTGCGTTTAAATAGTGACGGGCAAACCCTAACGCTACATCAGGCCCTGCTTTACAAAAATGAGTATTGGCAAAACCAACGTGTTTATGCTGGACCAATTGGTGATGGTCTTCGATGGGCTTTTAACACATCGCTTGATTCAGTCCGGCGAAAAATAATGAGAACAGCTAATTGAATAATACAAGTAATTATGTCTGCACAAAAGGAGCCTTATGAAAGAATGTAACACTATCCTAAAAAACGCTTTGATACTTACTATGGATAACAACTACACCCAATACCAGCAAGGTGCCGTTGCAATTAACGACGGTGCTATTGTCGCTATTGGTCCAGAAGATGCCATCTTAAAGAGCTGGAATGGGAAAGAAATAATCGATTGCCAGGGCAAGGTGCTCATGCCTGGATTAATTAATACCCATACCCATGTTCCGATGACCCTTTTACGTGGTCTGGCAAATGATCTTCGGCTTGATGTGTGGCTGATGGGTTACATGATGCCCGTAGAGCGCGAATTTGTCTCACCTGAGTTTGTGCGTTTAGGAACACAAATGGGTTGCGCTGAAATGATTAAATCTGGTGTTACAACCTTTAATGACATGTATTATTTCGAGGACGAAGTTGCAACCGCCACCGCGGAGATTGGTATGCGCGCTGTGGTTGGACAAACAGTAATGAAATTTTCTGCGCCTGATGCGGCTTCTTATGATGATTCTTTAGCTCTTTCAATCGATCTCATCAAGAAATGGAAAGACCATCATCTGATTGTTCCAGCTATCGCGCCCCATGCTGTTTACACCTGCCCAGCCGAAGTTCTTGAAGCAGTTGTCGAAATTGCAAAACAATATGATGCTACAGTCCATTTTCATGTCTCAGAAACAGCCGATGAAGTTGTCAATATGCGTAAACAATCAGGAATGCCAGTAGTTCCCTATATTAAAAAATTAGGCATGTTGGATACCAAACTTATTGCAGCACACTGTGTCCATGTTGATGACGGCGAAATTCGCACCATGAGACGTGCTGGAACGGGTATCGCTCACAATCCCAGTTCAAACTTAAAACTGGCATCAGGTTTTGCCCCAACCGCGCGAATGATGGAAATGGGCGCAAAAGTTGGCATTGGCACTGATGGAGCCGCTTCAAATAACGACTTAGACATGTTCGAAGAAATGCGTCTGGCCAGTTTAATCGCCAAACCAGTCGCTGGTGACCCAACAGTTCTGCCTGCGCGACAAGTTTTGGAAATGGCTACCAGAATTGGCGCTGAAGTCTTACACCTTGATCATATTACAGGCAGTCTTGAAGTCGGAAAACGTGCAGATATCATAGTTCTCGACATTTTCCCGATCCATAACCAGCCCCATTTCAAGCGTGACTCTGAAAACATTTATGCACAAATTGTTTACGCAAGCAAAGCCAGCGATGTTACCGATGTTATGGTTGATGGCCAGTGGCTCATGCGAAATAAAACTCTTTTAACGATTGATGAAGATGCGTTAATCAGACAAGCCAAACCTGTTGCTGAACAAATTGACGCATTTATTACAAGTCGCGAAAAATCAGTTCATTCCAAACTATTGGCAATTGGTGGTGCTGCTGAAGAAGAAAGCTTTGAAGTGCAAGCCAAAGTGCGCATTTCTGATCCAGATGAAATTATCGAACGCCTTGAACACCCCGAAATTGAAATCCTCAAGAGACGTCATTATCATCAGTATGATTCCTATTTCTTATTTGAAGATTCAACTCAAGGTATATTACGTTACCGTGAAGATGAGATTCTCAACAAGAAAGGTGATATTCAAAATGTACGTGGCCGACTAACCTTAATTGGTGAAGGTAGTGATGATGTCGGAAAACAACTAAAGCAAGGCTTGCTATCCCGTAGCCGATACTTTGCGCCGGCAACACATAGCCAGCGATTCTATATTGAATACTTCAAACCGGTTGAAATGATGGAAATCGAGAAAGATAGACGTAGATTCCTTGTAAAGTTCAAAGGTGTGGAATTTTACATTAATGTTGATACAATCATTAAGCCGATTGAAGATTATTTCGTCGAAATAAAAAGCAGAACCTGGAGTCGTCAAGATGCTGATGAAAAGACGCATCTCATCATATATCTTGCTGATGTCTTGGGCTTGAGTACGCAACAGATTATTAATAAGGATTATTTTCAACTTTTAAGAAACAGGTAGGTGATACATGAAAAAAAGCATCAATATTCTTTTTGCAGTCGCTGAAGCAGCCCCATTTGCCAAGGTCGGTGGCTTGGGTGATGTCGCAGGTGCTTTGCCAGAAGCCCTTAATAAATTAGATGAATTCAATTTTGATGTGCGTATTTTTATGCCATTTCACGCCCGGGTTCATGAATATGATCCTGACCGACGCAAGATTGGCAACTTTAATTTCTCGTTAATGAGTGGCGATACCTTAGAATGTGAACTATTTATCGCCCAAATTGGTTCAACAAAAGTTTATTTAATTGACAACGAATATATCAATCATAATTCTCCGATATACCACGGTGATTGGCGTTTGGACGGTTTGAAGTACGTTAGTTTTTCTTTAATGGTTCTTGAGGCCAGCAAATTTATTGATTGGAAACCTGATATATTGCACTGTAACGATTGGCATACAGCCTTGGCGATAAATGCGCTTGATCAACATTATGCGAATGACTCATTTTTCAAGGAAACTCGCACGGTTTTGTCAATCCATAACCTTCCATACAATGGTTGGGGCTCACAAGAGGCAATGAGTCAACTTGGTTTTAGCCCAAGCACTGATCCTGACTTACCCGATTGGGCAAAATTTACACCATTACCGATGGGTATCGCAGCTACAGATCTTGTCATCGCGGTCTCTCCTGGTTATTCAAAGGAAATTCAAACTCCTGAATATGGTTGTGGTTTGGAAAACTATCTTTCAAAGCATTCCGATAAAGTTATGGGTATTTTAAACGGTCTTGATATCGATAGTTACAACCCTGAAACTGATGAGATCATTTCTCATTCATTTAGTTCAGATCGACTATATCAACGGTTGATGAATAAACTTCATTTACAATCTACATTAGGTCTTGAAGTTGGTCACCAGATCCCATTGATGACTATGGTTAGTCGGCTAAGTCACCAAAAAGGTATTGATTTACTCCTTGACAGTCTTGAACAAATTCTTCATCTTCCCTGGCAATTTGTCCTGCTTGGTACAGGTGATCCCGAATTAGAAGAACGTGCAAACAATTTTGCAAAAAGTCATCCTGAGAAATTCGTTGCTTTGTTAAAGTATGACGAAAACACTGCACGACAGCTATACGCAAGTGGCGATATTTTTACAATGCCTTCCCGATATGAACCGTGCGGTCTTTCTCAAATGATTGCGATGCGGTATGGGAATATACCTGTTGCCAGCGCCACTGGCGGTCTTAAGAATTCAATTTTCGATTATTCCGATGGATTGGATACAGCAACTGGTTTTCTTTCACATCAGTTTTCGGTAGGAGATTTCTCTCAAACATTAGCAAAAGCATTGTCCTTGTTCACCGATAAAGTAATCTGGACGCAAATCCAACGAAATGCGATGGCGCAAGATTTCAGTTGGCATCATTCTGCAATAACATATGCGCAAGCATATCTAAATCTTATAAATCCTGATATTCCTGAAAATAAAACACTTATAGATGAGGCATAAAAGATGATTAAACAACGCGCCTCTGGCGTACTATTACACCCAACCAGCTTGCCAGGACCCTATGGCATTGGTGATTTGGGACCAGAAGCTTATAAATGGATTGACTTTTTAGCAGATACTGGCACAAAATATTGGCAAATATTACCACTTGGACCCACAGGATATGGCGATTCTCCTTATCAATGTTTTTCGGCCTTTGCGGGTAATCCCTATTTGATTAGTCCAGATGGACTAGTTGAACTTGGACTAATTGATGAACAAGATCTAAGTAATCTTCCACAATTTCCAACAGAAAATGTTGATTTTGGAAGTGTAATCACTTGGAAAAGCAATTTGCTGTCTGAAATTAGTAAGCGTGTTGCTGATGAAGGTATGCCGCCTGCCCTACAAGATGAGTATCAAGCTTTTCTCGATGATAGCAAAATTTGGCTTGACGAATATGCTTTGTTTATGGCTATTAAAGAAAGTCAGGGGAATGTGGCCTGGTCTGATTGGCTGGTACCTCTAAAATTCCGTGATGAAAATATTTTGCGGGAAACAAGAGTTCGATTAACAAAAGAAATATTCCATCAAAAATTTATCCAGTTTTTGTTTTTCAAGCAATGGTCTGACCTTCGTCAATACGCGCACAGCAAAGACATTCAGATTATCGGGGACATGCCGTTTGTCATTGCTTTTGACAGTGCTGACGCCTGGTCGCGGCCAGAGCTTTTCTTGCTGGATGAGGACTTACAACCTACATTAGTTGCTGGTGTACCACCTGATGCTTTTGGCCCAAAGGGGCAACTTTGGGGAAACCCGCTTTACAATTGGCCTGCCCATGACGAAGAAAATTATGCCTGGTGGGTAAAACGTTTGGAAGCGACGTTAAAACTTGTTGACTTAGTACGTATTGATCACTTTAGAGGTTTCGCTGCCGCCTGGCATATTCCTTTTGGCAACGAAGACGCTGTTATTGGCGAATGGTTACCTTCTCCCGGCGAAGCTTTATTTAATGCCTTTCAGGCAAAATATCCTGAATTACCCATTATTGCTGAAGATCTTGGGTACATCACACCCGATGTAGTGGCTTTACGTGAAAATTTCAATTTACCGGGTATGCGTATTTTACAATTCGCCTTTGATGGTGATCCAGACAATGATTTCCTGCCCCATCACTACACCATGAATAGTGTTTGTTACACAGGCACGCATGATAACGAAACCGCCAAAGGCTGGTATATCAACGCCGAACAAAAGAATAAGAACTTCATGCACAAGTATCTTGATAACAACGACGAAGATATTGCCTGGGTTATGATGCGTGCTGCTTTCCGTTCCGTGGCAAACTTGTGTGTGGTGCCGATGCAAGACGTATTAGGCTTAGATTCCAAATCCCGCATGAACAATCCTGGTATCGCCGCAGGAAACTGGGGTTGGCGCATGAAACCTGATGCCATAAACGACAAATTGAAAAAAAGATTTAAGGACTTAAACTTTACTTACAGTCGCTTAAATGATTGATAAAATGAAATTTGGTTGCAAAAAGGCTTGTCAATTGTCGCAAGCCTTTTTTCTATTATTGTTCTATTTCTTTAGACGATTTTTTCGGTTGCCATTGCCGCGCCAATAATGCCAGCATCATTGCCAAGTTTTGCAGCTATAACTTTTTCTTCAGGAAAATCGAGATATCTTTTGAACTTATCCAGACTAGAACTAATCGCCCCGCCAAGCACAAACAATTCAGGACTAAAATAAAAATCGTATTTTTCCAAAACACTATTTAGACGAATTCCCCATTGTTTCCAGCTTAGATTTTCAATACGCTTTACAGCAGCAGCACCTACATTTTCCATCGTCCTTTTTCCTTCGAAAATAAGTTGTCCAAATTCGGTATCATTCCAAATTTGCCCATTCAAAATCAAAGCAGAACCGATACCTGTGCCTAGCGTTAGAAACATTGCACGGGTTGTCGTTTTTATTCGCGGATCGCCAAAGTTAAGTTCGGCAAGCGCAGCAGCATCTGCGTCATTCAGAACAACGGTTTTTGATTTCGTGTTTTCTTCAAAAAAGACAGTCAAATCATTATTCAGCCATTCTGGATGCAAATTAGGAGCCTTGTGTAAAACATTTTTCACTAACCTGCCCGGAAATCCAACTCCGAGTGGCCCGCTATAGTCCAACTTTCGCATTATTCGCAAAATATTAGCAGCAGCATCATGGGGCTTTGTTTCTATATTGTTCTTCGCTCTTATAGTATCAGAAACAATTTCTCCTGTATCAAGATTTACCAACGCCGCCTTGATAGCGGAACCCCCGATATCAATACCTAATCTAATCATATTTCACCTATTCACATCCATTGTTAAGATGTTCTTCATATGTTTTTGCAAAATTATGTCTGCCAGAATTATCGCATGCAGCCCTAAAGAATAAATAATCACTTTGTGCAGGTCGTGCTACAGCTTGAATAGCCTCCAAGCTTGGGCTGCAAATAGGTCCAGGTGGCAATCCATTTACCTGATAAGTATTATAAGACGAATTTATTGCCAAATCCGTCCAGGTCAGGCCTGGTTTCCACCAGGTTTCTGTGTTGTCATCCCAACCGATTGCATATTGCACCGTTACATCCGTTTCAAGTCGCATACCAAGTATAAGGCGATTATAAAAGACTGATGCCATGGTTGGCATTTCTTCAACTGCCAAAGTCTCGCGCTGAATGATGGATGCCATCGTTAGACTTTCAATCAAACTTAATTTTTGTGTTTCAAGTTCTGCTTTTAATCCACTTAAGACAACTTTTGATTCAAAAGTATCCATGAACAATTCTAGCGCTTCAATAAGGGTTATTTTTGGTTGAAGATGATACTGCCCCGAAAGTATAAAACCTTCTAAAGAATCTCCTGGTAAGAATTCATATTTTTCTCTTATTTCATTTGGGATGTTTAAAGCAGATGACAGAAATTCATCCCCCGTAAACGACAAACCAAGCGTATCAATCGCATTTGCAATTTCTTCAAGCCGCCAACCGGCAAAGATGTACAAATCTTTATCACGATAGGCTACATTCCCAACGCGTTGAACAATTTCAATCGTATTTAAACCACTCGGAACAGTATATGACCCTGGCTGAATCATTCTGTCGCGCCCGTAATATATGAGCAACTGACAAGCTAAATCACCATTCGGAACAATCTTTTCATTTTCTAATTTGGCGCAAATTTCTAACACGGTTTCATCACTGCTGATAAAAAACTTTTTATCAATATCATCAGGAAAAGCAACAAGCGGAGTTAATATAGCGTTGTTTTTGTTTAGAATATACGCATATTTTAATCGCGAAACGACAGGAAGTTGACGATCCGCTTTTCCAAAATTCTTTTCAGCTTTTGATACCGTCAAATAACAGGCAAGTAAAAGAAAACTTGCAATAAGCAAAATTGAGAAAAACAGATATCTAAAGATAAAAGCGTTCTTTTTCTCTGTTTTAGTCATTTTTATCTTTCGCTAGATAATGATTGTCTAAATAGTCCTGAAGTATTAAAGCAGCAACCCGGTCATCTGATGGCTTTCGTCTTTGTTTTGCTGACTGTCCCATTTGCAAAGACAAGTTTTTAAATGCCATTGTACTTCCGCTTTCATCCCATACATCCACCTGAAGTGTTGTAAGAGATTTAAGCATCTCTACAAAGCGCAAAACTTTTCGTGCCCGGGGTCCTACATTTCCATCGCTGTCATAAGGTACACCTACAAGAATATCTGTACAAGCTTCAATATGAGCAATATCTATCACTCTTTTTGCATCATCTTCACGTGATACATGTTCAATAATTCGTAATGGTCTTGCAAAGCGCAATGTATCATCACTGAGCGCAAGTCCTATTCTCTTGTCCCCATGGTCTACTCCAAGGAACTTGCGCCCAGTTGCTTTGATATCAGTCATTGACTATTTGTTTTCTCCGTTATCCGGCAAATCTATGCGAATAACATTCTTTCCTAAATCTTTTAATACGTCGAAATCGCCAAGTGCCTGGGCTAATTGTAAAGTCCCAAAACTCATTCCTTCTCCAGGTATCTCAATATCAATCGCGTTTTTTCTGGTAAAGATTAGATACAAAACACCTTCACCAGGACCGCCTTTATGTAATTGTCCTGTGGAATGTAAGAATCGAGGGCCAAAGCCCAAGGTTGTGGCAACGTTATATTTGTTAAGCAAACTTGAACGAAGCGCTTGGAACTTTTCTATTTCCTCAGGAAGTCTTGGCAAAAAGGCGTTTATTGCGATGTATGCGCCTTCTTCTAATCCTTGGGCATACAAATGAATCACATCATCGAGTGAATTGCATCGTTCCAAACCAGCTAAAGCTTCGCCATAGACTTCAACCTGATTATTGCAAAAAAAAGCTTTTCCTTCGTCAAGCTGGCCTGTTTCTTTATATTTTTCAATGACAGCCTTAGTAACCAGCTTATTACTTTGCACATCAGGTTGATTGAACGCATTCACTCTCAAATAAGCACATGCAATCGCTGTTGCATATTCCCAACGGTAAAATTCGCGGGCCAAATCATAGGGGTTTGAAAGTTTAAAGGTCAAGACTGGTAATCCCTTTTGGCGAATTGCATCAATCATTTCAGTTTTACTTCCATCAACTTCAAAGTAGATGAATAGCCTGTCATTTGGATAGTCATACGAATGCAATTCAGGTTCGTTTTCGACAGGCAAAATGCCGACGCCATCTTTGCCACTGCTTTCAGCGATGAGCTGTTCAAGCCAGGGTACAAGGTTAGCAGCAAAACTTTCAGCAATAAATGTCAATTTGTTGCGTCCCGCTTTGGCAGCACTTCCTATCGCCAGGCCTAAAATGGCATTTGGATTCGCAGCCAATGCAATTGACTTTTGGCTTAATCGGTCTGAGAACTTAGCTTTGTTTAATAGGTTTTCCAAATCCAAACCGATTAAACTTGCCGGCACCAAACCAAATGGTGTGAATGCAGAAAAGCGTCCGCCAACATTTGCAGGAGCGTAAAAAACAGCTCGAAATCCATCTTTCTTTGCTAATTCAACTAACGGTGAACCCGGATCAGTAATGGCAACAAATTGTCTGCCAAAATCTTTTGGTGAGATTTTAGCTATTTCGTTTGAAAAGTATTTGTAGGCCGCCATGGTTTCACTGGTACCACCACTCTTGCTTGCAACAATAAATAGTGTCTTTTCTAAGTTAATCGTTTCACATCGTGCTTTTATCTCAATCGGATTAGTTGTGTCGATAATTTGTAAACGCAGTCGTTTATCGGTTACCAGATAAGTTTCAAAAGATTGTGCCAAAACTTCTGGCGCTAATGATGAACCACCCATGCCTAAGACAAAGACATCAGTAAATCCATCTTGAAGAATTTGTTCAAGAAACTGATCGTATTCCTGTACTAAATCATATTGCTTTGCTGGAAGTGACAGCCAGCCTAAACGGTTGCGTATTTCTTCATATTGACTTGCATCATCAGTCCATAATGTTGGGTCATTTTCCAAAAGACGTTGGATAAAGTTCTTATCCGTGCTATATTTCACCGCATCTTTTAAATTTTCAATTATAGGTTTAATCTCTGCAGCAAAAATGCGCCTTTTCTTCTCAATAACATCCAAAAGACTTTCATGTGCTTTTTGGAAAGCCAACACACCATCAGCTTCTAATTTATCGGTAACACTTGTAAAATCAATATCCAGATCAATAAGCATGTCCAGCCGTTTAATTGAATTTCCGATATCATAGCTAATTCGTTGGTCAACCTTGCCGTGGTCCAAAAATGCATGCAATGTCTTGGTTGGAACAGTATTAACCGTGTTGGGCCCAATCAGTTCATCAACATACAGACAATCTGAATAATTCGGATTCTTTGTACCCGTGGACGCCCACAACGGACGTTGAATTTGTGCACCATGTTTTGCCAATGCCTCAAACCTTGGACTGCTAAAGATCTGCTTAAACTCCTGATATGCCATACGCGCGTTATCTATGGCAATTTTTCCTTTTAATTCATTCGCCTCAACAGATCCCGATGCTATCTTTTCATCAAGAAGCTTATCCACAGCAGTATCAATTCTCGAAACAAAGAAACTCGCCACGCTGTGAATGTGACTTACATCCAAACCTTTCTTCAATCGCTCTTCAATACCAAGCAAGTAGGCTTCCATAACATCTCGGTATCGGTCAATCGAAAAAATGAGCGTAGCATTTACATTTATGCCTTCAGCGATCAAGGCGCGAATGACGGGAATTCCCGCAAGCGTTGCAGGCACTTTTATCATCACATTGCGACGGTTTATTTGCGCCCAGAGATTTTTACCTTCCTGTATTGACTTTTGGGTATCATCAGCCAAAGTTGGGTCAATCTCCACACTCACATAACCATCAACTTTTTCAGTATCAGTGTAAACGTCCCTGAAGATATCCGCAGTCATTTGAATATCTTGTTTAACCAGTTCAAAGTATATTTGTTGCGTGTCTAAGCCTGCCCAGGCCATGGACTGCAGACATAAATCATAGATATTTCCCGATCCGATAGATTTCTCAAAAATGCTTGGGTTTGAAGTTACACCATAAACCTTTCCCTGTTGAACGAGTTCAATCATCTTTCCGTTTTCAAGGTCTTCACGGTCAATATTGTCATACCAAATTGACTGGCCTAATTGTTTTGTTTTAATTGCATTATTCATTTCCATTACCCTTTATTCTTCTTCATCATCTTTTCGATCATACTGATAACATTTTCAACAGTAAAACCGAATTCTTTGAAAATGATATCGCCTGGAGCACTAAGACCAAACTCGGTTACACCCAAGCTAACACCATATTGTCCAACCCAGCGCTCCCAACCTAGCGTTTGACCTGCTTCTAATGAGATTCTGTTTTTCACACTGGGTGGCAAAATTTCGTCTTTGTATACCTTGTCCTGAGCTTCAAAAAGCTCCCAACACGGCATGGAAACAACACGTGTATTCAAACCTTTTTCTTCAAGCGCAGATATGCAATCTAGTGCTAATGTAACTTCAGAGCCGGCAGCAATGATAATTAAATCAGGCGTGCCATCTTTGCTTTTATAAAGAACATAGGCACCCTTATGTAATCCTTTCGCACTGGCATACTTCTGGCGATCAATTGTTGGTATATTTTGACGCGATAAAATTAATGCTGTTGGTCCGTCTGTTTTCTCGATTGCCGCTTTCCAGGCTTCTACAGTTTCGTTTGCATCGGCTGGTCGAATAACATTCAAGTTTGGCATAAGCCTTAAACTCATAATTGTTTCAACCGGTTGATGGGTCGGTCCATCTTCTCCAACACCGATCGAATCATGTGTTAAAACAAATATGTTTGCAATATTTGACAAAGCACTAACTCTTAAGGAGCCACGTAAATAATCTGAAAAGACCAGGAATGTAGCATTAAAAGGTCTTATTCCGCCATGCACAAATAAACCGTTTCCGATTGCTGCCATAGCAATCTCACGTACACCGTAATGAATATTCCTTCCATCGCGTTGTTCTGGTCCAAATGCGGGATAAGCATCCATCCAGGTGTTGTTGCTTGGCGCGAGGTCGGCACTTCCCCCCACAACTTCTGGTAAAGCGTCTGCAATTTTCTGAATAGTGTGCCAGGATGCTACTCGTGTTGCTAAACCCTTTTTATCAGGTTCAAATACTGGTAGATTTTCATCCCAGTTTTCTGGCAATATTCGGGCATTGCGTCTTTCAAATTCTTTCGCCAGGTCAGGATATTTCTCTTTATAGCATGTATAAAGTTCGTTCCATTCTTTTTGAAGTTCAGCGCCAACTGCTATTTGTTCCCTGAAATGTGCAAGTATCTCATCAGTAATATAAAACAATGGCTCGGTAGGAATGCCAGCATTTTCTTTGGCGAGATTCAATTCATCCCAACCTGCCGGTGAGCCATGAATACCTGATGTATCAGCGCGATTAGGTAAGCCATATCCGATAATTGTTTTACAAATAATCAAAGATGGTCTTGGGTCAAGTTTGGCCGCCTCAATCGCTTTATCGATTGCCTCAACATCATTTCCATCTTCAACTGTTTGAACATGCCAGTTATATGCCTCAAAGCGTTTTGCAACATCTTCTGTTAAGGCAATATCTGTTCTGCCTTCAATGGTGATATCGTTTGAGTCATATAGATAAATTAATTTACCAAGCTTTAAAGTACCAGCTAATGATGCGGCTTCAGAACTTATACCCTCCATCATGTCACCATCGGTTACGATGGCATAAGTGTAATGGTTAACAATATCAAAACCAGGTTTATTGAAAGTCGCTGCCAAATGAGCTTCGGCGATTGCCATACCAACACCAGTTGCGAAACCTTGCCCGAGTGGCCCAGTACTGGTATCTACACCTGGCGTAACACCCCATTCGGGATGTCCCGGTGTAATGGACTGATATTGTCTGAATTGTTTCAAATCGTCAATGCTGATATCGTAACCCGTCAAATGCAGGATTGTATACAGTAGCATTGATGCATGTCCACCAGAGAGTACGAATCTGTCACGATTTATCCAGTTTGGATTTTTGGGGTTATGGTTCATTTGTCTAACATATAACGTGTAAGCCAGGGCAGCAGCGCCCATTGGCATACCTGTATGTCCAGAATTAGCTAATTGAACACCATCCGCTGAAAAGAAACGAATTGTATTCAAGGCTTGTTCAATATCAGTCTTATTCATGCGACCTCCGATAATTTATAATGCTTGATGGTAAAATTTTACCACGCGGCAATCTTTAAGCGATGTATGGAGACAATATTCTATGGAAATTAAAGGGAAAAATGCGCTTGTTACTGGTGGCGCTATCCGAATTGGAAAAGCGATTTCAAGTGAACTGGCTAAACATGGTGTCAACATTGCCCTGCACTATCATTCTTCTATAGATTCTGCCATAGCCTTAAAACCTGAATTAGAATCTGAAGGTATTCGTGTCGAACTCTTTCAGCAAGACCTGAGCGAAACAGAGGCTTTACCCGCTTTTTTTTCTCATATTATAGAAACTTTTGGCCAAATAGATATTCTCATCAACAATGCTGGTATATACCCAAGAGACAGGCTTAAGAACCTAAAGATTGATACCCTGGAAGCTCTTTTCGGAATAAATCTTTACGCCCCATTGGTTCTCATGCGAGAATTTGCCAAACAAATCCCGGAAGATGGACATGGCAAAATTATTAATATCATTGATGCAAAGATTTTTAAACATGACCCTGAAACATTTATGTACCGTCTTAGCAAGGTCGCTTTATTGGAAGCCACCAAGCTGGCTGCCATGGAATTAGCACCAAACATTACGGTCAATGCAATCAGCCCGGGTTTGATGATGTCACTTGCTGGATATGAACATTTGGATATGCAAGCTGTTGCAGAACGACGTGTACCTCTAAAAATACTAGGCAGTGGTGAAATTGTTGCTCAAAATCTTATTCATATTCTGAAACAAGATTTTATGACTGGCAATAACATCATTCTCGATGGCGGGGAATTTATCTAAGGAGATATTTATGGATATTATACGAATAACGGATCTTGAAGCAATCGGCTATATTGGCGTTAAAGACGATGAGCGCGCTAATCCGCAGAATCTTTTAATCAGTTTTCACGGTGTGTATGATCTTTCAAAAGCAATGCAAACAGATAATGTTTCTGACACCATTAATTATTCTACAATAGCCAAAAGAATTAAAGCTATTGTTGCGGAAACTAAATATCGCCTGCTTGAAGCTTTGGCAAATCATATTATGCGTGAATTATTCCATGAGTTTTCTTTTTCCGAAATCACACTTCGAATAGAAAAACCGCACCGTGTAGCAAATACACGATTGGTTGGCATAGAAATTACAAGAAAAGCTGAAAATTACAGCTAAAGCTTTTTATGGTTTTATTAATTACGAAATTCGTTTCAGAAACTCAAGCCGTGTATCCAAATGCGTTCTGAAACCACCTAGCATCGCCGAAGTTGTCATTGTTGCATCTTCTTTTCTAACGCCACGCATCATCATACATAAGTGGCTGGCTTCTATAACAACGGCCACGCCTAAAGGATGTATCGTTTCTTGAATGAATGTGGCTATTTGTTGCGTCATTCGTTCTTGCACTTGCAACCTACGCGCAAACATATCGACAATTCGGGGTATCTTTGAAAGTCCGATGACTTTTCCTTTTGGCAGATAAGCAACATGAGCTTTGCCAAAAAAAGGTAATATGTGATGTTCACACATACTATAAAAATTGATATCTTTTACAACAACCATCTGGTCATAGTCAACATTGAACAAGGCATTGTTTATTAAAGCATCGGGATCGGTTGTATATCCGCTAAAAATTTCTTCGCTGGCTCTGGCAACGCGTTCTGGCGTTCTTATTAAGCCTTCACGTTGCAAATCTTCACCAATCGACTTGATTAAAACTTTTGTTGCTTCGATGATTTCATGGTGCTTATTTTCATGTATCTTTTTATCTGTCATCTTATTTATCTGTTATTGAAAAGAATCGAGCAACCCATTGAAAGGGTTGCTCGCTGGCAAAACATTAATTTACCCGATTATTGGGTCAATCAAACCGTACGTTCCATCCCGACGACGATACAGGACATTGATTTTGTTGGTATTGGCATTATAGAAAACAAAAAAGTCTTCATGCCCCAACAACATCAGTTGCTCCATCGCTTCCAATTCATCCATTGGGGTAAGTACAAAGCTTTTACGTCTTACGATGACAGGTTCTGGTCTTTCATCGACTTCAACTTCTGCTTCCATTTCCAATGAAGATTTTGCAGCGCCATCGGCACGTCTTCGCCAATGTTTCCCCTTGAACCTTTCAATTTGTCGGGTCATTTTTTCAACCGTTGCATCTATGGCCGCAAAAATATTGTCAGCGCGTTCTTCCGATCGCAAAATAAAACCTTTTCCGCGAATTGTTACCTGAGCAATAAATCGTTCATTTGCGTTACGAGCAGTTTTAGCATGACTCAAATCAACGCGACATTCATCGATTTCGCTAAGGAACTTGTCAAGTTTGCCTATTTTTTTGTTTGCGTAGTCATGGATTCGATCGGTCAGTTCTAATTCTTTGGTATATAAATCTATTTTCAGTGCCATTTGAACCTCCGTATATTTTTCTGTATTATACAACAATGTTTGGTGATTGTTCAATATTCATTTTGATTTTGTAAGATTTCGCCAGCGTCAGAGCGTAGACCTTTCTGGCACCAACCATCATTAATTCTGATGCAGCGGATTCTAAAGTAGCGCCTGTGGTAAAGACATCATCTACCAACAGAATAGATTTCCCCTTAGCAATCTTTGGATTTCCACGAAAAGCATCCTTGACATTCTCAAGTCGGGCAGCTTTATTCAAGCCAACTTGCGAACTTACCTCTCTCAATCGTACCAGTGCATCAGGTTTATAGACTTTCCCAAGCAAAGCAGCTAATGGCTTTGCCAAGCGACTAGCCTGATTATAGCCCCGTTCTTCTAACTTTTTTGCACTAAGCGGGACAGGAACGACGATATCAAAATTCCAGTCGTTTGAAACCACCAATGTTTCTAGATATGAAGCCAGTATTCGGGCGATGCCTATATCATTTTGATATTTTAGACGTAAAATAGCTTGCCTGAGTACGCCAGTGTAATATCCATAACCCCTATATGCTTCGTATGAATGGTTTTCGTCTCGGCATCTTCCACATATATCAGAACCGGTAACAGACAGCCCACAATATTTACATTGACGTCCTACCAAGCGAACAATTTTACTTTCACATTCTTCACAGATAAGTTCGCCTTCAATACCACAGCCGGGACAGGTAGGTGGAAAAACCCAATCCATCACTTGCCAAAATCCGTTATGAATGTCATTAATTATTTTTTGTGCCCGAATTTCGTCCATAGTTTACTTTTGGGTTATCTGTTCATAAAACAATTTTATTGCTGGCCAAAACAAAGAAAATATGGTTATAAGCACCTTATGCGTCGTGGCACAAATAATCCGTGGGGGCCATTAGAATATATTCTTCTAATTATT
>DUMZ01000011.1 GCA_012839565.1 Anaerolineaceae bacterium
GAAGTTTAAGATGCTTCAACGCTATCCGAGCACAATTCGCTGGCGTCAGTTTTTACCACCAGCCTTTTTATTAAAAACCATACGTCCAATATTGCTTGGCCAGGCGACTCAAATTTGGTCGCGCAAAATACTGACATCGAATTTGCGGGTCAAACCAAATCGTCCCCCCAGATTGACGTATGCGCGTGTTGAACTCGTAGTCTTCATTGGCGATGAGCGTTTCATCAAACAAGCCCACTTTGTCCAGTAAGGCACGGTAAAAAGAACCGTAAGGAACGGTGTCAACCGCTGCAGCAGTATCACTATGGCGATATTGCGCGTCGCCCACACCAATCGGATGCGCAGCAGCAAGGGCAATTGATTTCGCAATCCAGGTACTTCCCGATGGCATAATATCCCATCGGCCACCGACATTATCGCCAAGCCTTGCTTCCAGTCCCACCACACAGCGCGCCACATAATCATTCTGCGGAATTGAATGAGCATCCATGCGCACGATAATTTCGCCTACTGATGCCATCATCGCCACGTTCACACCAGCGGGGATAATGCGTTTCGGATTATCCACCAGCTGAATTTTCAGTTCAGGATACTCAGTTTGATAAGTTTTAATAATTTCACGCGTGCGGTCCTTTGACCCACCATCCGCGATGACAATTTCCATCAGCTCAAGCGGATAGCTTTGGGCACGCAAGGCATCAAGCACCTGACGGATAGTTTTCTCCTCATTCAGGCAAGGTATAACGACGGAGACAGTTTTTTGCATATTTCCTTACGGAACAACAAACTGACAGCGACTATTTGCTACAGTCAGCTTCTTCATTGCGGGGAACAAGCGCAATGGCTTCAATTTCAACCAAGCCACCCTTTGGCAAAGCTGCCACTTGCACAGCTGACCGTGCTGGTGGATTCTCGGTAAAGTACTCAGCATAAATAGCGTTTACTTTTGCAAAATCGCCCATGTCCATCAAAAAGACCGTGGTTTTTAAGACATTTTCAAGACCGGAGCCGGCACTTTCAAGGATAGCACGCAGGTTCTTTAGCGCCTGATGTGCCTGGGCTTCCACACCACCATCAACCAAAAGCGCGGTTTCTGGGTCAAATCCAAGTTGCCCGGAAACGAAAAGCAAATGGCCTGTTTTCACACCAACGGAATAAGGTCCAATTGCGGGCGCAACTTTATCGCAAGTGATGATTTCTTTGCTATGACATTTTTTCATAGTTAATAAACCTTTCTTGAATTGTATTATTCGTGATTATATCACTGCACGGGCTTTCATGCCCCGAAACAGCTTTTATATACGCATTGCCCTGTGAAGAGCAATACATGGACTACGGCTGCCAGTCGCCGATGCCTTTCCAGGCGTGGTCCAAATGTTCCGCCATGACATCACTCAGTTTGCGCTTGATGGTCTGCCGAACAGCCATCATTAAAGCTAAGCCACCCATGGCGTTGATTTCTTCGCCAATTGTGCGGGCTTCCCGGTGATGGCACTGATAATTAAAAGGGCCACCCGGCACGAGCGACAAAAAATCATCCGTTTTGCCAATATGCACCAACTGGTCAATCTTTTGTCTGATCTCAGCTTTTTGCTGAGCAGGCAACCTGCGAATCGCCTCTTCCCCAAAGATCCAAGTTAATATACTCATGTCATTGCCTTTTTCTTTTATTATACTTGCAAGATGAATGCCTGGTTAGGGCTTTAACCATGAGTTTTGTCATCATTTAGCACATTTTCTTATTGTTTTCGCCAGGGTTCTTCACCTGGCCACCACATTCGGGCAGTATCAAAGAGCGTCTCCAGCATTTCAATACGCTGTTCGGGCGTTGCCCAGGTGGCTTTTACCAGGTCCAAAAAGCGAATGGTGAGTATTTCTGTGGAAATATGCCTGCCATTATAAAAGACATGGCGATCAATAAACGCCCAGTCTGTGTATTCTGCGATGCCATACTGATCGAAAAACAGATTGCCCAAACCGTAATGCGCGAAACCATCATGCACAAATTCAGCATAATGTGGCTGATGAGCCTGACTGCCACTGGCAATAACAGCACCCGCTTCCAGCACGATGCCAAAATCGCGAATCATTTGCGCGTTGGGCGACCACTCATAGCGTTCTTCGTGCTGAAAGGTGACAATTGGCAGATAGCCTTCACTTCTTAATTCCCGTACCGTTTCTGCCATGTAGTCCATATCGCAGTGATAGGCGCCGGTAGACGTTTCGCTGGCCTGGGCAAAATTAGGCGATTTGGCATTGCAACCCAGAAAAGCGATTTTATTGCCATTGACTTCCATTTTGACTGGCTCGCGGGCGTCAAAAATATCTTTGCCACCACCATAAACGGGCCAGCCCTCTTTGGCGTAAAGCTCCAGGGTATAAAGCATCGCTTCAGGGCCATAGTCCTGAAAATGATCACCCGTTAGCTCAACCACATCTGTGCCAATCGAGCGCAAAAGGTCCATGTACGACTCTGGCGTACAAAAGACCAAATAGTTACCCCGGTAATGCTTGGGACAATTCTCCGCGAAGGGAACTTCATTGCTGATATGCAGAATATCAGCTTCTTTCAAAACATCTGCCAAATCTTCGCCAGGTACCTGGATGCCACGTTCATCCATGCCCACCGCGGTGGCACGCACCATCGCGGTTACGCCGGTAAGAATGACAGTGGTTAGCCTTTCAGGATTGTAGTTGCTAAAAGGCATTAAATCCTCAAACTTTGGATATGCGAAGTATTCAAAGCTACGTTCCAGACGTGTAGGATTCTCGTTATAAAGCGTTAACGGAATAGTAAGCGCATAGTGTTCGAGGTCAAAACTTTTTTGAATTGGTGAATTGCCATCAAGCGCGATGACTTTCCAGCGCGGGTGCAGTTCATCAAATGCGACAATCGCCCAGGTACGTTCGCTTATCCAGGCTTCTTTTATCATATCCATTTGGATATCCGCAAAATCAATATCCTGGACTGTGTGTGGCATCAATTCAACCGTTCCCTTTGGCTCTCCCCATAACCAGGTGAGAGCTTCCATGCCATAAGGATAGACTAAAAGCCGGTCTATGAAAGTATTATCCCCGGTTTGCCAGAAAGATTTCAGGGAATCTGTTTCAATGCCATCGGTTACAGTTGGAAAAGGCGCGACCAGGGTCAAAACCATTTGACCGATCTGATGGTCATCGCCTGGAACAATGGTCGTACACGGTTCATCAGTATCAGGTGCAGGATCGTGATTTATCATGTCAAGCAATTTCGATTTGAGCGATACCGGCAAAGACTGATCTGTCAGCGAACATATACTGGGGCTTTCCACCACTTGCTCAGTTTCTACTGCTGTCAAATCCGCTGTAGGCGTGGTTTGGACTGCCGGCTCAGGTGATGGTTCAGTAATTTTAGGCGTAACGGTAGCAATTCCCAGCACCATCTCACCTGATGCTGGTGTTGGTGGCGGAGTGATTTGCGAACCACAGGCACTCGCCAGGAAAAAAACAAGCACAATCAGCCATTGCGCGATTTTTCGTTTTTGCATCATCATAAAATTTTCCTTATCCTTGCTTCGTTTGCATTATACGTCAATTTTCCAGACCGGTTTTCATTAGCAATGCAGGTCATCAAGTCAGTCAATAAAAAACAAGCCAACGAAACCATTCATGAGCTTGTTCTTATTTATCATTAAACAACATTCCTGCCATTTAGCAAGGTGAATATTTTTTAAGTTTAGGCTTTATCTGGTCCAATCACGATTTCGTCAGGCTCTGTTTTATCGGGATATTCAGCTTCAAGTTTCTCAAGTTTGAACAAATTGATAATGCCCCACACTAAAAAACCCAACACAATCAGGTGGAACATGATGGCATAAACATCTCGCATTAAAAACGCGATGACCGTATCCAAAGCATATAGCAAAGTGCCAGCAAGATAAGCCACACGATTTCTTTTACGCGCCAGCAAACCAAAAACAATCAGAACGATGGCAAAAGCAAAGCCCACAACTATAGTAATCACTCTTGGCGATGCGTTGGCCAAAATGGGCAAGGGATGAGCATCTAACCAGTTTGTAATTGAAAACCCAACCGCAAAGCGGATGGGGCTATCCGCGTTACTAATGCGAATGACGATGTTAATCACCGAAATCACTGCAACCCAGAAAAACCAGGAGACACCATTTTTGAAATTAGCAAAGTGTTGCGCCTTTTTCAGTTCTATTTGACTGTGATTAGCTTCTTGTTGATTCATCTTGACCTCCGAATAACTTATCCATCAGAAACTTAATTGTAATACCAAGTATAAAAAACGTCTGTTTTAATGACGCGATGTTTAGACAGTTTTAGTTTTATCCGTGGTTTTTAAGGGCTTGTCCGCGCCAAGTCGCACCAGCAAAACCCCCGAAAGCACCAAAACCGTACCCAGCAGTTGCAAAGGCAAGAGTTTCTCTTTTAGCATCAACCAGGCTAAAACTGCCGTAACCGGTGGTTCGAGCGTCAAAATCAAATTCGCGGTACTGGATGGCAAAATCGTCAGGCTTTGATTAAACAAACCATAGCCAACTACCAAAGGAACAGTTAACAAAACCATAAAGAGCCACGCCATCGGGTCCGTGCTCAAGGTAAACAAAGTTTTCATATCAGGAGCTTGCCCTGGAATTTCGATGGGAAGAACATTCAAAACAAACAATGCCACCAAAGCAAAAAAGAAAATGTAAAACGTGCTTGTCCACGGATTGATACCTCGTTGAGCAGAAAAACGGCCACAGATAGCATAAAAGGCGTAAATCAAACCAGACAACAGCCCCAAAAGCAGACCAATCCAGTTTGTTTCCATTTCACTGCCAGTCAGCGCGACCAAAGCACACCCTGCCAGACTGAGAACAATTGCCAGACCCTTTAGCCAACTAAACCTTTCCTTAAGCAGCCACCACCCCAGCAAACTGGTCAGGGGCGCGGAAAAATAAATCAGCACCGTGGCAACGGAAGCACTGTTGTATTGGATTGAAAAGGTCCAAATGGTGTTTAACAAAGTAAAGACCACGCCATAAAGCACGATAAAACCAAAATGCTTGCGTTCCAGCTTCAAAAGTGATGGTTTAAAAATCAGGAAAGCCGGAAACAGCAAGGCAATCCCAAGAATATTCCGCCACATGGTAATCACTAAGGCTGGTACACCAAAACGAGTGTTGAGAATCTTAATGAAGAGCGGGGTGAAGGCAAAAAGAATCGCTGCAACAACTGCGTAAAAAAAGCCACGGCCACGAGCTTGTGTTGATGATAGGTTTGATTTTTCTTGTTCTGTCATAAAACAAGTTTATCATGCCTGTTTTGTTTCAAGCCATTAAAAGGCTTTGTGGAAGAAACTGGAACTTTTTCACGGCTAAATACGTTTTGATATTAAAGCAAACAGTTAATCTGTCTTGCCAGGTTGGAAGATTAATGACGACTAAACTATAATTTGAGCGTTATGGAAACAACACAAAAAATGAATCTTGAACAAAACAAACCTCAAAACCCACATGGCTACGCCAGTCGTGGCAAGCAAATTGCCTTTAGCCTTTTTGTTGGCTTGTTTATCGCCACACTAACGCTGGTCATTATCGCCTTTCGATACGAAGCCAAATACAAAGATAAAATCTATCCCACCATCCGCGCCAACGAAATTGACCTAACCGGCTTGAGCCTTGGGCAGGCTGTCTCCCGCCTGAATACGGACCTAAACTATCCGACAAAAGGGAAAATCGTTTTTAACCACAACAATCAACAATGGACCTTCACACCCCAGGAACTCGGTTACAGCAACAACCCCACCGAACTTGCCATACGCGCTTATCAAACAGGACGTGATGGCAACTGGCTGCAAAACTTGCAAAGCAAAGTTTTCGCCAGGCGTCAGGGCATCCAATTAAGCCCAAGCGCGATGTTCGATCAGCCGGTGGCATTTGCCAAACTGGAAGAAATCGCCCGGGAAATCAACCAACCCTTGGTTGAAGCCGGCATCAGCATCGAAGGCACCCAGGTCACCGTACACGATGGACAAATTGGCCTAACCTTGGATATCCCAGCCACGCTGGACAAACTTCAGGCCTATTTTCTGATACAACAAGATGCCAACATCCCCTTAATCGTTCGCGAAAATAGCCCAGAGATACTCCATGCAGGCAATATCGGTGAGCAAGCCCAGGCCATCCTTAGCGCTCCCCTTACCCTGCGCCATCCCGACCCCGACTCAGACCTTGAGCCCTGGGTCATCCCTGCGGAAGACCTTGCCAGTCTCCTGATCATCGAGCGCGACACAAGCAGCCAGACCGCGGGCTATAAACTCGACATCAACGCTACATCACTGGAACACTATCTTTCGAGCATCGCTGCCAAATTCGTGGTGCAGCCCGAAAACGCCCGCATGCGCTTCAACGAAGATACCCGCCAATTCGAACTCATCCGCAATGCCGTGATGGGCAAGGTACTCGACGTTGAAGCCAGCCTGGACGTCATCCTGCACAACATCAACAATCATCAGCACGAAGTCAACCTTGTGCTCAAAGACCTTGCACCGCGCGTCACTGATACCACTACCGCCGCTGAACTGGGTATCACCGAACTCGTGGTACAGGAAACATCCTACTTCTATGGTTCAGAAGCTGCCCGTATCCAGAATATTCAAGTCGGCTCAAGCACTTTTGATGGCATTCTCATCGCACCCGGAGAAGTATTCTCCATGGCCAAATACATGACCAATATCAGCCTGGATAACGGCTACGCCGAAGCCATCATCATCGTTGGTGACCAATCGGTAAAAGGCGTCGGCGGGGGAATCTGCCAGGTCAGCACCACGCTTTTCAGAACCGCCTTTTATGGTGGTTATCCTATTATTGAGCGCCACTCTCACGCTTACCGCGTTGGCTATTACGAACAACAAAGCAACGGCTGGGCGAACACTAACCTGGCAGGTCTTGACGCGAGCATTTATTTGCCCTTTGCGGACCTGAAGTTCAAAAATGATTCTGATTACTGGATTTTAATGGATACCGAAATGGGTCCCAACTCACTTACCTGGAAATTCTATTCAACCAGCGATGGTCGCCGAGTTGAATGGAGCACCACCGGCATCACCGATGTGGTTGAGCCACCCGAGCCCATCTACCGCGAAGACCCCACCCTGCCACCCGGTACCATCAAACAGGTTGACTGGGCGGTTAATGGTGCCACGGTATCGGTTACACGCCACGTTTACAAAGGCGACCAGCTCTGGTTTAGCGATGTAATCAACACCACTTACATGCCCTGGCCCGATGGATTCAATTACGGCCCTGGCACAGAGATCCCCTAGCTGCCTTTTTTTGGATCCCCGCAGCTATGGTAAAATTGCAATCGTTAGCTTACAAAGGCAATGATGAGGTAAAGATGATTCAAAAAGAACTGCTTGATTTATTACGCTGTCCTGTTTGTGCCAAAGAAGAAAAAGGCACCCTTGAGTATTTTAAAGATACCTGGTTAATCTGCCAGGATTGCGCCCGCAAATATCCCATTTGGGATGATATCCCCATTATGCTCATTGACGAAGGCGATAAATGGCAAGCCACTGATAAAGAAGCTTTGCCTGTGCCTCCCCCACAAGCTAAATAAAAATTTTGCTGCTTCATATTAACCGCTTCCCGCGGAAATATTAAAGCATAGAACGAGAATATGGTATGAAAAATTTCTTTAATAAAATTAAAAATGCCTTTCCCAAAGGCGCGACTGGTGTCGTGTTTGTTGGCATTATCTTGCTCGCGATTATCGGCGCGTTTTTCGTCTATCGCGCGATGGATGGCTTTATTTCGCGCATGACAATTGCCAAACTGCCCGGCGTTCCTGTGCTAAAGGACCCCACTCAAGCCCCTGTTGACGTGAATAATCCAGAACCAAGTCCCGACCTGGAAGTCAACTTTGAAGAACCCGTTGACCTGGACACCTTTGTTATGCCCGATACCTGGGACGGTAAAAAGCGGGTCAATATTCTCATTATGGGTATTGACGCGCGCAGCCCCGACGTCAAAGCCCCACTCACCGACTCCATGATTCTGTTCACGCTTGATCCGGTCGCCAATACCGCCGCCATGTTGTCTATCCCCCGCGACCTTTGGGTACGCATACCCGGTTCTGGCTATAACAAAATCAACACAGCTTATAGTATTGGAGTCATTAATCAACTCCCGGGTGGTGGCCCAGCCATGGCCAGTAAAACCGTCGAAAACTTTCTCGGTGTATCTATTGACTACTATGCGCAAATTGACTTTAAGGCATTTGTTGACTTCATTAACCTTATTGACGGCGTAAAGCTTAACGTCACCGAAACAGTGCTTTTGGACGTGCTCGACACACAAATTTCATTCGACCTTGAGCCAGGCATATATACCCTTGACGGTGATCTCGCGCTGGCGTATGTGCGCAGTCGCGCCTATGGTGATGGTGATGTCAGTCGCGCTGCGCGACAACAACAAGTCATCCTTGCCGTTCGCGACAGAATCCTGGAATTCTCGATGATTCCAACCCTGCTTGGCAATGCCAACCAGATTTATGACAGTCTTTCAAGAGGCATTCATACCAATTTAAGTATGAATGAGATGATAAAGCTGGGCTTAAAAATTTTGAATGACGTTCCCCGCGATCAAATTCAGCACAAAGTTATCGACTTCAGCTATGTCAATATTGGTCAAGGCCCTGGTGGCGAGTCCATGTTACGCCCCCTGCCCAACCGAATCCGCGAACTGCGCGACGAACTGTTTACTGGCAGTACCTTTTTGGACACTTTGGCGAAAGAAGAAGATATCCAAACCATTTTGACTGAAGAAGGTGCCAGAGTTTCGGTCATGAACGCGTCTTCGCAGGCAGATTTGGGCGACAGAGCGGTTGCTTACCTGCGCTCGCAGGGTGTCAACGTCGTTGAACAAGGCAACGTCAGCTCCAGCACATTCAGCACGATTACTTTTTATGGCGCCAAACCTTACACGATTAAGTTTTTGACCCAACTGACGAATATTACCAACCCCGCGCTGGTCGCCTATGCCTATAACGGTGGCAACCCGGTTGATATCGTCATCATTCTCGGCGATGACTTCGCCAATAATAACACTCTGCCATAGCGCTTTGCTGAGTAAGTAAACAAGTTTATGTGGACCACAAAGGGGCTGGAAATCCAGCCCCTTTTTTGTTTGCTTTTCTTAGCTTCAGCGAGACGCATCGGCGAACGTTCCTTCTCCCCTGCCGGTATCTCGTCCATACTACGATTAAAAAACGCGCCTTCACCGGCGCGTTTTTTATTACATAATCGTTATTTGTTACGGCGTTGGCGTCACCGTTCGCGTGGGGGTATTGGTGGGAGTCGGAGTCACCAGGTTCACCGGTACAATCAGCAACTCACCAATCTGCAAAGAAGAATTCAGTGTCAACAATGGCTTTATGTTATTGCGCTGGCGATACTGGTTAGTGGCCAAAACAATTCTCTCTTCTGTTGAATTAAAGTACTGGGCAACAGACTTCAACGTCGCACCCGACTGCACATAATATTCATACAAGGTTCCGGGGGGCCAATCTTTCGGGAAAGGCGTCGATGTTGGACGTCTGAACCAGGGCGGTGGCACTTTGATTTCCTGGCCTACGCTGATAATACACTGGCCCGATGGCCATTCATTTACATAGATAAGGTCTTCCACATCTTCTACACTAAACTTTTTCGCGATATCGTAGCAAACCTCATCTGGTTGCACAATATACAGGAAAGGACCATCCAAGGTCGCGGTTGGACCAATGGTCGCAGTCGGTGGCACTTCGGTTGGTGTGTTGGTGGGAGCCAGTGTTGGGGTAGCAGTTGGGATTTCGGTATTGGTAGGCGTTGGTGTTTCCGTAGCCAGAACATCCCAGGCCTTGCCAGTTAGTTTTCCAAAGCCCCAAAGCAAAATTAACGCAATAACCGCAGCAATGAAAATGAAAAGCAACACAAAGAAACCGACTTTGCTGTTGCGTTCTCGTCTCCTGTATGAGTAAAGTAAGCTTTGTGGTTTTTTAGCCATAATTCATTCCTTCAATGTCTCTAATATATCTAATCCAATCTTTTGTTTTCTAGATACACAAATACATATATACCTTAGAACTTAGGTACCATCTGCTTCTAGTATACCATTTTTATGAAAGTGCAAATAATGTCCTCATCAAGACCTGCGATTGCATCGTTTTATAAAATAGTACCCAAATACAAATTTAACAAATTGATTTGCCTGATTATAATTTTGCAATTCCTTATTGAAGGTATAATACAGACATGTTTAAACGATATATCGCGGTTTTTTGCGTCCTGCTTGGCATTGTGGGGCTGGTTTTGGCTTGCGAGCCTTTGGCTGACCCACCTGAGTTGCCAACGCCGGTCATCAATACAGTCGCACCGGTTTTTGAACCCAGCCCAGAAATCACGCCCACCGATTTGCCTCCCCAATTGCCACTTGTCGCTAAAGTTGATGGTGCGGGCATTTTGCTGAGCGAATACGAACGCGAACTTGCATCTTACCGGGCATCATTTGCTGAAACCGATGCAATCCCCAGCGATGCAGAAATGCGCGAAACTGTACTGAACTTTCTCATCGAACAACAGCTATTAGTCAATGCCGCCCATCAAAATGGCTTCACACTCAGCGACCAGGCCCTGGACGAAAAAATCCAGAACCTGAGCAACGAAATAGGCGGTCAAGACGCTTTGAACACCTGGATGCAAAACAATCAGCACACGCCCGAAAGTCTCCGTCAGTCCTTGCATTTGGCTGCCGAAGCCGCCTGGCAACGCGACCAAATTATCGCGCAGGTACCCGATACCGCTGAACAAGTCCGCGCCCGTCAGATTTTCACCATTTATCAGGGCGACGCCATCAATGCCGAGCGCAGCCTGGCAGGTGGCACAGATTTTGAACAAATCGCCTGGCGTTACAGCCCCGAATCCGGTGGCGAGCTGGGTTGGTTCCCGCGTGGCTTTTTGCTTTTCCCTGAAATTGAAGAAGCCGCCTTTAGCCTGCCGGTTGGTGCCACCTCGCAAATTATCCAAACCGAACTCGGTTATCATATCCTTTACATCATCGCCCACGAAGACGCCCACCCCCTCACAACCGACGCGAGAGTGATGCTACAGAATAAAGCCCTTCAAGCCTGGCTGAACACCGCCAGAGAACAGGCAGAAATCGAGATACTCATTCCGTGAACGCGCGCAGACCGCAATACGCTCAGTCACCCAAGCACAAACCATTCAAACCGATGGCGGTACCCAAGGCCGGCTACCAATCCCCCAAAGAACCCCGCCAAAAAAGCGCCTTGGGTATCATCCTGCTTTGCGTCATCTTCGCCATTGCGATTGCGGTCGCGGTCTTTCTAATAAAAAACAATCGCCCACTCGCCCAGCCCAAACCCACCATAACCCAGGGCTACATCGGACTTGCCAGTCATGTTGCGACCAACCCCACTAAGCAACAAACCCAAGCCATAAAAACCCCCACAGCGTCTGTTCACACCGACCCCAGCCCCACAGCCGGTTTGACCCCAAAGGCCAGCCAAACACCCACACGAAGCAAAACGCCCAGCCCCAGTCCCAGCCCAAGCGCGAGCCCAACTGCCGAAAACTACCCTTTCATCATTCGCAACAGCAGTCAGCTGGCACACACGATGTACTTCCCAAACGAAAAATGCGAAACGTCGATTTACGTTGTCGGTCAGGTTTTGGATTACAGCGAGAAAGACGTCATCGGCTATGTGGTCAAACTCACCGGTGTACACGCTGGCAAAGAACTCAACAAAAGCAGCGAAACTGGCTCAATGCAGGTATTTGGTGATTCAGGGTTTGGCTTTGTTTTACCCAATCAAATTGAAAAAGATGACGAAATCAGCATTCAGCTTTTCGACCCCCAGGGTAAGCCGTTAAGCAAAAAGATTGTCATCGAAATCAGTGGCGAATGCGATGCGAACTTACTGCTCATTCGCTATAAACAAAGTGTTGTCCCCTGATTGTCTCGTAAGGTTTCCCCTAAAAGCTAAACCTGGCGTTGACGCGCCACTTCAAACATCAGCAAAGCAGCTGATACCGCAGCATTCAGCGACTCCGTGCCTCCCACCATGGGAATGCTCACCGTGGTGTTAGCAAGCGCGCGCCCTTGCTCGCTGGCGCCATCCGCCTCGCCACCGATTAGCAACGCGGTTTTTGCTTTAAATTCAGCCTGCCAGTAATTTGTTTCGCCATTCATATCGGCGTAATACACCCGCATATCACCAAGCAAAGCCTCAAGCGCTTCAATTCCCCAGTTCAGAATAGGTAGTCTGAAATGACTGCCCATACCAGATCTGACCACCTTGGGCGCCCAGGGGTCGGTTGTGCCTGGCAGCAAAAATACCGCCTGCACACCAGCAGCTTCGGCACTGCGCAAAATCGTGCCCATGTTGCCTGGGTCGCGCAGTTGGTCCAGCAGTAAGATAAAGCTCAACTCATCAGCTAACTCTTTTTCGGGGGTATCAAAAACCGCCATGATGCCCTGGCTGGCTTCGGTATCGGTCAGCTCATCAAAAAGTCTGGCTTCGATTTGCAAAATGGGAAAGGTTTCGCCCATTTTGGCTTTGATACTGCGCGCGAGCGCGAGGCTTTCTTCGGCTCTTGGGCTCAAACCTTCCTTATAAGCGACCAGCCTTGGCACCAGGCCCGACTGAAGACCATCTTCCACCAAACGCGCGCCTTCAGCAAGAAAAGCGCGCTCTTTGCGCCGCGCCTTGCTTTGACCCGCCAATGCCCGCATCAGCTGCACATGTTGGTTTTGAGAAGAAGTGATGATATCTGGGTTCATAGTCACCTTCATTATCTATACGAATTATAACCTGTCGTTAGGTAGCTTTGCGCAAAAGTCCTATGAGAAACGTGCAAAAAAGACCAAAGCTCATATGACTTTTGTGTTTTGTTCTGCTTTTAGCGCGTTTGGTGATGGGTTTTGAGCTATGACTTTAGTCTAAAATCACTTCGTGGCGTTCAACGAATATCTCACCCGATTCCCTGATGGTCATCAGCATATATTGCGGGCGGCCCTTGTTACGCCAATGCGGGTACGCCGAACCCGGATTGATGAAACGTTTGCCGTCCATCACTTCGTCATACTGAAAATGCAAATGCCCATAGATGATGACATCCGCGTCAGGATACTGTTTGGCAAGCTGTCGCTGAAAGAACTGATGATTATGAATGCGGAAGGTCAAAAAGAGATGCACATAATTCCAAAACCAGTGCCACATGCTGATATGCCCATGCGCCAGGACGATTTTCAACCCCCCGACTTCAAAATAATGCTCCATGGGCAGCTGGAAGCCTTTAAACCAATCGCGGTTGCCTTGCACGGCGATCACTGGCGCGATTTCACCGAGTTGATCCAAAACTTCCTGCACGGCAATGTCTCCGCCATGCAAAATGAGATCTGGCTTTTTGGCTTTAATGTCATCCAGCAATTCAGTTTGCAGGCCTTTAACCCGATCCCCCACGTGGGAATCGGAAATCAACAGCCAGCGTTGTTCTTTGTCCATGCGCCGATTATATCATTTCATGCCATCTTCGCACTCTGGCAGGGATATGCAAACAAATTTGTTTTTCTCTCGTGCCGGCTTCATTTTTCTCTCGTGGTTGTTTCATTCTACTCTCGTGCTGATTTTATTCTACTCTCGTGCTGGCGTCCCGCCGTGCACATGTTCTATTGGGTTAAGCATCTAGTGTGTAAAACGCAAGCTATTACGTACTGCACGCCACAGATATTTGAAAGTTTTCCGAGGCGTTCCGCCGAGAATTATTTGCAGTGCCTGTTAACCCCATACACTAACAGAAAAACCTAAAACCAGCTTACCCTGGCTGTTAACGTGGTCAGGCAACCACGCGGGAACGAAAAACCCTTGCCCACGGCGGGACGCCGGGGCGAGCCATTATCTAAAACAAAACCCAAGCTACAAGCCTACACCAAACCCTCAAAAACAGCCCCTCAAGAGCAAAACGCTTGATAAAATCGCCTTCATAATGTAATATAATGTTACGTTTTATCAAATCATTACATTTATTAACATCCTAACTGGAGGGAAAAATGCTAATCGCAGAAAGAAGACAATCCATTCTTAATTACCTTACCAAAGAAGGTTTTGTTAGCATCGTTAAACTCGGCGAACTCTACGACGTTTCCGAAATGACCATCCGGCGCGATTTAGCCTACCTTCAGGAACAAGGCTTGCTAAAACGCACCTATGGTGGTGCCATCCCCACAGAACCTGCCTTTTTTGAACTTTCCCAACAGGTCAAACTCACTGCCTTTGTGGAAGAAAAGGAACGCATCGCCCGCTATTGCGTCGACCTCATCTCTGAAGGTGATGTCGTCATTTTGGACAGTGGTTCAACCTCGCTGCAAATCGCCAAGTTGCTCAATGGAAAAAACCTCACCGTCATCACCAACGATCTTTTCATCGTTTCCGAGTTGGTCGACTGCCCCACAGTTGATTTGCTGATTACCGGCGGTGAGGTTCGCAAAGCCACGAACAACATGATCAGTGCAAAAGCAATGGAGTTTTTTAACGATTTATACGCGAACAAACTCTTTTTAGGGGTCGAAGGAGTCGACCCGCGTTCAGGCTTATCCACGCCTGATCCCAAAGAACTGGGTATTAAACGCAAAATGATGAGCTCCGCCCACGAAACCATTGTTGTCGCTGATCACAGCAAAATAGGGCGAAACACGATGGGTATCATCGCGCCCCTCAAAGAGGCTCATCTGCTGGTGACCGATAACAGCGCGGATAAAGAAACACTTTCAGCTATTGAACAAAGCCTAAAGGTTGTGCGGGTATAATCCAGTTCCAAAAAAGCATGTCTTTAAAACAAGAAAGGAGCTTCTGCAGCCAGCTCCTTTTTTTGTGTTTTCCATCGGCTAATCTTGGTCAGCAGATGGAAATCGGAAGAAAGTGAATTGAGAAAATTAACTATTCTTTTAAGAAAGACCTGCCTTATTAGCTCCTTTTCTGCAAAGCAGGTCTTTCTTGTTTATTTACCATTTATATCCAGTCCATTTTCCGTATTGATTATTGGAAATTGCGTAGAATTAATGGCAGGTAAAGTGCCTCAAAGGGTAAAATGTTCATCTCAACTGGATAAGTTATGCGTGGATAAGGCCAGTCATTGATCATCAGCCGGCCATGATAGCTGCCAGTCTCCAGCCCGTTGGGGTCGAAAATCAAATCAAGTTCTAATTCTCCACCATCCGCTGGTACGACAGCTGCAGTAGGATCAACGGTCAACCAAGCGATATCACCTTCATGGGTACTTCCTTTGCCCCGAATTAGCCAATTACCCCAAAATCGGTTAAACGGATCGGCACTTATGTTCTCAATAATTTCCCAAAATCCTGAGGGTGGAACCTGTGGCTCATCAGCAATAGGAGCAAATTCATATCCAATCCACGATTTTTCGAGTATCAGTTCTGGAGTAGACATATCCAGTGCAGCAGGATAATCACGCTTGCCAACAACACCATCGCGATTAACAACGGCAATAAAAATGTCTGTAGCTTCCATAAAAGTAATTGGCTCTCTGAACACATAGTCTACAAATCCTGAGTCAATTTTGGTGATTTTTCCGTCTTGCTTTCCGAGAAACTGTGCTGGTTCCCGGGGCCCGCCCTCACCAATCTTGTAAACTGCAATGGTGATACGATCCTCAGGTCTAACTAGAGTACCCCACGAAATCTGAACGGATTCCAAGGTGAACGGAACCCAGGATGGGTCTATAGTAAATTCATTAGCCCAAATAATTTCGCCACCATCAACCATCCCAATCAAGTTTTCATAAGTTCCATCATCGATAGCCAGTTCGTAGTTACGACTTTCAGCGCCATTTTTCTCTTCGATTTCAACAATGGCATCACACGCTCCTGAATTAACAACCTTTAGTTTTTCATTCAAAATCAAATCCGGGCCAAGTGGGATTATTCCAACACTCGAATAGTCTGGATCAAAATTCAAGCAAGAACTGCAATCTCGCAAAGTGATGTCTAAATTAATATCCTCACTCTTACCAACAAGCAATTCTTGGATGCCTTCTTCAACAAAGTCTTCCGCGTTTATTTTCAAATCATAGACGCCCTCTATTAATGAATAGCTAAAACTTCCATTCGCATCTGTTGGAAACTCAGCGAGAACTTCTTCATCTTTTATGATCTGAACGGTCGCGTTTGATATTTCCGCAGGGTTTACATCACATCTTTCCAAACCATAAACAGTTCCCTTAATGGTTCCCCAGTTATAAGGACGTACAACATTGAACTTTACGGGTATCCGAACAAATTCATAGTCCACCCCGGTGTACATTTTTATTTCCGCATAATACGTGCCGGGCTGATCGATACCCCGTGCTGAAAAATGCACGTTGGTTGTCAGGGAACTCTGCGCTTCTATTTCCCCGTGAGACTGGTCAAATTGTATCCACGGAACACCACCCCCACCTACACCACCATAAGCCTTAACCGCCACAGAAACAAAATTTCCACGGGGATAATAGCCCAGTCTTTCCGAGCGACCTGTTTTTAAATTAATTTCTCGTAACTCTGTCGTGGTTATACGCAAAATGTGTGATGCGTAGGCGGTTTCAGTTTCCTCATCATAATCCAATGACATTACGAATTGGCGTTGAAAATCACAATTCCATTCAAGCTTTGATTCAGCAGTGTCTGGATTTATGCTATATATATTTGTGGAATCGCCTGGGCCTTGTCCAATTGAATAAAGCATATCTTCCTTTGGCACATATAACAATCCAATTGATAAAACAGTTGCATGGTCCCCAGTAATTGGGCCAATAAAAGAAATATCACCAAATTTGCTCATTTTGTATAGCTTAGCTTCATGATTATTATCCAATGCTATTACATAAAAGAAACCATACGCAGCTGTAAAACTAAAAGCTCCTACCCCTGATGTGTGTGGTATTCCCTCCAATGCTTTCACATGCGTAAGTTCTCCTGTAATGGTGTCCAGTTCATATAGATTATAGGATTGGAAATTACTTTCATCATCATAGAGTTCACTTCCAAGATACAATGTTTGATAATCATCAAAAAGAATATCTGTCGTTTTTAGCAGTAAATTCGTGTTCCAAAGAAATTCGCTATCGCTTGGATTACACGCATTTGGAGTAAAAAACACACCACCTGTCCTGTTAACAGTGTAAAGTGAGGGACAGTTCTGTAGATTCATATTTTCAAGCTGTTTAGACGCTAATGCAAACTTTTGATTTTCGTTTTCAATATTTTTGATCCCCGAACTAAACCCTGCTAATAAATTGGAAGGGTCTTTACTTACATCATGGATGAGATGGTCAGAACTAATCTCTGGCGTATTCTCCGCATAAGGAACAAAATCCCTGTTAAGAATTGTAATTGCATATTCCGCTACTTCATTTCTCGGATTATGAATCGTAATGGTTCCCGTTTCATCGTCATCCCCAAGAAATATGGTGCGTTCGAGAATCCCTGGTTCAACGATTAATTCCCCGGTTTCCGGGTCCTCCTGAAGTGTTATTTCGATATCTTTTTCAACCGATTCTTCAATATGATTCGATGGAATCGCATCAGTACTGGCAAGGGAAAGCTGATTCGCCACGCCCATGCCAACAGCGGAACTAAAGTTCGTGAAAACGAAAACGCCCACAATCAGGGCCGATAACAATATTCTCTTAGCTTTCATAACGCTTCTCCTTTGGTCATTAATGGTTAAGGTGTGAACATCAATCTGCCAGCAATGCGTCTAACAGATTGATTACATGGTAACGAACTGTTATATTTTGTTCATTTTTGTCATATTCTTTCATTATTGCTCATATTACCCCAATATTTTATAACTGTCAAGCGATTACGTTACTTTTTGTTATCTTTTTCGCAATCAAATGTTTACTTTCCATCATTTTAGATCTTCATTTGTGTTTATTTGGCTGTTTCGTCATCTCCCGCCCGAAAAACAGTCTGTTCTTAGTGATTTCAGCGCTTTTTATAAAACCATTGAGAGAAGATTAACAAAGCCGCGCTGATATCCCCATATTGCGCTAAAGATAATGTGCTACTTAAAAAGTTCCCCGAGGCATCCCATCGAGAATAATTTGCAGTCTCCGGCAAAAACCCCATACACCAACAGAAACACCTAAAACCAGCTCACCCTGGCAGTTAACGTGGTCAGGAGACCACGTACACCTTTTCTCTCGTGCTGGCGTCCCGCCGTGCACATGTTCTATTGCGTTGAGCATCTAGTGTGTAACACGCAAGCTATTACGTTCTGCACACCACAGATATTTTAAAGTTCCCCGAGGCGTCCCGCCGAGGATTATTTGCAGTGACTGTAAACCCCATACACCAACAGAAACACCTAAAACCAGCTTACCCTGGCAGTTAACGTGGTCAGGAGACCACGTAGGAACGAGATACCACCATACCCCCGGTGTTTCACCGAAGGGCTTTATTGTGTCGGCGAGAAGCAAGCACAAGGCTTGCACTTCGGCCTCCGCGAACGAGTATGCTTAAACAGGCATTGTTCGTTGAAATTAGTCAGCTACTAGCTCAAATATGGGTTGTGCTTCTTTTCCCAGCCAACCGTTGTGTTGGGGCCATGGCCAGGCAGCAGGATGGTTTCATCGGGCAGGGTAAAAACTTGCTCCTGAATGGATTGCGTCAGCACCCTAAAATTCCCGCCTTCAAAGTCCCAGCGACCGATGCCTGCCCTGAAAATGACATCGCCCACAATCGCGACACCCGCGTCCGCCAAATAATACACCACCGAACCCGGCGCGTGCCCGGGCGCGAAACGTGCTTCAGCTATTTCAGCGTTTTCGCCAAAACCCAGCTTCTCACCATGTTGAATAAATCGCGTCGGCTTTGGGAAGGGCTCCAAAGGAAAGCCGAAAAACTCCGTCCCCTGTTTTTGTACCATGGCGTAGGCTTCTGCGCTCATCAGCAAGTCAGCTGGTTGGGGTAAAGCGCGCATGAGCGCCGGAACGCCCGCGGTATGGTCGGCGTGTCCGTGTGTAATCCAAATTTGAACAATCTCAATGCCTTCGTTTTCAGCCCAGGTGGCTAAGGGCTCGGGGTTGAAACTTGGGTCAACGACAATCGCTTGTTTATTTTCTTCATCCAAAATAAGCACGGCGTTGGTTTCGAGAGGGCCCAGGCTTATCTGTTTAATGCTTAATTTCATGAGGTTCTATCCTTTCTGCTGCATCAGACCTTAGCAAAATGTCTCAAGTGGCAGGACTTCACGTGGCAAATCAGTAAGGCTTAGTAGTCCATCTGTGGTAACGACAACATCGTCCTCAATGCGCACGCCGGCAAAGCCTTCCAAATAGATGCCTGGCTCAATGGTAAAGACCATGCCTTCTTCCAGCACTACCGGGCTGCCCCCAACAATCCAGGGCGCTTCGTGGGCTTCCATGCCCAGTCCATGTCCTGTGCGATGCGTAAAGCGCTCGCCATAACCACCTTTGGTAATGACATCACGGGCCAGGTGGTCGATATCGCCACAAGTCATGCCGGCTTTGCCTCCCAGTCGCGCGGCTTCGTTTGCTTGGCGCACCAGTTCTGCGATTTTACGCATTTCCGCGTTGGGTTCGCCACAGCTAAAAGTACGCGTGATATCCGAAAAATAATGCTCAAAGCCCGCGCCCCAGTCAATCAACAGAAAATCCCCTTCACCCAAAAGGCGATCGGTTGGTGAAGCGTGTGGGTTTGCTGTGTTGGGGCCGGAAGACACAATCGGCGAGAAAGGCAGTTCAGGGTCAGAACCCGCGCGATAGAGCTGTACCATCAGTTCGGCAGCGATTTGCTTTTCGCTTTGCCCGGGACGCACGGTTTTAAGCGTTTCAAGCAGAGCGTTTTGGGCGATTTCCGCCGCGCGTTTCATTTTGGCCAGTTCAGAAGCGTCCTTGCGCAAGCGCAATGGCGCGATGCAGGCGCTGCCATCTTCAAAGTTTGCATTCGGCAAGGCGGTTTGCAATAAGTTCAGTTCAAGATAGCGCAAGCGTGTTGGCTCAATGCCGATGCGCAAGGTGTCTTTTGACGCGCTTTCCAAGGCTTGTGTGTAAACGCTTTGCCAGGTTTCAACCACGTCGCCAAAGGTGCTCACACGCACTTCAAAAGGCAGCCTGGCAAGTTTAGCGCGCTCCAGTTCCGGCAAAATGATTTGCACCGCGCCATCTGCCCAAAAGACCGCCACCACCGGACGTTCCATCAAATGAAAATCCAGCCCGGTGAGATGGTTTAAGCTTGGTCCGGGGTTGAGCGCGATTGCGTCTAGCTGATATTTTTCTAAGTTTTGGATAAGGTAATTGAGTCGTTTTTGCATGCTATCCGTCCGTTTTTCATGATGCTACGATTATACCAAGTGCAAGCAGGCTTAAAAGAAAAAACGCCTTCACGACGTTTTTAATAAATCATCAGGGAAAATTTAGTTCTTTTTCCGCTTTCGCCAAAGGAAAAACTCGCGCAAGGTCACACCCAGCACGATGAGTGTCATCAACCCGCCTAAAATGGCGATGCCACTCACGTTTTCAACCGGCAATGGCTCAATCAGCAAATCCGGGTCAACATAGGCTCCCGTTTTTGCCGCGATGGTTTTGGTAATCGAAATTGCGGTTGCTGCAACTTTGGCCTGAGGACTCATGATCGGCGGTGTAATGACCACAATCAGGACGAGAACAAGGGTTACAACTGCCAGACCAATCACCGCGGCCACAAAGCCTTTACTGGGTTCCTTTTTTCTGCAACTTTCATCAGAATATTCCGTCGGGCTTTGTTCATTTGTCAATTCGGTCTCTTTTCGTCGTGATTCATCCATATTTATCCCATCCAATCTCTCAAGTCTTATTTCAAACCTTCAAGTGCAGCCTGAACAGCGTCTTCCACGGAAGCGTTATCGCGCAAAATCATCAGGGTCGCGTTGCGCAAAATGGGGCCAAGGCTATTGATGGTTTCGTCGCGTGGGTAAAGCAGGGCGATATTCATTGTTTTTTCCAGGGCAGGTTTAAGTTCCACGTTGGTCCACGCGCCCAATGACGCCGACTTGGCAGGCACATAGCCCAGTGCTTCACTCCATTTGGCGAGAAAATCGGTGTTGGTCAAATCCTGCATCAGCAAAAGGCCCAAAGCCTGTTGGCTTTCATCTGGGTGAGTCAGTGCCAGCGCCCAGGATTCGGTCAGCGTAAAATCAGGCTGATTAAAAGCTAGAACTGGATAACCGGTTTCTTCACTTACCAGCGCTTTTAATGCGATGCTGGCAGGCATAGCGGCCGTATCAAGTTGCCAGTTTTTATAGGCTTGCCAAACCGCACTTTGCGTCTGCATTTCGAGCACAGTATGATTTAAATGCTTTGTTTTGACTAAATCTTTTAAGACCTGCAAAGCTTGTGCAAGGGGTTCTTCCTGTAAAACAAGATGATTTTGCGCGTCACGCGTTTCGCCACCCGCGGCCAGATAAAGCAAAAGCAAAAAGCGACCTTGCGAGTCATCAGCGGCAAATCCAAAATACCCGAAATTATCATGCATCGAGAACCAATCGTTCCCTGGTATCAATTCCGATTGTGCTTTATAGACCAAAACCATCGGGTCGCCAAACAGACCCAAGCCATAACTTACGCCATCATAGCTAACTGTTTCGCGGGCGAAGCTATACCAGTCTATCGCGCCTGCCATGCTGGCCAGTTCATCGTTGTTGTAAACCAGGCCACGCGCGTAGGCGGCATCAAGGTCTTGCCGGCGAAGCAAAACGACAGCGGGTAAGTTATCAGGCGCAGCCCCATTTGTGGCGATCAGCGATTCAATCAAATTGCTGTTGCCGATGGGGTTTTTAAGGCGCACATCAAGTTCAATCTTATTTTTTCGGGCAAAGTTTTCCAGTCGGGCTTTTAGCAAGCGGGCAGCCTCGTTATCCGCTTCGGGGTCAAATTCCGGGGGCAACCAAATCACCATGCGCGTCTGTCGTGGTGTCTGGGTAGCGGTAGCTTCCACATTAACTTTGGTCGGTATAGGTGTGGCAGTTGGCGTTGAAAGGGCTGGCACAGGCGTTTTAGTAGGCACGCCGGCATGTTCTTCCCATGGGAAGTCAATACTCAAAATCGCTTCACAGCCAGCTGAAACAAGCAACACGAATATTGCAAGCAATAATGTTACCGGTTTCAGCCAACTGTGCGTTTTTTTCATCATGCCTTTATTATAATCGCCTTTAAGGCTAAGGTGTTTTGCCTGAAAAGCAAAACTTTAGAGTTCACCCAACTCAATCTTGTTGTTCAGCAAGCCGGCCAGCAGTTTGATTGAGTTTTCCACATCGTCGCGGTCAACCATTTCACTGGGCGAGTGAATATAGCGACTGCCAATGGATAGACACCCTGCTGGTACGCCTTCGCGGGTCATTTGGATCGCGCGGCCGTCCGTGCCACCAAAGGTAAGCACTTCCATTTGATAGGGCAAGCCCTGGGCTTCGGCTTCGTTAACCATCCACTTCACCACACGCGGATCAGCGATAAAGGAATTGTCGCGCACTTTCACCGCGGGGCCGTTGCCAAGTTTAACGTTGAGTTTAAAGCCCTTGGGCGTATCGCCAACGCCGGTCACGTCTACGGCGATGCCAACTTCCGGATTCACGCCATAAGCGGCGGTCGTCGCGCCACGAAGACCGACTTCTTCCTGCACGCTGAACACGAAGTAAATCTCGTTCGGGCTGGTTTTCTTGATTTGCTTCATCGCTTCAATAGCGATAACAGCCGCGATACGGTCGTCCATCGACTTTGCCACCAAGCGTTTGCCGAGATCCATAAAGGGCCGTTCAAAGC
Organism: Anaerolineaceae bacterium; assembly: GCA_012839565.1. Taxonomy (GTDB): domain Bacteria; phylum Chloroflexota; class Anaerolineae; order Anaerolineales; family Anaerolineaceae; genus Mesolinea. The sequence goes on from DUMZ01000011.1 coordinate 22,868, forward strand.
CACACACATCGCCAACCTGAACAGGGCTGTCTTTGGCAGAAGTCGCGCCGGTGTCGATATACATTTGGTCGAGCGTTGGCACTTTGCCTGGTTCAAGGCGTTCCATACCGATCACGCCACGCGCGCCGTTCATAAAGATGACCCGGTTGCCCATACAAGTGAAGGGACTCACGCCACCCACCGCCAAAAAGCGCGCGAAACCGTTATCGTCCACATGAGTGACCATCAATCCGATTTCGTCAATATGCGCCGAAACCATCACGCGCATACCGCCTTCTTTTTTGCTGCCCACGCGCGCGATGAGATTACCCAAAGCGTCCGTGCGGATTTCATCGGCATAGCCTTTGATTTCTTCGCGCACTGCAGCGCGGATTTTTTGTTCCTGCCCGGAAGGGCCAGGGGTTTCAACTAGTTTTTTAATTAGTTGCAGTAATGTATCTTGTTTCTTTTCTGTCATTCTTTACTCCTGCCTTAAAAGGATATTTTCGTCCAAACGCGCCAATGCGGCGTGAAGCAATCTTAACGTGTTGAGTTCATCATCAATGCGCGCCATACCAGCCGCGCTGTGGGCATATCGCCCGGGCACAGAAACCGAGACACTCGGCACACCTTCGCGCACGCGGTGAATCGCACCAGCATCGGTGCCACCCGGTGCGGGTTGGCGGAATTGCCAGGGGATATTTTCGGCTTTGGCGGTATCCACCAGCCAGTCAACCAAACGTCGGTCAGCGATTGTGGCACCGTCCATCACATAAATTGCCGGCCCACCATCAAGATGGGTGCGATACAGGGTGTTCTCTTCGCCGTCGTAGTGGGGTAAGTCAAACGCGGGGGTTGAGTCAATCGCGATGCCGATATCGGGGTTGAAGCTAAAGGCTGCCACTTTCGCGCCACGCAAACCGACTTCTTCCTGCACGGTGAAAGCCGCCAAAAGGTCAATGTTTTCGGGGGCATTTTTCACCAGCTGAATAAGGTTATAAACACCCAGACGGTTATCCAGCGCCTTGGCACAAAGTGTGGGGCCCATCACCTGGAGCTTGGTCGCGAATGTGGCGCGGTCGCCAGGTTTAGCCTTTGCAGACCCACCCGGGCCGAGGTCTATGCGCAGTTGTGTTACGGGCAAAGTTTGTTTGCGTTCTTCGGGCGTGGTCAGGTGGATTGCTTTGGCACCGATGATGCCCGGTACATGGTCGCGACCAACGATGACTTGCTTGCCAACCAGCTGGCGCGGGTCAATGCCACCCACCACACGAAACTCAAAGATACCTTTGCCTTCGTCTTTAATCAGCATAAAGCCGACTTCGTCCATGTGCGCGGCAACCATCACGCGCAGGCGTTTTTCGCCTTTGCCTAGTTTGGTTACCAAAAGGTTGCCAAGATGGTCAACGCGCATTTCATCGGCGATGCCTTCCAGTTCATCCATCACAATTTGGCGGATTTCCTGTTCGTCGCCCGAAACGCCCAAGGCGTCGGTCAGCTTGCTTAAAAGTTCAAGTTCTTTTTTACCCATTTTGGGTTTGAAAGTTTTTGGGGTTTCCAATGTCTTTGCCATAGTCTACTCCCATTTCACGGTATTCATAAAATCGAGTGGCAGGTCGGTGATAAATTCAGCCATCAGTCTGCCAGCCCGTTGGATATCTTTGATGGCGACTTGTTCAACCGGCGTGTGCATGTAGCGCAAGGGAATGCTGATTTCAACCACGGGAATGCCTTCTTCAGCGACCTGGATGCCATAAGCATCCGTGCCAGACATACTCGGCGAAAAGTCTTTGTAGATGGGGATTTCGTAGGTTTCCGCAGTTTTTTCCATGGCTTTATAAAGCGCGGGATGCACGTTGGCGCCCCAGTTTAAGGGTAAACCACCGCCCATTTCAAAGTTCATGCTGCCACTGCCACCGGGTCCGGTCGCGAAGTTCACATCCACCACGATTGCCAAATCGGGCTTAACTTTGATGGGATCCAAAAAGCCACCGATGCAACCCACTTCTTCCTGCACAGTTGCATCAACCACCACGTCCCAAAGATGGCGACGTTTGGCAAGCAGTTCCAGGGCGACCGTGGCCGCAGCCACAGACGCGCGGTTGTCCAGGGTATGTCCGGCGATGGTATCGCCAGCCAGCTCTTCCGGTTGCGAGGCGAAAGAAATGATATCGCCCACGCGAACGAGTTTTTCAACGTCTTTGGGGCGCAAGCCGGTATCGACCAGCAAATAGGTCTGTGCCAGGGGTCCCGTGCCAGCTTCTTTGGGTAAAAGTTGCGCGGGGGGCATCACCACCAGGGCGGGCAAATCCTGGGCTTCCTTACCCTTGGTGGCATGCACAATCACGGGTTGTCCGGGCAAAATGCGCGGATCAACGCCACCCACCTGGGTGAATCGCAAAAAGCCATCTTCAATGGCGGTTACCATCAAACCGATTGCGTCCATATGCACGGCAATCATCGCAGTTGGTCTGGGTTCAGGGCCCTCGCCACGCTTCAAAGCGAGCAAGCTGCCCAAATTGCTGAGACTCAATTCGTCGCTCAGCGGCTCCCATGCCCGGGCAATTACATCGCGGACAGGTTTTTCATATCCGCTGAGCCCAGGTACAGAGAGCATTTCTTTTAGGAAGGGTATCAATTCGAAGGTCATAGGCATCTCTTTCTAGGGTTCTGTTGGTATAGGATTTATCGGCTCCGCGCTTGGCGCGGGTGTTTCGCTGGGTTCAGGTGCATCCGTGGGCAAGTCAGGCGAAGCCGCGGTTTCTGTGGGGGTTTCTGTCAGCGTAGGGCTGGCTGTTTTAGACGGTGTAGGGCTTTCGGTGGGTAAAAGCGTGGGCGTTTCGGTTGGGGTTGTGGTCGCCGTGCGCGTTAGGTATTCGGTAAGCGTGATGGTAGGTGTGTTGGGGTCTATATAAGGTATAAAGACCGTGCTGGTCTGCGTGGGAGCAACTGGACGTGAATCACGGTTCAGGCGCAAAAGCACCAGTCCCAAAATATAGCATGGGATGGTAATCAAAATCAGAATAATAAGAAGAAGTCGTGTTCGTGTCCGTTTTGACTGCTCGTCCAAGGCCAAGCCTCCACCTGGCAAAATGATAATGTTTTGCTTCATAATGATACCACTTCGCCACAGGATTGACGACATTTTTACATGAGTGGCTTTTTGTATATAGGTACGAGCAGGTATAGGTTCGTCATTACACACAAAAAAGCCCTGACGTTTGATTGCGTCAAGGCTCTTGTAAGTTTGTTTACCATTTCACCTGTAAACAGACTTGCTTCTTACTGTTTCACAGGCGTAATATCAAATGGTACGCCAGGCACAGTTGGAATGCGGATAATTTCACCATTATCGACATTGATTAACACAGTAATCTCTGACTGAGTTTCACGGATTCGCAGACTTACAATCACCCATTCCTGATCAAACCAGCCATAACTGTGGAGCTCAAAACCTTCGACAATCAATCGGGGTTGCCCAACGCCTGGTTGCCATACATATAACTCATCTCCAGCGGTATTGTTAGCGACCATCCTGCCATCAAAACGCGATATTGTGGGGTAGTTTGAGCCCCAAATGCTGATACCAGGGACTATTATTTCACGAGTATTGTCTGATTCTACAGTGTAAACGTACAATTTATCTTTCCCACTGCCATATCCGTGTTCAGAAATATATAGTTCATTCTCATTAGACCAACCTAATATTTCCACGGGGTCAGCCATTGAAATCACCCTAAATTGTTCGTTTTCAATATTGAAGATGTATAGTCCATTATTATCACCAAGATATGCCAAATAGTTACCATTCGGAGACCAGCGGGGCATATACACATTATCATCTTCTAAACGGGTCAGGGCAGTTATTTCCTTAGTCGCAATATCCAGTGCAACCAACTCCCGCTGCCCTTCCCCTTCTCTGGCACTTCTGGCATAAACCAACTTGCGTCCTTCAAAAGAAAAGCCTCCATAGTTGCTTTCTATGCTTGAGATTAAATTTCCTTGCAGATCTTTGAGTTCCAGCGTTTTTTGCGTATCACCGAAACCAAGAATTAATCCCTGGGGAATTTTTTCAGGGTCAATATCCGGCACAACAAAGCTTTCATAGGAAATAATCGCTTCAGGTTGCCCGGATTGCTCCGCGACAGCACTCAGCAAGGCTTCATCGGGCATCCAAGTGGTGCTAAGTTCAAAAGTTTTATCCACTATTAAGGGCTTGCTGACACGCAGACGGTAATTTTCTTGATCAAGTGGCATGCGCCCATTAAATTTTGCGCCAAAACTTCCCAGCGTAAGAAAATCACCTTTAGAAACAGTTTCTTCGAATCCCGGTAAAAAAGTTCCACTTTCGGGGTCCCACAAATCGAGACTGGCATCAAAGATATACGGCCCGCTGTAAAAATGGGCTGAAGAATGTATCTCGCGTTGAATGTTGACAGTCATTGCCTTCAAAAAATAATCCCCAAAGCTGCGACTAAGGTCATGAGCATAGAGCCAAATCGGCTCTTCACCACTTTTTTGTGGCTTGTCAAAATTTTCTTGCTGAATTTCAAAGTCAAAGACATCATCCGTGCGTTTCGCGGTAGAAGCAAGCTGTTTAATAGTGAAAGGCGCTTTGAAACCACCCGGACGCATCTCAATCGCCCAGTTCATGCCATAACTGTAATTCTCGTAAGGGATGAGTGTTCTGATATTCTCCGGGATACGATAAGGCACATAGTTACCATCAGCATCTTCGATTTTTATCTCACCCTGTAAGTACAAATCACCTAAATCAGCCGCGCCACTAAATGTACCAGTCAAGACGAGCGCGTCACCATCTCTAATAATGTTATGGATTTGCACCCCGTTTTCAATAGTTTTTTCTGCTTTGGGTAAGGGGATAGGATTATCCAAGTCTTCAAACCTTGTTTCCAAAGCACTTGAGTCCTGGATTTCTATGGGCACCACCTGCGGTTCCGGTAAAGCATCTGCCATCATATGTACGTCCTGAATGGTGACGTCATCACCAGCTGGCGTCAGGTTCAGGCTTGCTTGCCAGTCTTGTGGCGCGCTGTTATTCAAAACCGTGTTCCAAATGCAAGGCACATGCAGGCTGACTTGCGCTGTTCCGGCAGGAAGCTCCGGAAATTCGCCCATTTTAATTTCTTCATAGCGGGTGCCATCTTCAGTTTCAAGCCAGGCCGGCAAATAGCACTGTTCCAAAACCATGCCTGGATAGAAATTCGGGTTAGGGACGTTAAAGAAAGCGTAATTAACCACCGATTTTTCCGGTGTAAACCAGGCTTCTTTAATCTGCAATTCGACACCATCTTTCGTCATCACAACGGGTTCCTGAAGTGTCCAAATCTCAGCATCTTTCTCAACTATACCCACACCCGGCACAAAGCCCAGCCAGCTTTTAATTTGCGCCAGCACCTTGTTCGGTCCTGCAATCAGAATCACAGCCATGACAATAAGCAGCGGGATTGCGACATAGACCCATCGCAGATTAGCTTTCTGAGGCACTGTTACCCCATTGAGTTCCCGTTCTCGCAAGCGTGCCTGCAAACGGTTTTTGTAAGCACCATCGGGTTCCTCAATCTTGATAACACTTTTAAGTTCTTTTTCAAAATCGCTTAACTTAGTCATTGTTTTCCTCTACCTGGGCTTTTAGACGCTCCACCAGCCTGTAGTAAGCTTTCTTTACTTTATTTTCACTTTGGCGCAACACTTGCGCGATATCCGCGAAAGGCAAATCCGCTATCAGGCGCAATCGGATATAGTCTTGTTCAATCGGAGTTAGAGCATTTAGCATTTGCTCCAAGGCGAGCATTCGATCCCGGTCCAAACCATCGTGATAATCGATTAGACTGATTTTATCGACGGTTTTTGGGGTCAATTCTGACTTAGGTCGCCGGTAGACTCTGCGAAAGTAGTCGTTAACTTTGTTTCGCGCGATTGTGAAGAGCCAGGGCTTAAAGCGACTCTCATCACGCAATTTGTGACGCGTTTCGAGTGCGGTAATGAATGTTTCTGAGCAGATATCTTCAGCATCCGCTGTATTTTGAACACGGCTGTAGATGTAGTAATAGACCTGGTTCACGTGCCGGCGATAAAGTTCAGAAAAACTGTGGGCCTTTTCGCCAGTTTGGCTTTCTGCTTTAGATTTGCTCATCATTCTAAGTCTTGTCTCAATAGGCTTTTTCCTATTATAAATTGTAGCTACATATAATACGTCGCTTTGGAAGGGCGATTCGTGCCAAAACCATTAAAAATGATGGCATAAAAGAGCTTCACAAACATCAGTATATTTACGGTGAAGTCTGTCATATCATGTTGACATTGTTTTGCTGCCGTTATAGAATATGACTAATCAGTCGTAAAGGAAAAAATTATGCCAAAGCCAACATTTTACAACCTCAGCGCGGCGCGACGGGCGCGCATTGAAGCCGTAGCCATTGATGAGTTTTCGAAAAACGGTCTTAAATCAGCGGTGCTTAACAATATTGTTGCCAAATCAGGCATCGCCAAGGGCTCGTTTTACCAGTATTTTGAGAACATCGAAGACCTTTATCAGCACATATTAAGCCTTGTGCAAAAGCGCAAAACAGATGTGGCGTCGTCTTTGCAAACTTCAAAAACCATCATGGACACCTTTGCCTATTTGCGCTGGCTCATTCAGCTGAGCGTCGTTTTCATGTTGCGCGAACCCAAACTGGCAAAAATTGAACTGCTGGATTTTGTGGACCACCCCGTGATAAAGTCCGTTGACCCCGAAACCGGCGAGCGGGTGAGCGGTGATGGGCGTTTTCACGCGCTTTTGACCCAGGGCGTGCTGCATGATGACCTGGCAACGTGGGTGGATACGGACATGGCGGCATATGTGCTGAATCTCATCGCGAATTTGATTGCGCCCTATTTGATCGACAGAATCGGCGACAAGGGCATCTCGCTGGCAGACGGTTCGGTGAACATCGTCTACGACCCCATGGTGCAGGCACTGTTTGACAATTTGATGGACATCATCGAAGCCGGCATCGCCAGAGATCCCCAAATCCGGCAAGATTTTTATTCGAAGTAGTTTTTAACATCAACTATTACATTGATGGAATGAATTGAATAATGCAAACTGGATTTGAACACCCCACGTGTCTGTGGGTATTTTCTGTAACGAACGCCAGTTTATCAATATCATCGCCACGCTCCATTACAATCTCACTCCGCCGTCTAGCCATGGGCTAGCAAAAATCCACACCGCCTCATAACCATCCTCTTAACCACAACCCATAATGCCCCATTCAGCGCGCGGATGATGGTAAAATAAACCCACAGACGATCCCATCGTCTGCCCATCACTAATCAATCGTCCGCGACTATAGGAGCTGAAAAATGACTGACCGTATCGCCATCTTAGACTTTGGATCACAATTCACCCAACTCATCGCCCGCCGCATCCGCGATTTAGGCGTCTTCACCGAAATTTACCCCTGGAACGCTAACGTGCGACAGGTATTGCGCGCCTGCGACAAACCCGCGGTTGGCGATGGCGAGCTTAAGGGCATTATCCTCTCCGGTGGCCCACAGTCCATCTACGCCGAAAACGCCCCCTACGTGCAAGATTACCTGCTGGAAATCGGCGTGCCCGTTTTGGGCATCTGCTACGGCATGCAAGCCCTGGCAGCCAAACTGGGCGGACGCGTGGAACACGCCGAACATCACGAATACGGCCTCACCGCGCTTGAGATTGTGAAACACAACCCGCTTTTGCCTGAAGACCACCTGAGCGTCTATATGTCGCATGGCGACCGCGTTGAGCAAGTGCCCACCGGCTGGGAAATCAGTGCCAGCTCGCCCAGCAGCCCCATCGCGGCCATGGCCCATCCCTATCGCAAACTTTACGGCCTGCAGTTCCACCCCGAAGTGCACCACACCGAGCATGGCAAACAAATTATCGAACGCTTCATCTTTGATGTCTGTGGCTGTGAAGCTACCTGGACCTCTAAATGCATCATTGAAGAAAGTGTCGCCCAAATTCGCGAAACCGTTGGCGATGGACGCGTGCTTTCCGGCCTGAGTGGTGGTGTCGATTCCACCATCACCACCGCCCTGGTGCAAAAGGCGCTTGGCGGCCACGTTACCGCCGTTTTCATTGATACTGGCCTCATGCGCCTTGGCGAAGCGGCCCAGGTTGAAAAAATCTTCCGCCCTATTCTCGGCGACCATTTGGTCATCGTCGATGCCTCCGCGCGCTTTTTTGAGCGACTCAAAGGCGTTACCGACCCCGAAGCAAAGCGCAAGGCGATCGGCGAGCAATTCATCCGCGAATTCGAATCCGCCGTGCGCGACCTTGGCGAGTTCGAATTTTTAGCCCAGGGCACCATTTACCCCGACGTCATTGAGTCCCAGGGCGTGGGCGACAGTTCCCAGCGCATCAAAAGCCACCACAACGTCGGTGGACTGCCCAAAGATATGCAATTCAAGCTGGTTGAACCCCTGCGCCAGCTTTTTAAAGATGAAGTGCGCCAAATCGGCCTCGAGCTTGGCATCGCGCCAGAACTCGTTTGGCGCCAGCCCTTCCCCGGCCCCGGTCTGGCAGTGCGTTGCCTGGGCGAAGTGACCCCCAGCCGCGTTGCCACGTTGCAACAGGCCGATGCCATCTTCCTGGAGGAACTTGGCAAGGCGAACCTGCTCACCTGGGACGAAAGCGACCACACCCACACCGGCAGTTCACAGGCTTTTGCTGTGCTCTTGCCCGTGCGATCCGTGGGCGTGATGGGCGACCAGCGCACCTATGGTGAAACCATCGCCCTGCGCGCGGTAACCAGTGTGGACTTTATGAGTGGCAACTGGTCGCGCCTGCCCTATGAGCTTTTGGCGTGCTGTTCGTCCAGGATCGTCAACGAAGTCCCCGGCGTCACCAGAGTTGTGTACGATATCACCTCCAAACCCCCCGCGACGATTGAGTGGGAGTAGGAAAACTCTCTTTAAAATCAATGGTTTCATCAAAACGTGAATGTGAGGATTTTTTTATATCATATTTACAGGATAACTGACTTATGAATTTAGAAGAATACTTAGGGGAAACAAATCTTTATGACAAAAAAGAGGCACTGGAAAGGTCCAAGCCAAAGTCATGGTTAAAGACCATATCTGCCTTTGCAAATAGTCGTGGCGGGAAGTTGATATTTGGCATAAAAGAAGATAATACAATTCTTGGCTTAAATGACTATCAAGGAGATACTGAATTTATAAGTGAAACAATCAAGATAAAAATAGATCCCATTCCTGAATTTGATATGGAAATAAAAGAGCTTGAAGAGAAAGTCATATTAATATTAACTGTGTTCGCGGGAAGAAACACTCCCTACTTTCTTGTAGACAGCGGATCGAGAATTGCCTATAAACGAATTGGAAATCAAAGTGTCACAGCTTCAAGAATAGACCTTGTTAATCTTTCTTTGAAAGGTCAAAAACGTTCTTTTGATTCTTTACCATCAGAAAAACGTTTAGAAGATGTATCTTTCAGAGAATTAAGGTTGGAGTATCGTAATCGAGTCGGGAAACCTTTTGAAGAAAGTGATTTAAAATCTTTCGGCTTGGTAGATGAAGAAGGTATTTTAACGATAGCAGGTGCTCTTTTTGCAGACGGGCATCAAGTTTATCAATCAAGAATTTTTTGTACGAGATGGAACGGTCTTGATAAAACGCATGGGCTTATGGAAGCTTTGGATGATAAAGAGTTTGAAGGAAATCTTCTATATCTATTAAACGCATCTTTAGATTTTGTAAAGAAAAACAGTAAAAAGATGTGGAAAAAGGGCCCGGTATATAGAATAGAGTATCCAGAATACCCTGAACGAGCAGTACAGGAAGCAATTGTTAACGCGCTTATTCACCGAGACTATACTGTTTTCGGGAGCGAAGTCCATATAGATATCTATGACGACCGGTTGGAAGTCTATTCACCGGGTGGTATGTACGATGGGACTTTTATACAAGACCTTGACCCATTTGATATTGCATCTTCAAGAAGAAATCCTGTTATAGCTGATCTTTTTGCTCGCATGAACTTGATGGAAAGACGTGGCTCAGGTTTAAAAAACATCATTGAGACCTATGAATCAGAAGAAAATTACAAAGAAAAATTTAAACCTGAGTTTAGATCAACAGAGACTTCCTTTTTCACCGTCTTGAAGAATTTGAATTATGACACCCAAAGTGACACCCAAAGTGACACCCAAAGTGACACCCAAAATGTCGGTCAAAGTGACGGTCAAAAATTAAAAGTTGCAGAAAGGCAGAGCAAAATACTTGAAGTCATTAAACAGAACGCAAAAACGACTACCTTAGATTTGGCTGAAATATTTTCTGTGTCAAGAAGGACCATTAAAAGAGATTTAGCAAAACTTACAAAGGCTGGTTATATCAAATATTCAGGAAGTTCTAAAGACGGTCGATGGGAGCTAAAGAATAAATAGTTAAGGTAATACATTATTTCTTCCCACGACGATGAGTGAAAAGAAATAATTAGCGATCATTTTTTCTTAAACAGATAGTTTGAGTTTACCGCAAAAAAAGGAGCAATAATGGAATTAGCTGGAATTTTAAACCAAATAGATTTAGGTAATTATGCATTACCTGTTTTCCAAAGGGGATATGTCTGGAACAGAGAGCAAGTAAGAAAGCTCATGTATTCGTTATATCGAGGATATCCAATAGGCAGCTTGTTGATATGGACCACTACGCTTGATACTGAGATTATTCGTGGTGATGTTCCCCAACACCATGGAACGGTAAATCTTATTTTGGATGGCCAGCAACGAATTACATCTTTATATGGAATTATTAGAGGAACGCCTCCCCCATTTTTTGAAGGCGACTCCAAAGCGTTTACAAATTTATACTTTAATGTTGAAACAGAGGTGTTTGAATTTTACGCTCCAATGAAAATGGATGCGGATAAAAAATGGATTAGTGTTACTGAACTCATGCAAGAAGATGCGGGAAATTTTGTTCAAAAGCGGAATGAATATATTAATTACCTGTCTAAATTAAATGCAATTTGCAACATAAAAAAAGTGGTGTTGCCCATACAACAAGTTTCTGGAAACGATAAAAGCATTGATGTTGTGGTTGAAATTTTTAATAACGTCAACAGTGGTGGAACGAAATTAAGCAAGGGTGACCTTGCGCTTGCCAAATTGTGTGCCCAATGGCCTGAAGCCCGGAATGAAATGAATGCAATTCTTAGACATTTTAAAGAACGGGGTTTCACTTTTTCGATGGATTGGTTGTTAAGATGTATTACAGTTTATCTTACTGGACAGCCTTATTTTTCATTTTTAACAAATGTTGATACAAAGTCGTTTAAAAATTCTCTCCCTGCAACAAAAAACATGGTGGGGAACATATTGGACCAAATTGGTTCCAAATTAGGTTTGGACCATGATCGGGTCTTAGCAGGTAAATTTACAATACCAATAATAATCCATATGATAAAGCAAGCAGGTAGTCGTTCCCTTGATTATCACACATGGAATAAGATTTTATACTGGTATATTCATGCTTTTCTCTGGGGTAGATATTCAGCTTCAACAGAGAGTGCTCTCGCGCAGGATCTAAACGTACTAAATGATGGACAAGGAGTTGAAGGATTAATCGGAATTCTTAGAAAGTCCAGAGGCGATTTAACCATTCATCCAGCAGACTTCTTGTCTTGGAGTGTTGGTTCTAGATTCTATCCGTTATTGTATCTATTAACTCGCATGAGTGGTTCCGTTGACTGGATGACTGGTGTGGAACTTTCATCCTCACTGCTGGGTAAACATTCTTCACTCGAGGTTCATCATATTTTCCCGAGAAAATTGCTATACGATGCCGGTTATGACAAGGCTGAAGTAAACACTTTAGCCAACTTCACATTCCTAACTAAAGATACAAACCTGGCAATATCGTCCAAAGCTCCTAAAGTCTATATGCCTGAAGTTCTAAAAAAGCATCCTGATGCTTTATCCACGCATTGGATACCTTTGGACGAATGGTTATGGGAAGTGGATAATTACCTTGAATTTACAGCTAAAAGACGTGAATTATTAGCGGAAAAGGCTAATGATTTTCTTGATAAGTTGTATAAAAGTGATATTGAAACAAAAGTGGCAATTCCAACAGAAATCAGAACCAAGTATCCAATCGATATTTCCTATTCAGAGGAAGAAGAGGAGTTATTGCTAGATGTATTATCTTGGTTAGAAGATAATGGATTACCACTTGGGGAATTAAATTACGAAGTAATCAATGAATCTGGTGAAGTTCAAGCAATCTTTGATATTGCTTGGCCAGAAGGAATCCAAAGTGGCTTGAGTGAGCCATTAGCACTGCTTCTTGATGGACCAGCTAGAGTGTACGAAGTAGCCAACCGTTATAATTACAAATACTTTACTGATATTGAAGAATTCAAGGTGTTCGTACAACAGGAATATATAGATTAGAAAGTCAAAACAAAAACCTTGTCAGAAAAAGCATTTTGGTTTCATCACGCTATTGATTTGCCTGTCAAATAAAGCCCTAGCACACTGCTCTTTCAAGATAATCATCAAAGAGCAACTGCATCGCGTAGATAGTCTATAATATCATTTCCAAGCCCCACTTCTCAATCGAGTGGCAACGAATAATGACAAGGAACTCACTATGAAACCGTTATATTTACTGCTTATACCCATGCTAATAATCTTCCTGGCTTCGTGTACACTTTCGCCTGATCATGAAGAAGTGATGACAGGCGGTGTGACTGATTTTTCAAATAAAAACGCGCCTAAGAAAATCGACTCAAAGGACATCGAGTCTTTTAGAACCTGGTTTGTTTACCCAGATGAACAGGGCGGTTATACACGCTATGACTTTGCCGCGGAAAAACAGGATGACGGAACAGTTGAACTCACCTGGAAACTTGAAGATGAGGAGACAACAATCGTAGTCGGCGGGGAATTTCTGGTTAGCCTACAGGAGATAATCGACAACCACAAGCTGGCAAGCTATAACGGCATCGACAAAGTGACCAGCGGTTTGCCGTATGAATATGAGCCCTCTCATCTCCACTGCGAATACGAATCCGGTGAGAAAATCAACTTTTACATGGACGGAAACCCTGAAAGTGAATGGATGGGAGATTTCGTAGAGCTTTTTTCATCTGTCTTCCCAGGCATAAAATAGGGTGGCATCAAGAAAAGCGCCACCTCATCCAGTTACAAACTCCAGTTTTCTTGTGCTTTCCTTCAAACGGTGATTGAAGACCGACGCAAAGCCCACAAGCAATTAAAGGCTAAACAAGCAAGCACAATAGGTTTACCGCTTTCGGGATGACTTGACCGAACGACCCATTCATCTTTGTCAACAAAATCCAACGCCCATTAAACGATAACGGGCGTTTTGATATAATAAGTAAAAGAGCAAGTTCAAAAAAAGCACAATTAAGCGAAAGCTCTCTCGCGCGACAGGAAATCAACAATGAGAGCCCAGGCCGTGATCCGGCTCCCTATTTGCACAATCAATAAGGAGGTGATTTAATGAAACGACTTATTGAAATCAAATCAACAAACAGACACAAGCAAATCCCTGCTGTTCTACTTGCCACGCTCATATTCCTCATGGCAATAGCGTGTAATCTCTCTCCAACGTCCGCTCAGGTTGTCAGCTCGAATCTCATTTTATTTGAAAACAATGAAGTTAAAGCCGTGCTGGTTGTTCGCAATCAAGGCAACTTAACGGATACGGAATATGAATATATCACTGACGCCGCGGCACTCATCAAGAAGCATTTTAAAGACGCGACCGGACATGAACTGCCACAAATTTCAGCATTCGATTTTCGCCGTTCCCCAAAGACGGGAAGCATTGCCGGGAAAATAAAAATCAATCTCGGCTGGAACGGGCTCAACCCTCATCCCGCTCTGGAGCAAACCCTAATCGATTTAAATGCCGAAGCTGATTTTGACGGTAATCATGGCTACGTCTTCGCGCCGTATGCCGACAATGTGGTTATTCAATCGCCCACACCTCTTGGTGTGCGCTATGGGGCCGCCGCCTTTCTGAGAAAATATCTCGATGTTGAATGGCTAATGCCAGGACCTTACGGAGCGGACACACCAAGCTGGGATAAAATAGCCATCCCGCAGGTGCTGGTATCTTCAGCCCCCGCCTTTAACGTTCGCTATGCCTACAACATTCAGCCCCCCATCGATTGGCTGCTAAATCAAGGCTTGCAGGTATATTCTCACACAAAAATGGGCAACTTTAGCCATGCCCTCCACTATTATTTTGATCCCGACAAATACTATGACGAACATCCGGAATACTATCCCATCCACGATGGCGAGCATTACCGCCCTGTTGATGAAATTGCCTGGCAACCGCGCTTTTCGGAACCGGGCACCATCGAAGTCGCCGCCAGCGAGATTATCGCCCTGCTGAAAGATGATCCGGATTTAGTCAGTGTGTCATTAGGTGTCAACGATTCGGGAGGGTATTGCGAGCAGGAACTGGCCGAGCAGGAGGCGATCCATGGCCTGAACAGCGAGGGCCTTGTACATATGACCGACCTCTATTGCAAGTGGAGCAACGCGGTCATTGAAAAGGTTCTGGCCGCCTTTCCCGGAAGAAATATTAAGTTTGGCATGATTGCTTATCGGAACCTAAACGATCCCCCCAAAGAGCCAGGGCTGAAATTCCACGAAAGCATGATTCCCTATATCACCAAGGACCGGTCAGCCTGGGTCGACCCGGATCAGGAAGCTCAGGGGCATCAAATAACGCAGGACTGGCTGGAACGAAGCGATCAGCTGGGCTGGTACAGCTATGATTATGGCTCCGCGTATCTCGTGCCACGTATATACAATACACAGTTGCAGGAAAACCTGCAGTTTGCTCAAGCTAATGGCCTAAAGTTTCTCTTCTCCGAGGCGATGTTCAGCGTTGATGAAGGCCCAAAACCGCATGTGTTTGCCATGCTCTACTGGGACCCGCAATCTTCTTTGGATGATTTGGAAAATCGCTGGTACCGTAAAGCCGTTGGCGAGGAGGCGGCACCGCATCTGGCAGCCTTCTACGAAGTTTGGGAAGAGATATGGACTGAGGACATTCCCCAAAGCAAGTGGTTTGAAAAATGCAAGAATTTCACCTATCTTTGGTTTAATTCCTTTGACTATCTAGACGGCATTCCTTTGCAAAAATTAACGGTCGCGCGTGAGCACCTCGATAATGCCTGGGAGGCGGTGCAACACAGCGGCAACGCGAATCAGATTAAACGTCTGGAAGCCATACGCAAATTTTATGATTTGCAAGAGGCAACCACGCTTGCCTACCCCCATACCTTCAGCGATCTGACTGAAGCTGAAGCCCTTGAATTACTACAAGACGGTTTTCTCGATCAGCTATACCAAATGCGCGACGTCGCTTTGGCCAGATATTCAGCTTTGTTGAATGATCCCGATCCTTTAATCAATAATCCTGTGGAATATTTCGAAGAAGTCTTGTCCGATGACAGCCTCAATCCAAGTCCGTTATGGGCGATTGTTGACTACATCGAGCAACATGAAGCAGATGGCGGGCCAGTCCTGAATCGTGTTATGGAACTGGCGGGAGCAATGACCCCTTCCTATAGCCGGGAGTTCTGCCGTTTGATTGTCAGCCGCTTTAATGGCGAGAATCTGATTGTTGACCCCTCTTTTGAAGAAGGCCCTTTGGGAGACTTAGGCCAGCCGGAAGATGACTGGATTCCATGGGTGGAAGACCCCGGCACGTTTACGAGAATTGATAACCCACCATTTGTGCGAACAGGACTCCAAAGTGTAAAAGCCCATAACCATTGGTCTTTCGGCGCCATATATCAAATAGTTCCGGTAGAACCGGGGCTGTTTACGTCCCGCGTACACTATTACACCCCACCAGCAAGTCGGCCCTACGGTTATCTGTGGCTGAATATGCATCCTATGGACTCCGAAGGCAATATCCTGGAGAACAGTTATGCCTGGAGCAAGCTATATGAACTTTCGGAGTCACCCGGAGAATGGCTAACCGCCGAGATTCTTTTCGAAGTCCCGGAAATCCTGGCAGACAGAGAAGTTGAGTTTGTCATGGTACAGGTGGTGCTGGAATCGCAAAACGACGTGCCACTTTACCTGGATGATGTGGAAACTTATCAGGCACCGGAAACAATGCCAACTGACTTCAATAACGCGATGCTATCAGCAGGCCCAGCGTGTTCAGCGTGTTCAGTGCGTTCCGTCAACCCGATTTTGATCGCAGCCCTGCTTTTGCCGGGAATCGCCATCTGTTTCCTGACCATCGCCCTGCGCAAAAAGTTCATGCGGCATTGAATTAACGAAAAGCAGCCCAGTATGACGTATAATATGGGTGTGAAAGTTCTCCGCATCACCCGCGTGGTTTACGACATCATCTCCAAACCCCCAGCGATGATTGAGTGGGAGGAACTAATAGTTTTTTTCTTAGAGATGTAAATGTTAAACCGGATGTTTATGGTTTTCATAATTGTTGTTTGGTTATACTACTATACGCTGGATGATTTCATTGGGCTTTCATCGACATTGATCAGAAGCCCATTTTTCAAATACTGGAATGTTTTCATTTGAGCGATTATGACCATTATCAAAAACACGTAGTAAGAAAAGAGGATATAGTGATAACCTTGTTAAAAGTAAAAGTGTTTTTACAGAAACATCGAATAATTGTAATTATTCTTTGGATAGTGTCAATTATCTCCTTGATATTTATATTTATAAGGCATATAGATTTTCAGGGTTATTTAGCCGATCCAACAATAATTGGTATTGGAGGAACACTTTTAGGCGCAATTGTAGGTGGGGCTTTTTCTTTATTGGGTTCTGTATGGGTCAATTCGAAACAACAGAGAACAGAACGGAATATAAAACGTAAGAATGTAATTTACAGTCCTTTATATGATGAGTTGGTGAATATACAGGAAAAAATCCTTGAAGAAAACCCTTTTCCAAACGAAATATTATTTGTACAAGGAATACAAACAATAATACCCCGTCCTCAATTTTTAGCATGGGGAAGAATAAAAGCAGACACACGCTACTTAGAAGTGCCAAAAATTCTGCGAACACAGATGGAAAAATTGGAAGACACGATTCATGAGTACATAAGTGTGAGAGAAACAGCGAGTTGCGCAGCAAAATGTATTTGTAATTCTGTGTTTATTGAGAACAACATAAAACCTTGCACTGCAACAAACTTGGGAGAATATATTTCAAGCGATATTCTAAATAATGAAGGCAAAGATATATATCAAATGGTTATAAGATCAGAAAATGAGCAATCTATAGATGAAACCACAAGAAAAAAAGTCAATAATGAGATATTTGAACGTGCTAATCACAATCCAGAGATTGTAAATACAAGAGCAAAATATAACAATTGGATTCGCGTGCAGAAACAAACAATAGAACTGCTTTCCCTATTAATCACGCAAGTCTTACAAACTTACCAAGGATAGATTATGTTTAATAAAGGACTATATAAAAGAGATGTTGAAAGAATTTTGTGGCAAAAAATTGAATCGGAACCAGACTTAAAATACTACATAGATAATGACTATATTACGAAGCTGATTAATTTGCTCATTGAAGGAATTGGTGACGTAGTAGAAGAGAATAATAAAAAATTGGTGAGGGATTTATTCCGCTGATTTTTACAGAAATCATTGTATAAAGGAATCGCTCTAAAACTAGACATAGGACTAATTTCATACAAAATTCCTTTTGATTTATTAAGGTGAAGGTGAGAGCAGAAATATTTGTTATGAGACTCTTTCATAAGTCTCGTTGAAAGGAGCTGAATTGACAAATTTATCTAAAATCAAACGAGAGAGAATGCTCGCTTATCTGGAGCAATTGAAGACACTCAATGATGATGAAGAGCATATCCGCGCGATAACCGAGATTGAAAACGCGCTGACCGAGAAAAAATATGGGCTTGTTTGGGAAGAGCACTCCGAAGAAGTGAATGAAATGTTAGCGCATAACATTCCCGTTTTTATTGAAGATGGAACCCGTAAAATTGTTGCTAACGAAGAAGAATCCTACAACTTTTTACTGGAAGGCGATAACCTTCATTCCCTTAAACTGCTTGAGAAAACACACAAAGGCAAAATAGACGTAATTTATATTGACCCTCCATATAATATGGGTAAAAAAGACTTTTTCTATAATGACAGTTTCGTTGAAAAGGAGGACACTTTTTTACATTCTAAATGGCTTTCTTTTATGGAAAAAAGACTTCGAATTGCAAAAAGGCTATTAACTAATGAAGGAATTATCTTTATTTCAATTGATAAAAATGAAGGGTTCCAGTTAAAACTGCTGTTAGATGAAATTTTTGGAGAAGAATCATTTGTTGCAGATTTACATGTTGAGACTTCTATTATCGGAGGACCACGAAGAATTCCAGCCATGAAAGGGAGTGTTGTAAAAACAACCGAATTTGTCCTTGGGTACACAAATGGCAACGACACAATGATAATGAAGAAACCAAAATTCGATTATATACCAGGATTTGATACTCACTATTCACTATATTACGACGAAACGAAAGCAACTTTAATCCCCTTAAAAGAACTATTAGAAAAAACTGAACAGGTTGTTCAAGTTTTTGATGCGTTAGGATTGAAAGTATCTTTATCGAATTTAGGTAAGGTTCTTTATTCGAGCGAAAATGCAAGAAACTGGCTCTATGATGCCAAGGTATCTGAAAATATATTTAGGAAAGCAGATGAGGTCACAGATATTCCTAAAGACTTTATTGATTGCTTGGGTGAAGTTTCTTTTTTTTACTATGAAGAAAAACCATATATCTTAGAGGAAAATGGAAGTGCTAAGCGCTTATTTGTTTACAAAGACAAGCTTGGAAAGGCTGACGATTACTTCTCAAGTTATGGCGAGCGTAGTGTAAGAGGTAACTTATGGAAAGGTTTTTCCTCGGACGGAGGTAATCTTGCTCAAGAAGGTGGTGTTTCTTTCAAAAATGGAAAAAAGCCTTTACGTTTAATTAAACAATTAATTGATTCAGTAACCAGCAATGACAATTCAAACATTACAGTTCTCGATTTTTTTGCTGGTAGTGGAACGACCGGACATGCGGTTGCACAACTCAATGCAGAAGACGGTGGAAAGCGTCGCTATATTCTCTGCACAAATAATGAAAATAATATTTGCGAAGAAGTCACTTATCAACGCCTGAAAAACATTCAAACAGATTTGCCCCACAACCTTAAATACTTCAAAACAGATTTCATCAAAAAGTTCAATCAGGATGAAAGCATTTCAAGCCTTATGATGGAGCACATCAAAGAACTTATCGAGCTGGAAAACCATATTGAGATTGACGGCAAGAAAGTAATCATGCTTGAGCATGAAGAACAATTGCCTAAAGTGCTTGAGAGCATTCAGGAAGGTGGCAAGCTGTTTATCCCTTCAGGATTCTTTCTTTCACAAACAGACCAGGCAATTTTAGACAAAAAAGATATTACCGTGATTGAAATTCCGGAATACTACTTTCGCAATGAGCTTAGAGAAGTTGGTGAACTATGATTGGTATAACTTTAAAAAATTTTCAGGAACGGGCTGTTGATTTTCTTTTCGAAACGACCACCAACATCAATTCCAAGCCCAAAATTGTTTTAAAAAGTCCAACCGGCAGTGGCAAAACGGTTATCCTGATTGCTTATATTGAAAAGTATTTAACGTATCATGACAACACGGTCGTTTGCTGGCTTTGCCCTGGCAGAGGCAATCTTGAAGAACAATCCCGGGAAAAGATGCAGCGATTCGCACCCAGCCTAAAAACAGCCGATGTGCTTGATATTATCAACAGTGGCTTTGAAGCCGGTACGACTTATTTCATCAACTGGGAAATGATAACCAAAAAAGGTAACCGAGCCCTCAACGAGAGCGAAAGAAAAAACCTGTTTGAAAGAATTAGCGAAGCCCACCGCAAAAAACTCAATTTTCTAATCATCATCGATGAAGAACACCAAAACAACACCTCGAAAGCTGATGATGTCATAAGCAGCATGAACGCACTTTATGAAATCAGGGTTTCAGCCACGCCTACCAGAAGAGTGAGCGGTGAATACTACGAAATTGATGAGTTGGATGTGATTGATGAGGGACTCATCACCCGTTTTATGTACATTAATGACGGACTTGACTATGTAGAAATTGATGATTTGAGCCATGAAACGGATTTGTTGCTCGAAAAGGCTAATGAAGTGCGAAAACAAATCGCGCAAGCGTATAAAGAAGAAGGAGAAAACATTCGCCCGCTCGTTTTGGTTCAATTTCCAAGTTTGAGCGATGCCTTAATTGAGCATGTTGAAAACAAGCTTAATGATATGGGCTATACCTACGAAAACAAACTTCTTGCCAGTTGGTTTAGTGCTGAAACGACTGCTGATAAAAAGTTGAATTCCAAAAAATTAGGCAAGATAAACATTGGCACCACTGAAGAAGATGCTATCACCAAAGCTGATGCTACACCCGTATTCATGTTATTTAAACAAGCCATTTCTACCGGCTGGGATTGCCCTCGAGCGAAAATACTGGTTAAACTCCGTGAAAATATGTCTGAAGTATTTGAAATTCAGACCCTGGGACGGCTTCGCCGAATGCCAAATGCCAGACATTATGGCAGAGATATTTTGGATTGCTCTTTTCTGTATACCTTTGATGAAAAGTACAAGTTAGAAGTTATCAATGCGGGAAATGCTTTTGAAACCCAACGCGTTTTTTTGAAGGAGGAACCAAGGTCTATTACATTAGTAAAAGAATTACGAGACCAAGATGCCGACTTTGTTGACGAAAAGGTGATTAGAACAAGAGTCTTTGAGCATTTCAGAGACACTTACAATCTGACAGGTAAAAAAGATGACAACAAAGTTCGTATGGAAATTAGAGGGTTTATTTTTGGGACGACGCTTAAACAAAGTTATCTGAAAGGCAAATTTTCCACCTTGCGTTCAATAAAAGAGGGAACAGCTGGCTCATATGGACAGTTAGACATCGAAGTCAATACGCACAGCCATGGAATTGACCTCCAACATAATATTGATGCGCTCAAAAAATATATCGGACTAAGCTATAGTAAGACAAACCAGGTTCTTAAAACACTTTTCCTCAGAGATTTTGGGAATAGAAACTACAAGCTTCTCAATCTGAGTCTGCGGGAATATTACGCTTTTGTCATCAACAACATAGACCAACTGAAAGATGATTTTGCAAAAATTTCGAGTGACGCGAGAAATTATGCCGCTCCGTTTAGCAAAACTGTCGACTTAAAAATTCCGCTTGAAGAACATTATCGTTATTCACCATACGAGAAACGCATCGACGAACTCGAAACAAATGTTTACAAAGGTTACAATAGCTCGATGATAACGGATTTCTTGCGGTCGAGCAGTGAGCGGCTTTTTGAGTGGTATTGTGAGAGAAACAAGAATGTTAAATACATTTACAAGAATGGTGATAGCGGTCAACAGTACTTGTCGATAGTCTATACGGATGCCTTTTTCAAGCAACGACTCTTTTATCCTGACTATGTTCTAAAAATGACAGATGGTTCAATATGGCTTATTGAAACCAAAGGAGGTGAAAGACAAGGCGAAAGCGCGAATATAGATATTCAGGCAGAAAATAAATTTAAAGCCTTATCAGACTTCGCTAAAAAACATGATTATGAATTTGGCTTTGTGCGTGATAAAGACAGCAGACTATATATCAATAACACAGCTTACAGTGAAGACATGAGTAATGACGCATGGGTGTTATTGGAAGATGTTTTATAAATGTTCTTATTTGTTAATTGTTTGATTATGCAAAAGAGGAAGCGGTGACAGGAATTAAAGAAGAGTTCATCTACAAGTATAAATCTTTGAGCAAACCTGAGTACATCTTGCATATCTTGGATATTATTGAGAATTCCAGGCTGTATCTTCCTGATGTAAAAGAACTAAATGATGTTTTTGAATGTCCCAATAGCGTAGTTTTTCCAGGAACTGCAGGTTCGTCAATTTGGTTCCAGGCAGGAAAATTACCGCCAGTTATTTTAGAAAAACGCAATGGTTTCAAAGTTTTATCTTTAACCGATAATCATTTAAACCCTGTAATGTGGGCCCATTATGCAGATAACTATCATGGAATTTGTTTGATTTTCAATAAGATCGCGTTTGGAAGTGTATCGAAAGTTTCATATGTTGAACATTCTAATCATTTTTATCACGATGGGGAAATTGAAGATTATGATGAATTTATCTTAGAAAGTTTGAAAAGAAAGCATGAAGAATGGAAGTATGAGTCTGAATTCCGTTTAATACAAAGAACAGACAACCAGTTCTTATCTTTTGGTAACAATCTCAGAGGTGTAATCTTCGGTCATAAATATAAGAAGAACAGATCGATAGAGTGTGCATTGGATAAAAAACAAATCCCTAAATTCAAAACTTATATTGATGAGATAGAGGGAAAGATCGTGATTGTTGATTATAATTTTGAACCAATCCTAGACGGAAGAAAATATGATTACATTGAATTTATAGACGGTGAATTTGTTAAGAAAGAAGATCTGTATTTAATGAAAAATCTCTAATTATTATCCTTAGAATCTCCGCTTAGGTGCTTTCATCACACAGATCGCCTATAATATCATTTCCAAGCCCCACTTCTCAATCGAGTGGCAACGAATAATGACAAGGAACTCACTATGAAACACTTATATTTACTTCTTATACCCATGCTAATAATCGTCCTGGCTTCTTGCACACTTTCGCCTAATCAGGAAGAAGTGATGACAGGCGGTGTGACTGATTTTTCAAATAAAAACGCGCCTAAGACAATCGAATCAAAGGACATCGAGTCTTTTAGAA